>CAZCAJ010000033.1:4771-43668 GCA_964496645.1 uncultured Opitutaceae bacterium
TCGCCCGGCGCCGCCGCGGCCTTGTCCGTGTGCGCCGCGATGTTGTCGAACGCGTCCGACAGCATCTGAAGCACCTCCGCCTTCGGGGCGTGCTTGAGGACGTACGCCTCGGCGCCAAGCTCGCGGGTCTGGATGACGGTCCTCATCGTGCTCTGCGACGAGACGATGACGACGGGCATCGCCGGATGGGCCTTCTTCAGCCTCGCGAGCACCTCGAGGCCGCCGATCTGCGGGAGATTGATGTCGAGCAGGACGACCTCGGGGCTCTGCGCGGTCGCCAGCTCGAGCGCGGACGCCCCGTCCGCGGCCTCCCAGACCGTCTCGATCCCAAGCTGCTTGAGGAGGAGGCGGAAGACGACGCGCACGTGCGGTTCGTCGTCGATGATCAGCGCGCTGACCGGCCGGGGCATGGCAGGAGGCTTCAGAAGGCCGCGCCCGGTTGCAAGCCTGCTAAGAGCCCATGCCGCGGGCTCAGTCCACCCGCAGGATGTACCCGCGCAGATACTCGCTCTCCGGCATCGTCAGGAGGACCGGGTGGTCGGGGGGCTGGTGGCAGAACTCAAGGACGCTGGCGCGGCGCCTCGCGTCGGCAGCGGCCGAGGCGACGACGGCCCTGAGGTCGGCGTCCTGCATGTGGTGCGAGCACGTGTAGGTCGCGAGGACGCCCCCGGGCGACAGCCGCTGCATCGCGCGTAGGTTTATCTCCTTGTAGCCCCTCATGGCGCCCTCGAGCGCCGCCTTCGACTTCGCGAACGGGGGCGGGTCGAGTATCACCACGTCCCAGGCGGGCCCGACCCTGTTCCCGGGGCTGTTGAGCCAGTCGAAGACGTTGGCGACCTCGAACGCTGCGCTGATGCCGTTCCTCCCGGCGCCGCGGCGGGCCGCGTCCACGGCCTCCGGCGAGCTGTCGAGGCCGAGGACCGTCGAGGCCCCCGCCCTGCCCGCGTGCAGGGCGAACGACCCCTGGTTGCAGAAGGCGTCGAGCACCCTCTTGCCCCCGCAGTATCTCGCGACGGCGGCGTGCTGGAGCCGCTGATCGAGGTAGAAACCGGTCTTCTGGCCGCCCGCCAGGTCGAGCCACGTCTCCAATCCGTCCACGGTCGTCCACCGCGCCTCCCAGGGCCTGCCCGAGCGGGTGTGCGTCTCCAGCGCGAGGCCCTCGAGCCTGCGGACCTGCGCGTCGTTCCGATAAATCACCTCGGCCGGGTGGAGCAGCCGGTCGATAAGGTCCCCTATCAGGGCCGACCTCCTCTCCATCGCGAGCGTCTGGATCTGGACGACCACCGCGTCGCCGAACTGGTCCGCGACCACCCCGGGCAGGTCGTCGGACTCCGACCAGACCAGGCGCCGGAAGGCGCCCGGGCCCCTCCTTGCGACGGCGCGCCCGAGGGCGCCCTCGACAAAGGCCTCGTCGAGCGCAACGCGGTCCCTGGAGAGCCTGCGCCAGACGATCTGGGAGCGGCCGTTGCAGATCCCGGTCCCGAGCAGGCGGCCGGCCCGGTCGCGGCATTCCACGACCTCGCCGTCGCACTCGGGCGGCAGCGGGCTCTCGACCTCGTTTGCGAACACCCAGGGATGGCCGGTGAGCACCCGCGCCCTGGCGTTGGGCTTGAGCTTGAACGAAGGGAGCGGCATCCACCGATCATCGCCCGCGCCGCCCTGCGGAAAAGCCCAAAGTGCGGGCGCCCGGGCTCCCCCGAAAAGACTTCCATCGCGCCGCGCGGGCGTTTGTACTGACCGTTTGCCATGGACCTTTCGTCTGAAATCGCGCGCCGGCGCACCTTCGCGATCATCTCGCATCCCGATGCGGGCAAGACGACCTTGACCGAGAAGTTCCTGCTCTACGGCAACGCGATCCACCTGGCCGGGGCCGTGAAGGACCGCAAGAACCAGCGCGCCACCACGTCGGACTGGATGGAGCTTGAGAGGCAGCGCGGGATCTCCATCAGCTCCACGGTCCTCCAGTTCGACTACAAGGGCCTGGCCGTCAACCTGCTCGACACCCCGGGCCACAAGGACTTCTCGGAGGACACCTACCGCGTGCTGACGGCCGTCGACGCCGTCCTCATGGTCATCGACGCCGCCAAGGGCGTCGAGAGCCAGACCCGCAAGCTCTTCGAGGTCTGCCGCCGCAGGGGCGTCCCGATCTTCACGTTCATGAACAAGTTCGACAGGCCCACCCGCAACCCGATCGCGCTCGTCGACGAGGTCGAGGCCGTGCTGGGTATCCAGGCGTCGCCTGTCGTCTGGCCCCTGGGCAACGGGTCCACGTTCAAGGGGGTCTTCGACCGGAGGTCGAGGCGGGTTCACCTCTTCGAGCGGGTGCCGGGCGGCGGATACCGCACCCCGGTCAGCGTGACCTCGCTCGAGGACCCGGCGGTCCGGGAGCGGCTCGACGACTCGACGCTCGCCGAGGTCGGCGAGCAGCTCGCCATGCTCGACGGGGCCGGCCACCCGTTCGACCTCGAGGCCGTCAGGGCGGGAAGGCAGACGCCCGTCTACTTCGGGAGCGCGATCAACAACTTCGGGATCCAGCTCCTGCTCGACGGGTTCCTCGAGGACTCCGTCCCGCCGCAGCCGCGCCGCACGGTCGCCGGCGGCGCGCCCCGCGAGGTCCCGATGGACGGCGACAAGTTCTCGGGCTTCATCTTCAAGATCCAGGCCAACATGGATCCCAGGCACCGCGACAGGATCGCGTTCCTGCGGGTCTGCTCGGGCAGGTTCAGGCGCGACATGCCGGTCCTGCACGCCCGGACCGGCAGGAGCGTGCGCCTGTCCTCCTCGCACAAGCTGTTCGGCCAGGAGCGCGAGACGGTTGACGAGGCCTGGCCCGGCGACGTCATCGGGCTCGTGGGCCACGACGCGTTCGGGATCGGCGACACCCTCACGGAGGACCGCTCGATCCTCTTCGACGAGATCCCGCGGTTCCCCCCGGAGGTCTTCTCCTACATATCCAACCCGAACCCGTCGGACTCGAAGAAGTTCAGGGCCGGCCTGGAGCAGCTCCTCCAGGAGGGCGTCGTCCAGTCGCTCACGGCCAGGTCGGCCCCCCCGGGCTCGACCCTGCTCGCGGCCGTGGGCGCTCTCCAGTTCGAGGTCGTGCAGTACCGCCTGAAGAGCGAATACGGCGCGGAGTCGCGCCTCGAGGCGGCCCCGTGGACGCTCATCCGCTGGATCGAGCCCCACCCGGCCCTCGCGAACCCGGCCGGCCTCGTCCTGGCGACAGGCGTGAGCCTCGGCGCCGACAGGCTCGAGCAGCCGGTCGCGCTCTTCCCCAACGACTGGACCCTGCGCTACTTCGTGGAGAAGAACCCGCAGCTCAGGCTGAGCAAGCTCCCGCTGGAGCAGGCGGTCCCGGCCTGAGCGCGGGCGGCCCCAAACCCTGTATTGCCATGGCCCGTCGCCGCGTTTGCCTTTCGCCATGCTCCTGAAGCGCCTCCTCCTTGCCGCCGCGGTGGCGGCCGCGTCGCTGCCGGCGGGCGCGGCCGCCCGCTCCGCGCCCGCCTACAAGGGGGCGATCGCGACGGACGCGTCCACCGGCGCCGTCCTCTTCGAGGACAACGCGGACGCGGTGAGCCCCCCCGCCAGCATGACCAAGCTCATGACGTACGCGGTCCTCTGCGACGAGATGAGGAAGGGCGCCCTCTCGCTCGACACGAAGGTCACGGTCACCTACGACGACGCGAAGGTGGGCCTGCAGAGGGACAGCACGGTGGTGTGGCTCCGCCAGGGCGAGGTCTTCCCCGTCGAGGAGCTCATCTACGCGATGTTCATCCACTCGGCCAACGACGCGGCGTACGCGCTGGCCCACAAGGCGGGGGGCACCGTGGCCGCGTTCGTCGCCATGATGAACGCGAAGGCCCGCGAGCTGGGGATGCTCCACAGCACGTTCCGCACGCCGCACGGCTTCCCGCCCCCGAGCAGGCGGATCGCGGACGGCGACCTGACGACCCCGCGCGACTATTCGGTCCTGTGCCGGTACCTGCTCCTCCACACCGACGTGCTCAAGTACGCCTCGGTCAAGAACCGGCCCTTCGGGCTCGGGTACCGGCTCCAGCCCGTGCAGATGGCCAACCACAACCACCTCCTGGGGAAGATCCCCGGGGTGGACGGCCTGAAGACCGGCTTCACGAGCGGCGCCGGCTTCTGCCTGGCCGCGACGGCGCAGCGCGACGGCCGCAGGGTCATCGTCGTCATGATGGACAGCCCCGACCCGACCACCCGGGACCTCAATGTCCGGGACCTGCTGACGCGGGTCTTCGCCGAGCTTCCCCTGGGCGGCAAGCCCTTCGAGCGGGCGCAGGACGGCGCCGCCGCGCCAGCTGCCGATCTCGCTGCGCCCACACCGGCCCCGCCCTCGGCGCCGGACGCCGGCCCGGTCGTCCGCTATCCCGCCCCGGGAGGCCGCTGAAATGCAGCCCGATTCCAAGGCCGTGAGGGCCTACCTGGTCGGGCTCCAGGACTCGATCTGCTCCGCCCTCGAGACCGAGGACGGCTCGGCTCGGTTCCGCACGGACGCGTGGGAGCGCGCGGAGGGAGGGGGCGGGCGCACGCGGGTCCTGGCGGGGGGCTCCGTCTTCGAGAAGGCGGGCGTCGCGTTCTCGCACGTCGTCGGCGCCGCGCTGCCGCCGTCGGCCTCCGCCCGACGGCCCGACGTCGCGGGAAAGGCCTGGAGCGCGCTCGGCGTCTCGCTGGTCATCCATCCCAGGAACCCGTTCGTGCCGACCAGCCACGCCAACGTCCGCTTCTTCGAAGCCGGGGAGGACGGCGCGGCCAGGGCGTGGTGGTTCGGGGGCGGCTGGGACATGACGCCGTGCTACGGCTTCGAGGAGGACGCGGTCCACTGGCACCAGGCGGCCCGGGCGGCGGTCGCCCCGTTCGGGGCGCACCTCTACGAGCGCTTCAAGAGGGCCTGCGACGACTACTTCTTCCTCAGGCACCGCGGGGAGGCGCGCGGAATCGGCGGGCTCTTCTTCGACGACTTCGACGAGCTCGGGTTCGAGAGGACCTTCGCCCTCGCCCGGAGCGTGGGGGACGCCTTCGCCGGAGCCTACCTCCCGATCGTGGCCCGCAGGAAGGCCGCGCCCTACGGCGAGCGCGAGCGCGAGCACCAGCTGCGCCGCAGGGGCCGCTACGTGGAGTTCAACCTGATCCAGGACCGGGGGACGCTTTTCGGCCTGCAGAGCGGCGGCCGCACCGAGTCGATCCTGATGAGCCTTCCCCCGCTCGCGCGGTGGGACTACGGCGCCGAGCCGGCGCCCGGGTCGCCCGAGGCCCGCCTGGGCGAGGCCTTCCTTAAGCCGCGGGACTGGCTGGGGGGCCCGGGTTGAACTCGCGGGAGAGATTCCTCGCGGCGTGCGCGTGCAAGCCGCTCGACCGACCCCCGGTCTGGGTGATGCGCCAGGCCGGCCGCTACCTGCCCGAGTACCGCCAGCTGAGGGCGAAGCACGGGTTCCTGGAGATGGTCCGCACTCCGGAGCTGGCCGCCGAGGCCTCGCTCCAGCCGATCCGCAGGTTCGCCCTCGACGCGGCGATCGTGTTCTCGGACATCCTGGTCATACCCGAGGCGCTCGGCCTCGGCTACACGTTCCGGGACGAGGGAGGGATAGCGATGGAGCGCAGGCTCGAGGACCGGGCGGCGGTCGAGGCCCTCGCGCCGGCCGGATCGGTGCCCGAGCGGCTCTCCTACGTGGCCCAGGCGCTCGGCATCGTGCGAAGGGAGCTGGCGGGCGCGAGGGCGCTGCTCGGGTTCGGCGGCTCGCCATGGACCCTCGCGACCTACATGGTGGAGGGGGGCAGCTCCGAGGATTTCTCGAGGGTCAAGGCTCTCTTCTACGAGGATCGCGCGACATTCGACATGCTGCTCGGCAAGCTCACGGCGTCCCTCATAGCCTACTTCCAGATGCAGATCCGCGCGGGGGTCGACGCCATCCAGATCTTCGACTCGTGGGGCGGCGCGGTGGCGGGCCCCGACTACGAGGCGGCATCGCTGCGTTGGATCCGGGAGATCGTCGCGGCGATGCCGGAGGACTTTCCCGTCATCGTGTTTGGAAAGGGCACCGGGGCCCACGTGGCCGACCAGGCGTTCACGGGCGCCCGGGTCCTGAGCATCGACTGGTCGAGCGAGCTTTCCTCGGTGCGCCGGAGCCTCCCGGAGAACGTCGCGGTCCAGGGAAACCTGGACCCGGCGATCCTCAACACGTCGCCGGCGGTGGCGCGGCGCGAGACTCTGCGCCTACTCGAATCCATGCGCGGGAGCGCCGGCCACATATTCAACCTGGGCCACGGGATCCTCCCGCAGGCCAAGATCGGGTGCGTCGAGGCCATGGTCGAGGCGGTCACGACCTGGAAGTGACGCCGCCGGCGCGCCGGGCGCCGGCCTGATCCCCCCATGGGCCCCGGCGCCTCGGGGCCCGTGCGAGTGTCTTGACTCGACCGTGGGGAAATCTACCCTCTCGGACCCTTTTTTCAGATTGGCGCTAGACCTCAAAGACACCCTGCAGCTGCCGAGGACGGCCTTCCCCATGCGTGCGGAGCTCGCGCAGCGCGAGCCGCCGCGGGTCGCGCACTGGGAGAGGACGGGCCTCTACGACGCGATGCAGCGCCGGCGCGAGGGCGCGCCGGTCTTCGTCCTGCACGACGGCCCCCCCTTCACGAACGGTGACGTCCACATCGGCACCGCCCTCAACAAGACGCTCAAGGACGTCACCATCCGCTACAAGGCGCTTCGGGGCTTCCGCACGCCGTACGTGCCGGGCTGGGACTGCCACGGGCTCCCGATCGAGCAGAAGGTCGCCCGCGAGCTGCGCGACGCGAAGAGGCAGGCGTCGACGTCCGAGCTCCGGCAGCTGTGCGACGCGTTCTCCGAGACGTGGATCTCAAGGCAGAGGGAGCAGTTCAAGCGCCTCGGGGTCGTGGCCGACTGGGCCAGCGAATACAGGACCAAGGACCCGGCGTTCGAGGCCGACATCCTGCGCGTGTTCGCCGCCTTTGTCGAAAAGGGCCTGGTCTACCGCAGTAAGAAGCCCGTCTACTGGTCCATACCCTTCGAGACGGCGCTCGCGGAGGCGGAGGTAGAGTACAAGGAGCACTCGTCCCCCTCGGTGTGGGTCAGGTTCAGGGTGCCGGCCGAGGAGGCCGGGCGCTTCGGACTTCCCTCGGACAAGCCCCTCAGCGTCGTCATATGGACGACGACGCCCTGGACGCTTCCGGGAAACCTCGCCATCGCCCTCGGCCCGGACGTCGAGTACGCCGTGGCCGACGCCGGCCCGGAGCGGATCATCGTGGCCCTCGCCCTGCTTGGCGACGTCGCCAAGGCGGCGGGCATGGAGCCCGCGCCGCGGGTGCTCAAGACCGTCCCGGGAAGGGCCCTCGAGCATCTCGGCGCGCGCCATCCCTTCATCGACCGCGCCTCGCCGGTCGTCCTGGCGGACTACGTGACGACCGAGAGCGGCACCGGATGCGTCCACACGGCGCCCGGGCACGGGGCGGAGGACTACCAGACCGGTCTCAAGTACGGCCTCGAGATCTACTGCCCCGTTGGCGACGACGGGACGTTCCTCGACGACGGCCGAGTCCCCGCGGACCTGGTCGGCGCCTCGACGCTCGAGAGCGTCGAGGACCTCGAGAAGAGGAGGACATCGCCCGCGAACATCGCCGTCCTGAGGAAGCTCGACTCGACCGGGACCCTCCTTGCGAAGCACAAGTACACGCACAGCTACCCCCACTGCTGGCGCTCAAAGACGCCCATCATCTTCCGGGCGGTGGACCAGTGGTTCGTCTCCCTCGACAAGGCGGGCACGAGGGCTGCCGCCCTGGCGGAGATATCCAAGATCGCCGCGTCCTCGGGATGGGTCCCCTCCTGGGGAGAGGCCCGCATCAGGGGAGCGGTCGAGTCGCGCCCGGACTGGTGCATCAGCCGCCAGCGCTCCTGGGGAGTCCCCATCCCGGCCTTCTACGACGCCGACAAGCGCCCCTACCTCGACGCGGGCGTGGTCCGCGCCGTGGCCGACAAGGTCGAGAAGCGGGGCACGGGCCTCTGGTTCGGCGCAACGCCCGCCGAGATCCTCGAGGGCGTCGGGCTGCCCGAGGGCTGGCCCGGGGCCGCCGCGCTCTCATGCGGCCGGGACACGCTTGACGTCTGGCTCGACTCCGGCTCGACCCACGCCGCCGTGCTGAGGCGCGGGCAGGGCGGCACGCGCTGGCCGGCCGACCTCTACCTCGAGGGAAGCGACCAGCACCGCGGTTGGTTCCAGTCATCGCTCTGGACCTCGGTCGTCGCCTACGGGGCGGCGCCCTACACGGGCGTCCTCACGCACGGCTTCATCGTGGACGAGGAGCAGAGGAAGATCTCAAAGAGCTCCGCCTACCAGAAGCCCCAGACGAGCGACGCCTATGTCGCCGAGTACGGGGCCGACGTCATCCGCCTCTGGATCGCCTCGCAGGACTTCAGGGACGACATCCCGATCTCCAGGGAGATCCTCTCCCACGTGGGCGAGACCTACAGGCTCCTGCGCAACACGTTCCGCTTCCAGCTGGCTAACCTGTTCGACTTCGACGCGGCCCGCGACTCGGTGCCCCCCGGGCGCATGGACGCGCTCGACCGCTGGGCCCTCCACCAGACGGCGGAGCTCGCCGGCGCCTGCGCCGCGGCGTACGACGCCTACGAGTTCCACCGCGTCTACCAGCTCTGCAACCAGTTCTGCGCGGTCACGCTCTCGGCGACCTACCACGACATACTCAAGGACAGGCTCTACACGCTCGGGACCGCGCACCCTCTGCGCCGCTCGTCGCAGACCGCGATCCACGGCATTTTCCGGACGTTGGCGAGGGTCCTGGCCCCGGTGATCCCGTTCACCACGGACGAGGCGTGGTCGTTTGCGGGCTCGGGCACGGAGTTCGGGCCCGGCTCGGTCCACCTGGAGGACTGGCCGGGGATGCCCCCGGCATGGTCGGCCCCGCAGGTCGACTCGGAGATGGCCTCGCTCCTCAGGGTCCGGGCCAGGGTGAACGAGGCGATCGAGCCCCTCCGCGCCGCGGGGCGCATCGGCAAGTCGCTCGACGCCGCGGTGACCCTCGGGGTGCCGGCGGCGGACCCGCTGCGCCAGGTCCTCGAGAAGCACCGCGACTCGCTTGCGGAGGTCTTCATCGTGTCCGACGCGCGCATCGACGCCCTGGCGCCGGCGGACGCCCGGTTCGGCGTCGACGTGCGCCCGTGCGCCGAGCTGGGGCTCATCCGCTGCCCGCGGTGCTGGCGCTGGGTGCCGTCCCACGTTCACACGGCGCTCGCGGACGTGTGCCCCCGGTGCGCAGAGGCCCTGGCATCCTGACTCCCCGACAACTTTGGCTATCCCAAGGCTCCCCATGGCAAAGACAAAAAAACACAGCCCGTCCAAGAAGAAACTGCCCGGCATCGGCCTGCAGAAGGCGCCCGCCCCCAAGGCCCAGCCTCCCGCGGCCCCCGCCACCGGAAAACGCCCGACCATGGAAAAACCATCCAAGAAGTCCGCACTGCGCGACAGCATCCTTGCCCGGAAGGCCGCCACCAAGCCCATCGCGCTGAGCCTCGACGAGGTGCGCGCCATCGCCAAGTCCGTCTCCGCCAAGAGCGAGGCGGCCCTGAAGTCCGCGAAGGCCTCCTCGAAGCCCGCGGCGGCCCACGCCGTCGCCCCCCTCGAGAAGCCGGCCAAGCCTAACCACATCAAGGCCGCGTCGCTCGCCGACATACTCGGCTTCAACCCCAAGAGGACGAAGGCCGCCGAGGCGATCGAGGCGCGCGACGTGCCCGAGAAGTTCAAGCGCTTCCACAAGCTGCTGATCGACCTGCGCAACCACCTGACGGAGGGGATCGAGCGCCACTCGGAGGAGACCCTGAAGCGCTCCGTCAAGGACGACGCCGGGGACCTCTCGGCCTACGGCCAGCACATGGCGGACGCGGGCACCGACACGTTCGACCGCGACTTCGCGCTGAGCCTCGTCTCGAGCGAGCAGGAGGCCCTCTCGGAGATCGACGCGGCGATCAAGCGGATCCGCGACGGCACGTACGGCATCTGCGAGATCACCGCGAAGCCGATATCGAAGGACCGGCTCCTCGCCGTCCCCTTCACGCGCCATTCCGCGGAGGCCCAGAAGCAGATCGAGCGCAACCAGCACCATTCCCGCACCCAGGCGGGCCTCCTCGGCGATGCCGGCGAGGAGGGCAGCAAGGTCATCGATGACGACGGCGGCGACGAATGAGCGAGTCCCTGGACCCCGGGGTGTCGCTGGCCTGGCGCCTGCTCAAGTATAGGTGGCTCATAGCGATCTCCGCCTCGGTCCTGGCCGTGGACCAGGCGTCGAAGGCCTGGATCAGGGCGCGCCTGCCTTTCAACACGTACGGCGAGGGCTCGGGGGAGATCGTGGTCATCCGGGGGTTCTTCTACATCGTCCACGTCGGAAACACGGGGGCGGCGTGGAGCATGCTCTCGGGCAGGAGCCTCCTGCTGGCCGCCCTGGCCGCGGCCACCCTGGTCGCAATCTTCCTCGGCAGGCGCGCGCTCGGGCTCCGGGTCACCTACGCGCAGGTCTGCTTCGGGCTCCTGTGCGGCGGCATAGCGGGCAACCTGGCGGACCGGCTGGCGCGCGGCCACGTGACCGACTTCCTGGACTTCCACTTCGGCTCGTACGCGTACCCGACGTTCAACCTCGCCGACACGGCGATCTGCATCGGCGTCGTCCTTTACATCTACTCCTCCCTCAGGACGCCCAGGCTCGTCGCCTCCTAGGGGCCCGGCGTCACTCGACGTTCGCCATCTGCTCGCGGACGCGCTCGAGCTCGTTCTTCAGCTCGATCACGCTCCTGGCTATCGCCAGGTCGTTGGCCTTGCTGCCGATCGTGTTGGCCTCGCGGCCCATCTCCTGGAGGATGAAGTCGGCCTTGCGGCCGACCTCCTCGTCGGACCGCAGGAGCGCCGCCAGCTGGTCTATGTGGCTGCGCAGGCGCGTGGTCTCCTCGGTCACGTCGCAGCGGTCGGCGAAGAGCGCCACCTCGCGCAGCACCCGCTCGTCGCCGACGTCGAGCTCCAGGCCGGCCTCGCGCAGGCGCTTGAGGAGCTGCGCGCGGTACGCCGGCGCGACGCCGGGGGCCTTCTTCGCGACGGCGTCGACGTGCCTCCGGCAGACGCCGATCCTCTCTATGAAGTCGACGAGAAGGGACTCCCCCTCCTTCGCCCGCATCGCCGCGAACTCGCGAAGCGCCTTGTCGAGGACCGCGAGCAGCTCGGGGCGCGCGCGGTCCGCCGGGGGCGTCTCGGCGGAGACCCTCTGGGAGCAGGCGATCTGCCAGAGCAGCTCGGCCGTGGGCTTGAAGGGGATCCGCCGCGCCTTGGCGAGGGCCGCGAGCCTCTCGAGCGCGCCGGCCACCGCGGGCTCGCCCCAGGTGATCTCCTCGCGCCCCTTCGGGGGCGTGAACTCGATGTCGACGTGGATCTTCCCGCGGGCCGCCACGCGCCGGACCCTCACCCCCACCTCGGCCTCGAGGCTCTCCCAGTCGCCGGGGATCTTGACCGAGAGGTCGAGGCTGCGCCGGTTCACGCTGCTCACCTGGACCGTGAGCGTCCCGCCGGCGAAGGACGCCGTGGCGCGGCCGTATCCGGTCATGCTCCTCATCGGTCCTTCCCGAGCAGCCTGGCCACCTCCTGGACGTCCTTGTCCCCCCGGCCGCTCATGTTGACGACGACGATCTTGTCCGCGGGGAGGGCCCTGGCGCGCTTGAACGCGTGCACGAGCGCGTGGGCGCTCTCGAGCGCGGGGATGATCCCCTCCATGCGCGAGCAGAGCTGGAAGGCCTCGAGCACCTCGTCGTCCGTCGCGTAGGTGTACTCGATCCTGCCCCTGTCGCGATAGAAGGCGTGCTCGGGCCCCACGGCCGCGTAGTCGAGGCCGGCGGACACGGAATGGGTGAGCTCGATCTGCCCGTCGGGATCCTGGAGGATGAACGTCTTGCATCCCTGCAGGACGCCGAGCTTGCCGCCCGCGAAGCGGGCCGCGTGCTCGCCCCTGCTCATGCCCCTTCCGCCGGCCTCGACCCCCGTCATCCGCACGGAGCGGTCCCCGAGGAACTCGAAGAAGAGCCCGATCGCGTTGCTGCCTCCCCCGACGCACGCGACGAGCTCGTCGGGGAGCCTTCCCTCGCGGGCGAGGATCTGCTCCCTCGCCTCGGCCCCGATGACGCGGTGGAAGTCCCGGACCATCTCCGGGTAGGGCCGCGCGCCGTAGACGGTGCCGAGGATGTAATGGGTCGTCCGGACGTTCGTCACCCAGTCGCGCATGGCCTCGTTGATCGCCTCCTTGAGCGTCCTCTGGCCGGCGTCGACGGCGCGCACCTCGGCCCCCATGAGGCGCATCCGGAACACGTTTAGCGCCTGGCGCGCCATGTCGACCGCGCCCATGTAGACGACGCACTGGAGGCCGAACTTGGCGCACACGGCGGCCGTGGCCACGCCGTGCTGGCCCGCCCCGGTCTCCGCGATGATCCTCGCCTTGCCCATCCGCCGCGCGAGGAGCGCCTGGCCGATCGCGTTGTTGATCTTGTGCGCGCCCGTGTGGAGCAGGTCCTCCCGCTTGAAGTAGATCCGGGCGCCGCCGCAGTGGCGCGTCAGGCGCTCGGCGAGGTAGAGGGGCGTCGGCCGCCCCGCGAATTCGGAAAGGTTCTGGCGGAGCTCGGCCTGGAAACCGGGGTCGAGCCTGGCCGCGGAATAGACGGATTCGAGCTCCTCCAGGGCCGCCATCAGGGTCTCCGGGACGAAGATGCCGCCGTACGGGCCGAAATGCCCGGAGCTGTCCGGAACCGTCTGGCGGTCTAGCGGCGGTGCGTCTGTGGCTGGCATGGGGCAACCACCCTTGCCCCGGCGGGCCGGCGTGGCAAGACGCCTTGCGCGGGCTTCTTTCCTTGAACATTCTTGGGGTCGCCCCAGATTGGGTGGGATCCGCCGAATTGGAGGCGCCGTCGCGCCCGCGGAATCAGCACCAACCCCCACCGATGATGAAACTAAGACTCGCCGCCGCATTGACCCTGGTGTCCGCCGCCGCGCTCGCCGCCGACCCCAATCCCCTGGGCCTCCAGCTCTGGAGCGTCCGGGCCCAGCTGACCGCAAGCCTGCCCTCGGGCATGGCGCAGGTCAGGGCGCTCGGCTTCACCATGGTAGAGTCGGCCGGGACCTACGCGCACACGGCCAAGGAGATGCGCGCGCTCGCCGACGCCAACGGCATTAGGATCGTCGGCTCGCACATCGGCTACGACACCCTGCTCTCGGACATGCCGGGCGCGATAGCCGAGGCGAAGACGCTCGGCTCCTCGTTCGTCGTCGTCGCGTGGATCCCCCACAAGACGCAGTTCGACGTCGCGCAGGCCCGGGTCGCCGCGAGGAACTTCAACGCCTTTGGGGCGGCGCTCAAGGCCCAGGGCATGCGGTTCGGCTACCACACCCACGGCTACGAGTTCCGCCCGCTGGCGGACGGCACCACGGCCTTCGACGTCCTCGTGAAGGAGACGGATCCCGACCTGGTGTTCTTCGAGATGGACGTCTTCTGGGTCGCCAACGCCGGGGTGGACCCGGTCAAGCTGCTCGCGCAATATCCCGGACGTTTCAAGGCGTTCCACGTCAAGGATATGAGGAAGGGCGCCCCGACCGGCCTCTACGAGGGCTCGGCCCCCGCCTCCGACAATGTCGCCGTCGGCCAGGGCTCCGTCGACTGGCCCACGCTCCTGGCTGCCGGAAAGAAGGCCGGGGTGGAGTACTCGTTCATCGAGGACGAGACGAGCGACCCGCTCGCGAACATTCCGCAGAGCATCACGTATCTCGAGACGCTGGGCCTCAAACCCTGAGGCGCCGAGCTGCGGTCCGCTCGGCGGGGCAGGCGCCGCCCGATCCGGGGATCCGGGCGGCGTGGGCCCTCCCGGCGTCGCTGGCCGTTACGGGGTTTCCGCGCCGGCCGGACGCGGGGCCGGGCCCGGCAGCGCGACGACCGGCGACTGCAGCCCGGCCTTTGCGCACAGGAAATAGACCACCAGCCCGACAGCGAACGCGAGAACCGGGGCGGCGGGGAGGTTCACGCCGAGGTTCGGCAGGATGCCCACCACGAAGCCCAGAGCCCAGGAGATCCAGCCCGCCGGGTTGAAGCCGGCGCGCGGCCCGGTCCACCGGCCCTTCGACAGGATGTAGTCCGCCATCATCGCGCCGCAGATCGGGCCGAACGAGGCCCCGATGACCACGAAGACCGGGATCACCTTGCCGGCGTAGCCCGTGACGCCGAGGATGATGCTCACGGCGGCGCCGATCCCGACGGAGATGAACGGGTTCACCTTGGGGAGCGTGGTCTTGAAGCTGTTGGCGGCGATGAATGCGGAAAAGCAGCCCGGGGGGAAGGCCGCCACGGCGAGGAGGAACATGACCCACTTGGCGGTGCCAGCGCCGAGGACCACCGGGATCAGGTTGAAGGAGCCGAGTATGAAGTTCTTGCCGTCAGCGCCCTGGGACACGGCCCTGGCGCTCATCTCGGGCGAGCCGTAGACGCCCGCGACGATGAGCATGGAAAGGCCCGCCGTCACGATGATGGCAAGGGCGATGCCCACGAGGCCGCCCATGCCGACGTCGCGCTTGTCGCGGCTGTTCAGCCCGAAGTCCGTCCCCGCGGCCCCGGCGGTCGCGAAGAAGCCGACGACATAGGTCAGGATCGCGGCGATCACCCCGGCGTAGCCCAGCGCGGACGGCGCGTCGGGCGCCACGGCGCGGTGCATGGCGACAAGCTTGGCCGGGTCGAAGCCGCCCACGCTGCCCGCCGTCCTCAGGAACAGCCAGACCAGCACTACGAGCGGGATCAGCGGGAGGTACGTGGCGACCTTGGCGACGTACTGGATGCCCTTGAGCCCGACAAACGCCGCCAGCAGCCCCCAGACCACCATGATGATCCGCGGGTCCACGGGGATCACCGCCGCCAGCGCCAGGGACGAGAAGAAGACGTTTACGCCCAGCCAGCCGAACTGCAGCACGCCCATCAGGAAGCCGGGCATCAGGAATCCGCCCCTCGCGCCGAAGGTCGACGTGCCGACGATGTAGAGCGGCAGGCCCGTCCTCATGCCGAAGAGGCCGGGCACAAGGTAGAAAAGGTAGTGGCAGACCAGCGCCGAGACGACGAGGCCCAGCAGGCCGACGCCGACGCCCTGCGCCAGGGTGCCGCCCAGGGATCCCGCCTGGGTGGTGCTCGCGTCCTGCCAGAACACGAACCACAGGAAGATACCCGCGTAGGTCGGCGCGGTGTTCTTGTACCAGGGGGCGCGGTTCCCGAGCGGGTTGGGCGTCGCGCTGGTGATGTAGAACGGGAGCTGGCCGGTCGGCTGACTTGTTTGGTTACTCATGGACGTTGGTCATTTGTATTCGCTGCCGCCCCACGGGGTTTTGGGATTTCGGGGCAAGGGGGAGGGTTCGTGTGAAGCCGGGCAACCTGCGGGAAGGCCGCCCTGGAAAGCGGGCCCTCCGTTTTCGACGGAACCGCCGCCACGATACGGCGGCCCGGCGGTTTTGCGAGCATGTTCCAAGGTCTCGGGCCCGTCAGGGCCGGGCCATGGCCCGGCCCGCCTGCCAGCCCGTGGTCCAGGCGGCCTGGAGGTTGTATCCGCCCGTGATTCCGTCGATGTCGAGCACCTCGCCGGCCAGATACAGCCCGGGGCAGATGCGGCTCTCCATCGTCGCCATGTCCACCTCGTCCAGGCGCACGCCGCCGCAGGTCACGAACTCCTCCTTGTTCATGCTCTTGCCCTCCACCGCGAATTCGCATGCCGCGGCCTGGCCGGCGAGCGCCCGCATGGCCTCGGCCGTGACCGTCGCCCACGTCGTCCCGGGCGCGATGCCGGCCGCGGCGGCGAGCCGCTCCCAGAGGCGCGCGGGCAGCCCGAAGGGATTCCCGGAGGACACCCTCCTGCGCGGATGGGCGCCCCGGCACGACTCGAGCTCGGATCTCGCCTGCTCCCGCGTGCGCGGCTCCGCCCAGTTGACGCACAGGGCGAAGCGGTACCCGGCGGCGTGGAGCTCCCTGGCGCCCCAGGCCGAGAGCCTGAGGACCGCCGGGCCGCTCAGCCCCGAATGGGTCACGAGGAGGGGGCCCGATTCGCGCAGGCCCGAGCCTCGGACCGAGACGCCGGCCGAGGGCGCCGAGACGCCCGCCAGGCCCTTCAGCCGCGCATCGTCCACGTGAAACGTGAACAGCGACGGGACCGGGGGAGCGACGGAATGTCCGAGGCTGGAGGCGATCGAGAGCCCGGCGGACCCCGAGGTTCCCCCCGTCGCGATGAGGACGCGGTCCGCCCCCACTGCGGCGCCCGCCGCCAGCTCCACCAGGAAGCGGGCGTCGGCGCCGGCGGGCAGCCTTGCCACCGCGCGGACCCCGCTGCCGGTCAGGAGGCGCGCGCCCGCGGCCCTTGCCGACCGCACCAGGCAGTCGGTGACCGTCGCCGAATCGTCCGTCACCGGGAACATCCTGCCGTCCTCCTCCGTCTTCAGCTCGACGCCCCGCTGCGCGAACCACGCCACCGTCTCGGCGGGCCCGAACCGGTGCAGGGGGCCGATCAGCTCCCTCGAGCCGCGGGGGTAGCCCCTCGCGAACTCGCCCGGGTCGGGGCAGGCGCGGGTGACGTTGCAGCGGCCGCCGCCGGAGATGCGCACCTTCGAGAGCGGGCGGGCGGTCGACTCGTGGAGGGTCACCTCCGCCAGGGGATCCGCCTCCGCGCAGGCGATCGCCGCGAAGAAGCCGGCCGCGCCGCCGCCGGCGACCAGGATCCGCCTGCGCCCCGGCTGGGATGCTCCGGCCATCGGATCCTAGACCCTTTTCACCGTCACGAGCGTGAGGTCGTCGCGCTGCGCCGCCCCGCCCGAGAACCTGCGGACGCTCTCCAGGATCCCGTCGTTGATCTCCCGCGCCGGCCGCGCGTGCAGGGCCCGGACCACGTCGGCCAGGCGCGCGCCCGAGAACTCCTTGTCCTCGAGGTTGGGCGCCTCGGTCACCCCGTCGGTGTACAGGACGAGCGTGTCGCCCACCTCGAACGGCTCGGCCTTGTCCTCGATCGCCGAAGCGAAGAGGTCCTCGGGGAAGAGCCCCAGGGGCATTCCCTCCGAGCGCACGAGGCGGGTGAGGTAGGCCCCGGTCGCGGGCTCCGCGCGCGCGAAGAGCGGCAGCTCATGGCCCCCGCGGGCGAACGTGACGCGGTTCGTCTCCACGTCGATGACGGCGTAGAGCATGGTGACGTAGAGGTCGCCGTGAATGTCGGCCTCCATCGCGCGGTTCAGGTCCACGAGGACCTGGGACGGCGAGACGTGCCTGCGGGCGATCTGGCGCAGGTTGGTCCGGCACACCGCCATGTAGAGCGAGGCGGCGATCCCCTTGCCCGAGACGTCGGCCACGGCGACCCCGATGCGCCGCGGCGTCAGCGCCATGACGTCGAAGAGGTCCCCACCCACCCTCTGGGCCGGCGCGTACCGGGCGTCGATGTCGAGCCCGGCGAAGGACGCCGACCTTGCGGGAAGCAGCATCTGCTGGATCCCGCTCGCGATCGACAGGTCGAGATCGAGCTGCCTGCGCTCGATCTGCAGGCTCATCGACTCCAGGTTGTGGAGCGCGACCGCGGCCTGCTCCCCCAGCGACTCCAGGAGCGCGCACTCCGTCGGGGTGAACAGGCGGTTGTCGACGGGGTTCGCGACGGCCAGCACGCCGTAAAAGCGCTCGCGGAACCTCATGGGGACCGCGATCACCGAGCGCACGGCGAGGTTCGGGTCGTCGTGCTTCACGATCCGGGGGTCGCGGGCCGCGTCCGCGATCAGCTCGCCGCGGCCCGTCTCGGCGACCCGGCCGGCGATCCCATCGCCCACAGGGAACTCCTCGGTCCTGAGCACCTGCTCGATGAACTTGGCGCGGGTGGTGAGCTTGCCCTTCAGGTGCTCGGGGAGCGGCCTGTGGGGCGGGAAGAGCCCCTCCATCGCCACGCCGCGCATCGTGTCGGCGGGCGTGCGCTCGAAGATGCACGCGCTAAGCGCGCCCGTGCACAGGATCGACGCGTGGACGATCCGCTGGTGGAGCTCCTGGCGGGACAGGCCCTCCCCCTGCGCCTCCGCCATGAGGTGCATGAACTCGAGGGCGCGCTGGCGGTCGTGCGTGGCCTGCCTGGCAAGCTCGTCCCTCCTGTCGGACTCCTTCGCCTTCCGGTACAGGGCGAGGCACAGCGCCGCCACGGCGACGAGGAGTGAGGTGAGGACAAAATAGTTCATGGGTGGCCCGCGGGCGAACGGAGGCTCCGCAGGGTATTGAACCGGACCGCCTAACCCTGCTCAACGCGGTTCTTCATGAAGACGAGGACGTCCTGGAACTTCCCGCGGTTGGACTCGTCGGCCGACACGAGGTTCTCGTGCGCCTCGAGCACGAGCCGCGCGTTCTCAAGCTCGCCCCGCTCGCCGCTCGACAGCGGCGTGTTGCAGCTCTCCAGGTTGGCCCCGCCCACCTCCGCGTCGACGGTCAGGAGCTTGTGGAGCCCCAGGTTGCGGACGAGCTCCAGGTTGCGCTGGCCCATGCGCGTGAGGACGAGGCTGCCCTTCGGGTTGGACTTGCGCAGCTCGAACGCAAGCCCGGCGAGCACGCCGAGGAACGTGCTGTCCATGCTGGTGCACCGCAGGAAGTCGATGACGAACCTGCTCTTGCCCGACTTGAGCATCTGCCCCACGAAATCGCGCAGGCAGGCGCTGTTCAGGAAGCTCGCCCTTCCCTCGATCCGGATCACCACCGGATCGGAGTAGGCGTCGACCAGGTACACGGGCTTTGCCGTCTCGGAGATCACGACTTTGCCAGGATTTGGCGCAGGACGTAGGGCAGGATTCCCCCGTGCTGGTAGTAGGCGACCTCGATGGGGGTGTCTATCCGGCAGCGGACCGGCACGTCGAGCGTCTCGCCGCGGGCCCGCGCGACGCGCAGCGTCAGGTCCTGCTGGGGCTTGAGCCCGGCGCCGAGGCCGAGGACGTCGTAGGTCTCGGACCCGTCGAGCCCCAGGGACTTGACCGAAACCCCCTCCTTGAACTGCAGCGGGAGCACCCCCATGCCCACCAGGTTGCTCCTGTGGATCCTCTCGTAGCTCTGCGCGACGACGGCCCTGACGCCCAGGAGCCTCGTCCCCTTGGCGGCCCAGTCCCGCGACGAGCCCGCGCCGTAGTCCTGGCCCGCGAGGACGACGAGCGGGGTCCCGCGCCTGCGGTACTCGACCGCCGCGTCGTAGATCGGCAGCCGGGTCCCCTCCGGCTCCAGGAGCGTGTCGCCGCCCTCAGCGCCCGCGAGCATGAGGTTCTTTATCCTCACGTTGGCGAAGGTGCCGCGGGTCATGACGCGGTCGTTGCCGCGCCGCGAGCCGTAGCTGTTGAAGTCCTCGAACGCCACGCCGCACCCCGCGAGGAACCGGCCCGCCGGCGACGCCTTCTTGATGGAGCCCGCCGGCGAGATGTGGTCGGTCGTGACGGAATCGCCGAAGATGCCGAGCGCCCTGGCCCCCTTCAGCTCGGCCGGCGCGGCGGGCGTGGCCGAGAAGTCGTCGAAGAACGGGGGCTCCTGGATGTACGTGGACTTCGGGTCGAACGCGTAGGTGTCGCCCTTCGACGACGGGATCTCGTTCCATTTCGGGTTCTGGGACGCGAAATCGGCGTAGAGGCGAACGTAGACCTCGGGCTTGAGGGCCGACTTGAGCAGGTCCCTTACCTCGGCGAGCGTGGGCCAGACGTCCCTGAGGAAGACGTCCCTGCCGTCGCTCCCCCTGCCCAGGGGCTCCCGGGTCAGGTCTATGTCCACGCGGCCCGCGAGGGCGAACGCGACAACGAGCGGGGGCGACATGAGGAAGTTCGCCTTGATGCTCTGGTGGACCCTCGCCTCGAAGTTGCGGTTGCCGGACAGGACGGACGCCGCGACGAGGTCGTTCTTCGCTATCGCGTCCTCGATCGTCGCCGCGAGCGGCCCCGAGTTGCCGATGCACGTCGTGCAGCCGTAGCCCACCGTCTGGAAACCGAGCTTGTCGAGGAAGGGCTGGAGCCGCGTCCGGTCCAGGTAGTCCGTCACGACGCGCGAGCCCGGCGCGAGCGACGTCTTGACCGCGGGCCCCACCGTGAGCCCGCGCTCGACGGCCTTCTTCGCAAGGAGCCCCGCCGCGAGCATGACCGACGGGTTCGAGGTGTTCGTGCAGCTCGTGATGGCGGCGATGAGGACGCTGCCGTGGCCCAGGGTAGCCTTGGCCCGTCCGTTGAGCGAGACCGACGACGACGCCTTCAGCTCCTCGGGCCTCTTGCCGAATCCGTTCTCGGCAAGCGGCCGCGAGAACGCCCCCAGGAACTCCTCCCTGAGCCCGGGAAGATCGATCCTGTCCTGCGGGCGCTTCGGGCCCGCGACGCTGGGGGCGACCGTGGAGAGGTCCAGCTCGATGTCCTGCGAGTAGTCGATCTGGCCCCTCTGCGGCATTCCCCAGAGGCCCTGGGCCCTGTAGTAGGCCTCGTAGGCGGCGACGTGCTCCGCGGAGCGGCCCGTGGCCAGCAGGTAGCCCGTGCATTCCGAGTCGATGGGGAAGAAGCCCATGGTGGCCCCGTACTCGGGGGACATGTTGGCGATCGTCGCGCGGTCGACCACGGGCAGCGCGGCCGCGCCCGGCCCGTAGAACTCGACGAACTTGCCAACGACCTTGGCCTTCCGCAGCAGCTGCGTCACCGTGAGAGCGAGGTCGGTGGCCGTGGCGCCCTCGCGCAGGGCCCCCGTCATGTGGACCCCGACGACGTCCGGGGTGAGGAAGTATACCGGCTGGCCCAGCATCCCCGCCTCGGCCTCGATGCCGCCGACGCCCCACCCGACGACGCCCAGGCCGTTTATCATCGTCGTGTGCGAGTCGGTGCCCACGAGCGTGTCCGGGTACCAGACCCCGTCGGGGCCGCGCAGGACGCCCTTCGCCAGGTACTCCAGGTTGACCTGGTGGACGATGCCGATCCCGGGCGGGACCACCCTGAAGGTCTCGAAGGCCTGCATGCCCCACTTGAGGAACTGGTAGCGCTCGCGGTTGCGCACGAACTCGATCTCGAGGTTCTGGGCCAGCGCCTCGGCGCTCCCCGAGAAGTCCACCTGGACGGAATGGTCGACGACGAGGTCCACGGGGACGAGGGGCTCGATGATCTTGGGGCTCTTCCCCAGCCTCGCGACAGCGGAGCGCATCGCGGCGAGGTCGACAAGGAGCGGGACCCCCGTGAAGTCCTGGAGCACGATCCGCGCCACGACGAAGGGGACCTCCTCGGTGCGGGGAGCCCTGGCCCCCCACGATGCCAGGGAGCGGACCGCGTGCTCCGTCACCCGCTCGCCGTCGCAGTTTCGAAGGAGCGACTCCAGGACCAGCCGTATCGAGACCGGGAGCCTTGGGATCCCTCGGAAGTCCCTCGAGAGCGCGGGAAGCGAGTGGAACCTGTGCCGGGCCCCGTTCGCCTCGAAGGCCTGGAGCGTCGCGAATGGATCCCTCGGCTGGCTCATCGAGGAGGCCGAGGCGTCATTTCGCGACCGCGGCCCTCACCGCCGCGAAATTGGGAAGGTCCTTGGGCGTCGGGGTCTGCTCGGCGTACGTGACGATCCCGTCGGTGCCGATGACGAACGCCGCCCGGGCCGCGGTGTCGCCGATCCCCGCAAGCCCGGGGAAGACGACCCCGTAGGCGGCGGCGACCTTCTTGTTCAGGTCGCTCAGGAGCGTCACCGTGATCTTGCTCTGCTTCGCCCACGCGGCCTGCGCGAAGGGGCTGTCGACGCTGATCCCGTAGACCTCGGCGTTGAGCCCCGAGTACTCTCCGAGGCCGGCGCTCACGTCGCACATCTCCTGCGTGCAGACGCCGGTGAACGCGAGCGGGAAGAAAAGGATGACCGTCTTCTTCTTCCCGAAGTTGTCGCTCAGCCTGACGTCCTTCAGGCCGTCCGCGGTCGCAGTCTTGAGCGTGAAGTCAGGGGCCTTGGTTCCGATGGCTATTGGCATGGTGGGAGGCTGTTACGTGTGTGGACTTGGTCTGGCGCCGCTCCCCGCGGGGGCGGCCCTTCGAGGGGTGGGCAGCGTGGGACAGGGTCACCCCGTTCGCAAATCGTTTTTTCCGCCCGCCGGCCTTGACATCGCCAAAATCCCTTGCCGCGGGAGCCCCATGGGGGCTTGTCTGTGTGGTCCCATGACCATCATCGACGAGCTGAACTGGCGCGGCCTCGTGGCGGACTGCACCGACCTCGACGCGCTGACCCGGCGCGCGGCCTCCGGCCCGCTCACGCTCTACTGCGGGTTCGACCCGACAGGCGACTCCCTGCACGTGGGCAGCCTCATGGGCCAGCTCACGCTTCGCCGGTTCCAGCTCCTCGGGCACCACCCGATCGCCCTCGCGGGAGGGGCCACCGGCATGATCGGCGACCCGTCGGGCAAGTCCGCCGAGCGCAACCTCTTGTCCCGCGAGCAGCTCGAGGGGAACCTCGCGAGCATCAAGGCGCAGCTGTCGCGCATCCTGGACTTCGACTCCGGGGCGAACCCGGCGCGCATGGTGGACAACGCCACCTGGACGGCGGGCGCCGGCTACCTCGACTTCCTGCGCGACATCGGCAAGCACTTCTCCGTCAACGCGATGGTGGCCAAGGAGGGGGTCCGCTCGCGGATGGAGGGCGAGGGCGGGATCAGCTACACGGAATTCAGCTACATGGTGCTTCAGGCGAATGATTTCTACCACCTGCGCAAGACCCTCGGCTGCGAGCTCCAGATCGGCGGTTCCGACCAGTGGGGCAACATCACGGCCGGCACCGACCTCATCCGCAGGAAGCTGGGCGTCTCGTCATGGGGCCTCACCTTCCCCCTGATCACGAAGTCCGACGGCACCAAGTTCGGCAAGACGGAGAGCGGAGCGGTATGGCTCGATCCCCGAAAGACGAGCCCCTACCGGTTCTACCAGTTCTTCGTCAACACGGAGGACGCCATGGTGGACGACTACCTGAGGAAGTTCACGCTGCTGCCCGCCGCCGAGATCGACGCCCTCGCGGCGCGCCACGCCTCGAACCCCGGCGCCCGCGATGCCCAGAAGGCGCTCGCCCGCGAGGTGACCACGATCGTCCATGGAAGGTCCGCGTGCGAGGACGCGATCCGGGCCAGCGAGATCATGTTCGGCGGCGGCCTCGAGGGCATCACCGAGGCCCTGTTCAGCGACGTCTCCGAGGAGATCCCGACGCACCGGATCGCCAGGTCGGCGATCGAGGGACCGGGCCGGCCCCTCGTCGAGCTCCTCGTCGAGGCGGGCCTCTGCTCCTCGAAGGGGCAGGCGCGCAAGGACATCGAGGGCGGCGGGATCTACGTCAACAACAACCGGGTGGCGGAGGCCTCGCGCGCCGTCGCCGCGGGCGACCTGCTCTTCGGCCGGTACCTGCTTATGCGCAAGGGCCGGCGCAGCTACGTCCTGCTTAGGGCCGACTAGAGCCGGCCCCCTAGAAGAACATCGCCTCGCTGAGGGCGCTCTCCTGCGACAGGAAGGCCATCGGGGCGGGCATCGTCGTGCGGCCGGCGCCGAAATCGGCGTCAAGGCTGGCATGGGCCGAGCCGGCGTCCGCGTTCCACGCGAAGAACCTCTTGTCGGCGTAGGCGAACTTTAGGGCGAATGCCTTCGGAGCCAGGTCCCCGGACAGCCTGGCGTCCACGGCCTCGCCGGCCGCCCCGCACGCGCCCATCCGGTCCGTCACCCACGCCAGCAGGACCCGCGCCTCCGCCTCGACCTCCGCGCCGTGCGCCATCTCGATCGACCTCAGGCCGCCGGCCAGCGTCGCCACGGGGTACCGGCTGAGGAACTGGCCGATCATCTGGCGCGCCGGCAGCACGCGGGCGAACGCCAGGTCGCGGACGGCCTCCGGCCGGGGCCAGGGGTACTTGACCGCGCCGGCGGGCGCGGTGGCGCTGTCGATCAGGATGCGCTTGGCCGCCGTCAGCAGGTAGCGGTAGTCGGCCAGCCGCGAGGAGTCGACGAATCGGTGGGCCCAGCAGTAGATGGGCAGGTCCGTCGACAGGCAGATCGACACCTCGTTCTCGAGGTAGGGCCGCGCGCCGCGCGGGTAGCTCAGCAACACGAACTCGCAGCAGCGGGTGTCGTCCCTCGTCCTGCCCACGGAGCACTCCCCGTACACCTTGGCCCGGATCTGCGCCTCGCCGGAGTCGTCCCCCAGGGGACAGAGGACCACCACCCGGCACGGGTAGCTCCGGGAGAAGCGGACGGCGGTCTCGAACTGGCGGACGGCGTCCCCGGCGTCCGTCCTCAGCCCGAGGAGCAGCACGAAGTTGACCTGGATCGCCTTGGCGTCCTCGGACGGCGGCGCCGGCCGGCCGTCGGCGGCCGCGCCGCTCCACATCTGGTCCAGGCCGCTGGAGATGGAGCCCACGGGGACCTCGATTCCGGGCAGCGCCTCGAATATCCCGGACATCGGCGGTCAGGGTTGGCGCCAGGTGTCGCCGCGCGAGGCGAGCAGCCGGGCGGCCGCGTCGGGGCCCCACGAGCCGGCCACGTATCCCTCCATCCCCGAGCGGCCGAGCGACCTCCAGGAATCCAGGACGGGGGTGTAGAGCTTCCAGGACGTCTCGGTCTCGTCGCCGCGGATGAAGAGCGTGCCGTCGCCGATCATGGCGTCGAGGACGAGGCGCTCGTAGGCCTCGGGGGTGTTGGAGCCGAACGTGGTCGCGTAGCGGAAGCTCATCTTGACCGGCTGCGTCCGGGTCTCCAGGCCGGGAATCTTCGCGTTCAGGATCAGGCCCAGCCCCTCGTCCGGCTGGATCTGGAACGACAGCGTGTTCGCCGCCAGGTCGAAGTTGTCCTTCTGGCCGAATATGGTCCCCGGCGGGGCCTTGAACTGGACCGCGATCTCCGAGACGCGCCTCGCCATGCGCTTGCCCGAGCGCAGGTAGAACGGGACGCCGTACCAGCGCCAGTTGTTGATCGAGAGCCGGATCGCGGCGTAGGTCTCGGTCGCGGAGTCGC
Source organism: uncultured Opitutaceae bacterium (assembly GCA_964496645.1). Taxonomy (GTDB): domain Bacteria; phylum Verrucomicrobiota; class Verrucomicrobiia; order Opitutales; family Opitutaceae; genus Palsa-1447. The sequence goes on from CAZCAJ010000033.1 coordinate 29,827, forward strand.
GCGCGACGCCCGCCTCCTCGAGGTAGCCCGGGACGCCCTTGCCGCCGGCCATGCCGGCCAGGTACTGGGCGCGCGCGACGTCGCCCCCGTCCCCGAGGGCGATCGGCTGGATGGCCTTGAGGACCTTGACCTTCTCGTCCCGCACGGCCTCTGCCTCGAACGAGCCGGGCGCCTCCATCGCCGTCAGCGCCAGCAGCTGCATCGTGTGGTTCTGGATCATGTCGCGCAGGCACCCGCTCTGCTCGTAGTAGCCGGCGCGGGTGCCGACGCCCTGGTCCTCGGCGACGGTGATCTGGACGCTCGCTATGTAGTTGCGGTTCCAGATGGGCTCGAAGATCGAGTTGGCGAACCTCTGGACGAGGAGGTCCTGCACGGTCTCCTTTCCCAGATAGTGGTCGATCCGGTACACCTGCTCCTCGGCGAAGACCGACCTCAGCGCGGAGTTGAGGCGCTGCGCGGAGTCGAGGTCCCGCCCGAAGGGCTTCTCGATGATGACCTTCGAGTGGTGGGCTTGGCCGAGGTACCTGCCGCCGAGGCCGCTCAGGCCCAGGTTCTGGATGATCGGCTCGAAGACCGAAGGCGGGGTGGAGATGTAGAAGAGCGACTGCACCTCGCTCCCCACGCCCTTCTCGATCCCCTGGATGTGGGCGGCCAGCCGGTCGAAGCCCTCCTTCTCGTCGTATCCACCGGTAACATACGTTGTGTTGGCGGCGACGCGCGCCCAGACCTCGGCGTCGAGCTCCCTGCGGGAGAACTCCTTGACCGCGCCGGCCGCGACCTTCCGGAATTCCTCGTCCGGGATCGGCTTGCGGCCGTAGCCCACCAGGTGGAAGTCCGCCGGCAGGAGGTTGTCGAAGCCCAGGTTGTAGATCGCCGGGATGAGCTTGCGGGCGGTGAGGTCGCCGGAGGCGCCGAAGATGACGACGAGCGTCGGGGGGGCCCCCCGGTGCTTGCTCAGGCCCTGGAGGAACGGGTGCCTTTCGGAATCGGCCATGGGAATGCGCGATTTTTTTCACATGCGCCCGGTAGGCAAGGGAAATGGCTCCCCCCTCCCCCGGGTCCGGCGGGGCCCCGTTTCTCGTTGCGGCACCTGGATTGCGCTGGCAGTCCGGTCATCTACCCGAGTATGGCCCCTCCCTCCCTAGTGAGCGCGCTCCGGCGCTCCCTGCTGATCAAGATCATCTCCAAGCCCGCGCTGAGCAGGGAGGACGTGGCCTCGGTGATCGAGCTCACGGCCTCCAAGGTGGTCGAGGCGCTGCAGGCGCAGTCGATGACCCTGTACATGCTCGAGGGCAACGACATCGTCTTCAAGCACGTCTACTACTCGCCCTCGCTCTGGGGCGACGACAGCCAGAAGGAGACGAAGTTCAGGGAGATGGGGGCGAAGCTCCTCAACCTGAAGATCCCGGTCGGCACCGGGATCGTGGGCAGGGTGATCCAGACCGGGGAGCCGTCGTTCTTCAGGAACGCGGAGGGCCGCTCGCCGATCATGGCGTCGATGGCGAAGACGACCGGCTTCGAGGTGATGTCGATGCTCACGGTCCCGCTCAAGACGACGATCACGCTCGGTGCGATCCAGACCCTCAACAAGGAGGCCGCCGCGGGCACGAAGGGGGAGTTCACCGAGGCCGACCTCGGGCTGCTCCAGGAGGTCGCCGAGTACTCGTCGACCATGATCCACCGGATGATCGACCCGAAATTCCAGGTCGGGCCGGACGACACCGCGCGGTTCGTGGCCCGGCTCACCGAGCTGCCGCTCGCGAGCCGGATCGAGGACCTGGAGATCGAGGACAAGCTCGTGGAGGCGACGGGCGACGCGGTCATCCGCCGCGAGGGGGTGTTCCCGTTCAGGCGCCTCGGGCCCGGCTCCGTGGCCGCGGTCATGGTCAACCCCCTCGACTACGCCAAGCGCGAGGCCTTCGCCCAGGCGACGGACCTGAGCATCGACGAGGTCCGCGTCGTGTCGGCCCCGCTCTTCGACTCCCTCCTGCGGAAGTTCTTCAAGGACTCCAAGTCGGCGTCCGGGGGGACCGACGAGGTCGACATCGGCTCCGTGGCCGAGGTGATCACGACGGCATACGAGGGCGATGCCGAGGCCGGCGAGCGCAGGGCCGCCGAGCTCGAGAGCGAGGACTCGGCTCCCATCATCCAGCTCGCGAACCGCGTCGTCGAGGACGCGTACATCTCGGGGGCCTCCGACATCCACATCGAGCCGATGGAGAAGGACCTGCTCATCCGCTACCGGATCGACGGCCTCTGCCAGGAGAAGCTGCGCCTTCCGAGGCAGGTCGCCAACGCGCTCGTCACGCGGCTGAAGATCATGTGCAACATGGACATCTCCGAGCGGCGCCTTCCCCAGGACGGCCGCATCGTCTTCAAGAAGTTCACGAAGAAGAACATCGACATCGACCTGCGCGTGGCGACGGGGCCCATGAACTTCGGCGAGAAGGTGGTCCTGCGCATCCTGGACAAGCAGAAGTCGACGATGCCCCTGACCGCCCTCGGGTTCTCGGAGGAGAACCTGGAGAGGTACCGCCAATGCATCCGCCAGCCCTACGGGATGATCCTGCACTGCGGCCCCACCGGCTCCGGAAAATCGATGACCCTCTACTCGGCGCTGGCCGAGGTGAACACGCCGGACATGAACATCCAGACGGCGGAGGACCCGATAGAGTACACGCTCGCGGGGCTGAACCAGATGCAGATGAACCGGCAGATCGGCCTCACGTTCGCCCGCGCGCTCCGCTGCTTCCTGCGGATGGACCCGGACGTCATCCTGGTGGGCGAGATCCGGGACGAGGAGACGGCGACCATCGCCTGCGAGGCGGCGCTCACGGGCCACCTGCTCGTCTCGACGCTCCACACGAACGACGCCCCGTCCACCGTCACCCGGCTGAGCGAGATGGGGATCGAGCCCTTCAACATCTCGGCCTCCCTCGTTTGCGTGTGCGCCCAGCGCCTGCTCCGCAGGGTCTGCAGGAACTGCAAGGTGCCCTACGAGCCAGAGGGCAGGGAGAAGATGCTCCTCGAAAAGTCGATCGGCTGGACCGGCCAGGTCTTCAAGCGCAACCCCCAGGGCTGCCCCGTGTGCAACGGCGTCGGCTACAAGGGCCGCGTGGGCATCCACGAGCTCATGGTCAACTGCGAGGAGCTGACGGAGGCCGTCAACAGGCAGGTCGAGGTGGCCCAGCTCAAGAAGGTCGCGATGAAGACGGGGATGAAGACCCTTCACCAGGACTCGATGCTCAAGGTGAAGACGGGCCTGACGACGATGGAGGAGGCCCTCGCCAACGTGCCGCCGGACCTGATCTCTTGACCCGGCGCCCCGGGGCGCGGAACCCCAGCGCCCGGGATGAAGCGCCTCCGCTCATCGCGGGCCGGGCAGGTCGCCCTTGGACGGCCTCAGCTGGGCCCATCCCGCGTGGGCGTCGACATCGGCGACCTGCCACGCAAGCAGCCCCGGCACGTACATCAGCAGGTCGCGGATGCGGCGCGCCCCGGCAAGCGCCAGGCAGGTCGGCGGGCCGAGGCCGAGCGCGCCGCCAATAAGGACGAATCCCCCCTCCTGCACCCCCAGGCCGCCCGGCACGAAGAACGCCGCGCTGCTGATCGCCTGGATCAGCGACTCGATGACCACCGCCCTGGTCAGGCTAACGCGCGCGCCCAGGAAAAAGAGCGCGACCCATATCTCGAGCGAGGCCCCGAGAAACTGGAGCGGCTGCCAGAGGAACAGGTACCTGAGCACGGTCCCGCGCCGGCGCCAGACCAGCTTGATGCGCTGATCGACCTTCGCCGACGGGCCGACAAGCGCCGCAAGCTGGCCGCTCGTCGCGCGGTTGAGCAGGCGGGCGGCCCTCTCGAAGGGGCTGGCGTGCTGGACGAAGGAAAAGAGCACCAGCACCGGCGCAAACAGCGCCATGCCCCACGCGAGGTCGCCCGCAAGTCGAAGCGCGCTCGAAGCGGCGTGCGCGAGCAGGTAGCCGACGCCGAACATCGCAAACAGCAGCTGGCTGATGAGCGTCAGCTGCAGGTCGGCGACCAGGCTGGCCGCCGCCGTCGACGCGGCCACGCCCCAGCGGCGCAGCAGCCGGAACGACACGATCTCGCCGCCGACCCGCGCCACGGGCAGCATGCAGTTCACCGATTCGCGGATCCAGACCAGCCGCAGCATCGCACCCATGCCGGGCCGGTTGGCGCCGCGGATGAGCGACTGCCAGTCCCGCGCGTTGGGGAGCATGGTCAGCACGTGCACCAGCGCCGCCAGCACTAGGCCCGATCCCGCGGTCCGCATCAGCGCGAGCACGGCCCCGGGATTGCCGCGCCAGACAAGCCAGAGGGCCAGGAGAAGTCCCGCGAGCGCCGCGATGCGGCTTAGGTGCTTCATGAGCACACAACCCTCTGAGGCACCCGCATCGCCACGCAAGCCTGTAGGCCGCGGCGCGGCCCATCACCTGTCCCTGACCGGGGACAAGAGGCCGTCGCCGTCCACGTCGAAACTGATCCCGCGCCAGGTCACCCGCCTCGAGAAGAGGCTCGCGACGAAGATGGGTAGCGAGACCAGGTCCCAGAGCGGCAGCAGCCACTGGTCGCGATGGGGCTGGCGCAGCGCGCGCTCCGACAACAGCTTCAGCGCGAGCCGGACGGCCAGAGCCGCCGCGGCGAGCGGCCACGACCACGGGGCGGCGCCGGACAGCAGGAGGGCGAGCAGTGCGAACGCAAGCGGATGGGTCAGCGCCGAGCCCAGGTGGCCCACGGGGTTGATGGCCCGGATAGTCCGGCTCCAGCGCAGCTCGTGAACGAAGAGGCTGTTGAAACTTGTCTCGGCGCAGGCGTGCGAGATGGCGAACGGGGGCACGGCCACCTGGGCGCCGGCCAGGCGCACCGCCTCGCCGAGCGCATTGTCCTCGTCCAGCTGATGGGCGAACTGCCCCAGGCCGCCTATGTCCTCGAGGGTCCTGCGGCGCATCGCGATGGTCTGCCCGAGGCACGGGCGCGCGAGGCCGAGCGCGAGGCCCGTCACGACGCTGGGGAGGAATTGGCAGTTCGTGGCGATCGCCGAGACGCGCGGCCAGAATCCTGGATCGGGCTGGCCGCGGTAGAGGCACGTCACCAGCCCGACGCCGGGCCTCTGCAGCTCGCCGACCACGCTGCGCAGGTAGCTCGGGGCGACGCCGACATCGCTGTCGGCAAAGACCAGCACATCGTGCCTCGCGAGCGGCAGCATGTTGAGGATGTTGCTGACCTTCCGGTTGGGCCCGTGCTGGCGCGTATCGGCGACCACCGTGATGTCCGCCTCCGGATGCAGGCGGCGCAGCTCCTCGACCGTCGTCAGCGCGGGATCCCCGGGGTCCCTCGCGCCGAACACGAACTGCACCGGCCCCGGGTAGTCCTGCCTGCAGAAGCTCGCCAGGTTGGGAAGCAACGCCCACTCGCCCCCGTGCAGCGGCTTGATTATCGTGACCGGCGGGAAGCTCGCGGGCTCCGATGCCGGACGCGCGAAGAAACGCCCGATCAGCGCGCAGGCCAGGAGGGTGTAGCAGATGCCCAGGACCGCGACCGCGCCGCAGAAGAATGGCGCCGCGGCAAGCAGCAGGTGGGCCGCGCGCGCCGGTCCCTCACGGGCAGCCAGCCCGCCCACGAGCAGCAGGCCCACAGCGCAGGCAAGCCACGCCAGGCGCCTCATGCCCGGCCGCGTGCGCCGCGGGTGGTGCGCGTCGGTCACGCCTCGTGGGCGCGCAGGAAGCGGAAGAACTCGACGCCCTCACGCAGGCGGCGCTTCGTCATCTCCCAGCTCATAAGCATCTCGCGCACGATCTCCCAGATCTTCGACGGCCGGAAGTAGAAGCGCTTGTAGAAGCTCTCGAGATGATGATAGATCTCCTTGCGCGACAGGTGCGGGTAGCCGATCGCGGCGAGCTGCACGCCCTCCGCGCTGACCAGGTTGACGCCCTTGTTCTCCTCGAGCCAGCCGTTCTCGACGGCCTGCCGGTAGAGCTCCGTGCCCGGATACGGCGCCGCAAGCGACACCTGGATCGTGTGCGGGTTGACCTGCTTCGCGTACTCGATCGTCTTCTCGATCGTCTCGTTCGTCTCGCCCGGGAGGCCGAGGATGAACGTGCCGTGGATCTTGATGCCGAGCTTGCGGCAGTCGTCGCTGAAGCGCCGCGCGGTATCCGTGCGTAGGCCCTTCTTGATGTTCAGCAGGATCCGGTCGTCGCCGGACTCGTACCCGACCAGCAGCAGGTGCAGGCCGTTCTCCTTCATGATCTTCAGCGTGGAAAACGGCACGTTGGCCTTCGCGTTGCAGGACCACGTCACGCCCAGCCGGCCGAGGCCGCGGGCGATCTCCTCGACGCGCGGCTTGAACTCCGTGAAGGTGTCGTCGTCGAACATGATCTCCTTCACCTCGGGCATGTTGTCGCGGATCCACTTCACCTCCTCGAGCACGTTCTCGACGGAGCGGGTGCGGTAGTTGTGGCCGCCCACAGTCTGCGGCCACAGGCAGAACGTGCAGCGCGAGCGGCAGCCGCGCCCCGTGTAGATGGACACGTACGGATGCTTAAGGTAGCCGATGAAGTAGTTGTCGATCTTCAGGTCGCGCTTGTAGATCGGCGCCACGAAGGGCAGCTCGTCCATGTTCTCGAGGGTCGGCCGCGGCTCGTTGTGCTTGATGGAGCCGTCCGCCGCTCGGTAGCTCACGCCCCGGATCTGCGCAAGCGGCTTGCCCTCGGCGACATCCCTGCAGGTGAAGTCGAACTCCTCGCGGCACACGAAGTCGATAGCCTGGGTGGCCGCCAGGGAGTCCTGGGGATCGACCGCGACCTTCGCGCCGACCATGCCGACCAGCGCCGAGGGCTTTCGCTCCTTCAGCTGCTGCGCGAACAGCGCGTCGGTCGGGAACGACGGCGTGCTCGTGTGGATGATGACGAGGTCGTATTGCTGCGCGACGGCGAGCGACGCCTCCACCGAAAGCCCCTCCGCCGGCGCGTCGAGCAGGCGGCTGCCGGGCACCAGCGCCGCCGGCTGCGCGAGCCACGTCGGGTACCAGAACGAGCGGACCTCGCGCTTCGCCTGGTAGCGCGACCCTGCGCCGCCGTCGAAGCCGTCGTACGACGGGGCCTGCATGAAAAGCGTCTTCATGAATGTTCCGGCTGCCTGAGTTGAGCCCGATGCCTGGGTCCCCGCCTCGGCTTGTTCCAGCGAGCCCATGCCACCGTCGCGGATCCCAGCGCCGATCATCGAGTCTCCGCCACGGATGGCTCCCTGTCGCGCATGGACGAGGTTCCCCCAGGGAACTCGCCGCGGATCGGCGCTTCGAAGGGCGGTGGAACCTCGTTCGTCCTCATTGGCCCCACATGGAAGATTCATTATTCGGGGAGTGTCAAGTTGCTGGGTGGGAATCTTTTTTGCTGGGGAGACCCCGATCGGTCGCTGGAGGGGGTCCTGCCCGGGGCGGCGGGCGGGTCGCACCGGTCCCGAGCGGCCGGCGTTCCTAGGCCTTGGGGGCCCCGTCCTGGCCGCGTAATTGCGCCCGCCGGCAGGGCGTGCGCCCGTGAGCGCATGGTGCGGGTGACTCCGGGAATAGCCTTTCCTGCCCCTCCCCTTCCGGCTACCCTTGCGGAAGCGCGCCGACCCCTTCCACTGATGAGAGCATGCTCCCCGGCCCCAGGACCGCCGCCGCCGCGCAGATCGGCATCCTCCGCCCCGCGCTACTGAATCTCGACAAACGTCCCATAGATCGTGTTCTTGGCGCCCCGGTCGGAATACGGGATCTGGTGCGGGCCGTACGGCACGCCGTCGTAGACGACCAGGAGCTTGCCTGGCCCCACTTCGATTACGTCCGAATAGCATGTGCTCTTCCCCCTGAACACCTCGGTCGCGTCGGACCAGCTCTCGCCGCGCCCATCCGCATTGAACAGAATGGTGACGGGTCCCGGCCGGCCCGTGGTACAGACCAGGATGCCGTTGCTCAGCCTCCGAAGGTGCGGCGCGACTCCCTTGAAGCCAATCGACACGGGCCGAGTCCATGTCAGGCCGTCGTCCGACGACCAACTCTGCCCCATGAGAGCGTTTCCGCCTGTCCGGAAGATCGCGTAAAGGCGCTGGTCGGCCAACCGGACGATGGCTGCCTCGTCAGGGCCTTCATCGCCCATCCAGCTCGTAGGTCTTTCACCGACCGCCAATCCGGCGATCAAGCCATATTCGTCCCAGGTCTTGCCGTGGTCCCTTGATCGAACCAGAAGCAATTGCTGCCGCCCGTCTACTTGCGCCTTGCAGTACACGGTCGTTAGCAAGTCCCCGTTCAGACCGTCGATGATCGCTCCAAACGGAGTGGCCTCCGGCGCTGTCTCCAGCTTGGAGGTGTCCCTGGTGGCGAGATCGAATAGCATCATCGGCTCCAGTTGAACCGGTGCGCGGAGTCGGAGAACGGCGTCCCTGATCTGGGTGCTTTCCATCCCTCCGCGCGAGTATCTTGTGACCGTAACATGAAACTCCCGCGTTTGGCCGGGCGGATGCGCGAGAGGAGAACCATATCCGGCACCCAGCGACAGAAAGGTGCCGTCGGGGGGCGGCTCCTGCGTGTAGGCGGCGTCCACATTGGCTCCCGCGCCCATCGTGTATCGCTGGCTCCAGGTTTGCCCCCCGTCTACCGAGATGCAATAGGCGGAGAATTCCCCCTCTGGGTGCACCTCGTCGGGGCTCATCCTCATCGTGACCAGAATCTCGCCCGTGGAAAAGCGATGGACTGTGGGATACCAGCAGTACCGTTTCGAACTGGTAATCTCGACCGTCCTGCCGACGGCGACCGTCAACCCGCGGGCCGGACCGCCAAACGCCGACGGCGAGAGCATCAGGCATGAAGCGCAAAAGCCGCGGCAGATAAGCGCCGTGGCGGCGGAGTGCATATTTATCCGTTTCTTCATGGTCGGAAGGAACCTGGATTTGCCGGAACGGCGTCTATCGGAAGCCGGAGCGGGAGTAAATGTTCTTCCCGGGCCACCTTAAGAACAATGCCACCTCGCTCCCAGGCGGATCGGGCGCAGGGCCCGGCGAGGAATCGCCACCCGGCGTTTCGTGCATGCGCCCGCGTCCACGAAAACACTTGCCGATCTCCAAGCCCAGCAGTGCCCGGAACCGCCCTAGCTACGGTTCCGTCTCCCCACAAAGTGATAGCTCGCAGCGGCCAATCCCGGGTTGAGGTCACCTCGCCGGCGTCCATTAAGGGATGGATTTCCAAACGGCGGGCTCCGAGGAAAGACATGCTCGTGAACTATCTCGGTCCGGGCGGGACCCCTTCCCTGCCGATGCTGTTCTTGAAGTGCGCAGCCTGTCGGGCAACTTCGACGATCCTGACATGCGCTCGATTAAAATACACCTTTTCACGATGAAGGATACATACAGCATTAAGGACCTCCAGCGGGAGACGGCAGCAGCCATCCGTGCCGCCGAGAGTGGTGCGCTTGTCACCGTCACCCGCCACGATCGCCCCGTCGTGCATGTCATTTCTGCTGCGCGTCTGGGCGGCATCCTGGAATCCATGGAGTTGCTTGCCGACGCGGATTTCACGCGCCAGTTCAGGCTCCTTCGTGCCGGCAAGCTCAAGTTTCATCCCGCCCCCTCTCTTGCTGACTAGAGTCACCGTCGCGGACCAGGTGCGCGAATACCAGGGGGCCCTTTCGCCGGAACCCCGCAGGCGAATGAAGGCCGCCATCCTAGGTTTGGCCCATGGACGCGGCGACACGACGCCCCTTCAGGGCAGCCTTGAAGGCCTGTCGCGGCTGCGCGTAGGTGAGCACCGCATAGTTTTTCGGCACAACGCGGGCCGGATAGAGGTCTTCCATGCAGCGCCCCGCAGCGTTGTCTACGAGTTTCTCGCTGCCCACTTGCACGAACCACTGGATTAGTGCGAAAAAGTCACTCGGTCGCCTACGGTAATGCGGCGGATGACCAAAATGATGCGCTAATTCAGTCCAATTTCGCTGCTGGAGAGTGAAGCGCCCGCGTTTCCCGAGCCCCCTGGGGTGTTGGTTTTTCGCTGGTGGCGGAATCACGTCGAGACTGGGCGCGGATCATCGGGCGGTTGCAATTATCCGGCGGGTGTTTGAAAGGGTCCTTTCTTGGACACCTGTGACCCTTCGCCCCAGCGTACGGGCAACGCTAAGGCGTGTGCTGCAACGACGGCGCTCTGGTGCGCGCTCCGTGCGCGCTTACTGCGAATTCATCCCAATCGACACCAACCAGGTCTCCATCAACCTAGGCCACAGCGTTATTGCCTGCTTTGTGGGCCGCAGCCCGAAAGCATGCCCTCCCTTCGCATACAGATGCATCTCCACAGGCGCACCAACCCTCTTCAGCGCGGCATAGTAAGACAGCGAGTCCTCTACACGATCAACATGGTCGTCCTCAGCTTGCACCAAAAACGTAGGTGGAGTTTGGAGAGTGATATGAGCATCAATATCAGGATTTAGCCCGAGGCTATCATCAGCAAGTGATAGATGCCCGGGATAGATGGCCGCCGCGAAATCCGGGCGGCAGCTTTCCTTGTCGGAGGCATCGACAACCGGGTACAGACGCTGTCCGAAATGGGTACTTACCTGCGCCACAAGATACCCGCCTGCGGAGAACCCGAGTACCCCAATTTTGTTCGGATCGATATGCCACTCGGCAGCATGAAAGCGCACTAAACCCACTGTCCTTTGCGCATCCTCCAATGCCGTCTGCGCCCTTGGCTCGGTTTCGCGCTTTGTTTTATTGTCCCAGTATTGCCCCGAATACGGCACGCGGTATTTCAGGAGAACGGCAGTAATCCCACGGGACGAGAGCCAGTCGCAAACCTCCGTGCCTTCAAGGTCGATCGCCAGCCCGATGTACCCTCCGCCGGGAAACACGACGATCGCAGCACCCGAACTGTTCCCATTAGGCGAATAGACCGTCATCGTAGGCCTCGAGACGTTGGTAACCCAAACCCAAGGCCTTCCAGCCACCAGTGACTCGGTCTCCGTCGTCGTGGCGTCCTCTAGCCCCGGAACCGGCTGAGCGTCAGGCACCGTCCCCGGCCATATCGGCACCTGCGTATGTCCCGGCGATGGCTCCCATACAGGTGTCTGTGCGCTCAGAACGCCGACTCCAGACACAATGCAGAGAGCAACAATTGAAGGCTTCATCGCAATCGTGAAGATGACCGACTGGTGAGCTGCCTCTCGAGACTGAGAGCCGAAAATGAGTGTGCCGATTTGATGTCCGCTAAAGGGACCCATTTAGGCACACCTGCAGCTTGTGGGGGATGGCGTCACTGTTTTCATCAACTCTCAGGCACAGTGGGATCGGCTGGAAGGATGCTATCCTCCCGAGTCACGGGAAATTCTCGATCTGGGCATCTGCCCATTGATTGCCGCGGGATAGAATCAAATGAATGCGTAGATTTCGCCGGGTGGCTGGCCATCCTTTTCCGCCCTCATTAGCACACTCCAGCATTCAACCGGCCAGAGTCGAGTTCTTCGACATTTTGCTAGACCCGCAACAAGCCGCGGAACCCCCTGGCGTTGTAGTAGTATCCATCGCCTTCCATGCGGGGCTAAATCAGCCAAGGAACGAGCGCTTTGACCCCGTTTCGGTAGGTCGCATATTCGCTTCCGAATTCCTCGGCCAGCCACCGCTCCTCGAGCTGCAGTTTCCGAACAAGGGTCTCCGTCGCGATGATCAGGGCGAGGACGGCACGCCATTCGTCGATCGCTATCGTGGTGCCTAGCATGGCGCAGAGGAGTCCGGTGTAGATTGGGTGGCGAACCAGGGCATAGGGGCCGGACCTGACGAGCCGGTGGCTGGCCTTGAGAGTGACGTAGCCGCTCCAATTCCGACCGAGGCTCAGGCGCGCCCAGACGGTAAAACCCAGGCCGATGACCAGCAGGGCCGCCCCAATCACAAAGAAAGCCTCCGTCCTAGGAAGAATCCGCCTTCCGAGCCAGCCATAGCCGAGTACCGGGAAGGAAAACAGCCCGACCGCCACCGCCATCTCCGCCAGATGGAAGCGCCTTTCGCGCAAAGTCTGGCTGCGTTTCTCCGGACTCGACCATTGGCTGCTCGCAAGCCAGCCGAAGGCCCAGGCCAGCCAGAGCACCGGGATAAGGAATTCGTGGGCCAAATGCACGGTCGAAAGGTAACGAAAGGAGTCGCGGTATTTTTTCAACACCCTTTTGGGCCATGTTGGCCTGTGCTATCCACAAGGGATTCCACCCTAGGGATTATTTCGTGGGCACCGTTCTCTTTATTGGTCCTTTTAGAACACTCCGCGCGCCAACTGGGTGTTGAAAAACGGCTAATTTTCACCAGTGGGTGTGAGAGCGACCTCACACACCCTTGAAAGCGATCGAAACTGAGCGACTGATTCTGCGAGACTGGACCGATGCAGATCTGGAACCATTTGCCGCCCTCAATGCCGATTCTGAAGTGATGCGCTACTTCCCAGCTATTTTAGTCCCATTTCGCTGCCGGAGAGTGTAGCGCCTACGCTTCCCAAGCCTCCTGAGGTGTTTGTCTTCGGCCAGTGGGGGAATCACATCGTGGCTGGGCGCAGATATCATTAGATGACGGTGGCGTGACCAGGCGGCTGGTTGAAAGAGGGGCCATTGGGGGACATTGTCGAACCTCGCAGAATCGAGGCCGAGCGAATGAAGAAAGCCACTCTGTCGCCTTGGCCTAATCCGATCAGGCTCGACAGCCTGCCCTCAAGAGGCCGTCAGGCCTCCAGCGGTGTGATCAATGGGATTACCTGGCGGCGGTTCCGTCGGTAAACTTGGAAATGCCGATCTAACGTGAATATTCTGGAATCGGCCCGCAGTTCGGACATCCGGACAAGGCATCCATCGGCAAGGGACATGGGTTGATTTGAATAGACACCCATCAATGCAAACACCCGTTCATGCTCTGCCTTGAGAGAAAAATCCACGACCCAGGCTCCGGATGTGAAGTTGTCTCGCACCGAAACAATCCCTCTAGGTACATCGGAAAGAAGAAAGCAGAGTTCGGCCAGCACCGCCTCGCAGGTCACTAAAGGAGGCCGTATTGTGCGGATCTGCTCTACCGCCCAGGCGTGAAACCTCTCTCGCCGGTCGAGGAGCGCCACTAGGGCGCCCGTGTCGGCCAATACGACATTCATTCTAGCCCAAATCCCTTCAGATGAACGGGGTTGTGGCCAAGATCCCGAATCCCGCTATCGATAGACCCAATGGAAGCCTTCATCAGGTCATACACCGAAGGCTCGTTGGCAGACGCGCGAAGCTTGTCCTCTAAAGCCTCACGCATAACGGCGGACTTGGTAGTGCGGCGGCGCGTAGCCATGCGCTCCAGTCGGGCGGCCGTGTCAGTGGAAAGTTTGAGTGTCAATGTTTGCACAATCAGGTGGGTATTACCAAAAGACGCTTTTGTCAATACCATCGAGATTCACCCTTGATCCCTCAGTGAATCACCGGTCGGTCTCGACCCGCAAAAGCCGAGGGTGAGCCACTGTCCCAAGAGTGGTCCTACTCGAAACACATGCCGAGGTGAGCCTGGTAATCCCTTTCCACACGATGCCCACGCACAAGGACCTACCCTACAGGAGCACGGCTCTCTAGAGGTAATTCCGGCCTGTATGACCAAAATGCACCAGACCGACTCTCTAAGAGGCTCGAATTAGCGGAGGCACGTCAGTGCCAAGCGCGTCGTATTTGCAAGGCACGGTCTCGAGTTGCCCTCCGGGACACGTCGCAATGCTTGACAAACTATCAAATGTCAGGCGCATTCAAAGCATGGTAACAAATACTCGTAATTTCCTTCGCTCTTTTACCTCCTACAAAGCCAAGG
>CAZCAJ010000034.1:0-40833 GCA_964496645.1 uncultured Opitutaceae bacterium
GCTTCAACGTCCGCGGCGAGCCCATCGTGTGCACGCCCGCCGACGCCTACCGCTGCTTCATGGCCACGGACATCGACGTGCTGGTTATCGACGACCTCCTACTGCTGAAGGCCGAGCAGCCGGCGGGCGCCCGGCCGAACCTTGAGGCCTACCTGGGCCGGTACGGAAACGACTGAGGGCCCATCCGCACCCGCCGATCGCCGCCCGGCCAGACGAGCCCCGAAGCATGTCCCTCATCCGCATAAACAGGAACCCCAGCGGCCGCCAGCTGCTCGTCTTCGCGCTGGCCTGGCTCGCGTTGCTCGGCCTGCTGGGATGGCGATCGTGGTCCCGTGGCCGGCACGCGGGCGCGGAGGCGGCCTGGGCCCTGGCCGCAGCCGTTCCGCTCGCGGGCCTGCTCAGCAGGCGCCTCCTGCGGTGCGCCTACCTTGCGACGAGCTTCGCGACCTACCCGATAGGCCTCGCCGTCTCCCGCATCGTCCTGGCGCTCGTTTACTACCTTGCGCTGACGCCGATCGGCCTGACAATGCGCCTGCTCGGCCACGATCCGCTCCTGCGGCGATTCGATCCGGCGGCGCGAAGCTACTGGACCGCCCGGGGCGGCGCGAGGCCGCCCGAGAGCTATTTTCAACAGTACTAAGGATGGCTGAACCGGAAAAAGGCGCGTTTACGAGGCATGCCGGAGGGAGGCAGAGGGGGCCGCTTGCCGAGTTCCTCGGGTTTCTCCTCCACAACAAGAAATGGTGGCTCACGCCGATCATCATCATGCTGATTCTGGTCGGCTTCCTCGCCGTGCTCGGCGGCTCCGGCGTGGCGCCGTTCATCTACACCCTGTTCTGAGCTGGCGTCCGCGCTACGGGGATTCCCGGCGCACCTGCGCGATGAGGCGCTCGATCCGCCCCGTGACAACCGGGTTGCCCTCGAACTTCGAGAGGCTCCGGGCTTCGGCAAGGTGGGTCATCATCTCGCCCATGCGCTTGGCTCGGTAAAGCTTGAGGGCTAGCGTGAGCTCGAACGTGGCGTTCACCGCGCCGCTTCGCTCCGCGCCCTCAAGGAAGTGGGCCGAGCGCAGCTCGTCGCCCCGCGCCTCGCAGATCTTCGCAGCCCGCAGGTTGTTGGCCTCGTTCCTCGGCTGGAAGTCGCCCTCGGCGAGGCTCAGGTTCTCGGCGGCGCTGTCCTTCCCCACCTGGACCAGGAGGCCCACGAGGGCCTCCAGCGCGTCCTCATTCGAGGGATCCTCAGCGAGAACCGCCCGGTATTCCCTCTCGGCACCCGGGATGTCGCCTGAGGAGCGCATGAGGCCCCCGCGGTACAGGCGAAGCAGCCGGTCCGCCGGGTGGCCGGCGATCGCCCGCTCGAGGAACTGTTCGCCCTCGTCAAAGCGCTTTGTCCACGTCCAGTAGTTCTCGAGGACGGGCGCGAGCAGGTCCAGGTCTGCGCCCGACCTGACGGCCTCCATGAGCACCTTCTCCGCCTCCGCCGACCGGCCCAGGCGGATGAGGATCGATGCCTCGTCGGCCGACAGGGCGTAGTCGCGGGGCAGCAGCTGCACGGCGCGCCGCGCGAACATGAGGGCCCCGGCGGCGTCGCCGGTGTCGAGATCGACGCCCTCGAGGATGCCCGCCAGGGCGGGATTGTTCGGATCGCGCTGGAGGGCCGCCGTCGCGACCTCCCCGGCCTCGCTGATGGTCTCGGGCCTCCTGGCGTCCTGCGCGGCGGCCTCGATTTCCCGGGCCATCCTGGCCTCGTCGTCGACATACGTCAGCTGGTTCGTGAACGGCGCCTTCCGGGTCAGCACGTCGATCCTAAGCAGCATGGGGAGCCGCTCGTGGCGCGTGTACGCGAGCGCCTTCGCGCACGCGGCCGAGTCAAGCCATCCCGAGTCGCCCTGCCCGGCGCCGAAGACCGCCTCGGCGGCGCTCTGCGCCATCATCCTTCCCAGCAGGAAGCTGCCCGGCCAGTCAAAGTGCACGTGCTCGAAGAGGATCTCCCTGCCGCTCGGCGGCGCGCTCGAGTACGGGTCCGAGCCCATCGCCACCGCCGCGTCCAGGAGGCGGACTCCGCTCCGGCTCTCGCGGGCGACCTTGCGCACGATCTCGTTCACCCTCGGGTCGGGCCGGAACCTGAGCGCATCCCAGTGCAGCGCTTCGACGAGGTGGCGCCTGGCGGCCTCGGTGTCGCCGGCCCGCAGGTCGAGGGACCCGAGCATGAAATGGGTGTCCGCGTACTGCGGGTCGATCCTCAGCGCCTCGTTGAGCCTCTTGCGGGCCCGGTCGTTCTCCTCGAGGCGCCATGCGATGCACCCCTCGTCAAACGCCGCCTGCCAGGCCGCGCGCTGGGCTCCGGACAGGCCCGGGCGGTGCCGGGAGAGGAACGGCGGGCAATCCTTCAGGTTTGCCACCACCGTGCAGAGGATGGTCTTCGCCCCCGCGCCTGACGCCGCCCTGACGATGCCGCGCAGGTTCTCCTCGAAGTTCCGGAACACGGTCTCGAGGCGGGGATCGTCCCCCGCCACCGCGTTGTCGATGAACATGGACATGCCTCCCCACTCCGCGGGGCGCCGGCCGCCCGAGGAGATCCTGCCGGCTATCGCGCCGATCAGCTGCCCCATCCGTGTCGAGCGGACAAATACGCTCGCCCGGATGACCCAGAGGGGCGGCATCTGGGAAAGATAGGCGCAGCCCGGGCCGTAGGGCCCCACGACCTCGTTGTTGCCCATGTAGACGACGAACAGGTCCGGCTCGAACCGGGCGAGCTCCCGGGCGATCTGGTAGACGACATGGGAATTGATCGCGACGATTCCGGTATTGATCACCTCGAATTCCCTTCCCGGGTAACGCGCCCGCAGCTGGGCCCGCAGCTGCGGTGCGAACGCGAAGCTGGGCACGGGGACCCCCTGGGCCGCCGACTCGCCGAGAATCACTATACGGACCGTGCCCGGGGCCTTGCGCTCGGAGACGCGGAAGTTGAGGGGCCTCAGGTCGAAGCTTCCCGGCAGGAAGAGGCGCGCGAAGTCGGGATTTGTCCTGAAGTAGCCTGGCTTGTCGTCGGGGATCAGGAAGGCCGCGGGCCTGCCGAAGCCCGCCATGCGCAGCCCCAGTTCGAGCGCCAGGAAGAGGGCGACGGGGACGCTGACGGCCAGCGCGATCTGGTAAGGCCAAGCCCGCGGAGCCGGAAGCTCCAGCCCTTCGGGACTCTCGGGTGTCAATGGGGCTTCAGCTGGCACTGGAGGGTACCGAGCCTGCCCCAACGCTCGGCGGGGTGTCAACCCGACCCGGCCCGGCGCCCCCGGGGCCGGCGGCGGGCCCCCTAGCGGCCCGCCTCCCCCATCGTCGCCAGCATCCTGCGCGCCTGTTCAAAGTCGGGCCGGATTGCCAGCGCCCGCTCGAGGTGCTCGGCCGCCTCGCGGCGGGCGCCCCCGGTCCCCATGAGGCCGACGGCCAGGCAATAGTGCGCCGCGGCGGAGCCGGGATCGAGCCGGACGGCCGACCTGAACTCCGAGACGGCGTCCGGCATGCGCCCGGCGACAGCCGACAAGGCGACTCCCAGGTTGAGGTGGATCTGCGCGTCCCCTGGGTCGATCTGCAGGGCCCTCGAATACTCGGCGAGCGCGTCCGCAGCCCGTCCTGGAACCTTCGCCAGGGCGTTGGCAAGGTTTGCGTGGACCTGGGCGTTCCCGGGTGCAAGCCGGACCGCGGCCTCGAACTCCGGGATCGCCTCGGAGGCGCGGCCCGGCATGCGCGCCAGGGCCGCTCCCAGGTCGCTGTGGGCCTTCATGTAGTCCGGCCTCAGGCGGAGCGCCTCCCGGTACTCGGCAACCGCGTCGGCCAGGCGCCCGGGCGCGAACGCGAGGGCGTTTGCCAGGTTGAGGTGGTACTCGGGATTGTCGGGCGCGAGGCGCAGCGCGGCCCCGTACTGGGCGATCGCCTCGCTCGATGACCCCGGCTGCAGCATGAGAAGGTTTCCGAGGTTGAAGTGCGCCACGTCGTTGTCGGGCTGGATCCGAAGCGCCTCCCGCACGTGCCAGATGGCCTCGGGCAGCCGCCCGGCAATTCGGCCCAGGGCGATGCCGAGGTTGTTGTGCGCGTCGGCGAAACCGGGATTGAGCCGGATGGCCGCCTCGAACTCGGCGACCGCGTCGGCCGAGCGGCCGGGCATCCTCAGGAGGGCGCCGCCCAGGTTGTTGTGCGCGGCCCAATGGTCCGGCTTTAGCCTGAGCGCGGCCTCGTACTCGGAAACGGCCTCCTGCTGCCGGTGCGGGTCCCTGCCCAGCAGGACCGCCAGATTGTAGTGGGCAAGCCAGGCCGAGGGGTTCTGGGCAAGGGTGGCGCGGTAGAGCGTGTCCGCGTCGCGGTAGACCCGGCACTGCCTCCACGACAGGGCGCCAAGCGCCGCCGGCGCGGCCAGCAGCAGGCAGGCCCGGCCCCGCGCGCCCGCCGGGATCCCGGAGGCGGCCCGGTCGAGGCACCAGGCCACGGGAACGATGATCCCGATGGAGGCCAGGTACTGGAAGTGGTCCGCGACAAACGAGAACAGGAACGGGTAGACGTTGACGAAGCCGACGGCCGGGAAAAGCGTCCCGGCGAAGAAGAGGAAGCCCGCAAGGGGCCCGCGCCGCCTCCGGGCGATGAGAGCGAGGGCCCCAAGGAGCGCCAGGACGGCTGTCGGGTAAAGGTACGCTCCGGCGTCCCGCGGGTCTATCGTCCACCGCGGGTAGATGAACGTCAGGTTGGCCGGCCAGACGACCTTGGAGGCGTAGAAAACGACCGCCCTGCCGGCAAGCAGCGCCCGCTGGAGCGCGGTGAGCGCAAAATCGGCGCCCTCGGCGCCTATGAGCCTCCTCTCGGCCCAGGCGGTGAAGAGGCCGCACGCGGCCCCTGCGCAAAGCCACGGCAGGAGCGGCGCCGCGTCGCGCCGCCAGCCGAGGCGGCCCCTGCGCCACCAGAGGACCACGAGGAGGGCCGCCGGCAGAGTGGCGGTCACGGTCTTCGTCAGCAGGGCAAGGACGAAGAGCGTGAGCGCGCACGCGTAGGCGCCCCTTCGGCGCGTCCGGTCGAAGCGCAGGTAGGCGAGCGCGGCGCCCAGGTAGAAAACCGCCGACAGCGTGTTCTTCTGCTCGGAGATCCAGGCCACAGACTCGACGCAGAGGGGGTGCAGGGCGAACAGCAGGCCCGCGAGGACCGGGGCGGGGAACGAGAGCCTGCGAAGGGCGAGCACCAGCAGCCACGCGGCGGCCGCGTGGAGCACCGCGTTCGCGAGGTGGTAGCCGAGGGCGGAGTCCCCCCAGAGCCGGTGCTCGATCCAGAAGGCGCTGTGGAGGACCGGATAGTACTGCTGGGTGGCGCCCGGCTCAAACCAGATCCGCCACAGCCCGTGGAGCGAGCGCAGGCCCGCCTTGGTGACATGGGCGTCGTCGTCCCAGACAAAGCCGCCGCCGAGCGCAGGTAGGTAGCAGAGAAGGACCGCGGCGAGGACCAACCCAGCCGAGCCGGCGACCTTGGGGTCCGCCCAGGCTGGCTTCGCCGACCTGACGACGGGAGGGGAGGCCACGGCGCCAATTCGGCATGATCGGACAGGGAGCGTCAAGAGCCCGCTCCGCCCCGGGCCGCCCCGCGCCGAGTAGCAGCGTTGTTAAAAACATAGTCATTTCTGCCATTTTTTAACGGTGCCGACGCGAATATCATCGCTGCGGTTCTCCAGATACCCGAACCTAACAAGCGCAGGCCCCAATGACTGGTCCAACGCCAGCAACCCCCAGCCGATTCGAGCACGTTCCGGTGGCCGTGTATCCGACGAGCTCAGAGGGTTCCGTTGCCGTCGCGCGCGAGGTCGCGGCGTTCATCCGGGCGAGGCGCCAGGGGAACCGGCCGGCCGTGCTGGGACTCGCGACGGGCTCGACCCCGCTCAGCCTCTACGCCGAGCTCGTGAGGATGCACCGGGAGGAGGGCCTCTCCTTCGCGAATGTCGTCACCTTCAACCTGGACGAGTACTACCCGATGCAGCCGTCGGACGCGCGCAGCTACCGGCACTTCATGGAGGCGCACCTCTTCGACCAGATCGACCTGCCGCCGGCCAACGCCCACGTGCCCGACGGAACCGTCCCCGTCTCCGGTCTCGACGCGCACTGCCGGGAGTACGAGGAGAAGATCCAGGCGGCGGGCGGGATCGACATCCAGATCCTCGGGATCGGCCGCACGGGCCACATCGGGTTCAACGAACCCGGAAGCGCGCGGCGCTCCCGCACGCGCCTGGTGACCCTGGACGCCATCACCCGGCGCGACGCCGCCGAGGAGTTCGGGGGCGAGGAGAACACCCCGCGGCGCGCGATCACGATGGGGGTCAAGACGATCCTCGGCGCGCGCCGCATCGTTCTTATGGCCTGGGGCCAGCACAAGGCCGAGATCGTGCGCGCGGCGACCGAGGGGCCCGTCACGGCGCAGGTGACCGCCTCGTTCCTGCAGGAGCATGACCAGGTCCAATTCGTCATCGACGCCGCCGCTGCCGGGGCGCTGACGCGGATCAGGACGCCGTGGCTGATCGGGGCCCTGGGCGACCAGGGGCTCGAGTGGGACCCGAGCATGATGCGCCGGGCCATCATCTGGCTCTCGCAGCTGAGGAAGAAGGCGGTGCTCAAGCTGACCGACGACGACTACAACGAGGCCGGCCTCCAGGACCTGCTCCGGATCCACGGCTCGGCATACGAGGTGAACCTCGCGGGATTCTACCAGCTCCAGCACACGATCACCGGCTGGCCGGGCGGCCGCGACCCCAAGCGCACGAAGCCCGGCGACGCCCCGGTGCGCCCGCTGCGCTCGGCGTCGGCCGGCGTGTTTCCGAAGCGCGTCCTGGTCGTGTCCCCTCACCCGGACGACGACGTGATCGGGATGGGCGGAACCCTCTGCCGACTGGTCGAGCACGGGCACGAGGTGCACATCGCCTACCAGGTCTCCGGCGCCCACGCGGTCTCGGATGAGGCCCTCATGCGCGCGCTGCGATTCGCGGGCGACGCGGGGCTCACGAGCGCCGCCGGCGCGGAAAGGCTCCGCGCGCTGTACGCCGTGCACGAGTCGAGCGGCTCGCTGCCGGGAACCCCCGAGATCCTGCACTGGAAGGGCCTCGTGCGCCGGCAGGAGGTGCTCGCGGCCGCCCGGGTCTGCGGGGTCCCGTCGGCGCGGCTTCACTTCCTCGACCTTCCGTTCTACCACACGAGCCCCGGCCGCCGGAGGATGCTTGGCGAGGAGGACGGGGCCCTCATGAGGGACCTCCTGGGCTCCGTCCGGCCCCACCTCGTGTTCGCGGCGGGCGACCTGGACGACCCGCACGGCACGCACCGCCTGTGCCTGCACGCCCTGCGCGACGCGCTCGCCAGGTCGTCCGCTGAGCCCTGGGTCCGCGAGACCGAGCTCTGGCTCTACCGGGGAGCCTGGTCGGAATGGTCGGCGGACGAGATCGACCTGGCCGTCCCCCTCAGCCCGCAGGAGGTGCTCCGGCGCCGGCGCGCGATCTTCTGCCACGAGACGCAAAAGGACATGGCGCTCTTCCTTGGCGACGACCGGCGCGAGTTCTGGCAGCGCTCGGAGGACCGCAGCCGGCGCCTTGCCGACACCTACAACGCCCTGGGACTCGCCGAATACGAGGCGATCGAGGCCTTCAAGCGGTTCACCCCCGATGAATTCCTCCGCGATCTGCCTCTTTAGCGCGGCGGCGGCCTTCGCGGCGGCGGCCGCGCCCGCGCGCGGCGCCGCGCAGCCGCTCGACGTCATGCCGGCGCCCTCCGAGGCGCGGGTGTCGCCCGGGAGGATCGCGGTCTCCGGGACGCTTCTCGCGTCGGCGCCCGGGCCTTCCGACCCGCGCCTTGACGCCGCGATCGCGCGCGCGGCGGCCCGGTGGAGGAGCCGAATCGGCGGGAGGGCCGGCGCCGATCCGGTCAGGCTCTCGATAGAGTGCAAGGCGCCCGGGGCCGGCATCCCGTCCCTTTCCGAGGACGAGTCCTACTCGCTCGACGTCGGCCAGTCGCGGATCGTGCTCAGGGCTGCGACGTCCACCGGCGCCCTGCGCGGGCTGGAGACGTTCCTGCAGCTTCCCGAGCGGGGCGAGGGGGGCTGGAGCATCCCTGTCGTCTCCGTTCGGGACGAGCCCCGGTTTCCCTGGCGCGGCCTGCTGATCGACGTCGCCCGCCACTGGGAGCCGGTCGAGGTCATCGAGCGCAATCTCAACGCGATGGCGGCCGTCAAACTGAACGTGCTGCACCTGCACCTTACCGACGACCAGGGCTTCCGCATCGAGAGCGTGACCCATCCCGAGCTCCAGGTTAAGGGCTCGGACGGCCTGTACTTCACGCAGGCGCAGATGCGCGCGATCGTCGCGTACGCCGCGGAGCGCGGCATCCGGGTCGTCCCCGAATTCGACATACCGGGCCACTCGACGAGCTGGCTGGTCTCCCATCCGGAACTGGCCAGCATGCCGGGCCCCTACTCGATAGAGCGCCGCTGGGGCGTGTTCAACCCGGTGCTCGATCCCACGAACGAGGCGACCTACGCCCTCCTCGGCGACTTCCTGGGCGAGATGTCGGACCTGTTCCCCGACAGGTTCATCCACATCGGCGGGGACGAGAACAACGGCGTCCAGTGGAACGCCAATCCGAGGATCCAGGCCTTCATCCGCGACCACGGGCTGCGGGACAACGCCGGGCTCCACGCCTACTTCAACAGGAGGATCGCCGCGATGCTGCATGGCAAGGGAAAGCGGCTCGTCGGCTGGGACGAGATCATGAGCCCCGAGCTGCCGCACGACTGCGTGATCCATTCCTGGCGCGGAACCGGGGCGGCCGCGGAGGCCGCGGCCCTCGGGTTCGATGACATCCTCTCGAACGGGTACTACATCGACCTCATGCTGCCGGCCTCGGAGCACTACCTGGTCGACCCGATCCCGGACCCGGCCAAGCTTACGCCCGCCCAGCGCTCCCACGTCCTCGGGGGCGAGGCGACCATGTGGGGGGAATGGGTCACGCCCGAGACGATCGACTCAAGGATCTGGCCGCGCGCGGCGGCGATCGCTGAGCGCCTCTGGTCGCCCGCCGGCGTCCGCGACGTCCCCGACATGTACCGCAGGTTGGCGGCGGTGAGCGCCAGCCTTGACGAGGCCGGTTCGCTCCACGAGCGCAACGAGGCGGTCATGCTCCGCCACCTGGTCGGCGCCAACCTCGACGCGCCCGGAGTATCCTCCCTCAGGACGCTCGTCGGCCTGCTCGAGCCGGTAAAGCACTACAAGCGCGGCGAGCAGCAGGTCTGGGGCAACCAGCTTGTCCCCCTCATCTACCTCGCGGACGCCGCGAAGCCGGACAGCGCGACCTCGAGGCAGTTCGCGGCCTCGGTGGAGCGGATGCTCTTCGCGCCGGGCGGCATCGACCGCGAGCAGGCCGGCACCGCCGCGGACAGTCTGGACGCGTGGGGCGCCGCCGGGAGGGAGGTCGCCGACAGGCTGGCCGCGACCTACGAGCTCTGGGAGCCCGTCGCCCCGGCCCGCGCGCTGGCCAGCGCCTGCTCCGTGGGCGCCGGGGCGTGCCGGGCGCTCGCCTCGGGCGTCCCCATCGATGACGCGAGGCTCTCCTCGGACCTCGCGGCCCTCGACCGCGCCGCGGAGCCGAACGGGTCGGCCACCGAGCTTCCCGTGCTGGGCCCCATCCGGACGCTGGTGGCGGCGGCGGCAAGACAAGGCTCAAGGCCCGGGCAGACGGCGGATGCGTGGCATGCGCTTGTCCTGTCGACCGCGTTCCCAGAGGCTCCCGCGGGCGCCTCCCGATAGGAATCGCATCCCAGCGCCACACCCAGCCGATGACCAGTCCCCCCATCCGCGCGGGCGCCGACAAGACCCGCTACAACCGCTTCCTCCTCCTCGTCGCGGGCCTCGGGGGCCTCCTGTACGGTGTGGACGTGGGTATCATCGCGGGGGCGCTCCCCTACCTCGAGGCCACCTCGGGCCTCAACGCGGGGCAGCTGTCGATCGTCGTCGCCGCCGTGCTCCTCGGGAGCGTCATCTCCACGCTCTTCGCGGGCGCGCTTGCCGACTGGATGGGCCGCAAGCCGCTCATGATCTCGAGCGGCGTGCTCTTCGTGGCCAGCATCCCGGTCATCGCGCTGGCGCACGGGTACGGCTACCTCGTCTTCGGCCGGCTCCTGCAGGGCGTGAGCGCGGGGCTGATCGGCGTGGTCGTTCCCCTCTACCTGGCCGAGTGCCTGGGCGCCTCGAACCGGGGAAAGGGCACCGGGATTTTCCAGTGGCTCCTGACGCTCGGGATCGTCGTCGCGGCGGCGATCGGAATGTTCTTCAGCATCCGCGTCGCGGAGGTCGCCAGGCTGGGCGACGCGGCCCGGCTCCTCGCCTTCAAGGACGCCGCGTGGCGCAGCATCTTCTGGGTCTCTCTGCCGCCGGGCGTCCTCTTCGTGCTCGGCAGCGCCGTCGTGGCCGAGTCGCCCCGGTGGCTTCACCGAAGGGGGAGGATCAAGGGCGCACGCGCGGCCCTTCTGCGCTCGCGCTCCGAAGCCGACGCGGACGCCGAGATCGGCGAGATGAACGCGGCCGCCGAGGCCGAGAGGACCCACGCGGCCGCGGGGCGCCCCCGCGAATCCCTACTCAGCAGGAAGTACGTGGTCCCGTTCGCGCTGGCCTGCGTCATCCTCGCCTGCAACCAGGCGACCGGGATCAACTCCATCATCGGCTACAACACGAACATCCTCCTTCAGGCCGGGCTCTCGGACGTGCAGGCCCACTGGGGCTATGTCATCCTGACCCTGGTCAACTTCCTGCTGACGATCGCCGGCGTCCTCCTGGTCGACCGGCGCGGCCGCAAGTTCCTGCTCACGGTCGGGAGCTGCGGCATCATCGTGTCGCTCGTCGCCGTGGGCCTGATCTTCCGCTCCACCGAGAGGCTGCGCGTCGACTGCAGGGAGGCCGTCCAGGCCCGCGTGCTCCCCGACCAGAGGCTCAGCCTCGTGTTCGACCGCGCCGCGGCGTCGCGCCTCCTTGACTCCGCGGGGGAAGCGGGCGGGGCGGCCGCCCGCGGGCCCGCGAGCCTGATCGTCATCTATTCCTACGGGGACTTCCGGGCGGCTACGAGCGTCGTGCGATCCGACGACCCCGCCGCGGCGCCTGTCGCCGTCTCCCGCGCCGGCTGCGTGCCGTCCAACAGGGTCGTGGCCTTCTTCTCGAACCCGTTCTCGGACTTCGAGGGGGCGCGCACTGCGCCGCTGCGCATCGAGAACGCGCTCGTGACGCCGGTGCCGAGCGAGCGCAGCGGCTGGCTCGCCGCGGCGTTCATCTTCCTGTTCATGGCCTTCTTCGCGGCGGGCCCGGGCGTATGCGTGTGGCTCGCCCTTTCGGAGCTCATGCCGACGCGCATAAGGTCGAACGGCATGAGCATCGCGCTCCTCATCAACCAGGCCGTCTCCACGACGATCGCCGCGACGTTCCTGCCGACCGTGGGAAGGTACGGGTACTCGACGGTGTTCTTCGGCTTCGCGGCGTGCACCGTCGTCTACTTCGTCACCGCCGCGTTCTTCCTGCCCGAGACCAAGGGCAAGACGCTCGAGGAGATCGAGGAGCTCTTCGAGCGCCGGTAGCCCCGGCCGTTTTTGATCGAAAGAGGCCCCTCGGGCCCCAAGGATCGGCGCGTGCAATCCGCGCCACCCAACCCCTGCGGCCGGCGGGCCCTGAAGCTTCTCGCCGCGGCCGCCCAACTCCTACTCCTCACAATCCCCATGTCCGCAAGCATCTCAAGATCCGCATTCGGAACCATGCCCGACGGGACCCCCGTCGACCTATACACGCTGACGAACTCCCACGGGCTCGTCTGCAAGGTCATCACCTACGGCGCGGTCATCACGGAGCTCCACGTCCCCGACAGGGCCGGCCGGCAGGGCGACATCGTCCTCGGCTTCGACAACCTGTCCCAGTACATCAAGGACAGCCCGTGCTTCGGCGCCGTCGTCGGGCGCGTCGCCAACCGGATATCGAAGGGCCGGTTCGTGGTCGACGGCAAGACGTACACCCTGGCCATCAACAACGGGACGAACACGCTCCACGGCGGGATAAGGGGCTTCGACAAGATCGTCTGGGGGGCGCAGCCCGCGGAGTCGAAGGACGGTCCCGCAATCGTCTTCCGCCACGTCAGCCCCGACGGCGACGAGGGCTTCCCGGGCGCGCTCACCGTCCGGATGACCTACACACTGACGAACGCGGACGAGCTCCGGTTCGACTACGAGGCCACGACCGACAAGGCGACGCCCGTCAACCTGACCAACCACAGCTACTTCAACCTCGCCTGCAAGGGCGACGTCCTGGGCCAGGTGCTGCAGATCAACGCCAAGCGCTACACGCCGGCCGATCCCGACCTGATCCCGACCGGCGCGGTCGCGGAGGTCGCGGGCGGCCCGCTCGACTTCACCAGTTCCAAGCCGATCGGCCGCGACATCGGGAATCTTCCCGGCGGCATGCGGGGCTACGACCACAACTTCGTGATCGACAGCGCGGGGCGCGGCCTGGTGCTCGCGGCGCGGGCGTATGACCCCGGTTCGGGCCGCGCGCTCGATGTGCTGACCGACCAGCCGGGCGTCCAGCTCTACACCGCCAACTCGTTCAACGGCAGCCTCGTGGGCAAGTGCGGCATGGCGTTTCCGCTGCACGCGGCCTTCTGCCTCGAGACGCAGCATTATCCCGATTCCGTGAACAAGCCCGGCTTCCCGTCGACCATCCTGCGCCCCGGGGAGACCCTGCGCAGCACGACGATCTACCGGTTCTCGGCGAGGTGACTTGGCCCGTCAGGATGCGCCGAGCCAGAGGGCGCACGAGAGGGGGGCGATCGCCAGCTCCGCCTCGACCCTCTGGGTCGCGGCCCGGCTGCTCGGGAGGACAAACCGCTCCTGGTCGGCGACCAGCCGCCAGTTCGCCCAGCCGGCCACCTCGCCGATCGACACGGTGACGTCGGCCGACGTCGGGTTGATCGCGAACAGGAGGCGCTCCGGCCCCTTTGACAGGTCCGCGTTAAGCACCACCGCCAGCGGCGCGCCGCCTCCGCTGAAGAACCGGAAATACCCCTCGCTCGGGCGGCTGAAATGGCGCAGGAGCCGGCCGCGCGCGCCCTTTCGGAACGCGATCCAGTCGGAGAAGTAGGCGTGCGTGCCCAGGTTGCGGTACAGCCGCCTGTAGTCCAGGGCGTTGACGTCGCCGCGCCGGTAGGTGTTGCCCAGCCCCCCCTTGGACCGGAGGAAGTCCTGGCCCTGCGCGACCATGGGGATTCCGACCGACATGAACAGGATGGAGGCCATGAGGTGGGTGCGCCGCACGTCGTTCGGCGTCGGGCGGGTCCCGTCATAGCCCCGGTTCTCGGTGATCGAGTCGAGCCACGTCTGGTCGTCGTGCGACTCGGCGTAGTTGACGGTCTGGGCGGGCCACTTCGCGAAATACCAGGGCGAGCCGCGCAGGAAATACTCCAGCCGCTCGGCGGGGCCCTCGCCGCGCACGTATTCCCTGAGGAAGTTCCTGAACCCGTCGTTCCAAGAAGCCCAGCCGGTGTCGCGCAGGGCCCCGGCGATGTGCCCGCGGAAGCTCCAGGGCTCCGCGATCAGGATCACGCCCGGCTTGACCCGCTTGAGGGCCGACTCGACGTCCCTGAGCACGTCGACCCCGAGGATCTCCGCCAGGTCGAACCTGAACCCGTCGATCCCGTAGGCCTCGATCATGTGGATGCAGCTGTCGATTATGAGCCTCCTGGCCATCGCCGCGGTCGCGCGCAGATCGTTGCCGCAGCCGCTCCAGTTGGCCAGGTTGCCCTCCGAATCCTGCTCGAAGTAGTAGAGCCTGTCGATGGACGCCAGGTGGGCCGGCTCGCCCACGTGGTTGTAGACGACGTCGAGGATGACGGCCATGCCGCGGCCGTGGAGCGCCTTGACGAGCGCCTGGAGCTCGCGCACGCCCGAGGCGTCCGCCGGCGAGAGCGAGTAGCTGCTCTCCGGGGCGAAGTATGCCGTCGGCATGTACCCCCAGCTGTACTCCTCGGGCGTCCTGTTGTCGAATTCCTGCAGGGGCTGGAGCTCGACGCAGTTGACCCCGAGGTGCGACAGGTAGAAGTCCGGGTCCTCGACCCATCTCGTCAGGCCGGTGAACCCCAGCCGCTCCGCGGCCGCCGCCTTGACGGGCGCCCTCGCGGTGAGGTCGCGGAGGTGGGCCTCGGCTATGACCAGGTCCTGCCAGCCGGGCGCCCGGAACTCCGCGTCGCCCCGGCCCACCCAGCCCCGGTCCAGCACGATGCCCGGGCCGCCGCGGTCCACGGTCGCGAGCGCGTAGGGGTCGAGGACGTCGGTCCTCGCGGCGTGGCTCCCCGTCGCCCCGTCCGTCCCGTCGATCGTGTACCAGTAGAACCAGCCGTGGAGGTTCCGGTCGAGCTCCACCTCCCATGTGCCCGCGGCGCCGTGCGCGTCCCCGCGCCTCGCCAGGGGGAACGCCGAGGCCGTCTTGCGCTGCGCAAGGTCGCTGCAGGCGTGGACGGTGACCGCCTCCGCCCTGGGGGCGAAGATCCGGAACGTGGTCGACCGCCCGGAGACGAGGGCGCCGAGCGGCAGGTCCGTCCCGAGCTCGAAGAAGAAGTCCCCGGGGGTGAGCGGCAGCGGGGCGCCCGCGACGTCCGCACCGGCGGCCACCGACCAGGAGCCGGCGAGGTCCAGCGCGGCCCCGAGGACGAAGCGCCACAGGTGGCTGCCCGTGCGGCCCGGGTCCAAGAATCGGTTGACGTTGCCCACGTCGTCCTGGACGCGGTTGGGGGCGTCGTCCAGCGGGTTGAGCCACTGGTGCTCCCCGGTGACGAACTTGAAGTAGGTGTCCGTGCCCTGGATCACCCGGTCGACCGGCCCGGTCCACATCAGCACCCGCTCGCCGTCCAGCACGGCGGGCTTCAGGCGCCAGTCCTCGTTTCCCACGGCGGCCTGCCAGCCGTTGAACCTGCCCGCGACGTACACCGTGTCGGCCGAGGGATCGACCCCGCTGTTCCTTACGGGAAGCGCGAAAGACAGGGTGGCCCAGTCCGTCAGGAAATAGCGGTAGGTCTTGGCGGCGGCCAGGAAGGGCGCCCTCGCCAGGCTCGTCACCTCGACCCCGCCGGACAGCGCGATCGCCGGGGGCGCCGACGACTCCCAGTCGCGGTCGAACTCCACGATGCCCGAGGAGAGCGAGTCGAGCCAGGCGCGTACGGGTCGGGGGGCTGGTTTGGGCATGTCGGTGCGGCTTTGGACCCTCAAACGTACCGTCCGGCCGGGCGGTCGGGCAAGCGCTTCGCGCGGAATTGGACCGAAAAATTGCGGACGACACGGCGGCGCTCCTTTGGTAGGGTGTGCGCATCCGCCCCGCCCGCACATGCGAATGACCCACGCCCACATGTACTCCCGGTTCCTGGCGAGCGACCCGGCGTGGAACGGCCGGTTCTTCACGGGCGTCCTCACCACGGGCGTATACTGCCTTCCGTCGTGCCGGGCGCGCAAGCCTAGGCCCGAGAACGTCCGGTTCTTCCCCTCGTGCGACGCCGCCCGCGCCGCCGGCCTCCGCCCCTGCCTGAAGTGCCATCCCGACGACTACCAGAGGGGGGCCGATCCCGTGCTCGAGTCCATCGAGACCCTCGTGGCCGAGGTGCGCGCCGATCCCGGGAGGTTCGCGGACGCCCGGTCCGTCGTCCGGCGCTCGGGCTTCGGCGCGACGCGCTGCTTCGAGCTTTTCCGGCTGCACTACCACACGACGCCCGCGGACCTGCTCCTGCGGGCCAAGGTCGACGCGGCAAGGCGCCTGCTCGTCTCCGGAGACACCCCGCTCTCGGGCGTCGCCCTGGACGCCGGATTCGAGTCGCTCTCCGCGTTTCACGAGCATTTCCGCTCGCAGAACGGGATGACGCCGTCGGCCTACCGGGCCCTCCGGTCCGAGGGGCGGTTCACCGTCGACCTTCCCGCCGGCTATCCCCTCGCCCACCTGCTGCGGACCCTCGGCAGGGACCCGCAGAGCGCGACGGAGCGAATCGCCGGGGCGCACTACGAGGCCGCGGTGGAGCTCGACGGCGTGCCGGCGCTCCTGGGGATCCATTTTGGCGGGCCGGCCGCCGCCGTCTCGCTCGGGGACGCGGCAGCGATCGGCTCGGCCCAGAGGGTCGCGGCGCACCGTCACGTCGCCGGGCTCCTCGGGCTCGACCAGGACGCGCCCGCCTTCGCCCGCCTGGCCCGCCGCCTCGGGATGGCCAGGCTCGTCTCGGGTCGCGCCGGCCTCCGGCTGAGCCGGACCCCGGGCGTGTGGGACGGCCTTCTCTGGTCGATCATAGGCCAGCAGATCAACTTCCCGTTCGCCTGCTCGCTAAAGCGCCGCCTCATCGAGAAGGCGGGGACGCCGCTTGCGGGCGGCCTCTACACGCTGCCGGCGCCCGCTGCGGTCGCCCGCCTCGAGCCCTCCGACCTGCGCCCGCTGCAGTACTCGAGGCAGAAGGCCGAATACCTGATCGGCGCGGCGCGGCTCGTCGCCGACGGGAGCCTCGACCTGGCCGCCCTGCCCGCGATGTCCGCGACGCGGGCCGAGCGCACCCTCCTCGCCGTGCGCGGGCTGGGCCCCTGGTCGGTGAACTACCTCATGATGCGCTCCCTCGGCTTCGCCGACTGCGTCCCAATCGGCGACACCGGCGTCGCGAGCGGGCTGCAGGCCCTCTTCAAACTCGAGGAGCGCCCCGACGCGGACGCCACGCGGCGCCTCATGTCCGTCTTCTCGCCCCACCGAAGCCTCGCAACCGCCCACCTCTGGCAGATCAACCGCCCTCCCCCATGAAAGACACCCGCACCTATCATTTCTCGACCTTCAACACGCCGATGGGCGCCTTCTCGGTGGCGGTCGGCCCCGACGGCGCAGTCGCGGCCGCGGCCTTCGGCGGCGGGGGCGCGCTGCGCGCGAGGCTGCGCGGAGGCGAGATGCTCCCTGGCGCGGGCCGGACGGCGGCGGCGCGGGAGCAGGTCGAGGAGTGGTTCCGGGGAAGGCGGCGGGAGTTCTCGGTCGGACTCTCGCCCGCCGGGACCGTGTTCCAGCGCCGCGTCTGGGACGCGCTCCGCGCGATCCCGTTCGGCGAGACGCGCTCCTACGCCGACGTGGCCCGGGCCGTCGGGGGCTCCGCGCGCGCGGTCGGGCGCGCCAACGCGACCAACCCGATCTGCCTCATCGTGCCGTGCCACCGCGTGGTCGGGTCGGACGGCTCGCTGACCGGCTACGCGTTCGGCCTGGACACGAAGCGGCGCCTCCTCGAGTTCGAGGCGGCCGGGCAGCGGCCCGATCACCTGCCCAGGGCCTTGCGCACCGCGGACGCGAATGCCCTGAGCTTCCCGTGATCCTTGACCCCGGGGGCCGACTCGACGCCGCTGTTGACGTCGATGAACCGGGCCCCCGTTTTCGCGATGGCCTCGCCGATGTTCTCGGGGTTGAGCCCGCCCGACAGGATCCACGTCTTGCCCGGCTGGCCTCTCTGGTGGCGCTTGAACTTGTCCCAGTCGCCCGTCCTGCCCGTCCCGCCGAACAGGGACGGGTCGTAGGTGTCGAGGACGATCCCCCTCGAGAGCCCCAGCCAGGACTCAGGGACGTCGACGCCGGGCGGCAGCCTCGGGGCGAGCCACAGGGTCTCGGCGCCGATGGCATGGGTCCAGGCCGCTATCCTTGCGACCGGCAGATCGTGCCGGAAGTGCACCTGGAAGTGGCTGAATCCCGCCTCCTGCATGGCAAGGAGTCCGCGGATGTCGGGCTCGACCGCCACCGCCACCGTGTGCACCTTCGGCAGGTCGTCGGCCATCGAGGCGTACTGCTCGATCGAGACACGCCTCGGGGACTTGGGATACAGGTTGAACCCCAGGTAGTCCGCGCCGCAGGCTCCGGCGAGGGCCGCATCGGCAAGCGACGTCAGCCCGCAGACCTTGACCTGGATTCCGCCGATCATGGCCGCGGGTCCTCCTGGAACGCGTTGACGGCCTGGATGACGCCCTGCACCTGCTCGTCCGACAGCTCCGGAAAGATCGGCAGGCTAAGGCACGTCCCCGCGGCGCGCTCGGCGGCGGGAAGCGACCCAGCGGCCTGCCCCAGGACCGCGAAGCACGGCTGCAGGTGCAGGGGGACGGGATAGATCAGGTCGGTGCCCACCCCGGATCTCGCCAGGTGCTCGCGCAGCGCGTCGCGCCGCGGATGCGTGATCGTGAACTGGTGGTAGACCGACTCCCCGTGGGCGGGCGTGGCCGGAAGCCTCGCCCCTTCGAGCCGGATGCCCGAAAGGTAGCTCCTGGCGATCGAGCGGCGGCGCTCGGTCCACGAGGGCAGGCGCGGAAGCTTCACGTTGAGAACCGCCGCCTGGAACCCGTCCATCCTGAAGTTTCCTCCGATGATGGCGTGGTGGTAGCGCTCCTGCATCCCGTGCACGCGGACGAGGCGGGCCCTCGCGGCGACGTCGGCCCTGCGCGACACGAGCGCGCCTCCCTCGCCGCAGCCTCCCAGGTTCTTCGTGGGGTAGAAGCTGAAGGTCCCGGCGTCCCCGAGAAGCCCGACCGGCGTGCCCCTGTAGCGCGCCCCCACGGCCTGCGCGCAGTCCTCGATGACGAAGAGCCCGTGCCTGCGCGCGACCGCCATGATCTCGTCCATCCTGGCCGGCAGCCCGAAGAGGTGGACGACCACGACGCCCTTGGTCCGCGGCGTGACCGCGGCCTCGAGGGCGGCGGGATCGAGGTTGAACGTCCCCTCCTCGATGTCCGCGAACACCGGCCTTGCGCCGACGTAGCTCGCCCCCCAGGCGGAGGCGATGAACGTGAATGCCGGGACGATGACCTCGTCGCCTGGGCCGAACCCGGCGATCATGCACGAGACGTGGAGCGGCGCCGTCCCGCTGTTCATGCCGAGCGCGGACGGGTACCCGAGGGAGGCGGCGAAGTTCCTCTCGAAATCGTCCACGTCCTTGCCGAGGCAGAAGCGCGTGGCGTCGTACGTGGCCGCGAGGGCGGAGAGCGCCTCGGCACGGAGGGCCCGGTGCTGGGGGCCGAGATCGAGGAATGAAACCTTCACGAGAGCGACCTTACCAGCTCCGCGACGAGCTCGTCGATCCCGGGCGCCGGGGCCTCGAAGTCGACCCTCAGCCCCGCCTTGCGCATGGTCTCGCTCGTCTGGGGCCCGATGCTCCCGTGCAGCGGCCTCCTGGCGCCCTCGGCCGGCCTCAGGTGTTCCCCCTGTTCGACAAAGCTCTGGGCCGAGGACGAGCTCGCGAAGAGCACGGCGTCGGCCCCGAGCCTGCGGAATTCGGCGGCCGCGGGGTCCCGGGACAGGTCCACGGCCTCCGTCTTGTAGACCTGCAGGCAGTCGACGATCGCCCGGGCCTCCTCGAGCCTCCTCACCAGGGTGTCGCGGTTGAGGTTGCCCGTGATGACGAGCACCTTGGCGCTGTCCATCGAGCCCGTGGCGATCAGCTCGTCGGCCAGCGCCTCGGCCGTCGCCGTCTTCGGCCGGACCTCCACCTTGAGGTGAAGCTCGGCGGCGGCGCGGGCCGTTGCGTCCCCGACGCAGGCGATCCGGACGAGTCCCAGGGAGCGGATGTCGTCGAAGATCCTGAAGAACTCGCCAAAGAAGTGGTGCACGCCGTTCGCGCTCGTGAAGACGAGCCAGTCGTACGCCCCGAACTCCAGCATGACGTCGGCGAGATCCTGCTTGGAGACCTCCCTGGAGATGCGGATCACGGGAAGCTCGACCACCTCGGCGCCGAGCGACGCAAGCCGGGCGGCCAGCTCCGACGCCTGGTCCCTCGTGCGCGTGACCACGATGCGTCGCCCCGAGAGCGGTAGATGGGCGGGCTCTGGCATAGGCGTCGGCTGCGCCCTACTTGAGTCCGAACCGCCTTAGGATCCGCTCCGCGGCCGCGGCGGGCGACTCAAAGTCCTCGTCCCCGACCGCCGTCGTCCTCAGGCCGACGGACTCGTGGAAGAAATAGAGCGTCCCGGCCGCCGCATAGGCGCCGAGGGCCGTGTGGCATCCGCCGCCGAGCGCGGCCTGGATCGCCCGCTCGAGGCCCAGTCCCCGGGCCGTCGGCGCGTGGAGGACCCCGGCGAACCGGGCCTCGTCGGCGGACCTGCACTGGAGCGCCAGCGCGCCCTGGCCCACGGCAGGCACCATGGTCCCGAACCCCAGCGCATGGAACTCGAGGCCGGGCCAGGATGCGATCCCGAGGCGCTTGAGCCCCGCGGCTGCGAGGATCGTCCCGTCGGCGACCCGCCGCTCGGCGATCTTCATGAGGCGGGTGTCGACGTTGCCCCGGATCTCCACGAACCCCAGCCCGGGGAAGAGCATCGCGGCCTGGTGGCGGCGCCTCGGGCTGCCCGTCGCGAGCGTCCTCGGCGAGGCCACGCCCGCGCGCAGAACGAGCACGTCGCCCGGGTCCTCGCGGGGCATGTATCCCGCGGTCGAGAGCCCCGGGACGGATTCACCGGGCAGGTCCTTCGCGCTGTGGATCGCCAGGTCCGCCTCCCGCCTGAGGAGCGCCGCCTCGAGCTCGCTCGTGAAGAGCCCCTTGCCCCCCTTCTCCTCGAGCGACCACTCCGCCTGCCTGTCGCCGGTCGTGACGAGCTCGAGCAGCTGGCAATCGGCACCGAGGTGCTCGCGCAGGTACGCCGCGGCCCGCTTCGCCTGGGCGAGCGCAAGCGGGCTCCTTCGGGTCGCTAGGACGAGTCTGTTTCCCATTCGCGGGCGCCCCGGCCGGCGGATGCGGGGCGGTCAGTATGCCGCCTGGACGCCTTTCAGGTTCTTCTTGGACATCCAGGGCATCATGCTCCGAAGCCGCTGGCCGACCCTCTCGATCCTGTGGGCGGCGGCCCGCTTCAGGAGCCTGTTGTACCTCTTGAGGCCGCCCTTGTACTCGGCGACCCACTGCCTCGTAAACTTGCCCGACTGGATCTCCGAGAGGATCTTCCTCATCTCCCTCTTCGTGGCCGCGTTGATGACCCGCGGCCCGCGCGTGATGTCGCCGTACTTAGCGGTCTCGGAGACCGAGAACCTCATCCCGGCGATCCCGCTCTCGTACATCAGGTCGCAGATGAGCTTCAGCTCGTGGAGGCACTCGAAATAGGCCATCTCGGGCTGGTACCCAGCCTCGACCAGCGTCTCGAAGCCCGCCTGCACGAGCGCGCTCGCGCCGCCGCACAGGACGGCCTGCTCCCCGAACAGGTCGGTCTCGGTCTCCTCCTTGAAGGTCGTCTGAAGGACGCCTGCGCGGGTCGAGCCGATGCCCTTGGCCCAGGCGAGCGCCATCCGCTTCGCCTTCCCCGAACGGTCCTGGAAGACCGCGACCAGGGACGGCATGCCCTTGCCCTCGACGTAGAGCCTGCGGACCAGGTGGCCCGGGCCCTTGGGGGCCACCATGATGACATCGATGTCCCTGTGGGGCTTTATGAGCCCGAAGTGGACGGAGAGGCCGTGGCTGAAGACCAGGGTCTTGCCCTTGCCGAGGTTGGGCAGGATGTCCCTCTTGTACACCTCGGCCTGCTTCATGTCGGGAATCCCGACCAGGATCACGTCGGCGCGCCGGACGGCCTCGGCCGTCGACACGACCTCGAAGCCGTGCTGCCTCGCCACCCTGCGCGACTTGGAGCCGGGATAGAGGCCGATGATGACCCTGCATCCGCTGTCCTTGAGGTTGAGCGCGTGCGCATGGCCTTGGGAGCCGTAACCCAGCACGGCGAGCGTCCTGTTCCTGAACACGCCGAGGTCGGCGTCCTTATCGGTGTAGACTTTAGCGGGCATGTTGAAACTGGATCGGCTCCCCGGGTCGGCCCTACCGCCGGAGGGCGAGCCTTCCCGTCCGGGCTATCTCGAGGATCCCGAAGGGCTCGAGGAGCCCAAGGAACGCGCTCACCTTGTCCTCGTCGCCCGTCACCTCGATGATGAGGGAGTCCTGCGCGAGATTGGCGATCCTCGCGCGGAAGACCTCCTTGATCTGGAGGATCTCGGGCCGCGTCTTGGCGTCCGCACGCACCTTCACGAGGACCAGCTCCCGGGCGATCGTCTGGCCGTCCTTGAAGTCCATGACCTCGACGACGTTCACGAGCTTGCTCAGCTGCTTCGTGCAGAGGTCGAGCGCCGCGTCGTCGCCCTTGAGCACCATCGTGATCCTCGAGAGCGACGCGTCGTGGGTCGGCGCGACATTGAGCGAGTCGATGTTGAAGCCGCGCCCGGAGATCATGCCCGCGACGCGGGCCAGGACGCCGAACCTGTTCTCGACGAGGACTGAGATCGTGTGGCGCATGGTGGGTTTGTGGGCGGGTTTCCGCGGGCCGGCTCCGGTTGACGGCGGGTCCCAAGGTCAACCAAGCCTCGCCTCAAAAGGGAAGCCTAAACCGAGGGGGACGCCCGCGGCCGACCGCGCGGTCCGGACCGCCGGACGGCTATTGCCAACCCCGCGGGCCATTGGAGATAGTCGGCCCCATGGACCCCCTTCGGACGGCATGCGCCGCGGCCATTCTGGCGTTGCTCGGCGCAGGCGCGCGCGCCGCGGAACAGGACCCGGCCGCCGGCCAGGTCACCGTGTCCGGCCCGGCCGGCTCGCGGCTGCGGATCGAGGCCCTCGATCCCCATGTCGTGCGCCTGTGGCTCAGGCCCTCGGGCGACTTCTCGCGGCCGCGCTCCCTCGCGATGGAGGCGGCGCCGGACGCCCGGTCTCCCCTGGCCCGCGCCGAGTTGCAGGGAGGGGTCTCCGCCAGCACCGGCGCCCTCACCGTTACGGTGAACCCGGCGACCCTCGCCCTAGGCGTCCGCGCGGGCGCCGGGGGTCCCGCCCTGCTCAGTGACGCCCGCGTCAGCGCGCCCGCGGCGGGCGGGCCCTGGACGTTCACGGCCGCGCTGGCGCCCTCGGAGCGCCTCTTCGGCCTCGGCCAGGACAACCACAACAACGGGCGCCTGGACCGCCGGGGCGTCGTCCGCGACCTCTGGGCTGGCCAGCAGATAAACTCCGGCAACGTGACCGCGCAGTATCCGGTCCCCTTCCTCCTGAGCACCGGGCGCGACGGCCACGCCTACGGCATCTTCTTCGACAACGTGCACCGGCTCGTGTTCGACCTCGGGGCGGCCAGGGCGGACCAGCTCCGCGTGGACTCCGACGGCGGCGACATCGACTTCTACGTGATCGACGGGCCCAGGCTCGCGGACGTCGTCGAGCGCTACACGGGCCTGACCGGCCGGCCGTCGCTGCCGCCGCTCTGGGCGCTCGGCTACTGGCAGAGCAAGTGCACGTACTATGACTGGGACGCGCTCGACGAGGCCTACGGCCAGCTCAGCGCGCGCGGGTTCCCGGTCGACGTCATGGTGATCGACGCGGACTGGCCCGAGGTCATCACCGACTATGTCTGGGCCAAGCGGTGGATCGACACCTCGCACGGGCTGGGCCCGGCGGGCAAGATCGCCGCCTACGCGAAAAAGGGCGTGAGGATCGTCGTGTCGCAGTCCGGCCCGATGATCCAGAAGGCGTCGCCCACGTTCGCCCCCGGCTGGGCGATGGGCGTCTTCGCCACGGACGGCAGGGGCAACCCGGTCGAGTGCGGCTACTACGGCGGCGAGCTCCTCGACTTCACGTCCCCGAGGATCAACGACTGGCTGTGGCCGCAGACGCGCAGGCTCAACGAGCAGGGCGTAGCCGGCTGGTGGCTCGACCTGGACGAGCCCGAGGGCGAGCCGCCCCAGACGCGCTACTTCGCGGGGACACCACCCGGGATCCACAACGAGTACTCGCTTCTGTGCACCCTCAGCTTCGAGGGCGTGCAGCTCGCCGTGCATCCCGAGCAGCGGCCCTTCATCCTCTCCCGCGCGGGTCCCGCAGGTCTCCAGCGCCACCACGCGGCGGTCTGGACGGGCGACATCTACAGCGACTACGCGACCTACCGCGCCCACCCGCCGGAGATGCTCAACTCGGGCCTGTCGGGCCTCGCGTACTGGACGTGCGACACGGGCGGGTTCCTCACCGGCTATTACAAGGACGACCAGCTCGGCGCCCACGCGCGCCTCTATGAGCGCTGGATGCAGTTCTCGGCGTTCAGCCCCATCACCCGCGCCCACAAGGCCGGCGGCGCGCCTGAGCCGTACGCCTTCGGCCCCGCCACCGAGCAGGGGACGAAGCACTACCTGCAGCAGCGCTACCGCCTGCTGCCCTACATCTACACGTACGCGTGGGTGGCCAGCCGGAAGGGCCTGCCGATCGTCCGGCCGATGGCGCTAGAGTTCCCCGACGATGCCGCGTCGGTGGCCGCGCCGGGCGACCAGTACCTCTTCGGCAGCGAGCTGCTGGTCGCGCCGGTCCTCTTCGAGGGACAGTCAAACCGCAAGGTCTACTTCCCCCCGGGCACGTGGGTCGACTGGGACTACGGCTACGACTACGAGGGCGGCCGCGAATGGGTCGTGGCCGCGCCGCAGAACCGCATCCCGGTGGCCGTCCGCCCCGGCGCCATCATCCCGATGGGGCCCGACATGAAGAACACCGCGGAAAGGCCGTGGGACCCGCTCACCCTGGAGGTGTATCCCTCGGGCAGCTCGGAGTTCACGCTGTACAGCGACGACGGCCGGACCTTCGCCTTCGAGAAGGGCGCCTTCACGACCACCCGGTTTGCCTGCGACGACTCGGGCGCGAGCGTCCGCCTGACGATCGCCGAGTCGAACAAGCTCTTCGCGCCCCGCGAGTACCGCGCGCGGCTTCACCTTCGCCAGACCCCGGTCGCGGTCGCGCTCGACGGCGCCAGTCTGGCGGCCGGCGGGTGGGCCTGGGACCCCGAGGCGCGCGTGTTGACCGTCCCCCTCGCGGCAGGCCGGGCGACCGGCCACTCGATCTTCGTCAGCCTCGACGGCCGCGTCCTGCCCGCAAGGCTCGCTCCGGTCCTGGCGGCTGTCGCGATCGACGCCGCCGGGGAGGCCGCCGGCTCCGGCGGGAGGCCCACCCCCCACTTCTTCCCGGCCCCCGCCCTTCCGGCCACCATCAAGGCGAGCAACTATGACAACGGCGGGGAGGGCGTCGCGTTCCACTCGACGCGGCAGCCGGCCGCGGCCAGGGTCTACCGCGACGACGACCTGGGGCTTGTCCCCACCTCCGACGCGGGGGGCGGCTACGCGCTCGCCGGGCTCAGGGCGGGCGAATGGGTCCGCTATACGGTCGACTGCGGCAACGGGGGCTATTTCGACCTCTCGGTGCGGGCCGCGAGCGCCGGCGGCGGCGGCAGACTGCGCATCGACGCCCTTGACCAGACCATCGCGACCGTGGAGGTCTCTGCGACCGGCGCCGCCGACGCCTTCAGGGACTTCAGGGTCCCCAACGTCTACCTGAATCCCGGCGAACAGTCCCTACTCGTCTACGCCGAGGCCCCGGGATTCGCGCTGAACGCGCTCGGCCTGGCGCCCGCCGCCGGGGCCCCGTCCGCCTACCCCGCCGCCCTCGCGTTCCGCCGGGGCGTCGCCGAGCTGGCCGGCCGGGGCGAGGCCGGGCGGCCGTTCGGCTACGTCAAGAACCTCGGCCGAGCGGGGAGCAGCCTCACCTTCGGCGTCGACGGCGGCTCGGGCGGGCCGCGGACCGTGCGCCTGCTCTACTCCAGCGGCCAGCCCGGGCCCGTCGCCCTCGCCCTCAGGGTCGGGGACGGCCCCGAGGCGAGACTGTCCGCGGCGCCCACGGCGGGGAAATGGATTCCCCTCGACGTGCCGGTCACGCTGGCCGCGGGGTCCAACCGGGTGGTGATCGAGGGGCGCGAGGATGGGTGGAGTTCGGTCGAGCTCGACCACGTCGAGATACTGCCCAGGTGACCCTGGGCGGCGCCCCGGTCCCCGATCGGCCCCGCCGGCCCGCGGGCCGCCCCCCGGGACGCTTGCCCCGGGATTCGGCGGCTGTTAAATGCTCCGCCTGCAATGAAGAAATCACTCGGTGCAAAGACCCTGGTCTACCCCACGCCGGTGTTCGTGGTCGGAACCTACGACAGCCAGGGCAAGCCAAACGCGATGACGGCCTCTTGGGGCGGCATATGCTGCTCCCAGCCGCCGTGCGTGGCCGTGTCCCTGCGGAAGGCCACCTACAGCCACGGCAACATCGCGGCCCGGAAGGCCTTCACCATCAGCCTTCCGTCGGCGAGCCATGTCAGGCAGGCCG
Organism: uncultured Opitutaceae bacterium; assembly: GCA_964496645.1. Taxonomy (GTDB): domain Bacteria; phylum Verrucomicrobiota; class Verrucomicrobiia; order Opitutales; family Opitutaceae; genus Palsa-1447. Next base: position 26,192 of record CAZCAJ010000034.1, read on the forward strand.
ACTACTTCGGCATCGCCACGGGCAGGAACGCCGACAAGTTCGCCGCGGCCTGCCTGACGCCGGAGCGGAGCGAACTGGTCGACGCCCCGTACGTGAAGGAGTTCCCGCTCGTGCTGGAGTGCAGGCTCCTCCACACGTTCGAGCTCGGCCTCCACACCCAGTTCGTCGGGGAGATACTCGACGTGAAGGCCGATGAGGAGGTGCTCCGCAAGGACGGGCATCCCGATATCAAGAAGATCCGGCCCCTCGTGTTTGCGCCCGGTTCCCAGGAGTACTACGGGATCGGCGATATCGTGGGCCGCGCGTTCGCCATCGGAGCGACCCCCTGAGGCCCCGGGTCTGGGCGCCCGGGCACGGGCGCCGCCCTGGATCCGGCCGGCCCTCATTGGGCTCTGCGGCCGGCGCGGCGCCCCCCCGCGTTCCGCCGTGCCGCCGCCAAGTTGACCGGCGGGTCCCGCGGTGCGACGGAGCGGGCCCTGGGTTACTCCGCGCGGAGCGCCTCCACGGGATCGACGTGAGTCGACCGGAGCGCGGGGAGCAGGCAGGCGAGGAGAGTCGCGGCGACGAGCAGCACGGCGAGGCCGAGCACGACTGCGGTGTCGCCTCCCGGGATCCCCGGAATCACGGCGTCGAGGCCCCGGTTGAGGCCGAGTGCCAGGACAAGGCCTATCGCGGTTCCGATCAACCCGAGCCGGACGCCGTCCCGCAGGACCAGCCAGATGACGGCCCCGGCCCCCGCGCCCAGCGCAATCCGGATCCCGATTTCCTGGGTCCGTTGGACCGCTAGGTTGGCGATAACGCCGTAGATCCCAACGAGGGCGAGCAGGAGGCCAAGGACAGCCGCGATCGTCAGCATGTGCTCGACGAGGTACAAATTGGCGAAGAACGAATCGTTGATCGAATCTGCGGTGCCGAGCTGGTAGACCGCGAGGTCCGCGTCGACGCCGGCGATCGCGCGGTGCGCCGCCTCGGGCAGCCCCCCGGTCGCACCCCTGGCGTGTACGGCGAACGCCAGCCAGTGGTCCGTGTCCTGCGCGAACGGCCGGTACATCTGGAACGGGGTGGACGCGACCCCGCCGACCGACTGGATGTCGCTCACGACACCGATGATTTCCCGCCAGTCGGGATTCTTAGGGTCGGTGCCGCCTATCCGGTGGCCGATGGCGTCTCCCGTCGGCCAGAACTTCGCGGCCATAGCGGCGTTGATGATCACTACGTGCCGCGAATCCTTCCTGTCGGCCGCGGAAAAGTCCCTGCCTTCGATGAGGCGGATGCCGATCGTCGAGAAGTAGCCCGGCGTCACGCGCTCGGCGAGCGCAAGCGGCTCAAGGCCCGGCGCGGGCGGCTGCTGCCCGGAAATCAGGAACTTCCCCCCATGCGAGAAGCTGCCGCCGAAGGGCATCGAGCCGGTGACGGCGACCTTGTCCACGCCGGGAAGCTCGGCAAGAGCGGCCCGGATCCGGTCGACGACCTCGCGGGTCTTGTCCTCGTCTGCGTACGTGCTCGTGGGGAGCACGAAGGCACCCGTCACCAGGTTCGCGGTCTGCCAGCCGGCGTCGGTGCTGCTTAGCCGCTGGATTCCGCGGACGAAGTAGGCGGCCCCGCCGAGGGAGACGAGCGCCAGCGCCACCTCGGCAACCACGAGCATCCGGCGCAGCCGGTGCCTTGAGCGGCTGCCGGCGGTCCCGCGACCCCCCTGCTTGACCGCCGCGTTCACATCCGTGCGCGAGGCCATCAGGGCGGGCATCAGGCCGAAGATGACCCCCGTCATGACGGCCGCGATGAACGTGAAGCCAAGCACCCGGTGGTCCAGCGGCATTTCGATCCCGATGGCGTCTGGGGTCGTCTGGACACGGTTTCCGAGGAGGCGGTTGCCCACGTTTGCGACGATGATTCCCAGGGCACCGCCGGCCACCGAAAGCAGGACGCTCTCGGCGAGGAGCTGCCTGACCAGCTGGCCGCGGGAGGCGCCGAGCGCAATCCGGATGGCATACTCGCGGGAGCGGGTCAGGGTGCGCGCCAGCTGCAGGTTTGCGAGGTTCACGCAGGCGATGAGGAGGACGAAGAGCATGAGCCCGAGGATTGTCCATAGGATCGGGGCCGACCCGACCCCGCGCCCCTTGGCGTACGGAAGGAGGGTCAGCCCCCGCCGGGCGTTGGTTTCCGGATGGTCCTGGGCCAGCCGAGCCGCAATCGTGTCCAGCTGCGCCTTCGCCTGCTGAAGGCTCACGCCGGGCTTCAGCCGGGCGACGAAACGCATCCAGTCGTTGTCGCGAATCCGCCAGTTGTCCTCCCCGTAGGCGAGGGGCTGCCAATAATCGACCGGGCCGAAGCCGACGAAGTCCTGGCTGGAGTTCGGCGCTACGCCGACAATGGTGACCGGGCGCCCGTCGACACGCACGACGCTGCCGATCACACCCGGATCGCCGCCCAGTTTTCCCCTCCAGAAGCTCTCGCTGGCCACGATCACGTCGCCGTGCCCGGGCTCGTCGTCCCGAGGCGCCAGCGGACGGCCGAGCATTGGCGTAATGCCGAGGGTGGTGAAAAAGTTGCCGGCGACAGCAAGGCCGACGACGCGGTGTGCCGGCTTCCCGGCCTGGGCCAGGCCGCCGTACTGCCAGCACCAGGGCGTCGCCTGCTCAAAGACCGTGGCCTGCCGCACGACGTCGCGGGCATTCGCCGGGGCTATCTGCGAGAATGGCGCCTGCGCCGCGGTCGAGAAGACGCTCACGAGCCTGTCCGGCTGCGGATACGGCGGCATCCGGTAGAGGATCACATTCACCAGCGTGAACGCGGTCGCGTTTATCCCGATTCCCAGCGCCAGCGTCACGAGTGCGACGGCCGTGAAGCCCGGGTTCTTCGTCAGCTGGCGGATGGCGTAGATGAGGTCGAAGCGCATGTGGAGGACCAAGTCCACCATCGAGAATGCATCGGACGTGCCACGGGGAGATTGGTATCGCAAATATTTCCTAATTAATCATTAACATATTTCCCGGCGAATACGCCCGGCAGCCGCTCCCCAATTTTGGGAACGCGGATTCCCATTCTCGGGAATGCCTGCGACAGGCTGCAGCGGTCCCCGAGCGACGACCCTTTCGCCAATCCTCGGCCCGCGATGGATCAGACTGGAGTCCATCTAGCCGCGGATTTCAGCGACGGATCGAATCGAGCATCCTGAGAGCCGATCGGTCCCCTGGCCGCAGCTGCAGGACCCGCCCAAACTCAGCGGCCGCCTCTTCCCTTCGCCCGGCCTCGAGCAGGGCGGCTCCCAGGGCAAAATGCGCCTCGGCAAAGTCCGGCTCCAAGCGGATCGCCTCTGCGAGGTGGTCCATCCCCTCCCGAACCCGCCCCATCCGGCACAGGAGTGCGCCAAGGCGGGCGTGCGCCGGAGCGTAGCCCGGCCGCAGGCGCAGTGCCTCCCCGTACTGGGCGGCGGCGTCGCCGAGTCTGCCCGGGATGTTAGACCAGGCGTTGCCCAGGCCGAAATGGGCCTCGACAAAGCCGGCCCTGAGACGCAGGGCCTCCTCGTATTGGGCGATGGCGCCGTCGAGGCGCCCGGGCATCTTTGCCAGCGCGATTCCCAGGTTGTAATGCGCCTCGGCAAAGTCCGGCCTCAGGCGCAGTGCCTCCTCATACTGGGCGACGGCGTCGGCGAGGCGCCCCGGAAGCCCCGCAAGCGCGCTGCCCAGGTTGTTGCGAGCGTCGGCGAACCCCGGATCGAGGCGCAGCGCCTCCTCGAACTGGGAGACCGCCTCATTCGCGCCGTTGGGCATCTGCATCCAGGCGCCTCCCAGATTGTTGTGCGCCGCGGCCGAGTCCGGATCAAGGCGGAGGGCCTCCCTGTACTGGACAAAGGCGTCACTGAGCCGCCCCGGCATCTGAGCGAATGCGTTCCCGAGGTTGTCGTGCGCCTCGGCGTAGTCCGGCCTGAGGCGCAGCGCCGCCTCGTACTCCGCGGCGGCGTCATTGAGCCTTCCCTGCATCTTCGCCAGGGCGAGGCCGAGGTTGTTGTGCGCCTCGGCAGAATCCGGCTTCAGGCGCAGCGCCTCCTCGTGCTGGGCGACGGCCTCACGCAGGCGCCCGGGGAGCGCAGCAAGCGCATTGCCCAGATTGTCGTGCGCCTCGGCAAAATCCGGCTTCAGGCGCAGCGCCTCCTCATAGTGATCGATGGCGTCGTCGAGGCGGCCCGGGATATTCGAGAGGATCAGGCCGAGATTGTTATGCGCCATCCAGGCTCCCGGATTCTGCGCGAGGGTCGTTAGGTAGAGCGTCTGGTCGTCGTGGTACATCCTGCACTGGGACCACGTCAGCCGGCCAAGCAGAGCCGCGACCGCCAGCAGCAGCCCGGAGCCGACCCAGCGGAGGCGCGGCACCAGCCAGCGCCAGCCCCCGGCCAAGCCCGCAGCGATGAGGGTCAGAGGGCCGAGGTCCGGCAGATACTGCCAGTGATCCCAGACCCACGAATAGCGCGCCCCGTACAGGTCGACGAAGCCGAGCGCAGGGAAGAGGGACCCGACGAAGAACAGAAGGGCGGCCAGGGGACCCCTGGTGCGCCGGCGAAGGGCCCAGAGGGCCCCCGCGGCTGCAAGGACCGCCACGGGGAAGAGCCACTGCCACCACAGCAGGGGATCCATCTTCCATTGCGGATAGATGAAGTTTAGGCCGAAGGGCCAGACGAGCTTCCCCAGATCGAACCAGATGGCGCGCCCGGCGATAAGCACCCGGTCCAGCGAGGGCGTGTTGAAATCCGCGCCCCGCGCGCCGACGTAGGTCCTCTCGACCCAGCTGCTGAACAGGCCCGCAAGCGCGCCAAGGGCGAGCCACGGGGCCAGCGGGGCCACGTCTCGGCGCCATTCGATCCGGCCCCGTTTCCACCAGAAAACCAACAACAACGCCGCGGGAAGCGTGGCAGTCACGGTCTTGGAGAGGAGCGAGAGGACGAATAGAGCCAGCGCGGCGACATACGCCCGCGGACGCCTGGACTCGTCAAAATGAAGGTAGGCCAGCGCCGACGAAAGGTAGAGGGCGAGGGACAGCGTGTTCTTCTGCTCGGAGATCCAGGCGACCGACTCGACGTTCACAGGGTGCAGTGCGAACAGGAAGGCGGCCACCCATCCCGTTCCCTCATGCTGCAACCGCGTCCCGTCGGAGGGCGAGAGCCGGCGCAGGGCGAGCGCCAGCAGCACGGCTGAGCAGGCGTGCCAGAGCAGATTGACGAGATGATACCCGATCGCGTGGTCGCCCCAGAGCCGATGCTCGATCCAAAACGCGCTGTGCAGGAGCGGATAGTACTGCTGCGTGGCCCCGGGTTGGATCCAGATGCGGACGAGGGCTGGCAGCGGGCGCATCGGCGGGGCGGTCACGTAGTCGCTGTCGTTCCAGATGAAACGCCCCGAAATCGCCGGCGCGTAGGCGATGATCGCGGCCACGAAGATCAGCGCGCTGAGCGCAGCGGTCCTCAGGGAATTAGAGGTGAGACGTGCCATGCCGGCCGGACGCCCAGCGGCGCCTTGAAGGCCTGCCAATGCGGCTTACAGCAAAAGGATCTCATTCCAATCGAAAACCGAGGGCGAAGGGAATCGGATGGCCACAATCTGCGTCGCTTGCGATCGCACCCTCCCGCGCTCGCGTTGGCGCCTATGAACGGGGACGGATTTCTTGGACTAAGTCTGGCGCCGCGCCTGTCCTGCCGGCGCGACGGGCGCAGGGTCCGGATCCGGCGGTTGACCCGGCTCCCCTCTTGTAAGCACCGCGACCGACTGGCCAAACTCGGCAACCCCTTCGGCGCGACGGCCGTCGCGGTAGTTGAATGGCGAGGTCAGCCTGATCCACGGGTGCTGGCCGTCATGAATTGCCACCAGTCTTAGGCCGAGGACCTGGCTCCAACGGCGGATCGCCCCCTTGGAGATGAACTTGTTGATCACCCTCTCCGGGTTCTTGTCCGCCATGGTGGCCTCAAAAACGGGCCAATGGGAGTCGCATTCAAAGTCCAGAAACGAAAAGACAATCATCCCGCCCGGCCTGGCCACCCGCTTCGCCTCGGAAAGAAACCGGAAGACGTCCTCGTCCAGCAGGTGGGTGAATACCGAGAAGAACGAGACGAAGTCGGCGGTGGAGTCGTCGACCGGAATTGTGGGCAGGTGATTGGGAATGAATCTCCAGTCGGAGCGCCCGCATTTCTCGGCGGCATATGCCAGGGCCTCGTCGAGAATGTCGGTCCCGATGAAGGTCCCGGTCAAGTAACCCCTCAGTTCGTACGGCAGGCGCCCGCTGCCGCAGCCCACGTCGATCAATGTGTGATGCGGCCTCAGGCCCAAGGTTATCAGCGCACTGCTCTCAAGGATGCCCATCTGCGAATACTCCCCGCCCACGACCAGCTCCATCGCCTCTTCTCTGCCGTGGGCCGCGATCAGGCGAGAAAGATGTGCCTTGTAGGCCGCTACGTAGTCGGGAGCCTGCATTGCCGTGATTGCCGAGTGTCGCGACGATCCGCGGCTACTGCGAGGCCGGCTGGCCCGCGGCCGGAGCGGCGGGCGCGGGCGCCGGACGGGTTGATTGGTCTGGCCCCCTTCTCTTGAAGGCAGCGACAGCCAATCCGCACGACATTGTTTCGGGCGCGCCCTTCAATTGCTCCCTCGGGGGTGGACCAAATCGGCATGCCGTTTCTCGAACGTCCAAGTAGCCTCTCCAAGCTCGGAGATCCCGCCGTTATCGTCCACCGAGTTGGACGTCCAACCCATCGCGCCCTCCCAGCCGTTTTGGAACGCGCTCTCGTAGTCAGCCGTGACGGTGTGCCCCTTGGTTCCGTGTGCGGGAAACTCCCCGATGATGGACGGTTTGTCGACTGGCATCCCATACGCCTGCGGCGACAAATACAGCGCACTGCCCCAAACAGGCCCACACCAGTCGTAATAGTGCGTGGAATAGAAGTCCAATCGCGCGCCGGGATCGTTGAACACCGCGCGCAGGGACGCGTCGCCCACCTTGTTCCCCTGCGCCGATCTTGCGACGTCGCTATTGTACTTCGGCATCGCCATGCCGATCGTAACCAAAACCTCGCTTTCGCTGTGGATCTCGCTGGCCGCCCGCGCGAAATAACTCTGAAGCCTTTGCCACGGGATCTTCCCGTCTTCGGCGTTTTCGAACACCCACTCCGGTTCATTCATCAGGTCAATTGCCCAAAGGCGCGCGGTGTGGCCGTAACGCTCCAAGAGCGGATGCAGGAAATTCTTGATGTAGGAGTCAATCTCGTCGTCCGCGCTGATCCACTTTCGCCACCTCCTGAAATTGCGATTCTTGGAATTGAAGTTATCAAACGACATCAGAGTCGCCAGGACATACACCTCGTGCTTCCGGGCGACATCAATGAGGCGCCCGAGGTCGGCCCAGTAGGCCGGTGTGGCGCCGGAGACATGCCCATTCTCGTCAATTTCGATTCCGACGTCTCCGCTGCACGAGATCCAGATCCTCGTGGCATTGATTCCGCGATCGTGGAGCAACTGGAAGTGGGCGTCCCACCAGCTCGGGTCGAAATCACCGCCCAGGTCGTTCCAATGATGCCACGGGGTGTTGGCTCCGTTCATCCAGATTCTCCCGCTCCCGGCCACGAACTTCCCATTTGAGATCGTGATCCGCTCGATCGGCTTGTTGGGACTGGCCGAGGGACCAGCAAAAGAACGCCCGTGTGGGATCGAAATTGCGATCAACGCGGTAGCGATACGGAAGAGCATGCTCTTATGATAACCCGATGAGGATTGGCGCATACCCTTGTGATTTATAACATCTTAATGACTTGTGGACGCCGAGGGAACCGACCGCTTCCGAGCGGGTAGGCTATTCTATATGGCGCTGGCTGCAAGATTCTACCCTTGGATTGCGGGTGCCCCGCTGGCGGTGTTCTCGTCTTGACCCGCCGGCGACCGGGAGCAGGCCACAAGGCCCCCCGGTTTTTGGATTCCACCTCGAGAGAGATGAGGGCTTACGGTGGAAAATCGGAGATTCGTCGGCCTTCTTTACAAAAAGACGCCTGCCACGGGCGGACCGCATTCCGTGGAGTTGTTACAAATCATTCCGATCGCGTTAGTGCCAGATGAGATGGACTGCGTTGGTGCATCTGCTCATCCCACGGTCTGGTTTGTGCTCCGATCATTAGGCGCCATTCGATCCCTTGGCGCCTCACCCCACACCCCCATGAGACTGCTGTTGGCAACTCTATGCTTCGCCTGCTCTTCTGCAACGCGCTGAGGCGCAATCTCCTATAGAACTAACCACCCGGCGTAGAGTTGCGTAGACTTTCCAGTCAGCGGTCATGAGGGTAATCTCCCTTGTCAACCTCGTCACATCAGCTGTGGCGGCGGGGGTAGTTTTCTCTTCCTACAAGCCGAAGGAGCCAGAAAAGTCCTATTTTGAACACGATGTTTGGATCGAGAATCTCGGTGCCGGTTCGTCGGACAGGATCGAGATTCACAATGCGAGTGCGCATTTCGTCTCCGCTTCGCTCATATCCAAGGGAATTGGGCTCAGCGTTCCCTTAGTGAATATGTCTTCGGGAAGACCGCTTTTCGCCGGTTACAACAGACAGCAGAGAGTCCTCCATGAACTGAATACCCGCGTCACAATGGACAATGGAGTCGAGAAGAGAATTGAATACGACATGAGGACAGGGGAGGTATTGAGGACTCTTGTGATCTCTCCTCATGGAAGGAGAATCGAGGTGTTCGACGCCAAGGGTGTTTTTCTAGAGACACAGGAATTGCAGTGACGCTTCACAGGCGAGGAGCCTGACCTGCCCCCGGGAGCCGGAATCTCAAGATGAGAGCCCCGGGGCATCCTTCTGCCGTCTCAAGCTTGGTAACTCCCCACGCACCGTTGCACAGATTTTGGTGCGTATTGGGGCCCGCCCCCGCCCCGGCCGCGATTGAATGCTACCCCTGCCCTTCCCAGGATCTAGCGCTCACCGGATCGCGGCCTTCGTCAAAGTCGATGTAATCGAACATGGTCATGATGGGTTTTCCCTCGAAGCCGCTCTCCTGTATGCGCTTCGCGAGTATCGACGATGCCTCGTCGCGAAAACCGCGTTTCATCATGAACGAGTTCCACAACTCGCAATCCTCGTCCGATCTGCGTCCGCCGCGCTCTTCGGCCCAGGCTAGTAGCGACGCGTCCGAGTCGGTCCCCGCCATGACGCGAGTTTTTAACTCATCATAGCTAACCTTCAGGAAGCCGCAGCAGCGCTTGTCGAAGCCCTTGCCCAAGTTGGCACCATATTCGTCGGCCGGCAGTTTTCCGGCGCCATGCAAACGGATCTTGTCAAGCATCCGGCCGAAATAGACCAGCCGATCAACCTTGGCATAGGGGCTTCTCAAACCGGAAACGATGGACATGCCCGTATGTGGTCACAGCCGCGGCGAAGCGCAAATCTGAAGCGCGATTAGTACCAAGGGCCGTAGACCCCGTCTGCCTGAAGCCGAGCGGTTGTCTCCAGAGCCCATTTGCAGCCCTCCGAGCCTGGACTGTTCACGCCATGATTCCAGGCAACGTTGCGCAAGATTCGACGCGCCGCCTTCCGATCTGAATTCAACTGGTGGACGCCGAGGGCGCCCATCACCAGCAAGCGAGGTTGCGGTCTTGGTAGCAGCTTGTTGCAGCGCATCGCGTTTCGGGTCGCGGAGGCCCTGCGATCGGAGCCTAACTCTCCCGTGGATTCCCAGCCTATCACCCGATAAGCCCCGCCTAGAGCCTACCGGGACATATCTTGTGGACGCCTCCATCTCCCCATATGGAGTTGAGGCGCGCTGCGCGCGCGGGCAGGATGCTTTACCCATGAGAACGCCCGTTTGGTGCGCCCTGCTCCTTGTCTTCCCCACGGCCCTTCAAGCGGATCTATCCATCAAGATTGCGGTCAACCCGGGCGCCGGAACGCTTGCGATCAGCCCTTTTATCTACGGAACGAACCAGGACCTGCCCGGGGTCGCAGTCCCTGGGTCGCGCCGCATCGGAGGCGACCGGTTGACCGGCTACAACTGGGAAACAAACGCGTCGAATGCCGGAACCGACTATATCAATAATAGCGACAACTACATGGTTTCCGGGCTCTCGGCGTCCCAGCAGAGCATCCCGGCGATTGCGCTCACCAACTTTCACGACCAGTCCCTGGCGTTCGGCACACCCTACACTGTCGTCACGCTCCAGATGGCCGGCTATGTCGCAGCGGACGAGAACGGCCCGGTCACGGCCGCTCAGGCAGCTCCATCGTCTCGGTGGGACCAGGTGGTGAACGACAAGCCCGGCGGAGTGTACCTGAACCCGCCGGACTTGACCGACGGGGTCGTCTACATGGATGAGCTCCTGAACCTCCTCATCACAAAGTACGGGCCTGCCTCCGGAAAAACCGGGATCCGGGGCTACAACCTGGACAATGAGCCGTCCCTCTGGCCCTCGACGCACCCCTATCTGCATCCCGCGCAGACCACCTGTGCGGAGGAGACGACAAAGTCCGTGGCGCTAGCCAAGACGATCAAGCGCATGGACCCCTCCGCGGAGGTCCTGGGGCCGGTGCTCTACGGGAGCGAGGCCTACATGACCTTTCAGAATGCGCCCGATTGGGCGGCGGTGCAGAATTCAACGGGCTACCGGTGGTTCATCGACTACTACCTTCAGCAGATGAACCAGGCGTCCGCGTCGGCGGGGATGCGGCTCCTGGACGTCCTGGATCTCCACCGCTACAGCGACGAGAATATCGGGGGCCCGGTCGCGGGGACCTCGATCACGGCCCAGACCGACTACACCGATACGGCGACCGACATGGACCGAGTCCAGGCGCCCCGGGTCCTCTGGGACCCGTCCTATGCGGAAAACAGCTGGGTGCAGACGTACGATTCCCAGTTTCTGCCGTGGATTCCGAACATCGAGGCGTCGATCAGCGCCCGCTACCCGGGCACCAAGCTATCGTTTACGGAGTACTGCTATGGCGGAGAGAGCGACATTTCGGGCGGGCTGGCTCAGGCCGACGTGCTTGGGATCTACGGCAAATACGGGGTCTACCTCGGCTGTTTCTGGCTTCTGCACGGCTCGCCCGCCCCCGTCTACGCGGCGGCGGCCTTTAACCTCTACCTTAACTACGACGGCCAGGGCGGGAAATTCGGAGGCACCTCGGTCCAGGAGACGGACTCCGACACGGTCAACACGTCGGCCTACGCCTCGCTCGACGCGGCCGGCGCTCTCCACGTTGTGGTGCTGAACAAGAGCTACACGCAGGCTGCCGACGTCACGTTCCAGATCGCCGGCCCGTCAGCGTACATGGCGGCGAACGTATACGCCTTCAATGCCTCGAGCCCCGACATCAAGGCCCTTCCGTCGGCAACGCTCACGAATAACCAGCTCACCTACACGGTCCCGGCCCTGACCGCTGCCCATTTTGTCTTTGCGACAACGATGAGCCCGAGCCCGCCGGCATTCACCGCCGAGCCCGTCTCCCAGACCGTCCAGAGTGGCTCAACGGTCGTCTTTAGCGTCGGAGCAGCCGGTGTCGGGGCCGCGGGCTACCAGTGGTCGCTCAATGGAAATCCGCTGGCGGACGGCGGAGGTGTCTCGGGATCGGCAACCTCGACCCTCATGTTGACCGGCGCGACTGCCGCTAATGCAGGGGCGTACACCTGTTCCATAGGCAATGCGTGGGGATCCGCCACGAGTACAGCGGCGACACTCTCCGTCGTGAACGCTACAAGCCCCGGCCACCTCATAAACGTCTCCTGCCGCTCCCAGGTAGGGACAGGAGCGAGCCAGCTCATCGCAGGGTTTGTGGTGGGTGGAGGCTCGGGTGGAGGCGGCACGCCGGTGCTGGTCCGCGCCTCGGGACCGGCCCTGGCGCAGTTCGGCGTGACGAGCATACTCCCGGACCCAAATCTCGTGCTAAACAGCCCGTCCGGAGTCTTGGCGGCCAACAGCGGCTGGGAGGGGAATCCCCAGGTGACATCGACAGCCGCCGCGGTCGGCGCCTTTGCCTGGACAGACGGGACGAGCAAGGATTCGGCTCTCGTCAAAACACTTCCGCCGGCAGCCTACACGGCCGAGATCACCGGCGCCAGCGGCGACACCGGTATTGCGCTGGCGGAGGTCTATGACGCCACCACTGCATACACGGCCGCCTCACCGCATTTGATCAATATCTCGGCTCGTCTCGGGGTGGGCACTGGCGCCAATATCCTTATCGCGGGATTTGTGATCGGGGGGACGACCTCCAAGACGGTGCTCATACGCGCCTCCGGCCCCGCGCTTATTCCCTTCGGTGTGTCAGGCACCCTGTCCGATCCGCAGTTAAGTCTCTACAGGAGCAACACCGATGGCACCTCGACCCTCCTTTCGAGCAACACAGGCTGGGGCGGTAATGCCCAGATTGCTGCGGCCGCGGGAAGCGTGGGGGCATTCGGCTGGGGGAGCCAGGGAACGCCAGATTCCGCGATCCTCGTCACCCTGCCACCCGGGGACTACACCGCCCAGGTTCAGGGTGCAAGCGGCGACACAGGCATAGCGCTCGTCGAGGCCTATGAGGTCCCCTAGGTCCGCCGTGCGCCGTGACGAATCGACTGGAAGTCAGTCGAGGAATTCGACGGATTTCGCCCGTCGGATGGTCCGGTCGGGCCGTCGAAACCCCGCCAAAAACCCTAATCAAGGATCGGCAATTAATGTCACATCCGCTGTCCCTGTCGCTGTAACTTGGAAGACCAGCGAACGCGAATATCCCGCAACATACTGATAACTAATTTAGTTACAGGCTGGTGGACGCCGAGGGAGTCGAACGCTGCCGAGTGAATAGGCTGTTTTAGTTGCAGCTGGTTGCACGATCCTGCGTTTAGCGTTGGCGATGCGCCGTTGCTCCGAATTCGGTGCGCCGATTGAACAACGGCTACCTTCCCGTTCCGCCTCAAAGGGGAAGCTGCGCGGGGCCATCCAGGGATTTGGGAGCGGTCTTAATTAACGGCGCCGGCGGGTGACGGGGTCGCATCCCGAGGCTCATTCGCCTAAGGCGGGCGTTCTTCAATGGGTAGGTTTAGGAACAGTGACCGTTCCTTTTTGAATCGAGAACGATCCCTTTGGAAGTAGGCCGGCCGACTGCGGAGGAAGTAATTGAACGTAGGCTTGGCGCTTGGTTCTTCGCTACAACAAAGGCTTCAGGCCGTACGATTGGTACTAGGCTACGATCGTGCTCAACATCTGAAATTCGAGCGGCTATTGGTCGGATGAATGGGAATGGTGAGCACCGGTTTAGAACAGCGACATCAACGCTGAGTTCAGTGGCCATTGATCGATGGTCCGCTCCTTCTTAGCTCGTAGACGTCATCGACATCCTTGAGTGTAAGCTTTTCTCCATTTCCCGAGAAATTGAAGAAGAAGCCGAACGGGATATTCCAGAACTCGTGGTCGGATAGAGCAACGAGCGGGAACGGTTGCCCTTTGACCGAGATGACCAAATTCCCTTTTCCCGCGATGGTTGTGGCCTGAATATTTTTGTCCGCCGAGGTATAGCTGCCCACAAGCCTCGCGATCGAAGCAGCATCAATGATTCTAGGCTTAAATGTCGGGATCTCGCAGGGAATACCGAGAGAGATTTTGAAGACGCGGTCGAGAATCTCTGCCTTGGGATAGACCTCTCCATTGGTGCAGTAAGCGATCGCCAGGTGGCTGTCGGGATAATACTGCAACGAAGAGCCGAAGCCCTCGGTCTTCCCATTGTGCCCGTACCCGACGTGGTTCGCATCGCCATACGGGAAAATGCCCTTTCCGTAACCATCCCTAATCATGGTCATCTGAGCCAAGCTTTCCCTACTGATGAATTCTCCCGCGAAAAGGGAGCCGATGAAGGTCAGCATGTCCTGGGGCGTCGAGATGATCGCCCCTGCACCGCAAAAGTTGTCGAGACAGGCCGCGCGGTCCTGCTTCCACGCGCCGTTCTCAAATCTGTAAGAGATCGCCTCGCCGGGCTGGAAGCCGATTCTGTCCCCGTAATAGGTGTGATCTAGGTGGGCTCTTTGGAGGATCTTCTCTCCTAAAACGGTCTTATAATCCTCTCCCGTAACCTGCTCTACGATATAGCTGAGCAGTAGGTAGTTGGAATTGTTGTAGTCGGCCCTCGCCCCAGGTTCGAAGTCTGGCTGTTGATTTTGAATTAACGCTAACAACTCTGCGTGGGTCTTTGGTTTATCCTTCCAATCATCAAATCCTGTATGATTGGTGAAGTTGGCCAAACCGCTTCTGTGGCCAAGCAGTTCGGCAATGGTTATCCTGTCAGCGTTTGGCAGGTTTGGGAAGAATTTGCTCAGCTTATCGTCGAGAGAAAGTCGCCGCTCGTCGACAAGCTCGTAGATCAACACGGCGGTGAACACCTTGGAAATCGAACCAATTCGGTATTCCGTTTGGGGCGTTTGGTCGCGGCCGAAGCTGCGCTGGTAAACCAGCTTCCCGTACGAGGAAATGGCCAGGCTTCCCTCCGCCAAGTTATGGTCTGCAAGGTTGGCAAAAAGACTATCCAACTTTGAGCGGTCGAGGGTCTCGGCCGGGAGATGCACACAAAGGGTCAGGATCGTGATTATGGCTGCAATTCGGCGCAATGGAGTGTGGGTTCGAGTTCAGTACACGTTTGGTAG
>CAZCAJ010000035.1:0-39910 GCA_964496645.1 uncultured Opitutaceae bacterium
ATGAGCGCGCTCACCCGCCTCGGGATCGACCGCTCGCTGACGAAGCCCTTCAACGTGCAGCAGCTGCTCGATGCGGTGAGCGAGAGCCTCGATGTCAGCCGCGCGTAGGGGCCCCCGCGGCCCCCGCCGTCCTTGACCTGCGGTCGGGTCCGGATACCTGTGTCTTTCCTCCATGTCGTCGGACCTCTCCGATCTCTACCAGCAGGTCATCCTCGACCACAACCGCCGACCCCGGAACCGGGGAAAGCTCCCGACCGCCAACCGCTCGGCCCACGGGGACAACCCGTCGTGCGGCGACCAATGCGACGTGTACATCAGGTTGGATGGAAACAAGATAGACGACATATCGTTTGACGGCTCGGGATGCGCGATATCCATGGCAAGCGCGTCGCTCATGACCACCCAGCTCAAGGGCAGGACGGCCGAGGAGGCCGCCAGGCTCTACGAGCAGTTCCACGAGATCGTGACGACGGGCAAGGAGCCGGAGGAGATAAGCGACCTCGGAGCCTTCGCGGGCGTGCACGCCTTCCCAGCGCGGATCAAGTGCGCGACGCTTTCGTGGCATGCGGCCCTGAACGCCCTGAGCGGCGACCCGGCGCCGGCGACCACGGAGAGCCACACGGATTGAGCGCGATGCCCTCCAACTGGGACCGCATCCGCGACGAGTTCCCTGCGCTGCACCAGCAGGTGAACGGGCATCCGCTCGTTTATCTCGACAATGCGGCGACGACCCAGAAGCCGAGGGCCGTCATCAGCGCCCTGGACCGCTTCTACGAGAGGGACAACTCGAACGTCCACCGGGGCCTCCACGCGCTGTCGATGCGCGCCACCGACGCCTATGAGGGCGCGCGTGCGCGCGTGGCCCGGTTTGTCAACGCGGCGGCCCCCGAGGAGATCATCTTCACGCGCGGCACCACGGAGTCGATCAACTTGGTCGCGGCTAGCTGGGGGGGCGCGAACCTGGCCAAGGGCGACGCCATCCTGCTCACCGAGATGGAGCACCACAGCAACCTAGTGCCCTGGCAGCTCGTCGCCCAGCGGACCGGGGCGACCCTGAGGTTTGTGCCGGTGACGGGCGACGACGGGCTCCTCGACCTCTCGCCGCTCGACCGCCTCCTGACGCCGGAGGTCAAGGTGTTCGCCTTCACGCACGTCTCCAACACGCTCGGCACGATCAATCCGGTCGCCGAGCTTTGCGCGCGCGCGCGCAGGGTCGGCGCCGTGACGGTCGTCGACGCCGCGCAGTCGATAGGGCACATGCCGGTGGACGTCCGCGCGATGGGGTGCGACTTCCTGGCGTTCTCCGGCCACAAGATGGCCGGCGTCACCGGCATCGGCGCGCTTTACGGGAGGCGGGCCCTGCTCGAGTCGATGCCCCCGTGGCAGGCGGGAGGGGGAATGATCTCCAACGTCGATTTCCTCGAGAGCCGCTGGAAGCCGCCGCCCGAGCGTTTTGAGGCCGGGACCCCGAATTTCGGCGACGCCGTTGCCCTCGGCGCGGCGTGCGACTTTCTCGACTCGCTGGGGCGCGAGTCGATCCGCCGGCACGACGGGGCGCTGGCGCAGACTGCCTACGAGCGCCTTGCCGCACTTCCCGGCATCCGCCTCATCGGCCCCAGGGGCGAGCGCGGCGGGCTCGTCAGCTTCGCCTTCCGGGACATCCACGCCCACGACGTGGTCACGTTTGCGGACGAGGACGGGATCGCGCTCCGCGGCGGCCACCACTGCAATCAGCCCCTCATGAAGAAGCTGGGGCTCACGAGCACGGCCCGGGCGAGCTTCTACGTCTACAACGAAGAGCGCGAGATCGACGCCCTGGTCGCCTCGATGCGCCGGACGCTCAAGTTCTTCGGACCGGCGGCGTGAGCCCTCGCCCGGTGAAGGGAACCCCAGCCCCTTGATGCCCATGAACCCCGCCCGCCTCGCCCTGGCCGCCCTAGCCCTCGGATCGCTCGCTCCCGCGAGGGCGGACGAGGGCATGTGGCTTTTCACCGCCCCACCCCGCGAGAAGATCCGCACCGCCTACGGCTTCGAGCTCGACGCCGCCTGGCTCGACCACCTCATGAAGTCCTCCGTCCGCGTTGACGACGAGGGCACGGGCGCATTCGTCAGCGGCGACGGCCTCGTCATCACCAACCAACACGTCGGCCTCGACTCGCTCCAGAAGCTGAGCAACGCCCAAACGGACTACGCGAGCAACGGCTTCTACGCCGCGAACCCAGCCGACGAGATTAAGTGTGTCGATCTCGAGCTCGACGCTCTCCAGTCGATCGAGGACGTGACCGCCCGAGTGAACGCCGCGGTTCCCGCAGGCGCCGGCGGCGAGGATGCCGCAAAGGCGCGCCGCAGGGTCACCGCGGAGATCGAGAAGGAGTCCCACGACAGGACGGGCCTGCACAGCGAGGTCGTCACGCTTTACCAGGGCGGCGCCTACCACCTCTACCGGTACAGGCGCTACACCGACGTCCGCCTCGTATTCTCGCCCGGGCAGCAGGCCGCCTACTTCGGCGGGGATCCTGACAACTTCGAGTACCCGCGCTACGACCTCGATATCTGCCTGTTCCGCGTCTACGAGGACGGCCGGCCGCTTCACACGGAGCATTACCTCAAGTGGTCGAGCCGGGGCGCCCGCGACGGCGAGCTCGTCTTCGTTTCGGGCAACCCCGGCACGACCGACCGCCTGCTCACCGTGGCGCAGCTCGAGTTCCGGCGCGATGTCTCCTGCCCCTATAGCCTCGCCAGGCTAAATCGGCGCGAGGTGCTGCTCATGGCATGGAGCGCGCGCAGCTTCGAGAACGCCCGCAGGGCGCAGGAGGGCCTTCTTTATGTCCAGAACTCGCGCAAGGTGTACGGGGGGATGCTCGCCGGGCTTCAGGATCCCGGGTTCATGAGCGCCAAACGGACGGCCGAGGAGCGCTTCAGGCGCCAGCTGGCGACCCGCCCCGACGGGGCCGGGGCGCTGGCCGCGTTCAAACGCATCGAGGAGGCCGAGCGGGCCATCGCCCGCGATTACCTGCGCTACCGCATCCTTGAGAATGCCGACGGATTTGCCGCGGACTCGTTCGCGATCGCCCGCAAGTTGCTCCGCTCGGGAGACGAGCGCCCCAAGCCGGACGGCGAGCGTCTGTCCGAGTACTCCGACGCCCAGCGCGATTCGCTGGAGCTCGATCTGTTCTCCGACAAGCCAATCTACGCGGACCTTGAGACGCTGAGCCTCGGCGACTCGCTCACCCACTTGACCGGGCGGCTCGGCTACGACGATCCGACAGTCCAGGCCGTGCTGGCCGGCAGGGCGCCGCAGGCGCGCGCCGCCGAGCTGGTTCGGGCCACGAAGGTCCGGGACGTGGCCTTCCGGCGCCAGCTCTACGTCGGCGGCGCGCCCGCGGTCCTGGCCGCGCACGACCCCATGATCGAGCTCGCCCGCCTGGTGGACGCCGAGAGCCGGGCACTGCGCCGGGCCCGCGACGCGGAGGACGAGGTCGAGCAGGAGGCCCAGGCCTCCATCGGCAGGGCCCGCTTCGCAATCGAGGGCGCGAGCACCTATCCCGACGCCACCTTCACGCTCAGGCTAAGCTACGGCGCCGTCAGGGGCTACGAAGAGGACGGGGCCGCCGTGCCGTTCATGACCACCCTCGCGGGCCTGTACCGGCGTTCGGAGGAGCACGCCAACCGCGAGCCGTTTGACCTGCCGCCTGGATGGGCGGGAAAGAAGCAGGCGCTCGACCTGGGAACGCAGCTTAATTTCGTGAGCACGTGCGACACGGTCGGCGGCAACTCCGGGAGCCCGACCGTCAACACCCGGGGGGATTTCGTCGGCATCATCTTCGACGGCAACATCCAGTCGCTCACGGAGGACCAGGCCTACGATGATGTCCAGTCGCGCTCCCTGAGCGTGAGCAGCGCCGGCATCATCGAGGCGCTGCGCAAGGTCTACGGGGCCAGCTCGCTCGCCGACGAGCTCGTCAGCGGCCACCGACGAGTCGGGCCATAGCCTTCGAGGCGAGGCGGTCGAACGCCCGGACGCAGAGCTCCAGATGCTCCTCCCGGGTGTCCTCAATCTTGTTGTGGCTAATCCCCCCCAGGCTCTGGACGAACATCATGGCCGTCGGGACGCCCGCGCGGCTCACCTCCGCCGCGTCGTGGAGCGGCCCTGACGGCAGCCGGTGGGCCCGGCCGCAGGTCTCTCGGATCGCCTCCTCGCACAAGCCTACCAGCGTGTCGTCGAACGGGATGGGCTCGATCTGCCAGATCCGGTCCCAGGACACCGAGACATTCCCCTCGGCGGCGAACCGCCCGGCCGCCTCGCGCGCCTCGAGGAGCATCCGCGCGAGCGCGCCCGGGTCGAGGTGGCGCTGGTCGAGCGTGATCCGGCATTCCTCGACCACGCTGGTCACGATCCCGGGCTTCGTCGTGCAGGATCCGATCGTGCAGACGCCGCCATGGCGTTGCGCGATCCCGTAGATCTCTGGGCTCATCCGCGAGGCGGCGAGGAAGGCGTCCCGGCGCCGGTTCATCGGCGTGCTGCCCGAGTGGGCCGCCTGGCCCCGGAACATGATCGCGTGCCGCTCGACCCCGAAGGTGCCGAGGACCGCCCCGAGCGGCAGGCCGAGGTCGAGGAGCACCGGCCCCTGCTCGATGTGCAGCTCCAGGTAGGCGCCCGCGTTCGCCAGCTCCCTCCCGCATCGCTTGACGCCCTCGAAGTCGATGCCCACCTCCCGGAGGGCCTCGACGAGGCCGATGCCGTCCTTGTCCCTGAGCGCCCGCGCCTCGGCCATGTCGAGCGTCCCCGCACATGCCGAGGAGCCAAACAGGCTCTTGCCGAAGCGCGCGCCCTCCTCATCGGCCCAATCCACGAGGCGCACCGTGACGGGCGGCCGGCCGCCGAACTCCGCGCTCATGCGGCGCAGGATCTCGACGCCAGCGAGGACATTGAGGCAGCCGTCTAGCCAGCCTCCATTGGGCACGGAATCCATGTGGCCCCCGATCAGGAGGGCCCTGTCCCCCGCCCCCCTGAGCGTCGCCCAAAGGTTGCCGGCCTCGTCCACGTGGACTTCGACTGGAAGGGCCTCGAGCTTCCCGCGGAGCCAAGCCCGGGTTGCGACCCAGGTCTTCGTGAACGCCACCCGCTGGGCGCCGTTCTCGTCCGACGTCAGCCGCGCCAGCTCCCTGAGTTCTGCCACCGTGCGCCTTGGATCAACAGCAGCATTCATCTTGGTTCGAAAGGGGCCAGAGCGTGGCGCAGTTACTGCTTGGAAACGAGCGGATTCTGGGCGAGATTTGGCGCGTTCCGCCAGCCCATGCCGACCCTAGCCACCACTGTCGACGGCCTCAGGCTACCCAATCCGTTTGTGATCGGTTCGGGCCCCCCGGGAACCAACCTGAGCGTCATCAACCGGGCCTTCCGGGAGGGCTGGGGCGCCGTGATCGCGAAGACGATAAGCCTCGACTCTTCGAAGGTTGTCAACGTCTCGCCCCGCTACGCAAAGCTCCATTCGCGCGACGGCAAGGAGGTCATCGGCTGGGAGAACATCGAGCTCATTAGCGACCGGCCGTTCAAGGTCTGGATGGACGAGTTCAAGCAGTGCAAGGACACCAATCCGAAGGGCGTGCTGATCGCGTCGATAATGGAGGAGTACAGGAAGGACGCCTGGGTCGAGATCGTCGACCGCTGCCAGGAGGCGGGCGTCGACGGGTTCGAGCTGAATTTCTCGTGCCCGCACGGCCTGCCCGAGCGAAAGATGGGGGCGGCCATGGGTCAGGATCCCGGCATTCTCGAGGAGGTGTGCGGGTGGGTCATGACGGCGGCGAAGCGCCCGGTGTGGGCGAAGATGACCCCGAATGTCACACACATCGAGGAACCGAGCCGTGCGGCGCTAAAGGCGGGATGCCAGGGCCTGAGCGCGATCAACACGATACGCAGCGTCATGGGCGTCAACCTGGACACGCTGCGCCCGGAGCCGTCGGTCGAGGGGTGGACTACGCCGGGCGGCTACTCGTCCAGGGCGGTCAAGCCGATCGCCCTGCGCATGGTCATGGAGATCGCGACGATGATCCGGACGGAGTTTCCCGGCCGCTCCCTCTCGGGCCTGGGAGGGATCGAGAGCGGCGGCGACGCCGCCGAGTTCATCCTGCTCGGCTGCGACACGGTCCAGGTCTGCACCGGAGTCATGAAGGCCGGCTACGAATGCGTGAAGCCGATGTGCGACGAGCTCCTCGCGTTCATGGACAAGCACAAGTTCGCCACGGTCGCCCAGTTCAAGGGCAGGAGCCTCGAGTACTTCACCTCCCACGCGGAACTCGTGAGGCGCCAGTCCGTGCGCAAGGCCGCCCAGAAGGCGGCACCGAGGCGGGCCGTGTCGTCTGACGGCGAGTGGAGCGGGGACGAGTTCGTCAAGCAGTCCGATTCCCTGTCCCGGGAATAGTGCGGATCCCCAGATGATCCGACTGGCAGCCTCAGCCGACGCCCCGCAGATTGCAGCTATCTACCGGCCGTTCTGCGAGGAATCCCACGTCTCATTCGAGGTCGATGCGCCCGACGAGGTCGAGATGGCCGCCCGAATCGAGAGGATCAACCGCCGCTTCCCCTGGCTTGTCGACGAGGTCGACGGGACCGTGGCCGGGTACGCGTACGCGTCGCCGCACCGGGAGCGCGCCGCCTACCGCTGGGCCGTCGACATGGCGGTGTACGTCCACGAACGGTTTCGGGGAAGGGGCATCGGCAGGGCCCTGTACTCGGAGCTGTTCAGCCGCCTGCGCGCCCAGGGACTCTTCAAGGCCTACGCCGGGATCGCCCTCCCGAATCCCGCGAGCCAGGCGTTCCACGAATCCATGGGCTTCACCCTCGTCGGGATCTACCGCAAGATCGGCTACAAGCTGGGGGCCTGGTGGGACGTGGGATGGTGGCAGCTCGCCCTCCAGCCCGAGGCTAATCCCCCGGCCGAGCCAAAGCCGCCCTCCGCACCCCCCAAACAATGATGAAACCTGACCGCCTCGTCCCCTGCCCTCTCTTCATCGGCGGCGAATGGATCCGGCCCAAGATCGCGGGCACTCCCGTCTACAATCCCTCCACCGGGGAGGTGATCTCGGAATGCCCGATCGGCGGCGCGGCCGAGGTTGACGCTGCCGTCGAGGCCGCCGCCGCCGCGTTTCCCTCATGGAGCGAGACGCCGGCGATCGAGCGCGCACGGCTCCTCTTCCGCTTCAGGCACCTCGTCGAGGAAAACTTCGACCGGTTCTGCAACAGCATCACGCGCGAGAACGGCAAGACCCTGGTGGAGGCCCGCGGCAGCATCTACCGGGGGATCGAGAACATCGAGTACGCATGCGGCGTCCCCGCGCTCCTCTTCGGGGACTCGCTCGGGAACGTCGCGCGGGGTGTCGACTGCGAGACGTACCTCCAGCCGGTCGGCGTCTGCGCCGGGATCACGCCGTTCAACTTCCCCGCCATGGTCCCGCTGTGGATGTTCCCGCTGGCAATCGCCTGCGGAAACACGTTCGTCCTCAAGCCGAGCGAGAAGGTCCCGCTGACCGCCCTCCTGCTGGCGGAGCTCCTCGAGAAGGCCGGGCTCCCAAAGGGCGTCCTCAACGTCGTCCACGGCGGCCGCGACTGCGTCGACGCGCTGCTCGCCCACCCCAGTGTCAAGGCGGTCTCGTTCGTCGGCTCCTCGCCGGTGGCCAGACACATCTACGAGACCGGCACCAGGAACGGGAAGCGGGTGCAGGCCAACGGCGGCGCGAAGAACTTCGTGGTCGTCATGCCCGACGCCGACGCGCCCCGGACGATCGAGGCACTCTCGATGGCTGCGTTCGGATGCGCAGGGGAGCGGTGCATGGCCGGCTCGACCGCCATCGCCGTCGGCAAGGCGGGCGAGGTGTTCGTACCGCAGCTGGTCGACGCAGCGCGGTCGGTCAAGGTCGGGCGGACCGACTCGGCCATGTCGCAGCCCGACATGGGCCCCCTCATCACGGGATCGCACCGCGACCGCGTCGCGCAACTCGTTGAGCTAGGGGCAAAAGAGGGGGCGACGATAGCCTGCGACGGCCGCGGCGTCTCGGTCGCCGGGGCGCCCAACGGGTTCTACCTCGGCGCCACGGTCGTCGACAACGTCCGCGATACGATGACGATAGCCCGCGAGGAGATCTTCGGGCCGGTGCTCAACGTGATGCGGGTGGAGGACCTCGCCCAGGCCATCGGCGTCGCGAACAAGTCGGCGTACGGCAACGGCGCCTCCATCTTCACGACTTCCGGCGCGTCCGCCCGCGAGTTCAAGCACAGGGTCAAGGCGGGGATGGTCGGAATCAACATCGGCGTTCCCGCCACGATGGCGATGTTCCCGTTCACCGGCTGGGACGCCTCATTCTACGGCGACCTCCATATCCAGGGGCGCGAGGCGGTGCAGTTCTACACGCAGCAGAAGGTCGTCACGTCGCGCTGGCATGGCGCCGAGGTCGGGGACGTCTGGCGCAAGTGAAGCCGCCATGCCCCTGCTGATCAAGAATGGCGAGGTCATCACCGCGGACTCGCGGTCGAGGGCCGACATCTACTGCGAGGGCGAGACCATCACGCGGATCGGCACCGGCCTCGAGGCCCCGCCCGGGGCGCAGGTGGTCGACGCCGCGGGGAAGTACGTTTTCCCGGGCTTCGTCGACCCGCATGTCCACATCACGCTTCCGTTCATGGGCACCTTCGCGAAGGACACCTACGAGACGGCGAGCAGAGCCGCCCTCTTCGGGGGGACCACCACCCTAATCGAGATGTGCTGCCCGGCCCGCAGCGAGGACGCCCTCGCGGGCTTCGAGCACTGGATGGCGCAGGCCGAGGGCCGGTCCGCATGCGACTTCACGTTCCACATGGGAGCCGCCAAGTTCGACGAGCCGACGGAGTCGGCCCTTCGAGAGATCGTCCGGCGCGGCGTCAGCTCGTTCAAGATCTTCCTCGCCTACAAGGGCGCGTTCGGCATCGACGACCTGGAGCTTTACCGCACGCTCAGGCTCGCCCGGGAGCTCGGCGTCGTCGTGACCGCGCATTGCGAGAACGAGACCCTGATCGCGGAGCGGCAGAAGGAGCTAGTGGCCGCCGGCAAGACGGACCCGGGCCAGCACCACGGGAGCCGCCCCCCTGCGGTAGAGGCCGAGGGGGTGCACCACCTGCTCACGTTCGCCGAGATGACCGGCGCGCACGCGTACATCGTCCATCTAAGCTGCGAGCGGGCCCTGGGCGAGGCGATCGCCGCCCGCCGCCGCGGGGTACGCGTGAGCATCGAGACGCTCATCCAGTACCTCGTCCTCGACAAGAGCTATGCGGAGCGGGACGGATTCGAGGGTGCGAAGTACGTCATGTCGCCCCCGCTGCGCGACGCCCAGAACCAGCCGGTCCTCTGGAACGGGCTCCGGGACGGCCTCATCCAGACGGTCGCGACGGACCACGCCCCGTTCGACTTCGAGGGCCAGAAGCGGATGGGGGAGTCCGATTTCACGAAGATCCCGAATGGCATCCCCTCGCTCGAGGAGCGGATCAAGCTCCTGTACACCTGCGGCGTGAGGGAGGGCAGGATCGACCTGCACACGCTCGTGAACGTCGCGAGCACGCAGGCCGCGAAGACGTTCGGCCTGTTCCCGCGCAAGGGGGCGATCCAACCGGGAGCGGACGCCGACCTCGTCGTCTTCGACCCGGACTACCGGGGCGTGATCTCGGCGAAGACCCAGCACATGAACGTCGACTACAGCGCCTTCGAGGGCTGGAAGGTGGAGGGGCGCCCCAGCGTCGTCACGGTGCGCGGGCAGATCGCCGTGCGGGACGGCAGCTTCACGGGCGAGCCCGCCAGGGGCCGCTTCCTACGGCGGACCCCTGCCGGCGGCTGACGGCGGGCAAGGCGCCTCAGGCGGCGTCCTTGCGCGAGGCGACCACGATGTCGCCTCCGCTCGAGCGCAGCTTGAGGACGGGGCCCCCGCCGTTGACCGCGCCCGAAAGGCTGCTCTTGCCCTGTCCGCCGCGGTCGATCGTGATCGTCAGCCCGGCGGCGTTCACGTCGCCGCCGCTCGTCGCGGCGTCGAGCTGGAATCCCACCCCCTGGCCCACGGTCGCCTTCACCTCCCCGCCGGACGTGGAGAGCGAGCAGTCGCCCTTGAGCGGGCCGGCGAACACCGCCTTGACGTCTCCGCCGCTGGTGTGCGCTCTTAGGGTGCCCTCGACTGAGTCGATCCTGATGTCGCCGCCCGAGGTGCGCAGGTCGGCCGAACCGGCCACGCGGCCCGCCGAGATGTTGCCCCCCGACGTCGAGAGCTTCACGGTCCCGCGGCCCTCGTCGAGCCTGACGCTCCCGCCGGACGTCGAGGCGTCGATGTCGGCGCCGATCTTGCCGAGCTCGATCTCCCCGCCCGACGTGCGGGCCCGCACCGCGCCGTCCAGGTCGCCGACGGCGACGTCGCCGCCGGAGGTCTTGAGGTCGACCGACGTGCGGCTGGGGACTGTCACGATAAAGTCGACCTGTACAGGCGGCCAGCTGCCGAAGTGGAACCCGGACCCCTCCTTGTAGGAGGCTGTCGCCGTGACGTCGTTGCCGTGCTGCTCGATAACGAGGTCGAGCTTCTGGAGCAGCTCGTCCGCCTCGGCCTCGCTGCTGGCGCGGATATGCTCCTTGGCGACGACTTTGATCACGGAGTCCGAGGACGGCATGACCCGGATGTCGCCCCCGGCGGTCGAGGCCGTGAGGTGGGCGCCGGCCTGCACTTGGAACGACTTCTCCACGGTGCGCTCGATCTTTGCGGACGCGGTGGCGGTGACGGCGGCAAGAATGCAGCCAGTTGCAACGAATCGGTTGAGTAGGCTCATGGTAGGGGAGTTGACACGATAACACGCCCTGGCGGTGAAAAGTTACAGAAACAAACGCCCGGGCAGCGGATTGAGCGGGCCCCGGGGCACGAGGCCGCGATTTGCGGCTGGTGCCCGCCGCGGCCCGCGGCTAGGGTTCCCCAGGTTCCACAACCCCAATGCCCAAGGCGTTTTCCGAGCTTTCAGAGCAGGAGGTGCTGGCGCTCGCCATATCCCTGGAGGAGGAGGACGGGCGCATCTACGGAGACTTTGCGCACCGGCTGCGGGAGAGTTACCCCGCTACTACCGAGATGCTCCTCGCTATGCAGCGCGAGGAGTCCGTTCACCGCCAGAGGCTGATAGACCGGTACCGCGAGCGCTTTGGCGATCACATACCCCTCATCCACCGCGAAGACGTCCGGGGATTCGTGGCCCGGAGGCCGGTGTGGCTTAGGAAGGCCCTATCGGTCAGCCAGGTGCGCCGCCAAGTCGAGGTCATGGAAATGGAGTCGCGGCGCTTCTACGAGGTGTCCGCGTCCAGGACGAACGACGCCGCGACCCGCCGCCTGCTTGGCGACCTCGCGCTGGCCGAGGCCGACCACGAGGCCCTCGCCGAGCGCATCCAGTCGGAGCAGGTCGCCTCCGGCGCGCGCGGTGGCGAAGACGAGAGCCAGCGCCGCATGTTCGTCCTGCAGGTCGTCCAGCCCGGGCTGGCCGGGCTCATGGACGGATCCGTCTCGACGCTCGCTCCGCTTTTCGCGGCCGCCTTCGCCACCCACAGCACCCGCGACTCGCTGCTCGTGGGGCTCGCATCGTCCGTCGGCGCCGGGATAAGCATGGGCTTCGCCGAGGCCCTGTCGGACGACGGGGCGCTCAGCGGCCGCGGCCACCCGATCATCCGGGGCAGCGTCTGCGGCCTCATGACCGCCGCGGGGGGGCTGGGCCACACGCTCCCCTTCCTGATCCCGTCGTTCCAACTGGCGTTCACGGTCGCCGTCTGCGTCGTCGCCGCCGAGCTTGTCATCATCTCCTGGATACGCCACCACTACATGGACACGCGTTTCCTCGCGGCCGCCTTCCAGGTGATCGTGGGAGGGCTGCTCGTCTTCTTCGCGGGCATGCTGATAGGCTCATCGTAGCGTGAGCCCGGGCGCCCTCGAGAACCCGGACCTGGCCCCCGTGCGCCCGGAAAGGCGCACGTGGCGCACCGGCAGCTACGCCGCCCTCTGGATCTCGATGTCGGCATGCGTGCCGACCTACATGCTCGCCTCCTCGCTCGTCGGCGGGGGCATGAACTGGTGGGAGGCTATCCTGACGATCTTCCTCGGCAACACCATCGTCCTGGTCCCGATACTCCTCAACGCGCACGCGGGCACCCGCTACGGCATCCCCTTCCCCGTGCTCTGCCGCGCGTCATTCGGCACCCGGGGCGCGAATATCCCCGCGATGCTGCGGGCGCTCGTCGCCTGCGGCTGGTTCGGAATCCAGTCCTGGATCGGGGGGGATGCGATCTGCAGGATCCTCGCGGTCTTCTTCCCGGCCTTCGGGGCCGGCCCCCAGAACGCGCTCGGCATCACCCTTCCCCAGTTCGCCTGCTTCATGGCGTTCTGGGGCATCAACATGTGGGTCGTCTTCAAGGGGATCGACTCGATACGCATCCTGTTGAACATCAAGGCCCCTCTCCTGATGGCGCTCGGGCTCGTGTTCCTCGTGTGGGCCTACAGGGGCGCCGGCGGGTTCGGCCCGATGCTCTCGCAGCCGTCGGCGTTTGATCCCGGCCAGCCGAAGGCGGGCCGGTTCATGGAGTTCTTCGTTCCGGGCCTCACGGGAATGATCGGCTTCTGGGCCACGCTCTCGCTCAACATCCCGGATTTCTCGCGCTACGCCGCGTCCCAGCGCGACCAGGTCGTCGGGCAGGCCCTGGGCCTTCCGCTGGCGATGGCGTTCTACTCGTTCATCGGCGTCGCGGTGACGTCGGCGACGGCGGTCATCTTCGGGCAGACGATCTGGAACCCGCTTGACGTCCTCATCCGGTTCCGCAGCCCCGCCGTCCTGATCGTCGCGATGCTCGCCCTGTGCATCGCCACCCTGGCCACCAACATCGCCGCCAACGTGGTCTCGCCCGCGAACGACTTCTCCCACCTCGCGCCCAGGAGGATCTCGTTCCGCCTCGGCGGGCTGATCACCGGGATCATCGGGATCGCCATGATGCCCTGGAAGCTGGTCGCAGACCCGTCCGGCTACATCTTCACGTGGCTGGTCGGCTACAGCGCCCTCCTGGGGCCCGTGGGCGGAATCATGATCGCGGACTATTTCATCCTCCGGCGACGGGAGCTCGACGTGCCGGCGCTCTACGACCCGAACGGGCGCTACCGCTACTCGCGCGGGTGGAGCGTCGTCGCGATCGCGGCGTTCGGGGTCGCCGTGCTGCCCAACCTGCCCGGCTTCCTCGCCCAGGTGGGCTGGATCGACCCCGCCCGCGTGCCGCACCCGCTGCTGGCGGTCTACGGATACGCCTGGTTCGCCGGGTTCGCGATAGCGTTTGTCGCCTACCTCCTCCTGCGTAAGCTGGCGCCCAATAGCTGACCGATGAAGACAATCCCGCTCCCCCCCACCGACCATGTTCCGAAGCCGTACTCTGGGCCCTCAGCCGAGGAGGTGCTGGCCCTGAGGAGGCAGTTCCTGAACCCGGCGATCTTCCACTACTACAAGAAGCCCGTGATGATCGTCGAGGGCAGGGCCCAGTGGCTGTTCGACGAGAAGGGCCGGCGCTACCTGGACGGGATCGGCGGGATCGTGACGGTGAGCTGCGGGCACTGCCACCCGCACGTCGTCGCCGCCGCGCACCTCCAGAACGAGACGCTCCAGCACACGACGACGATCTACCTGCACCCTAACATCGCGCTCTACGCCAAGGAGCTCGCGGCGAAGATGCCGGGCGAGCTCAAGGTGGTCTACTTCGTCAACTCGGGCTCGGAGGCAAACGACCTGGCGCTTCTCATGGCGCGGGCCTTCACCGGCTCCTACGACGTGATCGCGCTGCGCAACGGATACCACGGGGGCAGCCAGTCCACCATGGGCCTTACCTCGCACCACACGTGGAAATTCAACGTGCCCCACGGCTTCGGGATCCAGCACGCGATCCTGCCCGACCTCTACAGGGGGCCGCACGGCAAGGACGACCCGGAGGCCGGCAGGAAGTACGCCGAGGACGTCAGGAGCCTGATCCAGTTCGGCACGTCCGGGACGATTGCCGGCTTCATCGCAGAATCCATCCAGGGGGTGGGCGGAACCGTGGTCTTCCCCGACGGGTACCTGAAGCACGCCTACGGCCACGTCAGGGCCGCCGGCGGACTGTGCATCGCCGACGAGGTCCAGCCGGGATTCGGGAGGACGGGCACCCACTACTGGGGCTTCGAGACGCAGGGCGTCGTGCCTGACATAGTGACGATGGCGAAGGGCATCGGCAACGGCTGCGCGCTCGCGGCCGTCGTGACGACGCCGAAGGTGGCCCATGCGCTCACCTCGCGCATCCATTTCAACACCTTCGGGGGCAATCCCGTCGTCTGCGCCCAGGGGCGCGCCGTCCTCGAGGTGATCGACAGGGAGGGCCTGCAGGCCAACTCGCTCAGGATCGGCAACTACCTCAAGGCGGGCTTCGCGCGGCTGGCCGAGAAGCACACCCTGATCGGAGACATCCGCGGCCTAGGGCTCATGCTCGGCGTCGAGCTCGTGAAGGACCGCGGGACGAAGGAGCCCGCCAAGGAGGAGTGCGCCGCCGTGTTCGAGGCGTGCAAGGAAATGGGCCTGCTGATCGGCAAGGGCGGGCTCTGGGGCAACACGCTGCGGATCAAGCCCCCGATGATCTTCTCGTCCACCGACGCCGACTTCATGCTGGCGGTCCTCGACGAGGCTCTTGGGGCCGCCTAGGGAATCTTCAGCTCGGCGCCGATCTTTAGGGTGGCGTTCTCGCTCGGGAGCACGTCCCGGTTGGCCGCGTATATGTCGCGCCACTTCGACCGGTTCCCGTAGTACTTCTGGGCGAGATTGAAGAGGGTGTCGCCCTTGGCCACCGTGTGGTGGCGGATGCTCGGGGTGGGCGACGGCTTCGGGGGCTCGGCCTGGGGCGGCGGGCTCTCCGGCGGCGCGTCCGCGATGGCGGACGAGGCCGCGCCGTCCCCTGTTCCCGCCGGCGCCAGTGAGATCGGCGGGCCCGCCGCGCCGGTCGCCGGCGTGGTCGTCCCCTCCGCAGGGGCCTGCTGGGTCGGGATCGACCCGAGGTCTATCGTGGTTGAATGCGTCGCCGGCACCATGGCGCCCGCGCGCAGCGCCGCGTTCTCCGCCTTGAGCTCGTCGTTCTCGCGCTGCAGGCGCTCGACCTGCTCCTGGACCCCAAGGTGCTCGGTCTGGCTCTCGAGCGGCTGGCCGGGCAGCGAGCGTGCGAACTCGCGCTTCGCGGAGTCGATCATGCCCCTCACGAAGACCGCCTGCTTCGAGTTGGGCTCCAGCTCCAGGTACCTCCGGAAATGGTAGATGGCGGAGATCGGGTCCCTGATGTGGTTCAGGTAGATGAGGCCGGCGTCCAGGTTCGACTCCGGCGCCGCGTCGCCGCGGCGGTCGATGACCTTCAGGTAGGCGGCCAGGGCCTCGTCCCAGCGGCCCTGGCGCTCCAGCTGCTGGCCGTCGCGGTAGTTCGAGTCATCCATCTCGGACGAAAGCGAGGGCGCATCGCCCCCGCAGCCGGCTCCGGCGGCGAGCGCGAGCAGCGCCGCCGCCCCAAGAATGATTGAACGTGTTGTCATCGAAGCGAAAGGGGTTGAACGGCCGGACCCGTGCGTTAAATTCCTCCCTCTCCCCCGCCGACTCAAACCTAAATGGGACCATTCGACCACCGACGCTGATGGCCATCTCGCCGAAGACCGCGCTCGCCCGCGCCCGGCGGTGCATCCGAATCGAGTGCAACGCCCTCGAGGAGACCTCGCGGGGACTGGGCAAGGAGTTCACAGAGACGGCCCGCGCGGTGGAGGCCGTCGTGGCGGCCGGGGGCAAGCTGATCTTCAGCGGCGTCGGCAAGTCGGCCCACATCGCCGGCAAGATCGCGGCAACCTTCAACAGCACCGGCGTCTCCTCCTGCTTCCTCGACCCCACCCAGGCCCTCCACGGTGACCTCGGGCTCTGCGACGAGGGCGATCTCGCGATAATTCTGAGCAACAGCGGCCAGTCGGACGAGATCCTGAGGCTCGTCCCCATCCTCAAGCGCTTCGGGCTGAAGATCGTCGCCCTGACGGGCAACCCGAAGTCGGACCTCGCGCGCCGGGCCGACTTCCGGCTCCTCTACCAGGCCACGCGAGAGGCCTGCCCGCTCAAGCTCGCCCCCACGGCGAGCACCACGGCCGCCCTCGCCCTCGGCGACGCGCTGGCGATGGTGCTGCTGGAGGCGCGCGGGCTCACGCGCGACGACTTTGCGATGTACCACCCTGCCGGGAACCTGGGCCGCGTGCTCCTGCTGCGCACCCGGGACATCATGCGCACGGGCGACCGCCTTCCGGTGGCGAAGGACGCCGTCACCGTCCAGGACGCGATCCTGGCGATGACCAAGGCGAAGAGCGGCAGCATCGCGCTCGTCCGGGCGGGCAACGGAAAGCTCAGCGGCATACTCACCGACGGTGACTTCCGCCGCTCCGCCCTCTCGGGGCCGGGCTTCCTCGGACGCCCCGTCTCGGACTTCATGACCCGCTCGCCCAAGGTGATCCGCGACGACGCCCTCGCGGTGGACGCACTGCGCCTCTTCGAGCTCCACAAGATCGACGACCTGATCGTCGTCGACCCGGCCGGAAGGCCCGTGGGGCTCATCGACGGCCAGGACCTTCCGAAGCTCAAGATCGTGTGACACGGCCCCTGCGCATCGGCATCGTCGGCATGGGGGGCTTCGCCGGCTCCCATCACAACACCGTCGCGAGGCTCGAGGAGCGCGGCATCGTCCGGCTGGTCTGCGCCTGCGACCCCAAGCTCGCTTCCTTCGCGGCCGAGCAGCAGGCCTGGCGCTTCGGCCCGCGCGGGGTCCGGGCGTTCGACGACTACCGGGCGATGCTGGAGGCCTGCAGCGGCGACCTGGACTACGTAGTCACGCCGACCCCGATCCAGCTGCACGCCGCGATGCACGACGCGATCACGTCCGCCGGCCTCCCGGCCTACGTCGAGAAGCCCCCCACCCTGGACTACCAGGAGCTCGACAGGATGGTCGCCGCCGACCGGCGCGTGCGGAAGTCCTCGCTCGTCGGCTTCAACTACATCGTCGAGAAGAGCCGACTGGCGCTGAAGGAGAGGCTGCTCTCTGGCGAGTTCGGGGCGACGCGCGGCGGCACCCTGAGCGCCCTCTGGCCGCGACCCTCCAGCTATTTCACCCGCAACGGCTGGTCCGGCCGGCTCATCATCGACGGCCAGGTCGTCCTCGACTCGTGCTTCGGCAACGCGATCTCCCACTTCGTGCACAACATGCTGTTCTGGACCGGCGCGCCCGGCCTCTACAGCTGGGCCGAGGTCGCCGCGGTCCGGGCGGAGCTCTACCGCGCGCACGCCATCGAGGGCGCCGACACGTTCTTCGTGGAGGCGGACCTAACCGCGGGCTGCACGCTCAGGTTCGCGCTCTCCCACGCCTGCGCCGGCGCGAGCACGAGCTCCGAGACCGTGATCTGCGAGAAGGCGATCTTAAGGTACGGTGTCGGCGGCCAGGTCGAGATCGCGTGGAGGGACGGCAGGACCGAGCGGGCGTCGAGCGGTCCCTTCGACGGCCTCGAGGAGAACCACATCGAGTACTGCCGTTACCTGCGCGGGGAGGTGGCGAGGCCCGCGACGACCATCGAGGACTCGCGCCCATTCGTCGTGCTCAACGACCTCGCGCACGTCTCGAGCGGCACCATAAGCCCGATACCCGCGGACCTCGTCTCGCGCGAGCGCGACGAGAAGGAGCAGAAGGACTACGTGAGCGTGACGGGGCTCTCCAAGGCCGTGGACAGCTTCCTCTCCCGCGGCGTCTGGCCAAGCGACACGGGCTGGCGCCGGGACAAGGGCGAGGTCGTGACCCCGTCCGACCTCGGCCGGTTCCACGCGACGGTGCGCGCGATGGCCGGCGCCGGCGGCCCGCGGTGACTGGGCTCCCCCGCCCCGCGGGAGGGGAGCAGCCGAGACGCCACCTTTACTTGGGCGCGGAGTTGGGCAAGGTTTAGCCCATGGCCACGCCGCCCTTTGCGCACCAGGACCCCCTGCCCCTGTCTGGCGATGACACCGAATACCGCCTTCTCTCGAAGGAGGGCGTCTCGACCGTCCGCTTCGAGGGCCGCGAGGTCCTCAAGGTCGAGCCCGAGGTCCTGTCGTTCCTCGCCCAGCAGGCGTTCCGGGACAGCGCCTTCATGCTGCGCACGAGCCACCTGCGCCAGCTCGCGGCGATCCTGGACGATCCGGAGGCCTCCGCGAACGACCGCTACGTGGCGCTGACGCTCCTCAAGAACGCGGAGATCGCGGCCCAGGGGATCCTTCCGATGTGCCAGGACACGGGCACGGCCGCGGTCTTCGCCAAGAAAGGCGAGCGGGTCTGGACCGGGGCCGATGACGCCCTCTTGCTCAGCCGCGGCGTCTACGAGTGCTTCACGAAGGAGAACCTGCGCTACTCGATGGTGGCCCCCCTCGACATGTGGAATGAGGTCAACACCGGCACCAACCTCCCGGCCCAGATCGACATACTCGCCACGCCCGGCGACACCTACGAGCTGCTCTTCGTCGCGAAGGGCGGCGGCTCCGCCAACAAGATGCTCTTCTTCCAGGAGACGAAGGCGCTCCTGAATCCGAGCAGCTTCGCCAAATTCGTGGCGGATAAGCTTCCCCTGCTGGGGACGGCCGCTTGCCCGCCCTACCACCTGGTGTTCGTAGTCGGCGGAACGAGCGCGGAGGCGTGCATGAAGACCCTGAAGCTTGCCTCCGCGCGCTACCTGGACTCGCTCCCCACCTCGGGCAATGAGCTCGGTCGGGGATTCCGCGACACGCAGTGGGAGGCGAAGGTCCTCGAGATCGCCCGCAAGACGGGGATCGGGGCGCAATTCGGCGGCAAGTACTTCGCCCTCGACGCGCGCGTGATCCGCCTCGCCCGGCACGGGGCGAGCTGTCCTGTCGGCATGGGCGTATCGTGCTCGGCCGACCGCAATATCAGGGCCAGGATCACCCGGGACGGGGTCTTCCTCGAGGCGCTCGACTCGGACCCGGGGCGCTTCATACCCCCCGCGCAGCGCACGCTGAAGGACACGGGGGTCGTCCCCATCGATCTCGACCGGCCGATGGAGGAGATCCGGGCCGAGCTGTCGAAGTACCCGGTCACGACGCGCGTGTCGCTCAGCGGCACCATGGTGGTCGCCCGCGACGGCGCGCACGCGAAGCTCAAGGAGCGCGTGGACGCCGGCAGGGGCCTTCCCGACTACTTCAAGAGGTATCCGGTCTATTACGCGGGTCCCGCCAAGACCCCCACGGGATACGCCTCCGGATCGTTCGGCCCAACCACCGCGGGCAGGATGGACGGCTACGTCGAGCTGTTCCAGTCCCTCGGGGGCTCGATGGTGATGCTGGCCAAGGGCAACCGCGGGCCCGAGGTAACCGCCTCGTGCAAGAAGCACGGGGGATTCTACCTGGGGAGCGTGGGCGGGCCGGCCGCTATCCTCGCGAAAGAGAACATCTCGAAGGTCGAGATGCTCGAGTACCCCGAGCTCGGGATGGAGGCCGTGTGGAAGATCGAGGTCAGGGATTTCCCGGCCTTCATCCTCGTCGACGACAAGGGCAACGATTTCTTCGCAAACGGATGCGCGGCCTGTCTGCCCCCGTCAGCCGCCAAGCGGCTCAAAACCTGAACTCGAGCGACATCCCCCCGGCCCCATACCGGTCGAGCGACTCGTACATCCTGTCGTACGAGGCCTTCTGCTTTATCCTGTAGGCCCCTAGCAGGGTGGCGCCGGAGGAGGAATCGGAAGGGAGCGCCGGAACCAGCAGCCTCTCAAGGCGCTCGCCGGACGGGTCCATGCGGGCAAGGGGCTCGGCCGGCGGCTGGTGAACCGAGGCGAATGACGCCTCAAACTCCCGGTCGGACCCGAAGACATCGCGCCTCGCGAGGTCGGGATCCGTCCCACGAAAATCGACAAAGTCGGCGGCGACCCCATCCGCAAACTGGGTCCCCTTCGCGGCCTCGGCCTTGGAGGCCGGTGGCGCCTCTGCCAGATGGGACGCGATCTGCGCCACCACTTGCCCGGGCGAGCGGGCGGCCTCGCGGGCTGCGGTCCCGGTAGCCGCGTTCTCGACCTCTTCCCGGCTCTGGGCCGCTGGGGCTGGGACCTGGGATGCGGGAGCGCCCGCGCGGGCGACGGGGCCCGGGGACGAGGCGACTGGATGGGCCGAGCGAGCGGGCCCTGCGGGTCCCCCCGCGTAGTGCACGCCGGCCCACGTGAGGGCGATGGCCGCCGCAGCCCCAAAGGGAAGGCGGTTCCGCAAAGCAACCGCGAAGATCCTCGAGGCCCCGTCCCACCACGGCCGCCTTATCACGATAGCAGCCAACTGCTTCGCGCGGATCTCGGACTCAAACCGCTCCCAGAATTCCTGCGGAGGGCGCTCCGCCCTCTTGAGGCGCAGGAGGTCCTCAACCGTTACCTTCCTTTCGGGATCCTTCATCATCGCAAATAGGGTTGTAGCTCGGCCTGAAGCAATTGCTTTGCATAATGGAGCCTAGACCGGACGGTTCCGATCGAACAGCCCATAACCTCTGCAATCTCCTGGTGGCTGAGTCCGTCGATTTCGAATAAAGTCACCACAGTCCGATGATTGATAGACAGTTTCTGCATCGCATCGTTCAATTTTTCCTGGAGTTCACGGACGAAGGCCTCCCGGCCGGCACCCGTCTTGTCGGTCAGGGCGTCCACCAGCTCCCGGGACACCGGATCGTCCTCACGGATCGACTCCAGGCTGAAGAACGACCTCAGCCTGTTCCTTCTCAGGTGGCTCAGCGTCGAGTTCACGACGATCCGGTACAGCCAGGTGAAGAAGGAGGACTGCCCCTGGAAGCGATGGATCGACTGGAAGGCCTTGATAAAGGCGTCCTGGGCAAGGTCGGCGGCATCCTCCCGGTTTGAGGTCATGTTGTAGACGATTCCGAGGACGCGCTCCCGGTATTTGACGATCAGGCGGTCAAACGCGGCCACGTCGCCGGCCTGGACCTGCCGCACCACCGCCATGTCGGCATCCGCCTCGAGCTTGCGCTCCGGCGACGCAACAAGCGTCTTGCCAATGGCCTTGCTGGCGTTCATGGGGCGACGACAGGGAAGTCCCGGTGGCGTGGCTTGGCAAATCGAAACGCTTGGCCGGCCGGGGGCCGGGGCGCCGACTCCGGCCGTTCACCCGACGGGCCGGAGCGCGGCGACCTGCGCGAGAAGGACATCGCCAAGCGCTAGAAGGTGGGGCGTCGGCGAGTGGCCGGGCCATTCGGCCAGGGCGGCGCGCGCCGCCGAGATCTCGACCTGGACCGCCCCCTCGACCGCGTCAAAGACGCCGAGGTCGAGCATCTGCTTGAGGCGGAGCGCGGGCTGGGACGGCCGCAGCCCGCCTATCTCCCCCGACAGCGCCGCCCGCTCGAAGGGCGGCAAGCGGTCCATCAACGCGAACAGCGGCAGCGTGAACTTCCCGCTCGCGAGGTCGGTTCCTAGCGTCTTCCCGATCTTCTCCTCCCTCCCGAAGAAATCGGCGAGGTCGTCGTAGATCTGGTAGGCGATGCCGAGGTGGCGGCCGAATCGGTCGAGGGCGTCCACGTAGCCGTCCTCGAAGCCCGCCAGCCGGCCGCCGAGGTAGCAGGAAACCCGGAAGAGCTCGGCCGTCTTCAGGTCAATTATTCGCTGGTACTCGGCCGGCGTGAGGTCGGTCGACCTCCGGCTGAGGCTCTGGATGATCTCGCCCGCGCAGACGCGGCGCGTGGACTCGGACACCGCGGCGCAGACCTCGGTCGTCGGAAAATGCGTCGCAAGATGCAACGCGTGCGCAAACAGCGCGTCACCCAGCAGGACCGCCGCGGTCGGGCCGAACTCGCGCATCGCCGTCTTGCGGCTGCGGCGCACCTCGGCGGAGTCCATGATGTCGTCGTGCACGAGGGTCGCCAGGTGGACGAGCTCGACCACGGCCGCCGCCCGGACCAGGTCCGGGGACACCTTGCCCGCCCCATTCCAGCCGCTGAGGAACACCAGGGCCGGCCTTATCCGCTTGCCCGAGGTGTCGATGCAGTAGTTCACGTTGGCCCTTATCTCGGGCTCGAACGCGGCCAGCTGCCCCTGCAGGAACTTGTCGAGCGCCGCCATGTGCGGGGCCAGCATCGCGAAGACCCCCGCAAACGGGTGGGACGTGCCGGAAGGCGAAATGACGGGGCTTTGGGTCCTGGTCATCGACGACCAGAACCCTAGCCCGAAATCACGAAATCACCATCCAATTGTCGCGCAGGGCGGGGTCCCCGTGCCGGGATCAGGGAACCTCGTAGACCTCGACAAGGGCAATTCCGGTGGCCCCTCCGACGCCTGACAGCTCGGCGGTGTAGGTGCCGGGCGGGAGGACGATGAGGATCGCCGAATCGGCGCTGCCGGTCGCAAATGCGAACGCGCCTGTCGCCGCCTCGGCCGCCGACAGGAGGGCTGCGTCATTGCCGGTCTGCCACGAGTAGTTCTCCCGGATGAGCCCCCCTGCGTTGTTGAAGAGCTGCAGGTGCGGCGCCGAGAGCGTCCCCGAGACGCCCAGCGCCGAGAGGCCCGGTCCCGCTCCGCGGATCAGCAGCCGCTTGGGGGCGGATCCGCTGATGCTGAATCCCCCGATCATGATGCTGGCGCCGGTGCCCACGTTCCCGCGGGTCGAGACGTTCGTGAGCTTCTGCGAGGAGAACAGCTGGAGCGTGTCGAGGTCGTAGACCTCGACGAGCCCGATGCCCGTGTTCGAGTCCGTGCCCGAGACGATGGCGGTGTAGCTGCCCGGGGCGAAGGTGCCGACAAGGGCGGAGTCGGCGCTGCCGATGGGCAGCGCAAACGCGCCCGACTGGACCTCGGCGGCGGCCACGGCGGTCTCGTTGGCCTGGGTGGAGCTCCAGCCCGTGTTCGAGTCGACGAGCGTCGAGCCCGAGTAGATGGACAGCTCGGTGCCGGCGATCGCCCCTGAGAGCCCGAGGCTAGCCAGCGTCGGGCCCACGGCCCGGACCAGCAGCTGCTTGGGCACGGTGCCGCCCACGACGAACCCGGCGATCATGTCGTTCGCGCCGGAGCCGACGAGCCCCCGCGTGGAGAGGTTCCTGAGGACACCGTCGCTGAAGGTGCCGCCGGAGACCTTGCCCGCGTAGATGACGCCGCCGGGCCCGCCCGTAAGCGTCGCGGTCATGAACCCGGTCGTCGGGTTGACGTTGCCCTGCAAGGTGTTGTTCGACTGGGTCGCGATCGTGAAGTTGCCGCTGGAGTCGACCGTGGAGTCCCCGGCGTCGGAGAACGACCCCGACTTCACGTACACCATGATCTCGCCGTCGAATCCGACGATCGCGGAGACCTGGCTGCCCGCCACGCCCGAGATGCTGCCCGTGTAGTAGCCGGCCGCGACTGCGTTGTTGCCCGTCTGGGTTACGGTGCCGATGAACATGTCCTGGCTCGGCGACAGCGTGCCCGTCACCCCGGTCACCGAGGCGCTTCCGTTGATCCCCGGCGCCGAGAAGCCGCCCGCGGTACTGACCTTGAGGTCCGGATAGAACGCCGTGGAGGGCGACGCGCCCCCGCTGGAGTGCGCGATGTACGTCCCGAACGTCCCGTCGACGATGGCGAAGGCGAAGCGCCCGCTGTCCGTCAGGCCCTGGTACTGGCCGAAATAGACCGTGTTCCCGAGGCCGCCGGTGCTGGTCACGGCCTCGACGATGATCGCGCTCGAGGTCGTGGTCTCGCCAGAGTTGTCCGTCGTGATCGCCGTCAGCGTGTAGACGCCCGCCGACTGCGGCGTCCACGACACCGTGTACGGCGGCGTGGAGGTCGAGCCCACCAGCAGGCCGTTCGCGTAGAACTGGACCGACGCGATCGTGCCCGTCGGGGACGAGGCGTTGGCGGTTATCGTGGTGCCCACGCCCGCCGTCACGATGCCGCCGGAAGACGGCGCCGTGATGCTGATCACCGGCGGCGGCTCGGGGACGACCGAGACGGTGATCGGGGGGGCGCTGGTAACCTTGTCACCCAGGTTGTCGGTCACCTGAGCGGTGATCGTGTACGTCCCGAGGTTCGCCGGCGTCCATATCACCGAATACGGGTATTTCGTCGCGGTGGACAGCATTGTATCGTCCACGAAGAACTCGATCTGGACAATGTTGCCGTTGGGGGCGTTCCCCGTCGCAGAGATCGTGACCGGCGTGTTGACGACGACGCTCTCCTGGGGCGTGGGGCTCGTGATGTTGACCGTCGGGGGGATGCCGACGATGGTGCCGCCGCCCGTGCCGCCCGCGGTGACGTTCACCTGCACGGCCGGGGAGACCGCCGAGAACCCAAGGGCGTCGGTCGCGAGCGCCGTCAACAGGCTCGGCAGGGGAAGCAGGGTAACCGGGTCCAAGTTCTGCTTGGCCGTAAACGTGGCCGAGTAGATGTTCCCGCCGGTCGTGGACATGTGATTGTCGTCGCCCACTGAATTGCCGTCCTGGAAGAACTGGACGTCGGTGACGGCGATCGGATTGCCACTGGCGTCCAGGTTGGAATCCGAGGCGCTGGCTCTGATGGTCGCGGGCGCACCCCCGTTAAGCGTCGACCCGTTGTTCGGCTGCGTGATCGCAACCGAGGGAAGCGCCCCGATGATCACGGTTGTCGGGGCCGGGGTCAGCGTGGGCGCCGAGCTGGTGGTCGACGCGATGACGTTGTTCTTACCGTCATAGGCCAGCGCCGTCAGATTGTAGATGCCCGTCACCGATGGCTGCCATTGGAAGATATAGGGGAACGCCGAGATCGTGCCAAAGAGCACCCCGTCGATGTAGAGCTGGACCTGCGTGATGTTGAGCGCCCCGCTCGCGTTTATAACGACCGGGATGAAAGCGCCCGCGTCCGCGCTGTAATCGGGAATGGCAATGGTCGTGGGCGACGCCGGCGTGCCCGCCGGCGAAATGATTGTGCACAGAGGGATCGGGGTCACCGGGGCGACGACGACGATGCTGGTGAGGGCGGAGGTGAAAGCCACGTGCCCGCTCGCGTCGTACGAGGTGGCACTCAGGAAGTGCACCTGCCCCACTGGCCCGGGCGGCGTGTAGATGATCGAGTACGGGTAGTTGACGGCCGCGCCGATGGCTACGCCATCGGCATAGAACTCGACGCTGGAGATGGCGCCGCTCGGGATCGCCGACGCGGCCTCCACGACGACGGAGGAGCCGAGGGGCACGATCGAATTCGTCACGGGACTGACGATCGTGATGCCCGTGGCATAGTACTCGACGGCAAGGGAGGTGGCCGTGTGCCCTTCCCCGTCGGTGGCCACGCAGGAGAAGTAATAGACGCCCGGCTGCGGGGGAACCCAACTGACGGCCTGGGGATACGCATCGCCGGGCCCGCCCGCCGGGACGTTTATCGCGCTTCCAAGCGTCTGGCCGTTTACGAAGAAGGTGTACGTGAAGCCGCCCGAGGGGAGGGTTCCGGTGGCAAGGCCCCAGATGTTGACGTAGTCATTGTAGGGGCCGTTGCCGCCGTTCAGCGGCAGTATGCCGCCCGTACCGTAGATCGGGTTGGCCCCGTAGATCGTCTGGATCGTCGGCGGGCTGATGCTGCTGAGCACGTCGATCTCGGTCAGGCTGACCGAAAGGAGCGGCTGCTGCTGCTGCGCCAGGGCGGCCGGGGCCGCGGCGGCTAGCAGGAGGGCCGTAAGAAGCGGGATTCGAGTTTTCATAATTTCACTCCATGCGGACTTTTTTCTAATGCCGCGTTAATCAGTTGGAGGTGCTGGCGTTCCGTACGCCGTACTTTGAACCCTTCGCACCCTTGCTAGATTCGTCCACGAACGGATCGGAGCCGTCCCGGTAGCCGGGCAGGTCCGAGCGCTTGAGCTGGAACTGGCGCAGGTCCTTCGAGTTGTAGATCTGCTCGACCGGCGCACCCTCGGCGCTGATCGTCTTTGCCGTTATGAAGATGACCAGGTTGTCCACGACGTCGTTCGTGTTCTCCTGCTTGAAGAGGTAGCCGATGACGGGGATCGATCCCAGGAACGGGATCTTGTTGGTGACCTTGTTGAAGTTGGTGCTGATGAGGCCGCCGATGCCCATCGTGTACCCGTCCTTGATCGACACCTGCGTCGTCGCCTTGCGCGTGCCGATGATCGGGATCGAGGCGCCGCTCGCGCCGCCGAAGCTCGTCGTGCCCTGGTTCTGGCTGACCTCGGGCGACAGCGTGAGCTTGATGAAGCCGCGCGAGTTCACCTGGGGCGTGACCTTGAGGATGATGCCGATGTCCTTGTACGTGAATCCGGCCACCTCGAACGTGCCCGTCTGCTGGTTGAAGGTGTAGTTCGGGATCGGGTACTGCTGGCCGACGTTGATCTGAGCTTCGGTGTTGTTGAGCGTCACGACCGTGGGGTTCGAGACGATCTTGGAGTCGTTGAGCTGCTGGAGCG
This sequence comes from uncultured Opitutaceae bacterium, assembly GCA_964496645.1. Taxonomy (GTDB): domain Bacteria; phylum Verrucomicrobiota; class Verrucomicrobiia; order Opitutales; family Opitutaceae; genus Palsa-1447. The sequence continues at coordinate 26,474 of CAZCAJ010000035.1, forward strand.
CGGACAGGACGAGCTTGAACTGGTCGGCCGAGAACACGGCCGAGAGCACGTTGTTGGTCGTGTACCCCGACTGGAGCGACTGCGTGAGCGTGTTCGCCGTGTTCACGCCGTTGGTAACGGAGTTGCCGAGGGTGTTGGCGAGCGAGCTGGTCGTGCCGGTGGTCGAGGAGTTGGTGACGACGCCGTTTGCCGACGAGACGGAGGAGCTGCTGTTCGAGCCGTTGTTCAGCGAGTTCGAGCTCGAGGTGGTGTTCGAGCCCGACGTGCCGTTGTTGACGCCGTTGGTGCTGGTCCCGCCAGAGCCGTAGGTCTTCGAGTAGCCGTAGAGGCCGGTCGAGCCGGGCGTCGCGGTCACCGTGTACCCGCTGAGCGAGCTCCAGTTCACGCCGATGTTCTTGATGTCATTGTTCGCTATCTCGACGAACTTCGACTCGATCATCACCTGGTCGGTCGGGCGGTCGAGCTGCTCGATGACGGGCTTGATGCGCTTCATGCGCGAGGGACGCTCGGTGATGACCAGGCTGTTCGTGCGCGGGTCGATGACGATCTTGCCGCCGGCCGTCGTGTCCACGAGCGAGGCGAGCGTCGGCTGGATCTCGGAGGCCTTGGCGTAGTTGATGACGAATATCTCGGTCGACACCGGCTCCTGCGTCAGGCTCTCGTTGCTCACGATCTTGATGATGTTCCCGTCCTCGACAAAGGTGTATCCGACGGGCGTCAGCACCACCTGGAAGATCTGCCGCCAGGTCACGTCGTGGAGCTTGATCGACGTCTTCCCCTGCAGGGTGTCGGGGATCACGATGTTCAGGTCGAAGAGCTCGGCCACGTTGCGCAGGATGTTGCGGATCTCCTCGTCGGGGAAGTCGACCGAGAGCGTGTCGTGGCCCGTATCGTCCTTGCTCTTGGTGGCAGCCGGTGTGGCAGCCTCTTTGACCGACACCTCCGGCCCGGACTGGGTTACCGCGGGGGCCGAGGTGTCCGACGGTGGCGGGTTGGCCGGCTTGGTTTGCGCTAGCGCCGGAGCTGCCCCGGCCAGCATAGTCGAGATGGCGGTCAGGAGAAATATGGGGATTCTCATGGTGATGATTTACCTGTTTGTATTGGCCGGGTGATTACTTCGGATTTGTAGCGGAGCGTAAAGTTAGAGCCGTCTATCTCGGTCAACTCAAGATCGTAGTCGGATCCCTTATACGTGACGGTGAAGTGGGCGCCTGTTTTCACGAATCTTTTGCCAATCATGAGGATCGGCTGGCCCCCGAGGACGAGGGTCCCGGAGGGTCTGATCTTCCCGACGATCGCCTCTAGGAGCTCGTGGTCCGACGGGGGAGCCGGTCCGGCCGCGTTGCTCCCGTTGGATGCGGCCGCGAGCCTGGCGGCCGCCGCGGCCGCGGCGGCCTCCTCGGCGTCCGTGAGCTCGAAGCCCGGCGGCGCGAAGGGAAGCGCTATCTCGGCGGGCAGGGCCGCGGCCTTCGTCTGCTTGGCGAGCTTTACCGCCTGATCGACCGAGACGCGCCGCTTTTCCGGCGAGGCGATCTCCGAATCCACCCTCGCGAACGCCGATGGGCCGAACACGGCTAGGGCGACGAGGGCCGCGAGGGCCGCTGGCGGGATGTGGATCGCCGGTTTCATTGGATTCCCAGCAGATCGAGGGACAGGCTGATGATAAGAGGCGAGCCCCGCTGCACCTCGGTGGACGGGTGGATGTTGCAGGTGTTGACGCGGCAGTAGTGCTCGCCGTTCTCCAGCCTGCGCAGCAGGTCGACGATCTGCGCGTAATTCCCCTGGGCCGTGATGGCGAAGCTGACGGGCGTGTAGGACGTCTTTGGGGCGTTCTTCGGCGGCGGCACCCATGCCAGCTGGCGCGGATCGGTGAGCTTCGTGCCCGTGTCGTTCTCGAGCTTGTAGAAGTACTGCATGTTCTCCGCCAGCTGGCCCACGCGGATCATCCTGGCCGCGATCGCCTGGTTGGCCGCGACCACCGCCGCGTGCTGCTCGGTGAGCTGGCGCGCGTCCTCGAGGTTGGCCTGGATGAGCTGGCCCTGCTGCGACTTCTCAGCCAGGACCTTTTCCGCCTCGGGCAGGAGGTCGCTGCGCAGGTAAAGGACGACGGCGATCACGACGCTTACCAGGAGGCAGCTGACGCAGACCACGTTCTTTCGGATGAAGGCGATGAATTCCGCGTTGGTCATGTCTTCTTCGAGCCCTTCTTGAACGAGCAGAATATCTCGATCACCAGGCGGCCGGAGGTCGGGTTGCGCCTCATCGTCAGCAGGTTCACGTCGGCGAACATCGGCCCCAGCACGCTGTCGGTGCGCAGCTGCTTCTCGTAGGCCGACGCATCGCCGCTTGCCCGGTCCGGCGCGCCCTTGACGGTGGCCTTGATGGAAAGGCCGTTGTCCTGGAAATTGAGGCCGTCGAGGGCGATCTTCTTGGGCGTGATCGAGCCGAGCCTCAGGACGACCTCCGACACGATGGGTTTGGAGGTGACGAAGGCGGCCACCTCGTTGGTCTTGGCCTCCTCGAGCTTGAAATCCGCGTACAGCGCCACCTTGTCCTGGCTCTCCTTCTTGTGGGCGTCGATCTGGCTCTGCCAGTCGGATATCTCCCTGTTCACCCCGTGAAGCTTCCACTCCTGGTGGCCGAGGTAGAGCGCAAGGACGATCGCAAGCAGCGCGGCCGCCCCGTTGATGAAGAATGCCGTGCGCACCACCTTCGTGTCGGGCAGCTGCTCGACAATCCGAAGGTTCGGGTGCCAGGCCGGCACCGTCGACGCTGACGCGTCACTTCTTCTGGTTAGGGACGGCGGCATCGTGGGGCGTGTACTGGACCATCAAACTAAGCAGGCCGAACCAGTGGAAGTCCCCCGCCGTCTTTGACAGCGCGTCCGGGACAACCACCCGGCGCGACCGCAGCCACGGCAGGGGGTCGAATTTCAGGGTGGTGATGCCCAGCGAGGAGGCGAGCGCCCCCTCCAGCCATGCGAGCTTGGGGGACAGCTGAATGCAAATCACCTGCCCGACGGACTGGCCCGTCTGGACCTCGTAGAACCCGATGGAGGACTGAAGCTCCTTCAGCAGCCGCTTGATCAGGAGCGGCCCCATCCCGGTGAAGTCAAAGCTGTTGGAGCGAAACAGCTTCCTCGCGGACTCCTCGTCCTTCAGCCCGAGCTCCTTCTGAACGACAGGAACCATGGCCTCGAGGCCTTGGGGGATCGGCCGCGACGCCTCGACGCCGTTGGCCGACAGGATGAAGCTGTGGGTCGTGTCGTTGCCGACATCGAGGACAAGCGTCGGGGTCTTGGACTTCTCGAACGAGAGGCAGTCGACGAGGGCTCCCAGGGTGGCCACGCTGCCGAGCTCAAGGCGCTCCGGGTAGATCCCCGCGTTGAGCAGCTTCTCCTGGGTCGAACTGATGTCGTCGTTCGGGGCGCCGCAAAAGATCACTTCCTTCTGGTTGGACTTGATCAGGTCGTAGTCGGCGCCGTCGTTGGAGTTTATCATCGCGATCGTGAACTTGTCTTGTTCGACGCGAAGCTGTTGCGCGAAAACGTCGGCCATGTACCCCTGGTCCTTCATCTTCTTGAGCTCAAGGGTGTGCCGGCGCACGATGCGCCTCGGGGGGTAGGCCCCCACCACCGCGTGCATGTAGCCGCTGGGGGGCCTGCGCGGCTGGAGCTGCCTTAGAGTGTCGCTGACGACCGATTGCTCGGCCAGCGAACATTCCTTAAGCTCCTCAATTTCCATGGGTGCCGAAACCGAGCTTGTTCGGGCCAAAAGCACCGAATTCTCGTTCATCTCGACGTAGTATCCCTTGGTTTTCTTTGAAAAAAACATTAGGGCTTGGGAATAGAAGTAGGATTAAGGGCAGTCATTCCCCGCAGTAATGCGACCGGTTTGCGGGGAAAGGGCGGTCACCTCAGCATATTCCAGAGGCACTTTCAAGGGTAAACCGGCATTAATCACGGGAACGTAAGTATTTACCCTTACTTCAAAGAAGAAACCCGCCGCGGGGTGCGGCGGGTTTGGTCATTTCTGCCAAGTACGCTTCTTGTGGCGATTAGATTTCAAGCGTTTTCGGCGCTTGTGCTTGTTCATCTTGAGGCGGCGCTTCTTCTTTAGATTTCCCATGGGGTAGTCGGTGCCACCAAGGTGCAAACCACGCCCGGCGCTGTCCAGTGCAATCTTCCCTCCCCCGGGCTCAGGCCGAGCCGTGCACCTCGGTCCACACCCCGGCAACCGTTGCGTAGATCCAGAGTCGGACCCGGCAGCCCGCGAAGAATCCGGACGCGCCCTGCCCATATGCGGAAAGCTGGCCCGCGTATTCGGCGGCGAGCCTTCGCAGGAGCGCCGCGTCGTCCTCCGCGCCGTCCCGGCGGTTAGTCTTCCAGTCCACGATCCAGGCCTCCCGGGAGTTCGGGTCGTGGAGCACGAGGTCCATGACCCCGTCGATCCAGGCGTCCGCGCCCAAGGGCGCCAGAATCCCGACCTCGGCCAGCCTTGTCCACCGCGGGTCGCGCATGAGGCGCCAGGGCTCGCTCTCTAGGAGCCGCCCCCATTCCTGCCTTGCCCGCGCCCCGAACCCCATCTCCGCGGCCTTGGCCATCATTGCCTCGCCATGCGCCTCGACGGCGCCGGCGCCCGCTTCCCACGGCATGGCCTCGAGCGCCTCGTGCCACCAGATGCCGTACTCCAGCGGGTCCAACCCTTCCTTGACGGGCATGGGCTCCCCTTCCGCCGCCTCGTGGCGCGCCGCCCGCGCACGGTCCGGCACGGCGGCAAGCTCGTGCGGGAGGACCCGCCTGGGCAGGGCTGGTGCGCTGGCCCCCGCGGCAGGGGCGGGTGCGGCCTGCGCCGCGGGCCTGGCGGCCCCGGCGGCCGCCTCCTTGCCCAAGGCTCCCGGCACAGGCCGGGGCAGCGGATCTAGCTGGCCCGGTTCCAGCTCCCAGAGCGCCGCAAAGCTGCCCTCCGCCGGTGCAGTGTTCACCGGCCAGGGGACCACAAGCGCGCTTCGGCACCGCGTGAGCGTGACGTAGAGGAGTCGCACCAGCTCCCGCTGATGCTCGCGCTCCCTCGACTCGCGAGCGTCCGCGCCCAATCCGTCGTTGTCGAACACGACCTGGGGAGCGCCCCCCCGCCCAGGCACGACCCTGAGCCCGCTCGGCTCCCTGAAGCCGATCCGGCGCCACAGGCCGACCGGGATGACCACCGGCCATTCCAGACCCTTTGCCGAATGCGACGTGATCAGGTTGATGGCGTCGCGCGCCGGCCTTCCGGCCGCGCGGTAGCCGTCCGCCGACTCCAGCAGGTCGAGAAGCCAGGCCCGCGGCCCGGCGCCCCCGCTCCCAAGCTCCTCTGCGCGAGCGAGGAGGCGCGAAAGCTCGTCCCCCAGGCCGCCATCGGGATCGGCGAGGCGGGCCATCTGGGCGAGGCCGCAAGCGGCAACAAGGTCGTCCGCGAATCGTCCCAGGGACTCCCCCTCCGAATCGGCGCGGTAGATGAAGGGCCGGAGCGCCTCGAGGGCGGCCCTGACCGTCTCCGCATGCCCCTCGGGCTCGTCCCAGCGCAGGCCCTCTCCGCCCCCGACGGCGGCCGCGATTGCGGAATCGCTGACCGCGAAGACCTCCCTGAGGACGCCCGTCCACTCGAAGGTGTTCTCTGGGTCGCAGATGACGGCGAGCAGGCCGCTGACCCAGGCGTAGACGGGGTTGTCCCCGTTTCGGTTGCGGCGCATCTGGAGCGCGACCTTTATGCCGGCCGACTCGAATTCGTCCCTTATTATCGCCAGCCACGCCGTCCGCGGCGCCATGACGCAGATGTCGCCCCAGGCCTGTGCCCCGACCGCGCCGGGACCCGCCGACGCCATGAGGCGGGCGATCTGGCGGGCCTCGTCCGCGAGCCTCCGGTCGTCAACCCGGCGCGTGCCCTCGACCGGGCTGTCGTCGACCGGCAGCATCCATGCGCCTCCCGCCGCGTTTTCCGGCCCCGGGACAAGGGGTTCGTAGGCCACTTGCAGAAGCGGCGCGGGCGCGCCCTCGGCCGCCGGGACGCCGAGGTTGTGGCCGCGGCCACGGCCGAACGCTCCCGCGAGGGTGCCGTTGAGGAGGCGAACGACGCGCTGCGGCGTCCGGAAGGTCACGTCGAAGGTGAGCCTCTCGCCCCCGTCCCCCTCCGAGAAGGCCGCGATGTGGCGCTGGAAATTCCGGATGTCCGCCCGGTCCGAGTAAATCGCCTGCTGCGCGTCGCCGACCATGCAGAAGTGCCCGGGCCGCGGGCCGACACCGCCCCCGGGCCATGTCCCCGGGGGGGCTCCCCGCGGGCGCGCGATCTCCACGAGCACGGCGAACTGCTTCGGGTCGGCATCCTGGGCCTCGTCCAGGACCACCCTCCAGCCCTCGTCGCGAATTCGCTCGAGCATATCCGCGTCGTCCAGCAGCGCCGCCGCCGTCTCAATCTGGTCGGCGTAGGTCTGGAGCCCGCGGTCCAGCCGCCACGAGCGGTACCGCAGCGACAGCTCGGCCGCCAGGACCCCGCCCGCGTCGGCGAGCCAGCCCTTGAGCGGCGCAAAGAACCGCCGGTAGAGATCCACGATCCCCGCCGCCGTCCCCTCGGCCCTCGGGATCGGCAAGGGCTCCGACTCCTCAAGAAACCTGCGCAGCCACCGCCCCGCGGTCTCCTTGTTGCGCGCGAGCGCGCCCGCGCCGGGGCCCCTGCGCCCGGACGCAGCCAGAATCTCGTCGAGCGCGCCCGGCGGCGGCGCGGGCGGCGCGGCGGCGACGCGGAGCTCGCCCAGCCGGCGCGCCGTCTTGGCGTCCAGCCCCCGCGAGAGCTCGAAAATCTCGTCGAGCGAGGCGTGGCGCAGGAACGCCGCGACCTGGGCGTCGCCTAGCGAGGAAAACGTCATCGGGTCCTGCTCCAGGAACTCCTGCCAGCAAGCAATGTCCCCGTCCTCGACCAGCACCGGGTTTAGGTGGATTCCGAGCGTGCTTCCGTGGCGCCGTGCGAGGACCAGGCAGAAGCTGTGGATGGTCCCGAAGAACGCCCTGTCCAGGCGCGCGAGCGGCGCCGGGTCCGAGGTGCCCGCGCCGGCCATGCGGCAGATCAGCACGGAGCGGGCGCGCTGCACAATCTGGGCCGCCGCCTTCTTCGTGTACGTGACCACGGCCGTCCGGGCCAGCATCTCGGCCCCCTCCGCAGACAGGGCCATCGCGGCGAGACGCCTCGAGATGGCGGTCGTCTTGCCGGAGCCCGCGTTCGCCGCCACGGCCATGTTCACGCGCCACTCGTTCGTGAAGCGCTCCCGCGCGGCCTGGTCGGTCGGCAGCTCAGCCATCGTCGTCGCTCCCGGGTCCCCCGGCGGCCGGAAAGCCGAAGGTCCTGGCAAACTTTCCCTCCAGGACCGCCAGCCCTATGGGCGCGCACGCGAGCGGCCACTCGAACCCGCGGGTGTACTCGCCCCGGTCGGGGGTCAGCGCGCCGTAGATCCCAGTCGAGAGGTGCGCGCCGAGGTTCTTCAGCTTCGCGCACGCCAGGTCCAACTCCTCCGCGCCGATCCTCCTCGGCGGTTCCTCGGGCTTGAGCATCCAGACGCCTCCCGAGGCCCCCGCCGAGAGCGCCGCCTGCAGGTACACGCCGAGCTGCAGCGCGGCGCCAGTCGACGCCATTCGCCTTGCGGAGAGCGCCGGCCCGGCCCCGGTCTTGTAGTCGACGATCTCCACCCTCGCGCCCTCCCAGCCGGGCCGGTCCGAAAGCACCAGATCCACCCGCCCGGTCACTTCAACCGGGCCCGCGTCCCCCGCCGGAATCGTCGAGCCGCCGGGCAGCTGGGCCTCCGCCGCGCCGAATGATGCCGAGGGGAGCTCGTACACTCGGCCCAGCAGCTCCCGGGCCGCCCGGCACACGTCCATGTGAAATGAATCCCAGTACCGGTCCGCCGGCCACGCCCCGCGAAGGGCGGACAATTCCGCGGAGAGCCTCTCCCCGGCGGCAGCCCGGCCCGGCAGCCTGAAGAACGGGCCGTCGGCCGGCTCGCCACGCAGCGCTGCGGCGAGGGCGCGGTGGACCGCGCTGCCGATCGCCTTGCCGCGCTGGCGCTCCAGGGGCCTCCACTCGACCCTGCGCACCCGCAGCACCGCATCGAACCACAGCCGGGCCGGGTCCATGATCCCGGCCTCGATCTGGCGCGCCGAGAGGGACCGGGGCCTGCGCGCCCCGGATGGTTCGGCAAGGAAGAACTCATCAAAGGGGCGCGCCGGGTCCCGGCGCCGGCTCCAGATCTCGAACCAGCGCCCGGGCGGCGCAGGCCCCTCTCGGGCCCCGGTCCGCGGGGGCGCCGCGACGGCCAGCCTCTCGAATGCCTCCTCGCCGCCGTCCACGGACAGGAGGCCCTTGCTCCACATCACCCGCTCGAGCCACGCGTTGGGTCCCAGCCTCACCTCGGGTTCCTCCTCGCCGTAGAGCGCCGAGCTAAGGACGACCGTGCGGCGGGTGTCACGCGCGATAGCGGAGATGAGCCTTCGCTCGAGCGCCGCGCGGTCGTCGCTCGTCGCGAGTCCCAGCGAGAACCGGCCCGAGGCGTTGAGCGCGCGCCTCGCCTCGTCGCCGAGCCAGCAGCTCGACTCGCACCTCCCGGGCCATATGCCCGCGTTGGCCTCCACGAAGATTGCATCCGACCAGGCGACGCCCGCGGCCCGCCGGCACGTGGTCAGCGTGACCCGGGCGAACCCGCCCCGTCCCGGCCCCCCTGCCGGGCCCTTCCCGGGGAGGAACGCGCGGATCGCCCCGAGGAGCGCCCGCGCCGGCATGGGATCGGCGACCCGCCCCGCGAACTCGCGAAGGGCGGGCCAGCCCGCCGGCTCGGCCAGGTTCAGCCGGTCCCTCGCCGACTCGAACCGCTCCAAGGCCTCCACGGGAGAGAGGCGCTCCGGCCAGCCAGGCAGGAGGATCCGCGCCACGCGCCCCACCTCGCGCCAGCGAAGGTCGTCCGACCCCTCGAGGCGGCCCGCATGGGGCTCGAGGCCGTGCGACTGCACCTCGGCAAAGAGCCCCTCGCAGGCGGCCCGGGCCTCCGCTTGCGTGAGCCGCGCGAGGTTGAGCGCGTGCAGGAGGGGCCAAGCAGCGAGCAGCTCCTCCATCCGGCAGCCGCGCTCGTAGAAATCGGCCATGGCGCGCTGGATGCGCGTGTCGATCGGCGGCGTCCCGGCGGTCCCGATCAGATCGGCAAAGGCGACTCCGCGCTCATCGAGGAGGCGCACGAGGCGCGCATGGGCCGCGCCGGGCCCGGGGAAGACGACCGCGACGTTGTCCGAGCCCCCGCCGAGGAGGCACGCCACCGCGTCGGCGACAAGGTCCATCTCGTCCGACTTCGAGCGGCCGACGATCACCCGGGCCCGCTCGGCGGAGCCGGAGCCGGCGCTCCAGAGCTCGGCGACCGGCGCGCAGCTTTCCGCGGGCTCCGGAGCGTCCACGGCTCGGGCCTCGACTCCGAGGAGGGCCTGCCAGACCTCGACCCACTCCTCGCCGGGCCCACCGCCTCCGCTGAACTCGGGCTCGGCAAGCACCACCGTAACCAGGGGGCTGAGCCGCGCGAGCGCGGCCAGGCCGAAGAAGTCGCCCCATCCCTCAGCGCCGCCCGCCAGGATGAGGAGCCTGTCGCCAACGCTGGCCGTCCCCGGCGCCGGCGCCGCCAGGGCCGCCGCCTCGTCATCCGCGGGTCCCAGCGCGTAGCCGCTCCGCCGAATCCAGGCAGCCAACTCCCCGAAGACCTCGCCCAGCTCGGCCCGCGGGAAGTCCCCCGGCCCGAAGCCCCCCCGGATCAGCGCGTCAAAGTCGTCGAGCGCCGAGTCGATGTCGCTGGCGAGGCTCTTCCAGAGGCCGCGCGCCGGGTCCGCGGTGCCGAGCGGTGCCAGGCGCGCCTCGATGAGGCTGCTCAGCATGAGGGCCTGGAGGCTCCGGCCGATCCCCCGGGTCGCCGCCCGTTTTCCGCGGGCGAGGCTCGGGGTCAGGAACTCGACGCCGAGCAAGGGCACTCCCTCCGCCACGCAGCGCTGCTTGAGCGCGTGGGTCTGGCCCCGAGTAGGCGCCACGACGACCGCGCGCTCGAGCCTGCCGCGGCCCGCCTCCAGCCATGGGCGCACGATCCCGAGCCATTCGCCCTCGGCGAAGCGCGAAAGAAGCAGGTCGGCGCCCGGATTCGTGTTCAATTTGGGACGGCACGCAGCCATCCCAAATTCGCGGTCACTTCGCGAGCACGTACTTTGCCGCGTGGGACTTGGCGCGCGAGGCTGCGTTCCTGTGGACGACGCCCGATTTCACGGCCTTGTCCATCTCGGACAGGTAGGCGATCCCCGCTGCCTTGGCCAACTTGGCGTCGCCGGCCTTCACTGCGGAGTCAAAGCTCCTGTGCAGGGTCTTCAGGAGGGTCCTGGCCGACTTGTTGCGGAGAGCCAGGCGGACGGACTTTCGCGCTGCCTTGATAGCTGAGTGTGTGTTGGCCATGATCGTGGTTGCGTTCTGAACTGGCCAAGGACTCAAACGCCCCGGCGCGAGTCAAGGGTATTGTCGCGGGGGTCGTGGGCCAGATTCAGATTTGGCAAACCGGGTGTGCGGGCTCCGCGAGCATCAGCTCCTTGCGGACGGTAGTTCTTTGTGTTACTGAGGCTCGATGCGCACCCTCGCACGCCTGATCGCAACAATGCAACTGGCGCTTATCCTTCCAGCCGCAATCTTCATGTCCGCGGTGCTCGTGGGCGCGGGCGACGCACCGCGATACGGCCTGGCCCGATTGGCTCAGCAGATCGTGATGTGGTATTCGGCGCGGATGTGGACGCTATGGCTGTTGCTGCTGGCTCTGCCGTGTGCGGTGCTCGTTGCCGGGTGCACCACGCTGCTGCGGGGTTGGACCCATGACGCCGAGCTGCGGCACCCCGGACGGCAGTCGCTCGTCTCGATCCCGGCTCCCCTCGCGACGTTCTTCATCGCCGGGACGACGATGGCGTCCGCGGGCATATTGGCGATTGTGGTGCTCCACATGCTCGCGAATTGACCGTGTGTTAGGCCGATAATCGCGCAGGCATGCCCTTCGGACCGCGTCACGGATTCCCAAGCTGACCCACCATCGTCGCGGGATCGGGCCGCCGGACTCACGGCCCACCTTTTGCGGTGCGAAGAAGGACGAATTCCTCGTTCTTGAATATGACGGTGCCGCTCTTGAGCTGCTCGGACAGCCTGCGCTCGAACTCCGCCAGCGGGGCCGATCGCCCCCTGTTCACCGCCGGAAGCCTTCCCAGAAGGTACTGGGTGCGCGCCTTGAGGTCCGGGTATCCGCGGTACTCCCAGAGTATATAGTCGGCGGCGGGCAGGACGGCCCATGGGTTTGATATGCCCGCCACTTCCGCGTCGAAGATCGTGTTACGGGAGTAGTCGAGGAAAAACGGCTCGTAGATCCAGGCGATGAGCGAGGAGCCCCGCGGGATCCTGTCCTGCTGGCTGCGGACCTCCGCCATCTTGGCGCTTCCCAGGGCATACTCCATCGCCCTCGCGAGTACGGGCTGGAGCGTCCTGTAGCTGATGGCGACCTCGTACCGGTCGGCCGCTCTCTCGCTGAAATATATGAAGGGCACCAGGCCCAGCGTTACGGAAAGGCCAAGGCGGGCGGCGCGCGAAAGGGGCAGCGCGCATTCCTGAAACGAATGTGAGGCCACGCAGAGGGCGATGGGGAAGATGCCTAGGGCGAGCGGTATGAAATACCGAACCTCGGCCGCATCGAAGTCCGCGTATGCTATGATGCGCGGAAAGGCGAAGAGCACGAAGGGATAGGCCGCGACAGCCACCGCCGCTCCGACGGCCGCACCCATGTACCTGGCTGTCCTCCACCGCCCCCCGGGCCGGAATCCCACGCAAGCCGCGGCCAGCCCCGCGAGGACGAATACCAGGATCGTGTACGGGCGAAGCCGGGCAAATCCCATCTCCACGGGCTCCATGCCCATGAGGCTGACCGGATTGTGGAGAAGCGCGGGACGGGCGCCGCTGCCGGGAAGCGTCGGCGCGAGGTAGTGGGGGAGATGGACAAGGACCCACGGGGCGAGGAAGCAGGCCGTGCAGGCGGCTGTGGCCGCGCCCCATCTCAGGCCCGCCCTTGTGCTGGACTGCGCCAGGGCGGCCGCGCATGCAACCGCCACCAGGTGGGGCCCCACAAACAGCACGAAGGTGGGCTTAAGCGCGACCAGCGCCGCATAGACGAGGCCGACGGCCACCGGCCTTCCCCCGGTAAAGGCGGCGCCCGGCGCGTCGGTCCCGCTCGTCAGCAGGACGGCGGCCATGATCAGGGCGCTTCCTAGGAAAAGGGCCGACACGTTGACTATGTGGGGGTCGATGACGACGGTGCTGGCGATCGCCACCGCGGCGACCCAGCGCAGGCCGGGTTGGCGCAGACCGAAGGCTAGCAGGGGAATGAGGCACAGGAGCAGCCCCAGGATGGCGTCGGCCCCGTCGATCGCCCTGATCGGCAGCCACAGCAAGGCGCAGCTTTGGACAAATGCTATCCCCCCCAGGCTCTCGGCTCCGATCGCGCTCAGCGGCGATCCGAAGACCGTGCCCGTCTGGAGCATCCGCACGGGGTGGACGAAATACTTCTGCAAGTCGTCCTGCCAGTTGTAGACCTCCGGCGCGAGGTGCGCCGCCAGCGCGAGCAACATCTGGCAGAACACGAGCCCGCCCAGGAGCCAGGCCCCCGCATTCGCTCGGAGCTGGGGGCCCTTGGACCCTCCGGCCCCCAGAGGAGCCGCCCCCTTCCACGCCGCGCGGGCGAACGCAAGCAGCCCCGCCGCCAGGAGAATCCAGATCGCCGGGGGAAATGCCAACCGCAGGAGGTTCAAGACGCCTCCCGCAACGGTGAATGCGGCCAGCCCGAGCGCCGGCAGCAGCTCGGGCTCCACGCGGCCCATCCCCGGAATCCGCCGGGCGATCAGGCCCAGCCCCGCAAGGCAGACCGGCAGGGCGACAATAAACCAGGCGGCTGCCGGGAGCATCCAGTTTGACCCTTCCGGCGGAGCCAGGTTGAAGCCCGCGAGGACCGCGCGAACATGCATCGGTTGTTGGTACGCATTCGCTTGGGATCGGTCAAACCCGCGGTTCCGCGGGCCCGGCCCCCGCGGCGCCGCGCGGTCCCGCTCGCGGGCGACTCGAGGCAGGCCCGCCGCCATCGCTGGGTGGAATCCCTAATAGGGACTTAGCTTTGGGGCCGGTAAGCCGGATTCTGTTCCGCGCCTTTCGGCGCTTCGGCCGTCATTTCTCTCGCGCCCTTTCGGGCCCGCCCGGCCGCCCTCCGCGCGGCGAAGCCGCTCGGCGGCGGACGGATGCGACATACCCGAGACTATGGGGCGGGCCGCCCAGTCTCCTATTTTGTCTTGCACCGGAAGGGGTTTTTCGTGCCGCCCGCCTC
>CAZCAJ010000036.1:0-39164 GCA_964496645.1 uncultured Opitutaceae bacterium
GGCCGCCCCACTTGGAACCCTCTAAGAACGGATCCTTGCGGGTTTGATTTGACAGCTGAAAGGCACCATGCCCAGGCGTTCCATCACTGCAACGTGGGTCAGACCCTGGAGAAGCGGTAGGTGACGCCTGGATACGAACGCCAGCAGGCCCCGCGTGCGGCTGCTGATGGGGGTGCAGCCACTCTATCCTCGGCAACTGCCGGTTCCGGCGCGAAGGATGGAGCCAGGAATTACGCTCGTCTTCGCAAGCCGCCGGTGCCGGGCGGGCGAGACTCAGGACAAGACACGGCGGCCCCGACGGCTCCAGAGAAGCACTGCGCCCATGGCGGCGACCGTGATCCAGAGAGGCAGGGAGCCGTCCGTCACTGCGGGCCCCGAAGGGCCGAAGCCCGGGCTGAAGATCAACCCGTCTGCGGAGTACTGGGGGGCGAGAATGATGAACGGATCCAAGCTTACGGTGACGGCGTCCGGCGCCAGGTCGGAAAAATAGCTCGAGTAGAGGGTGATCGTGTAGGGCGTATTGGTGAGGACCGTGAGGGGGATGTTGAAGTCCTCCGATGCAGGGCTGAACAGGTGGTAATTCAGGGTGCTGCCCGACTCAGACGGCTCCAACGAAGTAAAGAGGAGGTCCTCGTTCGCGATCGTCGAGGCGCTCGAGGTGATGTCGTAGCTAGCCGGATAATACAGGCTGCCCGAGGCGCTGATATTGCCATAGATCAAGACCGCGGCGGGCTGGCCGCTGACCGCGGAGGTGGCCTCGAAGGAATATTGGATCGTCCCGCTTACATTGTAGTTGTACGGTGTATAGGCGGAGCCTGAGGCGTACATTCCCGTCGTGCTCAGCGTGAGGTTCGGATCGCTGCCGCCCGTGCCGCTGGCCGTCGCTGTTCCGGAAATGTCCATGGCCACGGGATCGTAGAGGACTGGCGACACGGTTATGGTCGCGCCAGTTGTGCTGGTGCCGGTCGTGGGGGTTGGGATTGAGCCCGTACCGTACACATTGGCGGACACCGTGATGGTGCCGGGCGATAGCTGGGCTGAAGCCAGCGAGTAGACACCAGCGAGGACCAGGGCCACGGCCAGTCGGCCGGTGGCGGCAGCATAGCCGCGAGTTCCGAATAGAGAGGGCGATTTCATGGGAGGGATGGGAGACTGCGGCAAAGCGAAGCCACTATGGATGGTTTCGGGACCCGCTAACTGTCAGCATGGATTGCACCACAGCGATCGTGCGAGCCCATCGTCGTTACAATCGCCTGGACAGGAGGATGTTGCATCGCGTTTAAAGCGGACGCGACCGGAGCCGCGGACGAGCCTCTTGTAAGGGATGCCTACACCGTCCTGGCGGCCGTCGCTTGGAGGCGATACCCGCAGTCTGCTGGCCGCCAGCGGGTTACAGGCCCCATCTCACGCCGCGCAGGATAGCCCACCCTTGCCGTTCACATCGGACAATGGATGTAAAGAAGGTCGACGGCCCGCCGCGATGGATCCGACGTGGCGCCGCAGCGCATGCCGTCTGGCCCAGCATAGCTTGCTGCTCACCCATGTATTCTTGAATTAGGCCGTTCCGGTCAAGGCGTCGGGATAGGGCCGACTTCACTCGTCAACCTTGCCCACAGCTCCTTGAACACCTGCGAAGCGCCGCGAAATGCCGGGAGGCCGGACGGGGCCTCGACAACTAGGCTCTCGACAATGTTCCCATTGGATCGGAGGTCGATGACCCGTCAGGCCGTGGCTGCTATTCCCTCCAGGAGGCACGGCTCCTGTGAGCCTCGGCCAAGTGCCACATCGTGCCACACCAGCCTGCTCGGGACCTAGAGCGGCCGAAGAAAGACCGTTTCGTAGGCCACGGCACACCAGGCTGGGCACAAGTTTGTGGATCCTGGGGTCGCGGCTTCGAGTCCCGTTGGCCGCCCCGTTCTTACCCCCCCCGGGAAGGAAATCGCACGAGCATGCCCTCGCTTTGGGGTCGCGCGGGGCGCGCGGCTACGTAGCCTTTGGGGGCCATGAAGCTATCCCCGCTCGCCTGGAATCGCGCAATCGCGCCGTCAGTCGCAGCCCTCGCCGTGGCCTTCGCCACGCCTTCCGCGCATGGGCAGGATCCCGAGCCCATCGACCAGCCGTACCCCGGGACGCTCACACTCAGTGTGGACGTCTCAAACACCGCCCAGAGGATCTTCCGCGTGCACGAAGTGATCCCCGCCAGCCCCGGGCCGTTGGCGCTGCGCTACCCGAAGTGGATACCCGGAACGCACTCGCCGAGCGGCCATATCGCCGACATGGTGGGCGTGATCGCCACCGCGGGCGGACAGCGCGTCGCGTGGCACCGCGACCTCGCTGACATGTTCATGCTGCACCTCGACGTGCCGCAGGGCGCGAAGGCGGTTGAGGTCGACTTCCAGTACCTGTCGCCCACGGGCACATCGGGCCTTTCCGAGACCATCAAGCGCGTCGCGCTCCAATGGTGCAACGTGGCTCTCTATCCGGCCGGCTACTTTGTGAGACAGATTCCGGTTTCGCCGAGCGTAAAGCTGCCGGCGGGCTGGGGCTATGCCACCGCGCTTGAGAAGGAGAGCGAATCAGGCGGAAGGGTCGGCTTCAAGACCGTCAGTCTCGAAGAGCTGGTGGACTCACCCCTCATTGCCGGGGCTAATTTCAAGCGCGTCGACCTGACGCCGAACACCACGCCATCCGTTCACCTGGACATCGTCTCGGACAGTCCCGAGAACCTCGCGATAACTCCCGCGCAGATCGCTGGCCATACGGCCCTCGCGGCGCAGGCCTACGCGCTGTTTGGCGCACGCCATTACGCGCACTACGACTTTCTGCTGACGCTTTCCGACAGCGCCTCGATAGGCGGCCTCGAGAACCACCAGTCCAGCGACGACAGGATCTACCCCGACTTTTTTACGGATCCAGATTCCTTTACTTCATTATCATTTTTGATGCCGCACGAGTATGTCCACTCGTGGAACGGCAAGTACCGCCGGCCGGCCAATCTTTGGACTCCCGACTACAACCACGTGCCAATGGAGGACGACCTTTTGTGGGTCTATGAGGGACTGACCGAGTACTTCGGCGAGGTGTTGACGGCGCGCTCCGGGCTATGGACCCCTGAGCAGTTCCGCAACAACCTGGCGGGCGTCGCCTCGGGCGTCTCGATGACGCCCGGCCGCAGTTGGCGCACGCTCCAGGACACGGCCGACGGGGCCCAGGTTCTCTACGGCGCCAGCGGCTCGTGGCGCAACTACCGCCGCTCGGTCGACTTTTACACCGAAGGCGTGCTCGTCTGGCTGGACGTCGACACGACCATCCGCGAGCGCAGTGACGGCGCCCGCTCCTTGGACGACTTCGCGCGCGCGTTCTACGGCGCGAACGACGGAAGCCGCAGGGTCGTGACCTACACGTTCGACGACATCGTCGCCGCACTCAACAAGGTGCAGCCGCTTGGCTGGGCCGCGTTCCTGCGCCAGCGCCTCGACTCGACCGACGCCAGTGCTCCGCTCGGCGGCATCACGCGCGGTGGCTGGAGGCTCGCATATTCCAGCGAGCAGACGGACGTCTCCAAGGCTCAGGAGAAGGCCTTTAAGTACGTGCCCCTGATGGCGTCGATCGGGTTCACGGTCGACGCCGGCGACAATGCCGGCACGATCACGGACGTCCTGTGGCAGGGCGAGGCCTTCAACGCCGGCCTCGCGCCCGGGATAAAGCTCGTCGCCGTCAACGGCGAGAAGTATTCAGCAAAGGTCCTGAAGGACGCGATAACCTCCGCAAAATCCAGCGCGGCGCCAATCGAGCTGATCGTTCAGAACGGCAACACCTTCAGCACAGTCCAGCTTAGCTGCCACTCCGGCCTGAGATACCCTCGCCTCGAACGCATCGAGAACACGCCCGACCGTCTCGCCGAAATCACGAAGCCGAGGACCTGAGCACCCAGAAGGGCGAGAGGGTCTCCGGCACCGACGCGACGATATGCGGCAGGATTGCAACAGGAGGGTTGCGGGCGAATAGGTCAACGTACGGCCTCGGGCCGCATTCTTTGGTCCGATCCGATAGAGACCGCAACAAGCCCGGAAATGGAGTGCCGTGTTTTAACCCCTCCGAAGGGCCGAAAAGGCCATTCCCTGTCCACGAGAGTTCTTGTCCCATGTGCACGCACAAGATTGCTGACCTTGGGGTCGGGGGTTCAGGTCCCCCGTTGGCCGCCCCACCTCGCACCTCCTCACTATTCCGGCAGCTTCACTTCAAACTTGATGGCCGCCAACTGCTCGGGCGCCCTGCCGATCCTTCTAAGAAACGGCAGCCAGCGCGGGTCGTGGTGGATGTTGGTGAACGCCCAGATGATCGCCGTATCTGACAAACCCGAGTCGTGGTACGTTACCGCCTTGTCCAAGAACGCAAAAGCGCGGTCTGCCTCGCCGAGGAAGGCCAGAACATAAGCTATGTTCCATGAGGCTTCCTTCTCATATTTCTTGATCAGGTCGTCGAGTGCCGCATTGGACTGCGCCTCTTGCCCAAGCGCGTGATAGGCCATGGCCAGTCCATCCAGCCGCCACGATTCGCTTGGCTCCTGTTGCATTTCGGCCAGAGCCGCCTTGGCATCCCCCTTCTGCAGCATGGCCGCTCCGATGGTGTAGTGGGTCTGGCTCCGACCGGGGCTAAGGCCCAGCGCGGTTCGACAGGATGCGATGCCCTCATCTATGCGGCCGGAGCGGATGTAGGCGGCCCCCAAGCGGGCTTGGCCGAGGGCATTCACGGGGTCGTGAGTGGTGATGAACTCCCCAAGCGCGACGGCCTCGTCCACCCTGCCGAGACTCCGAAGAAGATTCATGGCATCTGCCAAGAGATCGGTGTTGGCCGGATCCAATGCGAGCGCGTGCTCATAATGCCGCGCGGCAGCCGCCAAGTCGTTATCGTAGAATTGGGCCACATCGCCAAGCCGGGCGTGGGCTCTCGCAAAGTCCGGATCGATGGCCAGGGCCCTGTTTGCCGCTTCGCGGCAGAGGCGAAAGGCCTCCTCGTTTGGGCGCGCGCCGGTGCTTTGTTGCAACATGTACACCTCGGCCAGACCGCACCAGGCCGCGGCCAAGCTCGAATCTATGGCAAGCGCCTGTTGGTAGAGAGCGACGGCCTGCCGGAGCCCCTCGTCCGAGAACTGGCGAGCCATCTCGCGGGCCTGAAGGAAGAGCGCGTAGGCCTTGGGATCGGCGGCCCTCGCCCTAGGCGCGGCGCCCAAGAGCGCGACCTTGAGCTGCCCGACTACCGCGGCGGCTATCTCATCCTGCACGGCGAAGATATCGTCCAGCGAGCGGTCATAAGTGTCCGACCATAGGTGGCTGCTGTCGGCGGTGCGGATCAGCTGGGCCGTGATGCGGATCTTGTTGCCGGATTTTCGGACACTGCCTTCCAGCACGTGCGCGACATTCAGCCGCCTGGCGATCTCGGATATCTCAATGTTCTGGCCCTTGAACGAAAAGGACGACGTGCGGGCGATCACCCGCAATTCGCGGACCTTGGCCAGCTGGTTTAGCAACTCCTCAGAAATGCCGTCGGAGAAGAACTCCTGATCCTTCGCTTGGCTCATGTCCACGAAGGGCAACACGGCGATCGACTTGGCGTCGGCCGCGGTTACCGGCGCGGCGGCTTGCGCATCGGCAACGGTGGCAGCCCGGGGTCTGGTGGCGGGCCGGAGAAACACGAAGGCGACGATCGCGGCGCCAATCAAGCCGAGGAGTGCCACGGTCCAAGGAGGGAAACCGTGCTTGGCGGGCGCGTCTGGCGTTGGAACCGGCCCCTGCGCGGCCGGCCTGGGCCCAGTCTCCAGTGAACGTGGCGCTTGTATGAGCCGTGTTACCTGCTCGACAAACTGTGGCGTGGGTATGCCGCCTGGCAGCCGCGAGCAGTGCGCCTTCAAGAACCGCTCTGGCACGTTGGCGTCGGATTCCCTGGTTTCGTCGATCAGCACCGGGACGATAAAGGCCCGATTCTCAGCCATGTCATGGGTGCGATCGACCGCCAGCTTCCACTCCCGCCGGAAATAGCCTTCCTCCCGCGCTTGCGTTGTGGCCGAGATGATCGGGATGAACAGCGCGCATTCCCGGATCTGTTTCTTTATCTTGGCATCCCATGCGTCCCCCCCGCGGAGTTCGCTCATATCGAACCAGACCTCCACGCCGAAACCGCGCAGAGCCTCGGCGATCCGACGGGCCGCCTCTCCATCCTCGCGGGCATAGGAGAAGAAGACCGCTCCGGTAGGGTGTGTCTGGCCCGGCATAGCTTTTGCCGCTCACCTATGTGCTCCCGAATGAGGCCTTTCCAGTTAAAACAACGAGAATGGGCCGGCGAGTACGAATAAGGCCCAAGGGGTGCAGTCGCCTATTCCGGCCACTCGGGCTCCAACGCGCCGCCTTTATCGCCGCGCGCAGGCACCAGGAACAACATCCGCAGGCGTGAAACGAGCCTCCCGAGATCCCCAAAAGTACTTGCTGCCGGCAATGGCGCCCAATTTGATTTCCACGTAACACTGCTAGACTCCGCAGGATTCCTCGGAATCCGGCAGGCAAGCGATTCCCCACGCAAGATCCCCTCGGACGCCCGGAATTCAACCGGCGGACACAAAACGGACACCCGAACGCTTGCACGGCACCTTAATTGGCAATCCCGCCTAGCCGCATCATTCATCGACGTCCATGAACAAGAATAGTCCTTTCCCGGGCGGGTTGAGCCGACGCGCCTTCCTTCGCAACTCAGCTGCCGCGATCGGAGCCGGCGTCATCGCGCGTGTCATGGCGGTGCCCGCCTGGGCACGGCCAATCGGCGCCAACGAAGCGGTCCGCGTGGCGGTAATCGGCCTCAACAACAAGGGGGCCGATCATGTAAAGCAGCTGGCGGAGATGCCGGGCGTGCGCCTCGTTGCCCTGTGCGACGTGGATCCGAGGATCCTTGGCCGCGAAGTGAGCGCGCTAAAGGCCAAGCAGATAGAGGTGTTCGCGACCACGGATGCGCGGCGGTTGCTGGAACGCGCCGACGTTGACGCCGTCGTGATCGCGGTCGGGGACCACTGGCACGGGTTGCTGACGGTCTGGGCATGCCAGGCCGGCAAGGACGTCTACATCGAGAAGCCAATAGCGAGGACCATTTGGGAATCGCGAAAGATCGTCGAGGCGACCGCCAAGTACCAACGCATCGTTCAGGCGGGCACGCAGCGCAGGTCCGACCCGGGCGTGGAGGACGCCGTCCGGTACATCAAGGAGGGACACTTGGGCAAGATCCAATGGATCCGCACGCACGATTTCGCGCTGCGAACCAGCATCGGCCGCCGGATGCCCTGGTACCCCGACTGGCTGGATTACGACATGTATTGCGGCCCCATGGCCATGTCGCCCCTCGAGCGCAACCAGCTTCACTATGACTGGCGGTTCATGTGGAACCCCGGCACCGGTGACATGGCGAACCTCGGAATCCACGAACTCGACATGGCGCGCCGGTTCGCCAACTACGACCTGCCGCCGAGGCGCATCATGTGCGTCGGAGGCCGCTACCTGAATTCAGATGTGGGAGAGACGCCAAACACGTTGGTGTCCGTATTCGACTATCCGGATGCGCCCCCGCTCGTGTTCGAACTCCGCGGCCTGCCCGCAAAACCGGGCGTCAAGTACACGGACGTCTACCGCGAGATGCACGAGGGAGTCTGCGTTCAATGCGAGGGAGGGTATTATGCGGGAAACACCGGCGGCGCGGTGTACGACAACCAGGACAAGCAGATCAAGAAGCTTTATGGCGACGGCGGCGCCGGACACATGGCGAATTTCGTAAACGCGGTGCGCAGTCGGCGCAGCGGGGACCTCGCGGCACCTGTCGATGTCGGGTTCGCTTCGACGGCAATCTGCCTCTACGCCAACATCTCCTTCCGGACCGGGAAGCCGGCCGGCCTCGAAAACATCCGGCAGTCGCTTGGTGAAAATGCGCTCGCGCTTGAATCGGTCGATCGCATGCAAAGGCATCTCGCGGTCCACGGTGTCGACGTGGGTAAGCAGGAGCTCACCTTGGGGCCCTGGCTGCAGCTCGATCAGGAGAAGGACGGGGTCAAGAGCATAGAAGGCGGGACCGAATCGACCATGGACCACGTGAGCTACCTGCTGAAGGAGACCCAAAGGAAGCCCTACCTGATTCCGGACCAGGTTTGAGCCCGGGACGATCCCCGGCTGAATCTACTCGCGGGTCAGTACCCGTCCTGCGCGATGGGCAGGCTCCGCGCAAAGAAGGTGATGCGCCGGGCGCGGGATCAGATCACTGGCGCCTTCGCCGACGGCCAACTCGAGCGCGCACAGGTCCCCGCATTCGGGCCCATTGGCGGACAAGGCCGCTCATTTGGGAGCGAGCGTGCCGACTACGATTCCGGACGGAGCGACGTCCGAGTGGTACACCCGCTCGGTCGCCTTGCGAAACTGCTCGGGCTTTGCAGAGGGGATATCCGTAAAGGTCTGCGGATTGCGATCCGTGACCGGAAACCAGCTGCTCTGCACCTGCACCATGATGCGGTGCCCCGCGCGGAAGGTGTGGCTGACATCGGGCATCAGGAAGTCGACCTCCTCCACCTTTCCCGGCGTGAAGGCCTCCGGGTGTTCGAAACTGTTGCGGAACTTGCCCCGCATGGGCTCGCCTCGAACCAGCTGCTCGTAGCCCCCCATCCCCGCCTGTGGCGCCGAGACGTCCGCGGTCGCCTTGTCCCCAGGGGGGGGCCCGGCGCCGAAATCCGCCGGGTAAACGTCGATCAGCTTCACCACCCAATCGGAATCCGTCCCCGTGGTGCTGACGAATAGCTTGGGTTGAACCGGCCCGACGACGGTGATGTCCTCCTCAAGAGGCTGGGTTTGATAGACGAGCACGTCCGGGCGCTTGGAGGCGAACCGCTGGTCGGATACCATGTATTCCTTGGGAACCTTGCTGCCGCCAGTCAGCTCCACCGGACCGTACGCGTAACCGACGGGTGGAACGGGGTGGCCCGGATCGCTGACATACTCGTCAAAATCGGGCCCCTCGGTCTTTGCCGGCCGCAAAAAGGACAAGCCTCCAAGGTCCTGAAAGTAAAGCGTCCGCCACTGAACGTCGGGCGGCGGCCAGCTGGGATATTTCCGCCAGACGTTGGTTCCCGTCTCAAAGACGTAGGCCTTCGGCAAATGGGCATCGCCGGCGTCCCTTAGATATTGCTCGAAAAAGGGGAACTGGATGTGTGCCCGGAAGAACGCCGCGGTCTTGGATGCGAACTGGACGTTTCCGATGCTGGCCCCGGGACGTTCGGACCAGCCCCCGTGGACCCAGGGACCCTCCACTAGCAGGTTGGGCGCGTCCGGGCTCAGGCGAGCGATGGCGTGGAAGGTCCTCATCGGGCCCGAAATGTCCTCGGCATCGAAAAGGCCGCCCACATTCAGGACCGCGCAATGAATATTGTGCAGGTGGCGCGAGATGTCGCGCGCCTGCCAGAAGGCATCGTAGGTCGTGTGCGCGATCACCTCGGTGAAATAGGGGGAGGCGTGCCTTAGGTAATGTTCGTCCAGATCGGAAAGCGAGCCGGCCCGCAGAAAGAAGTCATATGAATCAGTTGTGTCGAAGATGAATGGGTCCCGATCCTTCGGTGATTGGACGGGGTTGGCTTGTATCCTGAAGGACGTGAAAAAGTCGAAGGCCGCGTCCAGCATGAATGCCCCATTGTGATACCAGTCGTCACTCATGTAGAAGTCAGTGACCGGGGCCTGGGGCGAACACGCCTTGATCGCAGGATGGGAGTCGATAATCGACGACGAGGCGTAGAATCCTGGGTATGAAATCCCGTAGATGCCGACACGGCCGTTGTTGTCCGGCACGTTGTGGAGGAGCCACTCGACGGTATCGTACATATCCGTGCTTTCGTCAGTCTGCATGCCCGCCGGATTGTCAACGTGCGGTCTCTCGATGTCGAAAACGCCCTCGGACTGCCAGCGCCCCCGAGCGTCTTGCGTGACAAAGATATAGCCCGCCTCCTCAAACTCGCGCGAGGGCCCCAGGCTCGAGGGGTAATGGTCCTCCCCGTAGCGCCCCGCCCCGTAGGGGGTGCGCGTCACCATGATTGGATATGGCTTTGACCCGTCCTTGGGCACGTAGACGACGGTGAACAGGTGCACGGCGTCCCGCATCGGGATCCGGTACTCGTATTTTGTATAGTGTCCGGCCACATCAAACGCGGGTTGGTCCTGGGCGCGCAATGGCGACACGAGAACGGCGCCTGCAAGAATACCCGAGAGCGTGCCACCCATGGTCCCCATCCAAGGACCGTACCGGGTTACCGCCTCTCGATACAACGGGAAATCTCGCGGCAGACGGCGGACTGAGCCCGCGACGGTCAGGCGGCGCCGAGTCCCAGTCCGCGAAGGCCCGAAGTGTCCATCGCGCCGTCGCGGACACGGAACACGCCGGGAAACCGATCCTCCCAACCAAGGTTGGCTGCGGGGCAATACTGCCGCGAATTCGCCTCTATGCCCGAGACACCGTGAATGTGAGCCGCCAGCCCTGCGGACTGGATGAGCGACGCGCCCGGGCAAGTGAGGTCCTGCACACAGAGGAACAGGTCCTGTCTTCGCGCCGCAGCGGCCAATATGAGTGACTGGCTCTGCCCCTTGCAGGCCTTGAGCGCCACGCCCGTGTAGCCCATTTCCTGGGCGAGGATGAGGCTCTCATAATCCGTGAGCGATTCATCGATCACGACGGGCTTCAGCTTCGCGGCGGCGTGCATGCGGTTTTGCGGATTGGCCCGCAGATCCCGGGCCGTCGGTTGCTCCACATACTGGACCCGATCAAAGCCGAGCGGCGATCGCTCGCGCAGCTTGTTCAGCAGATCGATGAGGTAATCCACGTTCTGGCACCGCTCGTTGAAGTCGAGCGAGTATCGCCACGGCGCGCCTTCGACGGTGCCTTCGGCAATCCTGTCCACGGCGACGATTCGCTCAAGGTCCCAGGATGGATCGTCCCCGTTCAGCTTGATCTTAAGGTGGGATAGACCGCCGCGCGCTATCCATTCGGGGAGGTTCTCGGGCAACCCGTCCCCGATCGGCCGCGCCACGTCGGCGGGCGTCAGGGGGTCGAGCGCCCCGACCAGATGGTACAAGGGCAGCCGGGGGACCGGCTCCCTGCTGACATACTGGTCCAGCCAGGCGCCATTGAAGCCGGGGCCCAGGTAGGCCCCAAGGTCGTGGCTCATGTAGGCGCGGCCATAGGTGTGGTAGCAGTTTAGGCCGTGGGCCTTGCCGAAGCCGTCGTGGATTGCCGCGTCGAATGCGCTTCCAGTGACCAGCGTCGCCAGCTTCGGAATCGCCTGCGCCAGGTCCAGCTCCTTGCTGAGGCTCAGCGCCGCCTGGAGGAACCGCTCCTCAAGCTCCATGCCGATTTCTACGGGATGCCCATATTCCGTGTATCCCACACATATCTTCGCGCAACGGTCGGCAAGGGCTGTCATCGCTGCGAGCGTCTGATCGTAGTCCATTTTCGCCGACGGGTAGGCCCAAGTATTCGAAAGCGGCATGGATCCGAATCCCCGCACCACCCGCCCATCGCGTGTCGCAACATCGCACTCCACATTGAGCAGGTAACACTCTGTGACCGTCCTTCCTCCAAATTTCATCGGCGCGCGGTACTGGTAATTGACCCGGGCGGTCCGGACGCCCTGGATGCGGACGTCCGTCACTTTGTTGCCGATCATGGAATAGGAGTACGACTTTCCGAATAGTGGCGACTCGCCCCTTGGCGTCCAAGAAAGCTGCCGTGTTTCCCTTCGTCTACTGTTATCGCATGGCGAAATCTACGATTTCCCGTCCGGCAGTGCCTCCAAGCCCGAGAGCCAGTCGATCGCCGGCCCTTTGCGGCGACAGGAGAGGCGTCTCCTGGTCCGAGTCCTCAGGCGTCCTGCGCACTCAGCGCCACAGCGGAGCCCGTCTGCGCCGAACGGTAGATAGCCTCGATTATCGCCACCGCCTTCCTGGCCTCGCGTGAGTCGACCAGTGCTGGGCGGCCCGTTCGGATCGAGTCAGCGAAATCGGCAATCAGCAGGCGGTGGCCCTCCGAACCGATCGCCTTGGGATCGGAGGCCCCGCCGCCGATGCCGGAGTGGCCGCCAAGGCCGATCGCCTCGTCCCCCGGCCGAGGGTCCGCGAACTCCCAACGAATGATCCTGTCCTCCTCGAGGATCGCCGTGCCGCGCTCTCCGGCGATCTCGAGCCTCAGGCGCGAACCCGGATAGCAGGAGGTTGCCGCCTCGATCACACCGAGGGCGCCGGTCGAAAACTCGAGCCACGCCACCGCCGTGTCCTCCATCTCGATCGCGTGCACCCGGGTCCGCACCTGCGCGCCCACCCTTACCGGCATTCCGACCAGCCATTGAAGGAGGTCGACCGCGTGAATGGCCTGGTTCATCAAGGCGCCGCCGCCATCGAGGCTGCGGGTTCCTTTCCAAGCCGAGCCACTGTAATACTCCGGCGTGCGCCACCATTTCACGTAGGCGCTGCAAAGCGCGAGACGGCCGAATCGCCCCGCGTCGAGCGCGCCCTTCAGTTGTCGCGCCCCTGCTCCGAGGCGGCTCTGGAGAACGGCCGCGAGGATCCGCCCGGCCTTCTTTGCCGCCGCGGCCATCAAATCGATGCGTTCCGTCGAGATCTCAAGGGGCTTTTCACATAACACGTGTTTCCCTGCCTCGAGGGCGCGAATGGTGACATCGCCGTGATGGCCGCTGGGCACGGTGACGCAGACGGCGTCCACATCGGGGCGTTTCAGCAGGTCGTCGAGGTCGTTGACCGGCTCCCCTCCGAATTCAGCGGCAAAAGCGCTTGCTCTCGGTGGGGATTGATCCTGAACCGCCCGCAGCTCGGCCCCCGGCGTTGCGGCGATCCCCCGTGCGTGGAACGCGGCGATTGTGCCCGTGCCGACGATCGCAAAGCCAATCTTCCTTGAGGGGCTATTCAACGGTCTAGAGTGAGGATTGTTGACGGTCCCGACGCTAGCCAAATCCTGCCGTGCGTGCGCCATGGCCGGATCGTGGCGGTTCAACGCGTCTTGCACAATTCGTCGGATGGCGGCCGCGGCGGCACGGGGCCAGGGAAGGCGCGTCAATGAGTCCGGGCCATCTGGACGTTGGCCTGAAGACCTGCCCGAAGCGTTGCGCCTTGTGCGGGGCCCGCCGCGATGGCAATGATAAGCCGCAAGATGCTCGGCCGCCCGATCCGATACGTCCGCCTCCTGCCCCTGTTCTCCTGTATCGCCGGAGCCTGGGCCTCGGACCTGCGCATTGGGTTCATCGGCCTGGACACCTCGCACTCGGTCTCATTTGCAAGACTTCTGAACGAGCCCAGCAATCCTAGGCACATCCCCGGAGGGCTAGTCACAAGGGCCTGGAAAGGTGGAAGCCCCGACATCGAGGCCAGCGCCAGCCGCGTTGAGGGCTTTGCGGCGGAGATGAGCGGGACCTACGGTGTGAAGCTCTGCGATTCCGTTGAGAGCGTCGTGCAGGACGTTGACGCCGTCATGGTCCTGAGCCTTGACGGGAGAACGCACTTGGATGAGGCCCGGAAGGTATTCCCGTTCCATAAGCCGGTCTTCATCGACAAGCCCCTGGCCGGCAGCCTTCGCGACGCCATCGAGATCTTCCGGCTTGCGCAGAAGCTCCACACGCCATGCTTCAGCGCGTCGGGAGAGCGCTTCACGTCCGACATCCCCAAGCTGAGGCAAGCGAAGATCGGGCACCTTAACGGGGTGTTCACGTTTGGCCCGGCGTCGATCGAACCGCATCATCCCGATCTTTACTGGTACGGCATCCATGCGGTTGAGAAATGCTACGCACTGATGGGCATGGGCTGCGACACGGTCGTGCGCGTTCACACCGCCGACACGGACGTGGTCACGGGAGTGTGGCATGACGGCCGAGTGGCCACAGTTCGGGGCAACCGGAATACACGATACGCGTTCGGGGCGACCGAATTCGGTTCCGAGGCCGTTGTCGTCGGCGAGGAGGCGGAGGGATACGAGGGCCTCATCACAGAAGTCGTTCAATTCTTCCGCACCGGCATCGCACCCGTCTCCCACGCCGAGACGATTGAGGTCCTGACCTTCATGGAGGCGGCGGATGAGAGCAAACGCCGCGGCGGCGTCCCGGTCTCCCTGGCCGAGGTGCTGAAGGCAAACGGCGGCGCAGAGGGGATCTAGTCCCGGTCGATCCGGCAGGGGTCCGGTCCCCTGCCCCCCGATGCGGCCGCCTGCCAAAGCTCGAGCAAGCGCCTCATGCAAATGCGGCTTGCCTCATCGCCCCCGGCCGAGAACGCGTCGCCGGCGGGCAGATGCAGGAGCTTCTCATCCAGCCTCTTCTTCCGCCAATGGGTCTCCAGCGACAGGAGCCCGCAATAGCCTGAACGGCGGATTTCCGCCAGGTGCCGCATCCAGCCGACGCCCCCCTCCCCGACCGGCGAAGGGCTCGCCGGCGAGCTCCCGCCAGGCGTCGGGACGGCGTCCTTGACGTGAATATGGATGACTCGATCGGACAACCTCGAAAACGCGGCGGTTGGGGGTCCGTTTTCACCCCGAACGTAGAGCGTGTTGCAAGGGTCCCAGATCCAGCCCGCGGAGGGATGGCTGAATGATTCCGCGAGGCGCAGCAATTCCGCTCCAGTCCCGATCCTGCACGAGCTCTCATTCTCGACACCGAGGCGAACGCCGGACGCGGCCGCAAGGTCCGCCAGTTGAGCGAGGTGCGACGCGATGCGATCGGCCACCGGCTTCGAGAGGGCCTCGGGGCTCCTCAGAAACGAGAATACGCGAACCAGGTTGCATTCTAGCGCCCGGGCGGCCTCCAGGCTCCGCTTAAGGATCTCAACATGCTCCCGGACGGACATGCCGTCTTCCATCTCGCATTTGAAGACCGGTGTTGCGCATCCGTGAATTCGCAGGCCCTCCCCGGCTGCGATGGCACGTATCTCGGCCACATCGCGGCCGGTGAGGTCCTTGAAGGCCCGCCCGAACATGCTGCGGAGCTCAAACCCGTTCAGTCCGAAATCGCGGGCAAAACGCACGACCACGGCAGGGTCCTGCGAAATCTCGTCAGAGATCACGCTGAATTGCGGCTGGGTCACGGGGAGATCGGGATGGCCCGGAGGAACCCGTGTCAACAGCATAGCCGCCCGTCTTAATATATTGGCTTTAGGGCCCGCGTTTTTCACCCTCAGCGCTCGGAACAGGCGGCGTGAAACGGCGCCCGCGGCCAAAGGGTTCTGCGACGCCTCCGACCAACAAAGAAATGAAAAAGCCCACTCTAACCGCGCACTTGATCGCCGCCCTGCTCACGTCCTGCTGCGCAACCGCGGCCCCGCCGATCGTCTTTGACCTCTGGCCCGCGAAGCCTCCGGGCGATCTGCCGACTCGCGGCGCGGAAAAGACCTTCATTCACACTTCGACCATCTATGGAACGAACGTCCTTATCACCAATGTGACCAAGCCCACACTCACGGTCTATCTCCCGCCGCGGGGGAACAATACAGGGACCGCCATGGTGATCTGCCCGGGCGGGGGATATTGGGACCTTTACTGGGAAGGCGAGGGGGAGCAGGTGGCCTCGTGGCTAAACTCGCAGGGGATGACCGGCATCGTCCTCAAGTACCGCGTGCCTCGGCCCCCCAATGTGCCCGAGTCCGAACCCCCAGTCGGGCCGCAGATGGACGCCCAGCGGGCGGTCAGCACGGTTCGCAGAAGGGCCGCGGAATGGGGAATCAACCCAAGGCGTATCGGCATCATAGGGTTCTCGGTTGGAGGCCACCTTGCGCTTGCCACGGCCACAGGCTTCGCAAAACGGACATATGACCCCATCGACGCCATCGACGACTCAAGCAGCCGGCCCGACTTCGCGATTCTTTGCTATTCCGGTTTCTTGAAGGACAACGGCAGGGATGAGATCTGGCCGGGCATCCATATTCCGCAAGACACGCCCCCCGTCATGCTCGTCCATGCCACGGACGACACGATGAGCCCCTCGGATCAAAGCGCGATCATGTACCTCGCCCTGAAGAGGGCCAAGATTCCCGTTGAGTTGCACATTTTTGCTAGGGGCGAACACGACTTCGGCGTCCGCCAGGACGGGGCGCTTCCCGCGAGCTGGACTCAGCTTTGCATCAACTGGCTTCACGCGTTCGGGTTTCTCGAGCCACACCCCTAGCGCAACGGCCTCTCGAAGGGCGCCGCTGCGAGGTTTTCCAGGGGAATGGAGGCCGCCAATCTCAGGGACAGCCGCCTCGAAACTGGGCTCCTCAGCGGGCGTCACGACCAAAAGGTCGCGTATCACAGACCCATCGCCTGCACCCCCGGCTCCACCCGGCTTGAACGGGTCAGGCGAGCCAACCCCTGAGGACCTCGAGGTCCCGCCTGATGTGAGCCACCATGTCCGCGCGATCTCCCATCGGGTATTCCTGATGCTGGCACAACGTCCCCGAGAACCCGGAGCGCTTGAGCCCGGAGAAATAAGACCGGTCGACCATTCCTTCGCCCAGAGGGCACCAATTGGGCTGCCATCCGCTCGGTCCCTTGGACCAAGTGAAGTCCTTGACATAGACAGCCATGCAGAAGGGCTCCGCAAGGCGCGCCTGAATGGGCCAAGAGAGGCCTCCCTCTATCGTGGCATGCGCGATGTCGAAGCAGATTCCGACATTCTTGACGCGGGCATCCCTAAGGACGCCGACTACATCCCAGACGGAGGCGCCGAATCGGTCGGAACCGGAATGGTTCTGCACCGCCGCTTGAATCCCCAATTCGCCGCAGGCCTCGCCGATTTCCCTGAGGTCACGGCCGAAACCATCGAGTTGCCGCTCCAGCGGGCGATCAGCTGTGTACTTAAAGGCGCCGAGCCTGAACTTCCTTATGCCAAGCTTCGCGGCCACGCGCAGCACCTCCTCGGCATGCGCCTCATGGATCGACGAGATCCCTGTCACGACGATGGGAATATCGAGACCCTTCGCTCGAAACGCCTCCACCAGCCGAGGCAGTTCCTCGCCCACCCTCTCGGGCTCGATCTGCCCTTGCGCGCGCACCGGGCATTCTATGCCGCTCCAGCCTACCTCCTCGACGAACGATGCCATGGCCGCCGCACCCATGGATTGGAAGGGCTTCGAGAAGCCTATGATCGGCCGCGGCGGCGCCGGCCTTTCGCTCCCGGCCGCGTTGAGCCCCAGCGCGACGCCGGATGCCGCAAGAATCGAGGCGCGCACGAATTCGCGGCGCGTCACGGACGGGATATCGAATCGGGGCGTTGGCTTCACCGAACCGGTCAGGGAAGCGAGGGCGGGCCGCCCCGGACCTTGTCCTGCAGCAGCCGCGTCCGCTCGGTGTCATCCTTTGGCTCGGGATACCCGAAGACCCTAAACATTTCCCCGATCGAGGTCTTCGGGTCGTTGGACCAGAAGATCCCGGCGTCCTCGCCCTCGTAGTACGTGAACCCGACGTTGTCCCCGAACTTGCGCTTCAGGGATTCGCCGCCGTTGAGCCCTTCCGCCCAGCCAGTGATGGCGTAGGACAGGTCGATCTGGTGTACCAGGACCCCCTCCTGGGTGGCCTGGGCATCGATCATGCCAAGCGGGTTGTAGATCGCCGCATGATCTCTGGGGGTAGCGCTCACCACATAGTACCGATGCTGCAGCGCATACATCGAGGGGCGGGATGTCTGCGGCGTCTCCGATGGCAGCGCGACGATCTCCGCTCCCTGCTTCGCCAGCGCCTCCCACCCTTCGGGGTACATGACGTCATAGCAGATCTGTATGCCCACACGCCCGAAGTCGCAGTCGAACACCGGGAAATCGCCGCCGGGCGTCATGCCGCCCTCCAACAGGGCGTATTTGAGGTCCGTGCAGAGATGCACCTTCCTGTATATGCCCGCAACGTGCCCGTCCCGCCCCATCAGCAAGGCGGCATTCGCGTATTGATCGGGCGCATTGTCCAGCTTGAGAACCAGGGGCACGACCATGTAGCAGCCGTGGAGCTTCGCGCACGCCGCAATCCGCGGTACGACCTCATCGAGGCGGATCGCGTTCTTCGCCAGCGTGTCGGCCCCCCGGGCCATGAAGTATTCTACAAGCACCACAAGGTCCAGACGCTTGCCCGGGTATTTGATCTTGGCCACTGCCTCCATGGCATCGACATACTCGTCCATGCGTTGGAGCCGCTTCTCCAGCGTGAATCTTTCGATCAGGTCGTAGCCGGTGATCTCAGTGCCCACCAAGACCTTCCTTGGAAGCTGGTCGCGCCGAAGGGCCGTGAGAGGTCGCGCCTGCAGCGAGGCGTCGTCAGCCGCCGAGCACCGTGAAACGTCGCCCGGACAATTGAACCAGATCGCAAGCATCGACGCGGCAGCCACGCAACGAAGTCGAAATCGCGTGCTCATAATTACGTGTTTTGGGGACTTGGAGCCTGCCTCTGAACGCCGCTGAGAGGATTCCGAAACCGCTACGGCTCAGCAGCGAATTGTCCTGCGGGGGCGTCTCTATCAACGCTGTTCGGTAATTACCAGCGGTCAAACAGAAACCCCCGTGCCTTGGCGCAAGCCGCCGCGCCGGTTGCGGGTCCGCGCGGCCGATGCGGGCAGGCCGGCCGCGACCGCGTCCGCCGCTACCCGTGCCGATCGGGCGCGCGCGAGGCTTGCCACCCCTGTTTCAGTACGGGAATCGCGGCGCAATCCAGGGAAGGAGCTTTCTTCTTGCCACTGTCCCGCGTTAATTCGCTTGTTATTGTTATAATCTCCGCCCCCCAAGAAGCCTGTCGTTACCGAGTGTTTCGCGCGTCGACCCGGGTCCCTTCCCCCCCTGGGGCTGCTGGCATCGGCCGGATTGAGCGGGCGGAGCCAGTCCCTGGCTGTCGTCTTTTCCTGGCGGTCCCCGGCGAGCCCGGGCCACTCATTTCATGACACAGGCCCAAAGGAGCATCAGATTCGCGATGTTCGCGACCCTGTCGGCGGCATTCCTGGGCTGGATGTTCGACGGACTTGAGATGGGCATCTTCCCGCTCGTCGCCCGCCCCGCGCTCCAGGAGTTCCAATTGGCGACAGGCACCGTCAGCGAGCAGTTCATTCAGCATTGGATGGGTATCATCACAGCCTCGTTTCTGATAGGTGCCGCCGCCGGCGGGCTTGTTTTCGGGTGGCTCGGTGACCGGATAGGGCGTGTTCGAGCCATGACGCTGAGCGTCCTCGTCTATTCAGTGTTCACCGGACTGAAATACTTTGCCCGGGGGCCGTCCGATCTCGCCTTTCTTCGGTTCATCTCGTCGCTTGGCATGGGCGGCGAGTGGTCGCTAGGCGTCGCGCTTGTAATGGAATCCTGGCCGGAGGATAAGCGGCCGCTCATGGCCGGCCTCATCGGAGCGTCGTCGAACATGGGATTCGCCCTGATAGCCGTGATCGGACTCGTGTTCGAGACCACGGTGCATTCCTGGCGCTGGGTCATGCTCGTCGGGTCTTCGCCCGCCCTTCTGGCGCTGGCGATCGTCTGGCTTGTGCCAGAATCCGAGCGCTGGAGGCACTCTGTGATTACCGAGGGCAGGGCCCGGCCAGTCAGGGAGGTCTTCGGCCCGAAACTGATCCGGAACACGCTCCTGGGAATACTGATAGCTTCCATCCCGCTAATCGTCACTTGGGGGATTGTCCTGTGGATTCCTCTCTGGGCGGATCAGATGACCGGTGGAAGCCAGCCGCGTGTGAAGGCGTACTGCCTGCTCGCCATCTCGGTAGGCGCCGCGCTGGGAGCCATGGTCGCGCCACTTTTTGGCAAGACGATTGGACGGAGGCCGGTCTACTTCGGCCTTTGCCTGAGCTCGTTCCTCACCTGCAGCGTGCTTTTCAGGGTGTTCCACTCCTATAGCCCGTCGTTTCTGGCCGTCGCGGCCCTGGCCGGATTCTTCACGGCCTCGTTCTACGGCTGGTTGCCACAATACCTACCGGAGCTTTATCCGACCCGCGTGCGGGCGACTGGCCAGGGAGTCTGCTACAACTTTGGCCGTATCCTCACCGCCGTGTGCACGTGGAAAATGGGGGCTGTCATGGCATGGTTCGGCGACAGCTATGCGCACGCGGGCGAGACGGTCGTGTACATCTACGTCGTCGGAATCGCGGCCATCTGGTTTTTGCCCGAGACCATAGGCCGACCGCTTCCCGATTGACGGAGCACCTGTTCACTTCAGGCGGACTTCTGCGCAAGCACGCCGTCGCGGATTGCCGGAGCGCCCCGCGGGCGGGCCTTCCGTCCTGCGAAGGCTGACGGCGTTAGGCGCCCGACCCGTTGACAGGGCCATTTGCCCGTTTCCAGGCGCGAGGCGCGGCACCGGTGATACGCTTGAATGCGCGGCTAAATGTGAAGGGGTCCGAGAAGCCGAGATCAAGGCCGACCGATTTCACGCTCGAGTCGTGTCGGCGAAGCATGCGCTGAGCCAGCACGATCCGCTCGGTCTTTATGAACCGCCCGAGAGACACCCCAGTCTGGGAATGGTACAGAGACGTCAGGTAGTTGGGCGACATGTGGACCGCCTTCGCCACGTCCGCGAGGGCCAGCGGCTGTCCTGAATGAGCCCGCACGAAATCCGTGATGCTGCGGGTCAACTCTGCCCGGGCGTCGAACGGAGTCTCCCCTCCCTTCAGGATCTGGCGGTAGAGCTCGACGGCCACGGACAGCATCGCCTCGCGCAGAGCATCGACGGCGGGCCTCTCACGAATGGAGGCGGCCGCCATCTCGCGAAGCACGTCGAGGCGCCCCTTCCCGTAGCTGCTGAGCGATGTCAGCCTTATCACGTGCTCCACGTCATAGCCCGTCTTGCGCCGATACCGGTGCACGTGGATCATCGGGTCGTCGTCGCTAAGGACCCACCAGGCCAGCCGATAGCCGACGTTGCTCCTGCAGACGGTCTCGGCATGAGGGACGCCACCCGCCAGCGCCACCATGTCGCCAGGCTCCAGCTCCGAGGTCTGGTGCCTTAGGCTCAGACAGCAGCGGCCGGTCATCAGCTGGCAGAATTCATGATGCCGGTGCAGGTCGTCCTCGCGGAAAAGCAGCTGCCTGAAACGCCCGCGCCGCCGCACATCGCTCGGACTGCCGCCCTCCCACGCCCCCATCAGATGCGAGGCGTCAAGCCGAGCCACGCTGGAGATGAGCTCCTGTCCGACAAAATCAGCCAACGGCATGGTTCCAAGTAAGACGGTTCCTGTGATAAAGCAAAATGCCGGATGCCCGATGCCGTGGCGGTCGGGCGTCGGGTCAACGCAGGCGCGCGGGGATCGGAGGATGCTTCACCGAGGCCGCGATGTGGCGTCCCACCGCGGTAACGGTGTCGGTCCAGATTTCGGGCCGCCCCACGAGGTAGGCGCAGAGCTTTTCAAGCGCTCTTGCCGACGTTGTCTGCCTGATTCGGCCGTCTCCGACCTCATGGCCGGTCAAGACCAGCCAGCACCGATCCGCCACGGCCGCGTCGACCATCGCCCGCAATTGCTCAAAGGTCTTGCAGTCGGATTCCAGGGACGGGACCTGTGCCAGGTCGCAGCGCTCCGGGCTTGCATAGGTTTCGCTGAAGCCGGAGCGCCCGACCACAAAGTGCCTGGCGACAACGGGGATGTAGCTCCTCAGCCGTACGCCCCGGCCGACGTAGGTCTGGGCACATGGGTAGGCGAAGCTTGTCGGCTTGACCCCGACGGATGCGCCCAGGACCCGGTTGGCATCGAGAATCTCCCGTTCCATCCGGTCGAGGGTGTAGTTCTCGAGCATCGTCTCCGGGGTCTGCCAGCTGATGAAATTCCCCATGCACGGATGCTTAATCGTGTGGTTGCCGATTTCATGGCCGTGTGCAGCCGCGGACCGCCACCTCTTGAGCTGACGGGTCATATTGCTAGGCAGGGCGTAAAACGTGCCCTTGATCCCGAAGCGGTCCAGGATAGGAACGCCCACCTCCACCGACGACGGCCTCGCGTCGTCCCAGCACAGGCTTACGGCCCCGCCCTGGCCGTTCGGCCAGCGGAAGGATCCAGACTTTGAACTCTTCATGATTTGGGGGATTGAAAGGGCGCTGGAGGAAACCCGCCGCTGGGGCCGGCGCCTATCCTACCGGGGCCGCCGTTTCGATGGGGCGTTCCAGCCGGCTCGGCGCCTTACAACTTCCAATTGCGGGCTACCTTCTGAATCGCCCCGACCACCTGGTCAACATACGGATCCGTCATGACCTGCGTGATCGGCAGCATCACGGCGCGCTCGAGAAGCGCGATCGTGCGCGGGCACATGTCCTTTGTGTAGGTCACCCTCGGCGGGTTCCTCTCGAGCGACCAAGGCGCGCCGTTACGGTGGGCGCTCCGCTTGTTCATCACGTAGTCCCAGTGGTAGAAGATGTGGCGGTCCGGGAACTGCTTGGAGAACACGGTCCCGCAGCGCACGCCCTCGGCGCCAAGAGCCGCGGCAACGCTAAGGGCAGACGCCGCGTCCGGCATGAAGAACACCAACGAAATCCCGCAGTCTCCCTCGCGGTCGTTGAGCCCCTCCATCTCGGCCCCCTGGATCTCCTCGCAGGCCGGCCATAGGCGCCCTTTTATAAGGCGGGTTCGCGCCAGGATCCGATCGCGCTTCTTGAGCTGCTCAAGGGCCACGGCCCCGTGCAACTCCGACATGCGGAAATTCTCGCCCAGGAAGCACATGTTCCTCCACTGGTCGGCAACTTCCTGATTCTGCGCCCGCTCCTCCATCCAGAATGCGTAGGCCGAATCGTGGTACACGGCCGCCCGCTCGTAAATGCCGCGGTCATTCGTGATGACCATCCCGCCCTCTCCGCTGGCCATGATCTTGTAATGCTGGAGGCTGAAAATCCCGGCGTCGCCAATTGTCCCGAGCGGACGTCCGCCAAAGGTGCCGCCGTTGGCCTGGGCGCAATCCTCAAGCACTGCGATCTCCCGGCGCCGCGCTATCTCCATGATGCGCCCCATGTCGCAGGGAATGCCGCGCATATGCACGGGGATGACCGCCGTCGTCCGGTCGGTTATCTTTCTCTCCATGTCCTGCGGGTCCATGCTGAGGGACTCGTCCATCTCCACGAGCACCGGCAGGGCGCCGACGGCCATCACGGCCGCCGCCGTCGCTATGTAGGTATACGCCGGGATCAGGACCTCGTCACCCTGGCTCACCTTGAGGGCGATCAGCCCGGCGATCAGGGCGGAGGTTCCGCTGTTGACCCCGAGGGCATACTTGGCCCCGGTCTTCGCGGCAAATAGCGCCTCAAACCTCGCGACCGTGGATTTCGAGGGATCCGCGGCATAGCGAAAAAGCACCCTGCTCCGAAGCACGTTCGTCACTGCACGGATCTCCTCCTCGCCTATCTCATTCGTGCCATGCAGGAGGTTCGGCGGAGGCGGTTCCGTCACTGCCTTCGGGCCACCCTTAATCGCCAGGACTTCTGTGGTTTCGATCATTCACCAGGCTATCACGCGCGATAGCCGATGGGAATAGCAGTGTTTACGAACCCATGTTCAAAAATACGCAGGGATTGATTCGCGAACGCATATCGGAGACGACTTGAACGGCCTCCGATTTCACAACTGCTTCAACGCTCAACTTCTCGCCGTGAGACGCACAGGATCAATTGCTGGACACGCGGAGAGGCGCGCCACCGGGGGCGAAACGCCGGCAGGGACCGCAAGGCCTTCCGGGCCGATCTCGCCGGGCCCTCGCGAGCATTCGGAACCCTGGAAAGGCGACACTGCCTCCCCCTTCGGCCTCTTGTGCTCTCTTGCCGTCCTCACCTGCTGCGCGCACGCACGTGCTGAGGATGCCGTGCAGAGGTCCCAGCTGCCCGAATACAAGACGATCCGTGCCGCGACGCCGAGGGAGCAGACGCCAACCAACGGGCTTCCCGACGCGCGTTCGTTGAGGACTTGGACGGTCTCGCACGGCGACTCGTTCGCCGATCGCTACTCGGCGCTCGCGCAGATCAACCGCGAAAACGTCAGGAACCTGCGCGTGGCATGGACGTATCACTCGCGGGATGCCAATGGGAACATTCAGGCGAATCCGATCGTCGTCGATGGCGTCATGTTCGGGCCCACGCCCGGGCGCGCGATCGTCGCCATCGACGCGTCGAGCGGCACTGAGCTCTGGAGGTTTCGGCTCGAGGCCGTCGAGCAGCCCAGGATCGAGGATTCGCCCGCCCGCCGCGGCCTCGTGTACTGGCCGGGAGCGGGGGTGCATCCCGCCCGCATCGTATTCAGTTCGGGCGACTGGGTGTATGCCCTCGACCCAAGGACCGGCCACCCGATGGCCGACTTCGGAGTCAACGGGCGTGTGCCGCTGCCGACGGGCGGGACGGCCGTCGGCGTGATTTGGAAAGGCACCT
Organism: uncultured Opitutaceae bacterium; assembly: GCA_964496645.1. Lineage (GTDB taxonomy): Bacteria > Verrucomicrobiota > Verrucomicrobiia > Opitutales > Opitutaceae > Palsa-1447. The sequence continues at coordinate 24,397 of CAZCAJ010000036.1, forward strand.
TCGTCGTGCCCGGGCTATTGGGTGACATCTTCTCGTTCGACATCGGCACGGGCAGGAGCCTCTGGCGCTTCCACACGCTCCCTCTGCAGGGTGAGGCGGGCGCGGACAGCTGGAGGGGGCCCGGGTATGGCAACGGCGCGCATTGCTGGGGAGGCCTGTCCCTCGACGCGGAGCGGGGAATTGTCTTTGCCGCAATCGGCAACGCGGCGCCGGATTTCGTCGGCGTCGACCGGCTCGGGGACAATCTCTACTCGGATTGCGTGGTCGCACTGGACGCGCGGAGCGGCGAGTTGAGGTGGTATTTCCAAAACATTCGACACGACATCTGGGACCTCGACTGCCCCGCCCCGCCCGTCCTGCTGACCATCACGCGCGACGCCCGGAAGATCGACGTCGTGGCGTGCCTAAGCAAGGTGGGCGACACCCTGCTGCTGGACCGGACAAGCGGAAAGCCGATCTTCCCGTTTCGCATGCGGCGGGCCCCGGCGTCAGTGCTGCCGGGCGAGGCCACGGCTCCATATCAGCCTGATCCGGAGCTTCCCGAACCGTATTCCACGCAAGATTTCAAGATCGACGAGGTGACCGACCGGACTCCGGCGGCGCGCGATTTCGTACTCAAGCAGCTGAGGCATGCGACCTATGGGTGGTTTGAACCTCCCAGCGAAGGCCGCCCATTGGTCTACGCGGGCTCAAGGGGCGGGGCCGAATGGACTGGTGCCTGCGTGGACGTTCCAACCGGCCGGATCTATCTAAACAGCAACCACCTGATCGGAATGGTGACGGTCTTTCGCAACGATGAGCGCGAGCGCGATCCATCGCTACCAGCCAGCTCCGGTGAAAGACTCTTCCAGCAGATGTGCGCGGGTTGCCACGGCGTCAAACGCCAGGGAATCGGGATGGTTCCCGCCCTGCTAGGCCTGCGGCACCGTATGAGCGACGAGGAGTTGACCGCTCTCCTTAAGAACGGGCGCGGCCAAATGCCTCCGGCGCCGCCGATGGCGGATGGGCAACGCAGCGACCTGCTCGATTTCCTGATGCGCCGCAATCAGCCGCCACCGGCGCGCACCGAGACCGAGGGCCCGGCATATTTCGCTGATGGCTGGAACTTCATCAACGACCAGGACGGTTATCCGGGCTGCAATCCCCCGTGGGGCCTCCTGAATTGCATCGACATGAACACCGGCAAGATTGTCTGGCGGGTGCCTCTTGGAAACTACGAGGAGCTTTCCAAGGAGGGCCGGCCAGAGACGGGCACAGAGAACTTCGGGGGGCCGACCGTCACCGCGGGGGGCCTCGTCTTCTGCTCCGGGACGAAGGATTCCATGATTCGGGCGTTCGACAAGGACACGGGAAGGGAGCTTTGGTCGGCAAGACTCCCCTGGGCTGGTTGTGCGCCGCCGTCGGTCTACGAAGTGAACGGAAGGGAATATGTCGTGATAGCGGCGACCGGAGGCGGGAAGCTGGCCACCCCGACCGGCGACGCTTACGTCGCGTTCGCGCTTCCGCCTGATTGAGGGCGAAGCCGGAGATTGAGCACCGAGGCATTCGGGCGGCCGCGCCGACGTGCGGCGCCCTCATACCGGCCGCCCGGAAAGGGATTGAGCCGGCCCGGGCTGCGGGCATCGTCGACCCGTTCCATGTACCTCGGCGTCATCGTCGCCTGCCTGTTCGCGGTCATCGCGGGTTATTTTCTAAACAATCCGATGGGGCACAGCCGGCCCTTCATCCTTCGGCGGTTCCTAAACTGGTTCCCGCTCGGGATGACCTACTCGTTCCTGTACATGGGCCGGTACAACCTGAACGTGTCGAAGAACGCGCTGGGCTCGCTCATGTCGAAGGAGGACTTTGGGATCATCTTCGGCCTCGGGACACTGGTCTACGCCCTTTCATTCTTTGTCAACGGGCCCCTCGTGGACCGGATCGGGGGGAAAAAGGGGATCCTGATCGCCGGGTTCGGGTCGGCGTCGGCCAACATCCTCCTTGGCGTGCTGACAATGGCGGTCGTGGAGGGCCGATTTCACACCCACCTCGTGGCGTTCTACACCGGGCTCTACGGGCTAAACATGTATTTCCAGAGCTACGGCGCCGTCTCCATCATCAAAGTGAAGGCCTACTGGTTCCATGTCCGGGAGCGGGGCGTCTTCGGGGCGATCTTCGGCACCCTGATCTCTTTCGGCATCTACTTCGCCTTCGACTGGGGCCAGGCCATCGTAACCCTCACCGGCAGTATCCCGGCCGTCTTCTTCATCCCTGCCGCGATCATCGCCGGCTGGTCAGTGACGGACATTTGGGCTGTCGCCGACTCGCCGGACGACGTCGGGTTCCCCGCCTTCGACACGCACGACGCCTCGTCTGGCCAGATGCACATAGAGCTCTCGTACATGGACCTGCTGAGGAAGGTCTTCACGAGCCCGCTCATGCTGATGATCGCCGTGGTTGAGCTCACCTCGGGGATCTTCCGCAACGGGATCACGCAGTGGTATTTCGTGTTTGCGAACGAGATAAGGCAGCCCGGGGCCGGGTTCTTCCTGGAGCATTGGGGCTGGCTCCTGTGCATATTCGGGGTCGGCGGCGGCTTTGCCGCCGGCTTCGTTTCGGACAAGTTCTTCCAATCGAGGCGCGGGCCTCCCGCGGCGATGCTCTGCGGGATCGTCCTCGTCATGTCGCTCGTCATGGCAGCGGCCCTGCGCATCCACCCTATCGTCGTCGGCGTCGCGGGGGTGGCCATCGTGACCTGCGCGGTCGGGATCACATCCCTCATGTCCGGCACGGCGGCGACCGACTTTGGCGGACGCAAGGCAACGGCGACGTGCGCCGGAATCGTGGACGCGTTCGCCTACCTTGGCAGCTTTATCCAGTCCGTGAGCATCGGCTACATCGCCACGCGGAACTGGGCGTGGTGGCCTCTCTTCCTAACGCCGTTCGCGGTCGTTGGCCTCGTGATCGCAATCAAGATTTGGATGGAGCTTCCTCCGGCGACCCGCCGCTACATCGCGGAGGTGGAGAGCAAAAGGGCGGGGCGGACGGCGGGTGCCCTGGAGCAGCCGCCAAAGCCCGCATTCGGAACCTAGGAGCCGACTGGGCCGGGGCGGGCCCCGGACCCGGGCCCCCGGGGTCAGGAGGTGACCGTGGTGTTCATGTTGTCCACGGCCTGCTGCGACTGCTTCCAGGCCTCGCCAACCTTGTCCCTGGCGTCGGTCCAGGTTTCGGGCGTCGTCTGCTTCGCAAGCTCGCTGATCCTGCCGGTGAGGAGCTCGCGCGCCTCATACACCGCCTTCATCGCAAAATCCCAGTCCTTCGTGTCGCTCGTCATGGCCTCCCTCTTGGCCTTTAGCTGGCGGATTTGCTCGTCCAGCCGGGCCGACAGGCGCTGGGCGCCCGCCGCGAAATGGGCCCGCTGGTCATACGTGTCGTTTTCGATGGACGCCCAGGCCAGTCCGCCCGAGTCATCGGCGGCTCGGACCACGTCGTCGGCGCGAAGCGCCGTGCCAGACAGGACCGATATCGCCACCATCCCGAGCACGGCTCCCGGGCGGCGCAGGATGGAAACAGCGTTCACAACCCCTTGGTACAGCTTTGGCCCCGCCGGTTCCATGGTTCGCCATGCCGGGCGCCGGCGTGCTGAACGCTCCCGCAGCGACGCGTCCTGGCGCGCCCGCATTCCTAGTCCGGCGCCGCCGTCACCCGGACCGCCCAGCCCCCGCCCGCGCTGAGTCCGAATTTCCCGGAGAAGCTCCCCATGTTCAGCGCAAAGGCTACGTCGAGGAGGCTGTTTACGTACAGCAGGGGGCTGCCCTCGGGAACGTCGCCAAACGTGCGCGCGTAGGGCATGGTGCCGCGATAGACTTCGCGGCCGTCGTGCAGGATGACGACGAGGAATCTCTGGCCGTACCTGGGCTGCAGCCCGTTGAACAGCTCGTCGGGGATGTTGGTCCAGACATTGCCGTAGTGAAAATCAATGAGCGGGATGGCGCCCGCGACCGTGTTCCCGTCACGGGAGGGATGCTTGTACGGCAGGCTCACGACCCTGGGCTCGAGCAGAGGCCCGACGTGCTCAAAGTCGATGATACCCGACGCGAGGCGCGCGCCCGTGTAGACGTAGACGTCACGCCCGTGGAACGTGTAGCTCCTCTCCGAGCCAGCGCGCCGGTTGGTCGTCTCGTCGATTCGGCGGACCGAGTCGATGCCCAGCTCCTCGGCCACGAGCGTCCACGTGCCGTTGTCCGGACCCACGAAGTAATGGCCGGATTTGGTCTTCAGCACGACGGACGCCCGGGCGGTGCCGACCCCGGGGTCCACCACCGAGACAAACACGGTGCCGGCCGGCCAGTAGGGCGCCGACTGCTTCAGCCGGTACGCCGCCTCCCACGTGTCGTAGGGGGTGTTCTCATGGCTGAGGTCGAAGATGGCCAGCTGCGGGTCGATGCCGAAGGCCACGCCCTTCATCGCAGCCACCGCGCCGTCCTTCGTGCCGAAATCGGTCTGGATGACGAGGGCGTGGCGGGCGCCGTCGCCCGCCGCAAGGGGCCCGGCGGCCGCAAGGGCCAGGGCCAGCGCGGGGAGAATGAGGATGGTTTTCACGGCTCCAAGAAGGAGAAAGCCCGCCGGGCGGCAAGTCTGCCGTGCGTGGCAACCCTATGCGAACGCCGGTCGAGGCGGCGGTGCCGCGCGTCCCGCGCCGGACCGTGCCCGCACGCGACCGCGTTCTCGCGCGAGGTTACTCGACTTTGGGGCACCGGTTGGTAGACCGCAGGCATGCGCGCTGGCAACATCCGCCGCGCCACCTGGCAGGCTGAAGGCATCAGAAAAACCCCATGACTAAGCTATCCGACTCCGAACTCGCAAGGATGCATCCCGAGACCCTCGCCCTGAGCTACGGATTCGACCCGTGGCTGAGCGAGGGGGCGCTTAAGCCGCCCGTGTTCCTCACCTCCACGTTCGCCTTCAAGCACGCCGCCGACGGCAAGCAGTTCTTCGCATGGGCCCACGGCGAGGGCACGCCGCCCCCGCGGCGCGAAATGGGCCTCATTTACTCGCGGATCAACAACCCCAACCTGGAGATATTCGAGGACCGCGTCGCATTGTGGGAGGGCATGAAGGACGCCTACAGCTTCTCCAGCGGCATGGCCGCCATCGCCACGACCCTGCTCGCCACGCACAACCCGGGCGACGAGATGATCGTCTGCGCGCCGGTCTACGGAGGCACCGACTCGCTCATCCACCATTTCCTCAAGCGCTACGGGATCGCGGCGCGCTTCGTGCCCGCGGGATTCGAGGCCCATGATCTCGCGGCCCCCCTCGTCACGCCTCGGACGCGCTCGATCTTCATCGAGAGCCCCGCGAATCCCAACAACCGGCTGACCGACATCGGCCGCATGAAGGAGCTCGCGCTGCGCCACGCCCCTGCGCCCGCAGGACAGGGCGCCGGACGCATCCTCGTGATCGTCGACAACACCATGGCCGGCCCGGTCTTCGCCCACCCGGCGCGCGTCGGCGCGGACATCGTCCTCTACTCCGCCACGAAGTTTATCGGCGGACACTCCGACGTCGTCGGCGGCGTCGCGCTCGCCAACGACGACGCCCTGCTCACGGCCATCGCGCAGCACAGGGCGCTCCTTGGAGGCATGCCGAACCCGTACACGGCCTGGCTGCTGACGCGCTCGCTCGAGACGCTGCAGCTGCGCGCCGAGAAGCAGCAGCGCTCGGCGCAGCAGGTGGCCGCGTTCCTGGCAACGAACCCGAGGGTGCGCAAGGTCTGCTACCTCGGGCTGCTGAACCCGGGCGATCCCGACTACGAGATTTACCAGAAGCAGCACACCGGGCCCGGCTCGCTCATCTCGTTCTACCTGCGCGGCGGGGAGGCCGAGGCCTTCGCCTTCCTCGACCGCCTGAAGGTCTTCAGGCTCGCCGTGTCGCTCGGGTCGACCGAGTCGCTCGCCCAGCATCCCGCCACCATGACCCACTCCGGCCTCACGCCCGAGGACAAGCTGCTCGGCGGCATCACCGACGACCTGGTGCGGCTCTCCGTCGGCATCGAACATCCCGACGACCTTGTGTGGGATCTCCGGCAGGCCCTGGAGGGCGCCTGAGCCCCGCGGGGTCCGCCCGCCGCTCCCCTCCCCCTGCCGCCGCGGCAAATCAGCCGCTTGACATTCGCCAGCAATTCCACAACCATATGGTTGTGGATTCACTGACCGCCACCTTTGGGGCCTTCGCCGACCCGACCCGCCGCTCCCTCCTGAGACGGTTAGCCGGCGGCCCGGCCTCAGTCTGCGATCTCGCCGGGCCGTTCCGCATCTCCCAGCAGGCCGTCTCTAAGCACCTGGCCTACCTGGAAAAGGCCGGGCTCATCGTGAAGCGGAGCGAGGGCCGCCAGCATTTCTGCGCTTTGCGCGCCGACCGATTCAAGGAGGCCGCCGACTGGGTGGAGGGCTACCGCCTCTTCTGGGAGCAGAGCTTCGACCGCCTGGACGATTACCTGAAGGAACTTCAATCAAAGGACAAAAAACATGACCCCAAACGCTGAAACCGGGGCCGGCGCCGCCGGCCGTGAAATCGTTGTCGCACGGGTCTTCGACGCGCCGCGAGAGCTTGTCTGGCAGGTGTGGACCGACCCGGCGCACATTGCGCGCTGGTGGGGGCCGCGGGGATTCACAACCACCATCGAGGAGATGGACGTGCGGCCGGGGGGGTCGTGGAGGCACGTGATGCACGGGCCCGACGGCGCGAACTACCCCGGGAGAAGCGTGTTCACCGAGGTCGTGAGGCCCGAGCGGATCGTCTTCTCACACGGCGGCAACCGCGAGGGCGGGCCGGGGGCCCAGTTCGTCTCGACATGGACGTTCGAGGCCGTTGCGAGGGGCGGCACCCGGGTCACGATCCGAATGGTCTTCGCCTCCGCGCAGGAGCGGGACCGGGTGGCGCGCGAGTTCGGGGCGGTCGAGGGGGGCAACCAGACCCTCGAGCGCCTGGCCGAGCACCTGGCGGAGGCCCGCGGGGCCGTCGAGGGCGGGCCCGCGGACGGCCCCGCGGAGCGCGAGGTCGTCATAACCCGCGTCTTCGACGCGCCCCGCGACGTCGTCTTCCGGGCGTGGACCGACTCGAAGCAGATGGCGCGCTGGTGGGGCCCGGCGAGCTTCACGAATCCGGTGTGCGAGCTCGACGCCAGACCAGGCGGAGCCTGGCGGATCGTCATGCGCGGCCCCGACGGGAGCGAGTACCCCTGCCAGGGGGTGTACCGGGAGGTCGTGCGGCCGGAACGCCTCGTCTTCACGAATGACGCGGTCGACGGCGCCGGCTCGCCGGTCCTCAAGGGGCTGACGAGCGTCACCTTCGAGGAGGACGGCCCGAGGACGAGACTCACCATGCGCACCCGGGCGGCCGCCGTGGTGCCCTTCGCCCGGGCCTACCTGGCAGGCATGGAGGCCGGCTGGACGCAGAGCATAGACCGGCTGGCCGCGGAGCTCGGCCGCACCCGCGCCGGAGGCTAGTCCCGGGGAGCGCGCCGGTACCAGCCGCGCGAAATGCGCGGGCGCTCCCCATCGTCGCAGGCCCCCGATTTCCCTGGGGCCGCGCAAGGCATGTCTTGCGCCAAACCAGCGCGCGGCCCACTCTGTTGTGTCAGCCGGTAGGGACACAAACCATGACATCACGCGCCTCCACCCTACCCCGCCCACGGGGCCTCAATAAGAAGGCCGCGCAGGCCGGCCCGAAGACTCCCAAGGCTCGCGCGAGCCTGTTCTCGGCCCGCACGCGCCTGCTCGGCAGCGAGAACGCCTTCCGGATAGGACCCCAGATAAAGGCCCTGGAGGACCAGGGGCTGAAGGTCATCAAGTGCAACCTGGGCGAGCCCGACTTCCCGCTGGCGCCGCACATCGCCGAGGAGGTGAAGAGGCAGATCGACCTCGGCCTCACCCACTACTGCGACCCACAGGGAATCCTGCCGCTGCGAGAGGCCGTCGCGCGCACCGTCGCGCAGCGGCGCGGCATCGAGGTCACCCCCGATCGGGTCGTGGTGTTCCCGGGCGCCAAGCCGCCCATCGGCCTGGCCCAGCAGGTTTACTGCGATCCCGGCGACGAGGTAATCTACCCGAGCCCCGGGTTCCCGATCTACGAGTCCTTCACGACCTACGTGGGTGCGCGGCCCCGGCCGATCCACCTTCGCGAGGAGTCCGACTTCAGCTTCGGCGGAGACGACCTTGCGCCCCTGATCAGCGACCGTACGCGGCTCGTGATCCTCAACTTCCCGTCGAATCCCACCGGAAGCGTCGCCACCCGCGGGCAGCTCGAGAGCATCGCGGACGCGATCCTGCGCGGGGCCCCGGCGCAGGCGCGCGTCTATTCCGACGAGATCTACGAGGACATCCTCTTCGACGGGAACGAGCACCAATCGATCGCGTCGCTCCCCGGGATGGCGCAACGCACGATCATAGTCAGCGGCGTCTCGAAGTCCTACGCGTGGACGGGCGGAAGGGTCGGCTGGGCCGTGTTCCCGACGGCCGAGGAGGCCAACGTGTTCAAGAACCTGAACATAAACTATTTCTCGTGCATCCCGGCCTACAACCAGATGGGGGCGCGGGCCGCGCTCGAATCGCCCCTGAGCCGGCAGAGCATCGCCAGCATGCTCGAGGCGTTCACGCAAAGGCGCGACCTTATGGTCGCGGGCCTCAACGCCATCAGCGGCATCCGCTGCCGCAAGCCCGGAGGGGCCTTCTACCTCTTCCCAAACATCGCCGGCATGTGCGGGCACCTCGGCGCGATCGAGGCGCACCGAAGAATGCCGGCCGCGGACCGGGGCCGCACCAGCCCGTCGACGCTGGTGCAGATGTTCCTGCTGTGGCGCTACCAGGTGGCCTCCATGGACCGGCGCTCGTTCGGCCGCCTGGGCTCCGCCGGGCTGCACTACCTGCGCCTGTCGATCGCCACGGGGCTCGACGACCTCAAGACCGGCCTCGAGCGCATCCGCGCCGCGGCCGAGGACCGCGAGGGGTTCCGGGCCTTCGTGAAGGAGGGCGCGCACCTATGGTGACCCGCGAGGCCGTGGCCGGCGCGCGCCCGTCGGGGATGTCCTTCGGGCCCCGGCGCGGCGTCTTCATCGACGCGCTAGAGCGCGTGCAGGCGGAGGGCGCGCCTCTCGACGAGCGCACCGTGGCGCACTTCGAGGCGTTCGACCTGGTCTACCGCACCCTTTGCGCGGTGATGTACAACTATGTGCCGCTCTCCGGCCACCCGGGCGGCTCGATCTCCTCCGGGCGCTTCGTCGCGCGGCTGCTGTTCGACACGATGGACTACGACCTCGCCCACCCCGGCCGCCGGGACGCGGACATCATCTCCTACGCGGCGGGCCACAAGGCGCTCGGCCTCTACGCGATGTGGGCGCTGCGAAACGAGGTGGCGCGAATAGCGGCGCCGGAGCTGCTGCCCGCCGACGCCGCGCACCAGCTGAGGGTCGAGGACCTGCTCGGCTTCCGGCGCAACCCCTCCGCCAGGACGCCCCTGTTCGCAAGATTCCGGGCAAAGGCGCTTGACGGCCATCCCACGCCCGCGACCCCGTTCGTGCGCCTGTCCACCGGGGCCTCCGGCGTGGGCCTGGCCGCCTCGCTCGGCCTCGCCTGGGGCGCCGCGGACCTCTACGGGCCGGCAGCCCCACGTGTTCACATCGTCGAGGGCGAGGGCGGCCTGACGCCGGGCCGCGTGGCCGAGGCCCTCGCCGCCGGCGGCACCGCGTCGCTCGGCAACGTCGTGCTGCACGTCGACTGGAACCAGGCCTCGATCGACTCGAACCGCGTCTGCCGCGACGGGGAGACCCCGGGCGAGTACGTGCAATGGACGCCGGCGGAGCTGGCCTACATCAACGACTGGAACGTCATCATGGTTCCCGACGGCTTCGACTGGCAGCAGATCGCCAAGGCCCAGCGCCTCGCCCGGGGCCTCGAGAACGGCCAGCCGACGGCGATCGTCTACCGGACGGTGAAGGGGTGGCACTACGGGATCGAGGGCCGCGCGTCCCACGGCGCGGGCCACAGCCTGTGCTCGGAGGGCTTCTTTGCCGCCGTCGCGCCGCTCCTGCCCAAGGACGCCGCGCACCTGCCGTGCTGCGACGGCGTCCCCCAGCGCTGCGGCGGCGGCGCCGACGCCGGCGTCGTCGAGGAGTGCTACTGGCAGGCGCTCTCCACCGTCCGCGAAGCCCTGGCCGGGCGGCGCACGGCGGTCGTGGCGCTGGCCGAGGGGCTGCGCACAGCAAGGGACCGGCTCGACGGCAGGCGGCGCCGGGTGCTCCCGGGCTCGCCCCGCATCGAGGCCGTCCACGAGATCGCCGGCCAGGCGGGCGCCGCGGCCCCGCGCGAGCTCGCCCTGGCGCCGGGCTCGAAGACGACGCTGCGCGAGGAGCTCGGGCGGGTTCTCAACCACTACAACCGGGCCAGCGGCGGCGCCTTGGTCGTGGCATCGGCCGACCTCCTCGCCTCGACGAGCGTCAGCAAGGTCGCCGAGGGGTTCCCCCCCGGCTTCTACAACCGGCGTGACAACCCCGCGGCGCGGCAGCTCTCGATCGGCGGCATCTGCGAGGACGCGATGACCGCCATGCTCTCGGGAATCTCGGCGTTCGGCGGCCATGTCGGCGTCGGCTCGTCCTACGGGGCCTTCAGCGCACCGCTCGGGCACATCGCGGCTCGGCTCCACGCCATAGGAAACCAGGCGCGCGTCGCGGCCGAGGGCGGCTTCAACCGCCCGTTCTTCCTCGTGTGCGCGCACGCGGGGCTGATGACGGGCGAGGACGGCCCGACCCATGCCGACCCGCAGTCCCTCCAGCTGCTGCAGGACAACTTCCCGGCCGGCACCATGGTCACCCTCACCCCCTGGGAGCCCCAGGAGATCTGGTTCCTCGTGAAGGCCGCGCTGGCGAGCCGGCCCGCGGTCATCGCTCCCTTCATCACGCGCCCGCCGGTGGCGGTTCTCGACCGGGCGGCCCTGGGGCTTGCGCCGGCCTCCGCCGCGGCGCAGGGCGCCTATCGCCTGCGGGCGGCGCGCGGGCGGAGCCAGGGCACGGTCGTGCTGCAGGGGACCGGCGCCACCTATGCTTTCGTGACCAGGGCGCTGCCGCTGCTCGAGCGCGACGGCCTGGACCTGAACGCCTACGTGGTGACCTCGTGCGAGCTTTTCGACCTGCTGCCCCTGCTCGAGCGCGAGCGTGTCTTTCCCGAGGCCCACCAGCTCGAGGCCATGGCCGTCACGGACTTCACGATGGCCACGATGACCCGCTGGGTGCGCTCCGACCGCGGCCGCGCCCACTCGCTCCATCCGTTCCGCCTCGGGCACTTCCTCGGGAGCGGCGCGGGGGCGGTGGTCATGGCGGAGGCGGGCCTCGACGGGGACAGCCAGTTCGAGGCGATCCGCGCCTACGTCCGCGGCCGCTGAGCGCTCGCGCCGGCCCGGGGTGCCGGCTACCTGCTCTCCTCCACGCCCTGGCTGAACCACTTCCCGAGGAGCGCCGCGATGAGGCAGCCGCCGAGCGCGTAGGCCCCGAGCACGAACCACATGGCCTCGGGGCGGTGCCAGTAGCCGAGCTGGTGGGCGACCATCGCCTGCTGCAGGGGCGTCGGGACCCCGTTTATCAGCACCTTCTCGGGCGACCAGCGCTCGAGGAGGTGGCCCGAGAGGGCGCTGACCATTGTCTTCGCCAGGAACCAGGGGATGAGCGACAGGCCGAGATACATGCCCTCCTGGCCCTTCGGGGCGATTGCAGCCGCGTATTCGTAGAACTTGGGCGACCACACCACCTCGCCGACCGTGAGCAGCGCCATGCACAGGAGCGCCATCAGGTAATGGGCGTTCTCTATCTTGAGGCCGTACACGGTCCAGGGCAGCGCCATGGGGAAGAGCGAGATCGACGAGATCATGGCCCCGTAGACGAGCATCGTGAAAACGCGGTAGCGGTTCGCGAACGGAATGAAAAGGACGAGGCCGATCACGATCCCTATGGGATTGATCGCGTTCAGCGTGCCGAAGGCCGCGTCCGGCCCGATCGTGCGCAGCCAGTACTTAGGCATCAGGAGGTACAGGTAGGCATAGACCGCCCGGACTCCTACGATCAGCGCGCTCAGCACAACCAGCCGCCAGAGCGTCGGCTCGCTGACCATCTCGCGCCAGTCCCTGATCGGGTTCTTCCGCACGACCTTCTTGTCCTTTTCCTGCTCCTCGGGGGCCTCGTCAGCCGCGACAAGCTGCTCCTCGCTCCTGACAAGCAGCCTCCCCGCGATGATGCAGAGAACGGCCGTCACGACGCCCATAGTGAATATGTGGACGTTGGGCAGGTGCAGGAGCTTGCGCACGATGTCGATCGAGAAGCCCGCCGCCGCTGCCCCGACGTTCATGAAGAGGTACCACAGGTTGAAGCCGGCTCCGCGCGACCGCCGGGTCGTGTACCGGTTGGTGGCGGCCTGGAAGACAGTCTGCAGGCCCGCCATGAAGGGCGCCATGAGGAAGAAGATGATGCCCGCGAGGAGGCCGCGGTGCGGCAGCGAGGGGGTGAGGCCGACCCAGACCATCGCGAGGCGCAGCACGAGCTGGCCTCCCAGCGAGACGTTGAGCGCGCGCCGGATGCCAAGCCAGTCCGTGGCCATCCCCGAGAAAAGCAGCATGAGCGACGTGGTCGACGTGAACGCCATGATGACGTAGCCGGCGTCGCGGTCGTTGAGCCCGAGGTCGTCGGACAGGAACACGGCCGCAATCGTCAGGAGCGCGAAATACGCCGTGCAGTCGAGGAAGTTGATGATCTGGATGCCCCAGTATTCGGTGCGCGTCTCCCGCAGGACTCCGAAGTCCCTGAAGTAGCCGACAATCATCTCGGAGGCGGTTCGGCGCGGGGCGGCTTCGCTCATGGGTGAAATCGACGGGGATTCGGGGCGTCCTTCCGGCGGGCGGGCGGGCGGACAGCGGTCCTCCGGACAGAATGGCAACGGCGGGCCCGCGGCAACAACCAACCGCGGCGGGATCGCGCCCCAGATGGCGGCGCGCAGGCGCGCGTTCCCCTCCCCCCGTTCCGGGCAGATTTGCGGGGGGGCCGCGGAGAAATATCGCTTGCCGTTTTTGATGTTTCGATTCGATTACTAAAAATGGAATTCCGCATGGCTCAAGGACTACGGCCCGAGGTTCGTCCGGCGGGGGCCGGGGCGCCCTCTGCCCCATGACAATAGCGGACGGGACAACGCATACTTCGGCGCCCGAGAGCGGCCGCGCCGACGCCGACCTTGCAGACGTGCAGGCGGCCATAGCCCGCTCGCGCGATTTCCTCCTGTCCCGGCAGCACCTCGACGGCTTCTGGTCCGGCGAGCTGGAGGCCGATTCGATGCTCGAGGCCGACTACATATACATGCACACGCTGCTCGGGAGCGGCGATCCGGGCCGGCTGCGGCGCGCCGCCGCGGAGATCCTGCGCTGCCAGAACGAGGATGGCAGCTGGAGCCTCTATCCCGGGGGCCCGGGCAACATATCGCTCGCGGTGAAGTGCTACCTCGCCTGCAAGCTGGTGGGAATGGGCGCGGATGATCCGAGGCTGGCGAGGTGCCGCCGGTGGATCCTGGGCCACGGCGGCGTCGTGAAGTGCAACACCTTCACCAAGATCTACCTCTGCTCGGTCGGCCAGTACGACTACGACAGCGCGCCGGCCATTCCGCCGGAGATTGTGCTGTTCCCCACCTGGTTCTACTTCAACATCTACGAGATATCGTCGTGGTCGCGCGCGATCCTCGTGCCGCTGGCCATCATCTGGGCCAAGAGGCCGTTCAGGAAGGTCCCCCCCGAGCAGGGAATCGACGAGCTGTTCGTGGGCGGCCGCGCGAACTCCGACCTGCGCCTGCCCCTCGACCGGGCGGCCGTCCTGTCTTGGCGCAACTTCTTCATCGTCCTCGACAGGGTCCTCCACTGGCTCGACGCCGTCCGGTTCCGGCCGTTGAGGGGGCTCGCGCTCAGGCGGGCGGAGAAATGGCTCGTCGCGCGCCTCGAGATGTCCGACGGGCTGGGCGCCATCTACCCGGCCATGCTGAACGCGGTGATCGCGCTCCGCTGCCTCGGCTACCCGGAGGACCACCCGCAGGTCATCCGCGCCCACGCGGAATTCGAGAAGCTTGGAATCGAGCAGCCGGCGACGCCGGAGGCGCCCGAGCCCACCTTCCGCATGCAGCCGTGCACCTCGCCAGTCTGGGACACCGCGCAGGCCGTCTTCGCCCTCGGGGAGGCCGGCCTGGCGCGCACCGACCCGCGCATGGTGAGGGCCGCGGACTGGCTGCTGTCGAAGGAGGTCCGCCACAGGGGCGACTGGACGGTCAAGCTCCCGGACACCGAGCCCGGCGGCTGGTATTTCGAGTTCGCCAACGAGTTCTATCCGGACACCGACGACACGGCACAGGTGCTGCTTGCCCTGAGCAAGGTGGACAATCCCCGGGACAGCGACCAGCACGAGGCGGCGCAGCGCGCGATCGAGTGGGAGTTCGCCATGCAGTGCCGCGGAGGCGGCTGGGGCAGCTTCGACAAGGACTGCACCAAGATGATCTTCGAGAACATTCCCTTCGCGGACCACAACGCGATGCTGGACCCGCCGACGGCTGACATCACCGGGCGCATCCTGGAAATGCTTGCGGCCTACGGGTACGGCCGCTCCGACCCGCGCGTCGACGAAGCTGTCAGGTTCGTCCTGTCCCAGCAGGAGCCGGACGGGAGCTGGTTCGGCCGCTGGGGGGTGAACTACGTCTACGGCACCTTCCTGGTCCTGC
>CAZCAJ010000037.1:0-37954 GCA_964496645.1 uncultured Opitutaceae bacterium
GTGCGTGACCCCGGCGGAGATGATCGACCAGGCGATCGAGCTCTCGCTGCGGCCCGGCGTGACGCTCTGCTCGTTCGGCGACATGCTCCGGGTGCCCGGAACGGGCATCGACCTACTGACAGCCAAGGCGAGGGGCGGGGACGTGCGGATGGTCTACTCGCCCCTGGACGCGGTGCGTCTTGCGCGCGCGAATCCCGACCGCCAGGTGGTCTTCTTCGCCGTGGGCTTCGAGACGACCGCGCCGGCCAACGCCATGGCGGTGCTGCGCGCCCAAAGGGAGGGCCTGCCCAACTTCTCCCTGGTGGTCTCGCACGTGCTGGTGCCGCCCGCCATGCGCGCGCTCCTGGGCGCGCCCGACAACCTGGTCCAGGGATTCCTGGCGGCGGGGCACGTCTGCGCGGTGATGGGCACGGGCGAGTACGGGCCGATCGCCAAGGAGTTCGGCGCGCCGATCGTGGTGACGGGATTTGAGCCCGTGGACATCCTCGAGGGCCTGCTTCGCTGCCTGCGCCAACTGGAGTCGGGCAAGGCGGAGGTCGAAAACGCCTACGGGCGCGTCGTCCGCCCGGAGGGCAACCCGGCCGCCCGCGCGATCGCCGAGGAGGTGTTCGAGGTGGTCGACCGCAACTGGCGGGGCCTGGGTTCCATCCCGGGAAGCGGCTGGAGCCTGAGGGAGAAGTACTCCGCGTACGACGCGCCGCGCAGGTTCGGCCTCGGGACCCCCGCGGCAGCCCCCGCGGGCGAGTGCATCAGCGGCGAGATCCTGCGCGGGCTGAAGAAGCCGTTCGACTGCCCGGCGTTCGGCACGCGCTGCAGCCCGGAGCACCCGATGGGCGCTCCAATGGTCTCAAGCGAGGGCGCTTGCGCCGCCTACTTCCGCTACCGCCTGCGGGCGCGGGCGGACTCCGCGGTCTGAAGCCCCCCTAGGCCTTTGGCGGCGCCGGAGGCGGAGAAGCCGCTTCCGTCTTGCAGCCGCAGGCGAGCATGCCGAGCCAGACGCTCAGCCCGGCCGCGACCACGATGGCCACGACGCTCAGCCAGACGCCGACGGAATAGCTGCCGACCGCCACCTTCCATCCCAGCACCAACCGGGCCACATGAGCCAGAGCAGCGCACATGAACACCACGCTCGCGACCTTGAGACCCGTGACTTGTGACTTCATTTTTCTTTCCTCCAATCTTGGGCAACCTGCGGGCTCCCCAAAAGTCTCCTAGCAGATCCTCGGCAGCTGCTCGCCGCTGAGGCGGCTGAGGATCCGCTCGGCGCCGATCACGCTGCGCAGCGAGACGCCTCCGGCCGACGACGCCCGCACGCGCCCGATGACGGCCGGCGGCCCGCCCGGGGCGGAGCGGGCGATGACGCCGAGCGCCTCGCGGGCGTCGGCCTCCGGCACGAAGCAGACAAAGCGCCCCTCGTTGGCGACATACATCGGCTCCAGCCCGAGGATTTCGCACGCCCCGCGCACGGCCTCGCTGACCGGGACCGACCGCTCGTCGACGTCGATGGCGACCTTGCGGGTCTCGGCCAGCTCGATAAGGGCCGTCGCGAGGCCCCCCCGCGTGAGGTCGCGCAGGCAATGCACCTCGAGACCCGCCCCCAGGAGCGCCCCGACGGCGGCCGCGAGCGGGGCGCAGTCGCTCTCGATGGGGCTCTCGAAGGCCAGGCCCTCGCGAACGGCCATGATCGCCATCCCGTGGCGGCCGACGTCGCCGCTCAGGATCACGGCGTCCCCGACCCTGATCTGCGCGGGCCCGATGCTCAGGTCGTGCTCGATCAGGCCGATGCCCGCGGTCGTGACGTAGAGCCCGTCGCCCTTGCCGCGCTCGACGACCTTCGTGTCGCCGGTGACGATCGCGACCCCCGATGCCGCGGCCGCCGCGCTCATGGAGGCCGCCACCCGCCGAAGGGTCTCGATCGAAAGGCCCTCCTCCAGGACGAATCCGGCGCTCAGCCAGAGGGGGCGGGCGCCGCACATCGCGAGGTCGTTGACCGTGCCGTTGACAGCCACCTTGCCGATGTCGCCGCCGGGAAAGAAGAGGGGGCTCACGACATGCGCGTCGGTGCTGAACGCCAGCCGGGCGCCGCCGGCCTCCAGCACGGCGCCGTCGTGGCGGGACTCCAGCGCAGGGTTGGCGAACGCTGGCCGGAATATCCCGTTGATCAGCTCCTCGGTCAGCCGCCCGCCGCCGCCGTGGCCGATGGTGATCTCGGCTCGCTCGGATATGGGCACGGGACACTGGGGCGCACCGTTCATTGGGAGGATCGCGGCTTCGGATGGCGAACCGCGGCAACGGGACGGTAGCGGGGGCCCGCGGGGAAGTCGAGGGCGGACGCTCCGGCCGGGGCCGCGCCCCGGCGTTCCGCCGTCACGGCAACCCGTTGCCCGGCAATATGTAGCCATGGTGCCCGCGGGCCCCCGCGGCCCGCGCGCCCGGCCGCCCGCCGCGTCACCGCCAGGCGCTCCGGCGCACCTCGCGCGGCGAGATCCCCTGGCTGCGCTTCACCAGCCGGGAGAAGTGGAACGGATTCTTGCACCCGCAGCGGGCGCTGATCTCCGCCACGGTCAGCCCGGTGTCGCGCAGCATCGCGACGCCGCGCTCGACCCGCGTGAGCCAGAGGTGGCGAGCCGGGCTCGTGCCGAGATACCGCCTGAACTGCTGGTTGAGCCCGCTCTCCGAGCACCTCGCGGCCAGCCGGGCCCGGGCCAGGCAGTCCTCCTCCCCGAAGTGCTCCTCGATGCAGGCCGTCGCCCGGCTCAGGCCGTCGTCGCGCTGCGTGCGCTGCGGCCAGAGAGTCGCCTGGTGCAGGAACTCCGCAAACAAGGCCAGGCCGATGTGCTCCACGACCCGGCCCGCGGCCTGGCTTGTGACGCGGCGGCAACCCTGCGAGGCAGCGAACAGGCGGTGCATCAACTCCGAGCAGGGAACCATCCGGGGGGCCCGAGCGAGCCTCCATTTGAGCTCGGCCGGCATGAAGCGCGGGCGGATCGAGCACCAGGCATGCTCCGTCTCGTGCTCGGCGGAGAAAACGAAGTGCTCCAGGTGGCCGGGCAGGAAAAGCACGGCGTGCTCGGCCGGCAGCGCCAGCGCCTCTGCGTCCACGGTCACCCGGGCCCCGCCGGCCTGCAGCACGACGAGCTGGTAGTCGCGCTGGCGCCTGGGCCCGCAGTAGCCGCCCGGGGTATATTTGACCCGCCCGAAGTCGACCTGCGAGGTCTGCACCAGCCGGTTGGCCCAGGCGATCTCCATGCCGTGGTAGTTGCGCACGCCACCGGGCTTGACCGGCGGGCCGCCCCTGTCAAACCCGCCTTGTCGCCCGGGATATGTTTTCCGTCCGCTTGGGCATGGTCACGGCCCCCCATATTTGCTAAGAAGGGGTCGTGACTGGAAGAGAACGCCTGGCCGCCTCCCTTGCCCACCGGGCCCCGGACCGGGTAGCCGTCGACTTCGGCTGCACCGCCGTCACCGGGATCCACGTGTCCGCGGTGACCCGCCTGCGCCGCAGCGTCCTCGGCGCCGACGGCTACCGGGTGAAGGTGAACGAACCGTACCAGATGCTCGGCGAGATCGACGACGAGCTGCGCGCCGCCCTGCCGATCGACGTCGTCGGGGTGATGGGGCGCAAGTCCATTTTCGGCACCGAATCCCGCGACTGGAAGCCGTTCACCCTCTTCGACGGCACCGAGTGCCTGGTGCCCGGGCAGTTCAACGTCACCCGGGCGCCCGAGGGCGGCTGGCACATCTACCCCGAGGGCGACATGACGGTCGTGCCCAGCGGCCACATGCCCGATGGCGGATACTTCTTTGACTCGGTCATCCGCCAGCCGCCGATCGACGACGACCGGCTGGATCCCGCCGACAACCTGGAGGAGTTCGCGCTCCTGGGCGAGGCCGACCTCGCCTACTTCCGCGAGCAGAAGCGCTGGCTCTTGGAGCGCCGCGAACTCGGCGCCCTCCTCGTCGTTCCAGGCGCGGCGTTCGGCGACATCGCGCTCGTGCCCGCCCCCTTCCTCAGGAACCCCAAAGGGATCCGCGACATAGAGGAATGGTACGTCTCAACCGTCGCGAGGCGGGACTATGTCCTGGAGGTCTTCGAGCGCCAGTGCGCCTTCGCCGAGAGCAACCTGCGCACGCTGATCGAGCTCTTCGGAGACACGGTGCAGGTCGCCATGCTCACCGGCACGGACTTCGGCACCCAGCGGGGGCTGTTCATCTCGCGGGAGGCGTACCGCGCGCTCTTCCAGCCCTTCCACCGTCGGCTCAACGACCTGATCCACCGCCATTCGGCGTGGAAGACGTTCATCCACTCGTGCGGCGACGTCTATCCCCTGATCCCCGACTTCATCGCCTCCGGCTTCGACGTCCTCAACCCCGTGCAGTGTTCCGCCGCCGAGATGGACCCCGTCCGCCTGAAGAGGGAATTCGGGCGCGACATCGTCTTCTGGGGCGGGGGCGTCGACACGCAGCACACCCTGCCCTTCGGCACGCCCGACGAGGTCTACAGGCAGTGCCGCGAGCGGATCGGCATCTTCGGCCCGGGCGGCGGGTTCGTCTTCAACGCCATACACAACATCCAGGGGCCGACCCCCTTGGAGAACATGCTCGCACTTTTCCGGGCCGTCCGCGACAGCGCCCGCGGCTGAGCCCGGCCCCCGATGCCCGAGCCCCCCTCAACACCCCGGCCGGGCGCGGTGAACCTGCGCTACCTGGTGCCCATCTGCCTGGTCGCGACGATCGGGGGCCTGCTCTTCGGCTACGACACGGGCGTCATCTCGGGCGCGATCGAGCCGCTTACCGCGCGGTTTGGCCTGGGCGACTTCATGAAGGGCTGGGTTTCGGGATGCGTGCTCATAGGCTGCGCGGTGGGCGTGCTGCTCGTCGGGCCTTTGTCCGACCGCTTCGGGCGCAAGCCCGCCCTCTTCCTCGCGGCCATCATGTTCTTCGCCTCGGCCATCGGCACGGCGCTGCCGCGCGACGTCGAGATGTTCATCGCCTTCCGGTTCCTCGGCGGCGTGGGCATCGGCATCGCCTCGATCTCGACGCCGATGTACATCGCCGAGATCACGCCGGCGGGCATCCGCGGGCGAATGGTCGCGGTCAACCAGATCGCCATCGTCGGAGGGATCGCGGCGACCTCGTTCGTCAACTACTTCATCGCGCGGGGCGGCGACCAGGCCTGGCTGATCTCGACCGGGTGGCGCTGGATGTTCGCCACGGGTGTCGCGCCCTCGGTCGTGTTCGCCCTGCTTCTGCTTCCCATTCCCGAGAGCCCGCGCTGGCTCATCGAGATGGGGCTCGACGAGCGGGCGAGGTCCATCCTCGCCAGGGTTGGCGGCGTGCCGTTTGCCGACGCCGAATTCGCCAGCATCAGGGACGCGATCTCAAGGGAGCAGGCGACGTGGGGTGCGCTCCTCTCCCGCCAGCTGCGCCGGCCCCTCCTCCTCGGTATAGCGCTTGCCGTCCTCCAGCAGGTCACGGGCATCAACGTATTCATGTACTTCGGCGCCACCATATTCAGGACCATGAGCGCCTCCACCGGGGTGGACGCGGGCCTGCTGCAGCAGGTCGTCATCAACGGCGCGGGCGTGCTCTTCACGCTGGTCGCCATCGCCACGGTGGACCGGTGGGGCCGCAAGCCGCTCATGCTCCTCGGCACCACCGGCATGGGAATCAGCCTCCTCTCCATGGGCGCGATGGCCCGGGGCATGGCCGGGCCGGGAGCGACAGGCGCCTGGATGCTGGCCCTCATCGTGCTCTATATCGCGGCGTTCGGCCTCTCGGTCGGGCCCGTCACCTGGGTGATCCTGGCGGAGATCTTCCCGACGGCCGTGCGCGGCCGGGCGCTCGGGCTGGCGACCTTCTTCCTGTGGACGGCGGACTACGCAGTGACGCAGAGCTTCCCGATGATGGACGCCAAGGGCGGGTGGCTGGTTCTCCGCTTTGGCCACGCCTTCCCGTTCTATCTCTACGCGGCGTTCTGCGCCGTGCTCGCGCTGGTGGTGTGGCTTTTTGTCCCCGAGACCAAGGGCCGCACGCTCGAGCAGATCGAGCTGAGCTGGAACCCGTGATCGCCCCGCGGATGCCCAACCCGGACCCAACCCCGCCTCCCGCCTCGGCCCTGATCGCCTGCCGCGTCCTCGAGGCGGAGATTGCGGCGCTTGCCGAGGGGGCCGCGCACATCGTGCGCCGCGAGTTCTTCGAGATCGGCCTCCACGACCAGCCGACCGGGCTGCGCTCAATGCTCGCGGGCGCCATCGGACGCGCGGAGGAAGACCCGTCGGTCGAGCAGGTGATCCTGGCGTACGGCCTTTGCGGACTGGCCCTGGCGGACCTCGCCCCGCGCCGCTGCACGCTCGTGGTCGCCCGGGCGCACGACTGCATAACGCTGTTCCTCGGCAGCAGGGAGCGCTACGCCGCCCAGATGCGCGACGAGCCGGGGACCTACTGGTATTCCCCGGGGTGGAACAGGGCCCGGCGGGTGCCGGGCCCCGAGCGGGAGGCCCAGATGCGCGCCGAGTACACGGCCAAGTTCGGCGCAGAGGAGGCCGAGGCGCTCCTGGAGATGGAGCGCTCGGCGTTCGCCCAACACACGACCGCCGGCTACACCGACCTCGGCCTGCCCGGAGACGACGAGCACCGGCGCTACGCCGAGGATTGCGCGAAATCCCTCGGCTGGCGCTTCCAGAGCCATCAGGGCGACGCCTCCCTCCTGCGCGACCTCCTGCACGGGCCGTGGGACGGCGGGCGGTTCCTGGTCGTGCGCCCCGGCGAGAGGATCGCCCACGCCGCCGACGCCAGCATCATAAGGGCGGTGCCCGCGGCCGCCCGGAACGCGCCATGAGCGACCAAGCGTGCAACAGGACGCTCGCCGGGGTAGACCTGCCCGCTGGCCAGGTCGCCTAAAATGAATTCCGAGCCGGACCCATCGTGAACGCCCCCCGCATCCGCCTGCATGCGCCGGACGGGCGCCACGACCTCGCGATCGCCGACGAGGAGGCGGCGATGCCGCTTTCCGCCGTGCTCGGCCGCGAGGGCTACCCGCTGAACACGCGCTGCGGAGAGCGCGGGCTGTGCGGCGGCTGCGAGATCGGCCTGATCGAGGGCTCGCTGCGGCGCATGGCCGACGGGGAACCCGTCCACGCCGGGGGCGCGGCCCACGTCAAGGCGTGCCAGGTGCGCCTCGGCGCAGGCGATGTCGAGCTGGCAGTGCCGGTGCGCTCGCTCATGTCCCACGAGCCGTCGGTGGTGGCGGAGTTCCGCCTAAACATCCCCTGGGGGTGCGATCCCCTCGTCCCGGGGGCGCGCTACGGCGCAGCCGTGGACGTGGGCACCACCACGATCGCCCTGCTCCTGTGCAACCTGGCGACAAGCGCGGTGATCGGGGCGGCGTCGGCATTCAACGCCCAGATCCGATTCGGGGAGGACGTGCTGACGCGGATCCAGCGGTGCAGCGGCGACCCCGACGCCCTCGGGCGGCTCCAGAGGGCGGTGGCTGCCGAGACGATCGCCCCGCTGCTGCGCGACGCCTGCCGGCAGTCCGGCGTGGCGCCGGGCGAGGTCGACGCGATGAGCGTCGCAGGAAACACGACCATGCTTCACCTTCTGGCGGGCGTGGACCCGACGCCCATGGGCGTTCATCCGTTCCGGCCCACCTTCCTCGAGCACCGAACGCTGCGGCCGCGCGACCTCGGCCTGGAGTTTGGCGGCGCCGCCGCGCGGGTGCACCTCCTGCCCGGACCCGCCGCCTACGTCGGCTCCGACCTTGCCGCCGGCATCGTCGCCACGGGCATGCTCTATGACGACGGGCCGGTGCTTCTCATCGACGTGGGCACCAACGGCGAGATCATCGCGAAGCTCGGCGGGCGCCTGGTCGGCTGCGCCACCGCCGCGGGGCCCGCCTTTGAGGGAGCCGGCCTCACCAGCGGCACCCGCGCCGTCAAGGGCGCGATCGAGCGGGTGCGGCTGCGGACGGAGCCCTTTGCGGCGGATCTGGGCGTCATCGGAGGTGCCGACCAGCCCGTCGGCATCTGCGGCTCGGCCTACATCGATTTTCTTTGCGAGGCGCGGCGCAAGGGAATCCTGCAGCCCAGCGGCAGGTTCGACGCCGCGTTCTGCTCGCGCGAGGCGGACGCGGTCCGGGCCGACGCCCACGGCCGCAAGCTGATGCTGCATGCGCGCGGCGCGTCGGGGCCGATCTGGATCTCCGAGCTGGACATTGCCCGCCTCCTGCAGGCCAAGGCCGCCATCGCGGCCGGCACCTCGACGCTGCTGCAAATGCTCGGCGTCGCGCCTCGCGAGGTGAAGCGGCTGTACCTCGCCGGGGGCTTCGGCTTCTACCTGTCTCTGGAACACGCCATCGGCTCCGGCCTGTTCCCGGGCTTTGCTGCCGATCAGATCCAGGTGGTTGGCAACACGTCGCTCGGGGGCGCCTACCTCGCGCTGAACGACCGCAGCCTTCTCGACGAGATGGCCGCCGCTTGCCGCTCCATGGAGCCGATCGAGCTCAACCTGCAGCCCGGGTTCGAGGACGCCTACATCGACAACCTTATCCTTCCCTAAATGAGCGCCCCCGCCTTCCGCAACCAGCCTGCCGGCCCACAGGGCCCCGAACCGATTCGCCGCCGTCCTAGCCTGCCGACCCGGCTTCTGCTATGCTGCGGCGTCCTCACCCAAAGCCACCACCACCATGACAACGCTTGAACTGCTTTCCGAAGCCGTCGCCGCCGGCAAGAGCAAGGACGCCAAGGCCCTCACGCAACGGGCCCTCGACGAGGGAGCCAAGCCTGTCGACATCGTCGACAAGGCGCTCGTGCCCGCGATGGCCGCGGTGGGCGAAAAATTCAAGAACAACGAGATCTTCGTCCCGGAGATGCTCGTCGCGGCCCGCGCAATGAAGGAGGCGATGAGCCTCCTCGAGCCGCGGCTCGTCGCCGCGGGCATCACCCCCAAGTACACGGCAATGATCGGCACGGTCCAGGGCGACCTGCACGACATCGGCAAGAACCTGGTGGTCGTCATGTGGAAGGCGGCCGGCTTCCGCGTCATCGACCTCGGGGCGAACGTGCCCTCCGCCAGGTTCGTCGCCGCGATCAACGAGCAGCGCCCGCAGCTGGTCGGCCTCTCCGCCCTCCTGACGACGACGATGCCGGCCATGGTCGAGACCGTTCGGGCCATCCGGGCCGGCTGCCCGCCGGTAAAGATCATGGTGGGCGGGGCGCCGATCAGCCAGCAGTTCGCCGAGGAGATCGGGGCGGACGGGTTCGCGCCCGACGCGGCCTCGGCCGCCGACAGGGCCCGCGCGCTCGTCGGGCTCGCCTGACGGCCCAGGAGGGAGCGCCACAGGCCATGAGGTACCAGAGCCTCGCGATAGGCAGCGCAGACGGGCTGATCTTCGGCACCGCCCCGAGGCCGGTCGTGACCCGCCAGGGGCTGCGCCTGGGCGGCGGGCTGGTCTATCCCGAGATAAACTTCACGCTGCCGGCGATGGAGATCACGGCCGCGACGATGCCCGCCGTCGTCCGGCAATACCAGGAGATCATCAAGGACGTGCTGCGCCGCGCCGCCGAACTCGAGGCCCCCGGCGTCGTGGTCGAGTTCGAGACGCTGCCTCCCATGACCGCCACGCCGTCGTTCGGCCTCGAGATCGTGCAGGTTCTCCTCGCCGGCATGGACGAGGCCCGCAGCCAGTACGGCCTTGCGACCGCGCTGCGCGTGACGCCCAACGACAACCGGGAGTTCGCCCGGCCGCCGGTCATGCGATCGGGCGAACACTGGGAGCGGATGCTGGAGCTGTTCGAGGGCTCGGCGCGGGCGGGGGCCGAGCTCCTGAGCATCGAGTCGGTGGGCGGCAAGGAGCTGAACGACGAGGCCCTGATGAACTGCGACCTCGGGCAGGTGATCTTCTCCCTGTGCGTGCTCGGCGTGCGCGACATGGAGTTCCTTTGGACGCGGCTCGCCGACATCGCCCGCCGCCACGGGGTGATCTGCGCGGGCGACACCGCCTGCGGCTTCGGAAACACCGCGATGGTGCTCGCGCAGCAAAAAATGATCCCCCGCGTCTTCGCCGCCGTCGTGCGCGCGGTCTCGACGGTTCGCACGCTCGTCGCCTATGAGCACGGCGCCATCGGCCCCGGCAAGGACTGCGCCTACGAGAACCCTTACCTGAAGGCGATCACCGGCTGCCCGATGGCGATGGAGGGCAAGACGTCGGCCTGCGCGCACTCGAGCCCGCTCGGGAACATCGCCGCGGCCTACGCGGACACGTGGTCCAACGAGTCGGTGCAGAACGTCCGCCTGCTCGCCGGCATGGCTCCGACCTGCTACATGGAGCAGCTCATCTACGATTGCCGACTGATGAACCGCGCCCTCGCCGAGGGACCGGCCGCCGCCCTCGCGCTCCGGCGCTGGATGGTCGATTCCGACGCGGGCCTCGACCCGCAGGCCTGGGTGCTGACCCCGGAAAGCGTGCTCTCGATCGCCCGCTCCGTAGTCGGCGCGCCGGACCACTACCGGGCGGGCGTCGCCGCGGCGCGCTGCGCCCTGGGCCTCCTGCGCTCCGGCCGCGCCGCGGGCTCGCTCAAGATTGCGCCGCGCGAGCTGGGCTTCCTCGACTCGATGGAGAGGCAGCTCGACGAGCTGCCGTCCGACGAGGGCCCCTTCATCGCCCAGCAGATGGCGCTGGCCGATCCGGCCAAGTATCTCCCATCGGAGTACGGACTCCGGGCGGCCTGACCCCCCCAGGCCCATGCGCACCGAGCCCCCAGCGCGCCGCGCCCCGCCCCGGCCCTTCCCATGACCCCGCGTGAACGATACATGGCCGTGCTCCACGGCGGCCGGCCCGACGTGCTGCCGCGCCTGCCTATCCTGATGCAGTTCGCCGCCGAGCACATCGGCTCCAACTATGGCGCCTTCGCGTCGGACCACAGGGTGCTGACCGAGGCCAACATGCGCTGCGCCGGGGAGTTCGGCATCGACCAGCTCAACACGATGTCCGACCCCTACCGGGAGACGGCGGGATTCGGCGCGCCGATCGAGTTCCCCCGGGACGGCGTGCCCATCTGCCTGAAGCCGCCGCTCGAGGACGATCCCGACCTCGCGAAGCTTCCGCGCCCCGATCCCCTGCAGGCGCCCCGCATGCGCGACCGCGTCGAGGCCGTGCGGGAGTACAAGGCCCGGGCCGGCGACCGTTTCTCGATCATGGGCTGGGTGGAGGGGCCAGCGGCCGAGGCGGCCGACCTGCGCGGCGTCTCGAATTTCTTCATGGATCTGCTCGACGACCCGGCCTACGCGCAGGAGCTGATGGCCCGCTGCGTCGAGACGGCGATCGACTTCGCCCGGCCGCAGGCGGCCGCAGGCGCGGACACGATCGGCATCGGCGACGCGGTGGCCAGCCAGGTGTCGGCAAAGACCTACGAGTCTCTGATCCTTCCCCACGAGCGGCGCCTGGTGGCGGCGCTGCACGAGATGGGCGTCCGCGTGCGGGTGCACATCTGCGGCAACACCAGACACCTGCTGCCCGGCATGGCGACGCTCGGCCTCGACGTCATCGACATCGACCACATGGTGGGCCTCGCCGAGGCCCGCCGCGTGCTCGGCCCCAAGGTCGCGCTGGCCGGCAACGTCGATCCCGTCGCGTGCGTGATGCGCGGCTCGCCCGAGACGATAGCCGCGGCCATCCGCGGATGCTACGCGGAGGCCGGCGACCCCTTCATGGTGAACGCCGGCTGCGAGATCCCGGCGTCGACGCCGCCGGCGAACCTGAGCGCCCTCTGCCGGCCCATCGCCCCGGCCTGACCGGAGCCGCCACCCGGACCGCAAATTCGCCATGAGAATCAACCCGAGAGACTTCCGCATCACCGGCGGCAGGCAGGTCTACCTGAAGAAGCTGCCGACCAACATCCGGCCGTTCTACCGCTCGCGCAAGCAGTACAGGCAGCTTCTGGCCGCCGACGTCCTGGAGCTGAGCGCCCTCCAGCGCTTTCTCGACGCGTCAAATGTGTACTCGGTTCTCCTCATCTTCCAGGGCATGGACGCGGCCGGGAAGGACGGCGCGATCAGCCACGTCCTGAGCGGCGTCAACCCACAGGGCTGCGAGGTCCACAGCTTCAAGCAGCCCAGCGCCGAGGAGCTGGAGCACGACTTCCTATGGCGCACGACGCGCCACCTGCCGTCGCGCGGGCGGATAGGCATCTTCAACCGCTCGTACTACGAGGAGGTCCTGATCGCCCGCGTGCATCCCGAAATCCTGCGCGCCGAGAGGATCCCGGACCGGCTGGCCGGGAGGAAGTCGTTCTGGAAGGGGCGGTACCGCTCGATGGTGGACCTTGAGAGGCACCTCCACCGCAACGGCACCCGGATCATGAAGTTCTTCCTCCACATCTCGAAGGCGGAGCAGCGCAGGCGCTTCCTTGAGCGGATAAACGAGGCCGACAAGAACTGGAAATTCAGCCGGGCCGACGCGGTCGAGCGGAAGTTCTGGAGCCAGTACATGGGGGCCTACGAGGACTGCCTGAACGCCACGAGCACGAAATTCGCCCCTTGGTACGTGGTGCCGGCGGACGACAAGCACAATGCCCGCCTCATCATCTCGCGCGTCGTCATCGAAACCATGAAGGGCCTGCGGATGGGCTATCCAAAGATCAGCGGCGCCAGGCGGCGCGAGCTACTGGAGATCCGAAGGCAGCTGGAGGGAAAGGACTAGGCCGGGATCGCCCAGGCGGGGCCGGCCACGAACCGCTCAAGGTCCTTCATGGGCAACCCAAGGGCGACCACACCGTGAGCAGCGACGACAGCGGCCGCGGTGCCATGGTGCGGCCGGTCCGCATTCCGACCGACGGCCCAAGCCTCGCCGGCGACCTTGCCGTTCCCTCCGGGGCGGCCGGGGTGGTCCTTTTTGCGCACGGCAGCGGGAGCAGCCGCCTGAGCCCGCGCAACCGGTTCGTCGCCCGGACGATCCAGCAGTCCGGCGCCGCCACGCTCCTCTTCGACCTGCTATCGCCCCAGGAGGAGAGGGACGATGCGATGGACGGGCACCTGCGGTTCGATATCGCGCTCCTCTCCCGGCGCCTGGCGCACGCCGTCCGCTGGATCGAGAGCGGGCCGGAAACGGGGCACCTGGGCATCGGCCTGTTTGGCGCCAGCACGGGCGGCGCGGCCGCGCTCGCTACCGCGGCCGGGCTGGGCCCGCTCGTCCGGGCGGTGGTCAGCCGCGGGGGCCGGCCGGACCTCGCCGGCGAGGCTCTGTCGCGGGTCGGCTCGCCCACCCTGCTTATCGTCGGGGAGCGCGATGGGCTCGTTCTCAGGCTCAACCGGGAATCCTACGCGCGGCTTCGCTGCGTGAGGCGGCTCGAGGTCGTGCCCGGAGCCACCCACCTGTTCGAGGAGCCGGGCGCGCTCGAGGCCGTGGCGTCGCTTGCCACGGAGTGGTTCGGGCGCCACCTGAAGCCCGCTTGACGGCGGTCGCGCAGCCTCTGCCCCCGGTAGGGCATCCCCGATCTATGTTGATCGGCGCTCGGCGTTGAACCAACGTTCCACATGGCCCGTTCGAGATACGAGGATGAAATCATCGTCTCCTGGGTCGAGCTGCACCGCGACGCGCGATACCTCTCGGAGCTGCTCCTCGCCAAGGGTTCGTGGAAGGGGATCATCGCCGTGACGCGCGGCGGCCTCGTGCCCGCCGCCCTGGTCGCGCGCGAGCTCGACATCCGGCTGGTCGACACGATCTGCGTGACGAGCTATGCCTCAGGGGGAACCGGGCAGGCGGAGCAGGTGCAGTCCGACGTCAGGATCCTCAAGAGCGTCGCCGGGGACGGCGAAGGCTACCTTCTCATCGACGACCTGGTCGACTCGGGCAGGACCGCCCAGGTGGTGCGCCGGCTCCTGCCGAAGGCCCACTTTGCAACGCTCTACGCCAAGCCCGCGGGCCGGCCCATCGTCGACACCTGCGTGAAGGAATTCAAACAGAACAAGTGGATCTATTTCCCCTGGGACATCGAATACAAGTTCGCCACGCCGATTAAGGACGGAGGCCGCACCTCTTCCGGCCCGGGCTGACCTGGCCGCTGCTCACCAAGGCGCCGGGCAGGAGGAGGAAGGGCTGTCGGACGGGCGGCTGTTCCAAAGCGCGACGGCCGCCGGGGCGGAGCCGGCGCGCCCGAGGGCGAGAACGCTCAGGGACGCGGTATCCAGGAGGAGCCGCTCCGCATCGGCGACGGGCAGGCCGATCCAGCGGGCCCCGAGGACCCGCCCGAAGTGGCCGTGCGAAAAAAGGGCGGTGTTCCCGTCGAGCGCCCGCAGCCGGGCGATCAGCCGGTCGGCGCGCGCGCAGACCTGCGCCGGCGACTCGCCGCCGGGACAGCCGTCGCGGAACAGGCTCCAGCCCGGGCGGGCGCCGAGGATCTCCGACGAACGCAGGCCCTCGTAGTCGCCGTAGT
The DNA here is from genome assembly GCA_964496645.1 of uncultured Opitutaceae bacterium. Classification (GTDB taxonomy): domain Bacteria; phylum Verrucomicrobiota; class Verrucomicrobiia; order Opitutales; family Opitutaceae; genus Palsa-1447. The sequence continues at coordinate 14,433 of CAZCAJ010000037.1, forward strand.
CCCACTCCGCCAAGTCCGGGTCGACTTCGGCGGCGCCGCCCAGCCCAGCCAGCTCGCACGTGCGGCGCGCCCGGATCCGCGGACTGGTTAGGACGCGGGCGAACCCTACGGATCCAAGGCGCGCGGCGAGGCCGCGCGCCCGCCGCTCCCCCTCTTCGGTCAGAGGGATCTCGCTCCGCCCCGTATGCCTGCCGGCGTCCGACCACTCCGTCGCGCCGTGGCGCACATAGTAAACCCCCGTGATCATGGGCCCACGCTATGCGGCCGCCGCCGTGGCAATCCACATCCAATTGGCGGAAACGGGCGCGCCGGCGCAGGCCCCCCGTCAGCCCCCGCCCTCCAGCTTCGCCACCTTGAGCAGGCGCCGGCGATGGCGCTCCAGCCCGCTGAAGCGCGCGGCGAGAAAGCCCTGCACAAGCTCCCACGCGAGGGCGTGGCCGACCACGAGGCCGCCGAGGCAGATCAGGTTTAGGTCGTCGTCCTCCACGCCCTGGTGGGCGGAAAACGCCTCGTGGATCAGGCACGCGCGTACGCCCGCCACCTTGTTCGCCGCCACGGAAGCCCCCACCCCGCTCCCGCAGATGGCGACGCCGCGATCGACGGCCCCGGACGCAACGGCGCGGGCGAGCGGGACCACAAAATCCGGGTAGTCGTCGTCCGGCCTCCGCTCCCGGTCGCCGAAGTCGACCGGCTCGAACCCGGCCTCGCCGAGCCTGCCCTTCAGGTACTCCTTGAGCTCGAAGCCGCCGTGGTCGGCCGCCAGCCCGACGACCCTCGGTCCCCCTCCGGGCGCCGGACCCGGCACGGGACTTGCCCGGGAGGCGCTCACGGCCCTTTGCGGGAACGGGCGACCGGGCGGCCCTGCTCCGCCTGATCCGTGTAAGCCCCCCTGACCGCCAGGGCGTTGCACGCCGCCCTGTGGAGGAGGGCCGCCTGCGCGGCACCGCCCTTAACGGCGGACCCTCCCCAGGCCCTCATCGCCGAGTCCTGAAGAGCCCGGCCGTACGAGAAAGTCAGCCTCCAGGGCCCGACCGCCGCCTTGCAGATGGCGTTCAGCCGCCTCGTCGCATCCACCTCGCTCTGTCCGCCCGAGAGAAAGACGATCCCGGGAACCGCCGCCGGCACGACGCGCCGGAAGCATCGGAGCGTGGCCTCGGCCACCTGAGCGTCCCCGGCCTGCTGCGGGCAGGCCTTCCCGGCCAGGACCATTCCGGTCTTGAGCAGCATCCCCTCGAGGAGGACCCGGCGACCGATCAGCGCGTCGAACACGCTCCTGAGGAGAGCGGCCGCAACCTCCCCGCAGCCGGCGAGGGTGTGGTCGCCGTCCATGAGGATTTCCGGCTCGACTATAGGGACGAGGCCAGCCTCCTGGCTGAACGCGGCAAAGAGCGCCAGGGCGGCGGCGTTTGCCTGGATGCACCCCTCGCTCGGGATGCCCTTCCCGATCGTGATCACCGCCCGCCACTTCGTGAAGCGCGCCCCCAGCTTCCAGTACTCGGCAAGCCTCCCGCGGAGCCGGTCGAGACCCAGGGTGACCTTCTCGTTTTCGAACCCAGGAAGCGCAGCCGTGCCCTCGTCGACCTTGATGCCCGGGACGATCCCCTGCCCCGCCAGCACCTCGGCCATGGGCGCCCCATTCGCGGTGCGCTGGCGGATGGTCTCGTCGAAGAGAATGACGCCGCTGATGGATTCGCCCAGGCCGGGCGCCGTGAACAGCAGCTCGCGGTAGGCGCGGCGGCTCTCCTCGCTGGAGGGTATGCCCAGCTCCGCGAACCGCTTTCCGATCGTCGGGAGGCTTTCGTCCGCCGCGAGGATTCCCTTGCCCGGGGTCAGAAGGGTCCCGACCGTCGTTTCCAGAGGGTTCGTGTTCATGGGTCGAGACGACACCGTCGCCTATTCCCGCCCGCCGTCAAACAGCCCGGCGCGCGCCGGGGCGGCCTTGGACGCAGCCCGTTGCTCATGGCGCCTTCCGCGGCCTGAATGTCGAGGTCCGGGCCAGCTTCTCCCAGAGCGCCCGCTCCTCCGCCGACGGGGAGCGGGGCACCTGGATCCGCGCGACGGCGTAGAGGTCGCCGCGGCTCCCGTCCTCCCGCGGCAGCCCGAGCCCACGCATCCGAAGCTGGCTCCCCGCGGCGGTCCCGGGGGGCACCTGGAGCGTCGTGGCGCCGTCGAGCGCGCGGATCCTCGCCTGGACGCCGAGCACCGCCTCCCACGGCGCAAGGTCGAGGTCGCAGTAGAGGTCGGGCCCCCGGACGCTGAAGTCCGGGTGGCGGGCCAGGCGAACGCGAAGGTACAAGTCGCCGGTCGGCCCGCCACCGACTCCCGCCCCGCCCTGGCCGGCCAGGCGTATGCGCTGGCCCTCGCGGACCCCCGGGGGAATGCGCACCTGGTAGGAGTCGGTCCTCTCGCGGCCTCCGTCGCCGTCGGTGCGCCTGAGCGTGACCTTGCGCAGCGATCCGCGAAGGGCCTCCTCGAGGGTGACCATGATGTCGGCCTCGACATCGCGCCCCGGCGAGGCGAGGTCGGCCTCGGCGCCGCCCTCCTCGCCGAACTGCCCGAAATCGCCGCGGCTGGCGCCAAAGAACGACTCGAAGAAGTCGCTGAAGCCGGTGCCCCCGAACTCGAAGGTCGTCCCGCCCGGGAACCCCCTTGCGCGGCCGCGGGCAAAGCCCCGCGGCGCGCCCTGCTCGGCGCCGCCGTCCTGCCAGTTCTCGCCCAGCTCGTCGTAGCGCCGGCGCTTTTCGGGGTCGCCGAGGACCTCGTAGGCCTCGTTGATCTCCTTGAACCTCGCCTCGCCGGCGGCCTTGTTCTTGGCCACGTCCGGGTGGTGGATGCGGGCAAGCTTCCGGAATGCCGCCTTGATCTCGTCCGGCGTCGCGGTCCGTTCGACGCCCAGAGTCTTGTAATAATCCTTGAATTGGACGGCCATCGCTAGGCAGGTTTGCGCCACATCCTGCCACTAAATCTCCCGGAGTACAATGGCGACGCGCCCGGCCCTGCGCGGGGCCGCCGACGACCGCCGTCACCTCGCGGCGTCAATGCGCTCCCAGAACCCGACCGCCAGGTTCTTGTTGTCGCCATACATGCGGTGCCAGAAATACCGCGGGCTGATCTTCTCCGAGATGGGCCCGAAGCGGGCGTTGCCGTTCACGTTGTCCCTCGGCAGCCAGAGGATGTACTTGACGTTGTTGTGCAGGAGCCACGCAAGCGGATCCTCAAGCCTCCCCTCGTAGAAAGCGCCTATCTGCGTCTGCCTCTCGTGTATCTCGAGGAGGGAGCCCCGCCAGGTCGTCTCGTGCCACGGCCACCCGAGAAGGCTTTGCTTGTTCGAGAAGAGCGCGATGGCGGGCGCCTCCGTGTTGGCCAGGACGAGCCCGCTCTCGAGCGTGACGCCGTCGGGACGGGTCTTCAGCTCGATGATCAGGTCCCTTATGACGGGGTCCCGCTCGATCCACGCCGATCCGGCCAGCCCTCCGGCTGCGGTCTTTGGCATCCTGCGGAAATCCCTCGCGAGGTCGTAGCCAAATACCAGGAGGGGCAGAAGGAGGACCAGCGTGCCGTAGCGGCTGATCCGCGACCTGGACCCGAGGTTGATCGCGCCGAGCGTGAGGATGACGCCCGCGAACACCCAGGGCCACCATTTCAGGGTCGTGTTGAAGCGGCTCCACACGCCCCCGTAGATGTCGTGGTTGTAGAAGAGCTCGGTCCCGGCGAGCTCGAGCGCCCAGATGACGAGGAAGAAGATCGTCAGCAGACGGCGCTGTCGGTTGAACACGCTCAGGACCATGATCCCCACCACCGGCCAGAATGTCAGGAGCCAGCCCAGAAGCGGCGTGTGGTCCTCCGGGGGCGTCCACTTCATCGCGACGTAGTTGCCGATCGCCTGCTGGGTGAACTCAATGAGATAGGGGTACTCGAGCGCGGTGGCGACGGTGAAGCCGATCAGCCCGGCCAGCAGGCTGCGCCGCTCGCCGCACAGGGCGCAGAATATGAACCATCCGCCGACCAGCAGGCCGTGCAGGGGGAAGACCCAGGCGTTGGAGATCAGGGCCAAGGGGACCGTCGCCGCGAGCAGGGCCTGGCCCAGGCTCCGCTGGAAGCCCACGGCCCCCGTGGCCTGACCCGCGATCAGCGCCCCGGCGAGCGCCAGCAGGAGGAAGCCGGCAAGGGGGGGATGGTAGTCCCCGTTGGTGAGGATGTAGGCCAGCGGCTCCATGGGAAGGTCGCGCGGGGCCACGTCCGGCTTCGCCATCCACGCGGCGACGTGCTGTCCGAGCGGATTGGCGAACTGGTGGACGATCGCCCCCCCCAGGAAACGCACGCTGTCGACCGGGAACGTGCGGTACAGGAGCACGTGTGCCGCGAAGCCGGTCCCGCTCCCGCCCACGATGAGGGCAAGGATCCCGACCCAGCGGCCCGGCCGCCAGGCGCAAAGGCGCGCGAAGCAGGCGCCCACCAGCAGGGTGATGAAGCCGGCCAGCGTGCAATAGGCCAGGTGGTAGCTGACGCCCGGCCCGACGCCGATCAGGCGCCCGATCAACGAGGCGCCGTAGTGCTGAAAGCTGTAGTAGCAGTTCCCGCGGAAGGGAGCCAGCCACAGGTCGGGCGGAGGCAGCTGGGTTCCCCTCATGTAGGCCTCGATCATCATGAGGTTCGGCATCTTCTCCCCGGTGTCGTCGATGTTCGGAAACATGAACCTCCAGGCCAGGCAGTAGAGGAATCCAAGGGCGAAGAGGGCCTCCGTCGTCAGGTTCTCGAGCAGCGCCATCCGGTTCCGGTAGATGAGCCAGAGCGAGACCAGGGTCGTGAACGGAAGGAGGGGCGGACGGGGTCCCCAGCCGCCGAAATGCTCGAGGAAGAAGCATCCGAGGCAGACCGCCAGCACCCCGGTCACCCGCGCCACCGGGTAGTCGCCGACGAGGCCCCGCGCCGCCAGGCCGGCACCGAGCAGGTTGACCCAAAGCGCGGTGACCGCCAGAGCTAGGAATACCAGCGACATCCCCGTAAGATTTGCCCGGCCCGCGGGCTCCATGCGAGAACGGAATTTGGGGCGCCGCGCCGGTGCGCAGGGGGCGGCGGCCCCGTCCGGCGCCGAATACAAACTTTGCAAACGGGCCTGCGGCCCGCTGTTCTGGCGGGCGCATGCCACCGGCCCCGGAACGCCCCGTACCGCTCAGGCGCTGGGGCATCGGCGTGCTCCTCGGCTCCGGGATCCTCGTGAGCTTCCTCGACCGGATCAACCTGTCGGTCGCGGCGCCGCAGCTCCAGAAGGCGTACGGCCTCGACTCCGCCGACCTGGGCTACCTCCTCAGCGCGTACGCCTGGACCTACACGGGCCTCCAGATACCCATGGGCCTGGTCGTCGACCGCCTGGGGGTGACGCGCATCGGGCGCCTGGGCTCGCTCCTCTGGACCGCGGCCTCGGCGGTCACCGCGGTCGCGACCGGCTATTGGGGGATCGTCGCCGCGAGGTTCCTCCTCGGGGTCGCCGAGGCGCCGTCGTTTCCGGCCGTTTCAAAGGCGACCGGCCACTGGTTCCCGCGCGGCGAGCGGGCCCGCGCGACGGCGATCTTCGACGCCTCGGCCAAGTTCTCGAACGTGGTCGGCATACCGATCATCGCGTTCGCCGTCGTGCGGTTCGGCTGGAGGTGGGGCTTCGCGATCACCGCCGCGGCGAGCTTCGTGTACTTTGTGGCGTTCTGCCTCCTCTACAGGGAGCCCAGCGCGGATCCGCGGCTCAGCCCGGCCGAGCGCGAGCACATCCTCTCTGGAGGGGCCGTGCCGGAGGGCGCCTCGGAAGCGGGCGCGGCCGGCATGATGGGCCACCTCCTGAGGCAGCCGAAGGTCTGGGGCCTGGCCATCGGGTTCGGGGCTTACGGCTACTCGTTCTACCTTTTCCTCACCTGGCTGCCCGCCTACCTGGTCAACACGTCCGGGATGAACATCCTCCAGTCGGAGAGCATCGCCGCGATCCCGTGGGCGGTCGCGACCGTGACGGACCTCGCCATCGGGGGCTGGCTGATCGACGCGCTCATCGCCAGGGGAGCCGATGAAACCCGGGTCCGCAAGAGCGTCTTCGTCACGGGAATGCTCTTCGGCGTGGCCGTCGTCGGGGCGACGATGACCTCCAGGCCCGCGTGGGCGGTCCTGTGGATCTCCATCTCTCTCGGGGGCCTTGCGGCCGCCGCGCCCGTGGGCTGGTCGCTTCCGTCGCTCGTCGCCCCGAGGGGGGGGGTCGGGGCCGTCGGCGGGATCATGAACTTCGCAGTCAACGCGATGGGGATCGCCGCCCCCATCGTGACGGGCCTGATCGTCAAGTTCACCCATTCGTTCGCCGGCGCGTTCCTCGCGGCCGCCGTGATCCTGGTCGCCGGGATCCTCGCGTTCGTCCTCCTGCTGGGCAAGATCGAGCCCATGGCCGACCCGCGCCCGGATTCGCCGGCCTGAGGCCGGCCGCGCCCCCAAGATTTTAATGGAAGGCGCCCGGATTTCCCGATTTATGGGTCAGGCCCTCGGACATGGGCCCGCAGGACGCGCTTGAAGAAGACCCTCATCTATCCCGAGAACCACCCCGCCCCCCGGGGAGCCTACAGCCCCGGCCTGCTCGTGGAGGACGGCGGATCGAGGACGCTCTACGTCACGGGCCAGCTGGCCGTCGACCGCGGCGGGAACGTCGTCGCGCCGTTCGACGCCTCCGCGCAGACGGAGTTCGTCTTCGGGCTCATCGGCTCCATCCTCGCCGCCGCGGGGATGACCTTCGCCGACGTCGTGAAGGTCCAGACGTTCCTGACCCACATGCCCGACTTCGAGAAGTTCTCGGCGGTCCGGAACCGCTACCTCGCGGACTCGAGGCCCGTGAGCACGCTGCTCGAGGTGAAGGGGCTCGCGCGCGAGGGGTGCTGCGTGGAGATAGAGGTGCTCGCGACAAGATGAGCCCGTGACAGCGCCCGCCGCCCCCCCAGCGACCTTCCCGGCGCTCTGCGTCGCCGACGACGCCACGTTCTGGCCGTGGCTGCCCTGGCCGAGATTCGCCGACTGGCCGGACCGCGACGCGACCGTCGTCATCGTGCCGCTCGCGGGAATGGCGGACTGGGGCCTGGGCCATCCCCTGGATGCGGAGGAGACCGTGCTCATGCATGTCGTCCGCGACGCCTGCCGGCTCGCGCCGGCGGGCAGGAAGCCGCTCGTGGTGCCCCCGCTCCGGTTCGCGTTCGGCGCCGACCCGGCGTGCGCGTTCGCGGTCGACCAGCCCGCGGCGCACGCGCTGATCGCCGAGGTCGCGGCGTCGGTGGCCGCGGCGGGCTTTCGAAGGATCGCGATCGTCAACTCGAGCCCGTGGAGCGAGGAGCTCTGCGGCGCGGCGGCGCGCGACCTGCGCGTGTCGCGCGGACTCCAGGTGTTCCTTGTCCACCTAAGCGCTCTCGACCTGGACTTCCACCCCGTCCGCAGCAGGAGCCGCCGCAGGCTCCAGACGCTGCTGACCGCGCTCTGCGCCAGCGAGCCCGAGGCCCCCGCTCCCGGCCCCCCCGGGGCCCTCCCCGGCGCGTGGGGCGACGAATCCGTCACCGCGCTGCCGGGGCCGCACGTTCCCGCCGGCGTGGCCCGCGCCGAGGGCGCCGCCATCCTTGCGACCGCGGCGGGGCGCCTCGCCAAGCTGCTCTCGGACATCCGCGACCGCCCGCCGCTGGACGCCAGGTTGACGCCGCCATGACCTTCCCCAGCTACAGGGACCGCTACCTGCCGGCCATGACCCTGCGGCGCATCCAGGCGCTGCCGGACAGGCCGTGGGCTCCCGTCATCCTCGCCACGGGGGCGATCGAGCAGCACGGTCCGCACCTCCCCGTAGCCGTCGACGCGCTCATGGGCCAGGTGTGGCTCTGCCTCGCGATCGCGCGCCTGCCGGCCGGGGCCTCGTGCTACGTGGCACCCCCGATAACCATCGGCAAGAGCAACGAGCACACCGGCTTCCCCGGCACGCTGATGATCTCCCGGGACACGCTCCGCTCGCAGATCCTCGCGGTCGCCCGCCAGGCGCGGGCGTGGGGGTTCGGATCGATGGCGGTCATCAACACGCACGGCGGGAACGTGCCCGTCCTCGTTCCCACGCTCCGGGAGATCCGGGCGACCTATGGGCTGAGGGCGGGGATCCTCCAGCAGGGCCCCGTATCCGGCATCTCGGCCCAGGAGGCCGCGTTTGGGATCCACGCGGGCGAGGTGGAGACGTCCTGGATCATGGCGGCGGCACCCGGCCTCGCCGACCCCGCGAAGGCCGTCTGCGAATACCCGGCCCGGATCGACGATCCCGGGGAGGTCCGGCCCGTGGCCGCTCCCGCGCTTGCCGCGTGGGCCAGCCGCGACGTCTCGAGGTCGGGGGTCATGGGAGACGCCGCCGCCGCGACCGCCGAGAAGGGCGAGCGCTGGCTGGAACAGGGAGCGGCGAGCCTCGCGGCGGCCATCGCCGAGGTCTGCCGCCTCGGCAGGGACTCGGGCCCGTAAGCCGGTCGGCGCCCTAGAGGCGGATGAAGACCTTGCGCCGGTAGAGGAAGCGCGCGACCAGGAAGCAGAGCAGGATGCTGAAGAGCGCCTCCGCCAGCCCGCTGAGCCCGGGCCGAAGGCCGTCGAGCCACGAGGTCACGTTCCCGCCGACGAACCGGCGGGAGAGCGAGCCGAAGTCGACGATGTTGCTCAACAGGTAGACCGTTATCGCGTTGGCGCCCACCCAGGTCAAAGGAGCGGCCCACGCCCGGATCCTCCACACGTCGATCACCAGGTAGAACGCGGCCATCGCGAGGGCGCTGATTCCGCCCGCGGCCAGGACGAACGAGGAGGTCCACAGCTTCTTGACCACGGGAAACTGGATCCCCCAGAGGAGGCCCAGGACGAGCAGGACGGCCCCGGCGGCCGCCAGCATCGCCGCCCTGCGCCCCGGGGCCGCGCGCTGATCGCGCAGCCAGTTGCCCGTGAAGACGCCCAGCAGGCACGAGGCGACGGCGGGGAAGGTGCTCAGTATCCCCTCGGGGTCCCAGCCGCCGTCCCATTTCCTGCCGGGCAGGTACATCCGGTCGAGCCAGTTCGAGAGGTTCTGCCCCTCCGCGAAGTGCCCGGCGCCGATTCCCGGGACGGGCACGAACGTGAGCAGGGCCCAGTAACCGACGAGCAGCGCGACGCACACCGCCACTAGGCCACGGGGCCTGACGTAAAGGAAGAGCAGGCCCGCCCCGAGGTAGCACAGGCCGAAGCGCTGCAGGACGCCCAGCCAGCGGATGTCCGAGAACGGATGGGAGAGCCCGCCGTAGTAGAACACGCCGAGGAGGAAGAGCAGCGCGGCCCTCCGGAAGATCCGGCGCACGGCAGCGGGCCGCCCCGAGACCTCGACCATCCGGGAGAGCGAGAACGGGATGGCGACTCCCATGAGGAAGACGAACAGCGGGAACACGAGGTCGTAGAAATGGAGGCCGGCCCAGGGCACGTGGTCCAGCTGCCGGGCCAGGAGCCGGGTGAGCGGCCCGCCGCCAAGGTGGTTGAGCGCGTCGCCCAGGGAGTCGGCGCCGGCGATCCAGATCATGTCAAATCCGCGAAGCGCGTCCAGGGACGCGAGCCGCTCCGAGGGGGGCACGCCGGCCGCCGCGCCAGAGGGGGGGATCGATGCCATCGGGGTCGGGCCCGATGGTACGGGCGGCGGGCGCCGGTTAAAGGACTTTTTTCGCCCCGTGTGCGTCTTGCATGTTTGTGGGCAAGCCAGCACCCTGCCTCATGGCCATCCGGAAGGCGCCCCCAGCGTTCCTGCTCATGGTGTCCGCGATGCTCGCCCAGTCCGGCGCCCAGGATCCCGCGCCTGCCGCCTACGCTCCCACCCCGCCGGGCTCCATCGGACGGGATGGGCCGGCGCCCCGGGGCATCCCGGCGAGAGTCGCCGACAGGCTGCTCGGCCCGATCGCCCTCTACCCGGACCCGCTTCTCGCCCTCATCCTTCCGGCGTCGACGGTGCCCGAGGACATAAGGGCGGCCTCGGCATACCTCGTGCAGTACGCGGACACCACGAGGATCGACAGCCAGCCCTGGGATCCAAGCGTCCGCGCGCTTGCGCACTATCCCGCCATCGTCTCATGGATGGCCGACAACATCGAGTGGACGCGGGCCGTCGGCTCGGCCTTCCTCGCGTCGCCGTCCGAGGTGATGCAGTCAATCCAGCGGCTGAGGGCCCGCGCGCTGGCTTCAGGAGCGCTCAAGTCGACCCCCCAGCAGCAGGTCGTCGTGCAGGACAGCACCATCGAGATCCTGCCGGCGGAGCCCGAATCGATCTACGCACCCGCCTACGACGCCGGCGCCGTCTTTCCCGACGAGCCCTCCGGCGGCTACGGCGGGCCTGGCGAGGACCTCGGCCCGGCCCAGCCGGCGGGCCCATGGCTCAGCTACGGCCTCGACTGGGTCGGCTGGTCGGTCTGGGTCGGGGACTGGGGCGCCTGGCGCGGGCCCGGCGGCTGGCACCACACCCACGACCACGGCGGGCACGGCCCCCCGGGAAGCCACCCGTGGAGGCCCCACGCCCCCGGGCCCGGGGCTGTGCCGCCGGCCGGGTGGCGCGCGCAGTCCGTCCCTCTTCCGCGCCCGCCGACCGGCACCCCGGTCCCGAGGCCCGCCAATGGCCCAAGTTCGCAGCCCGCCGACGCATCGGCCGTGCCGGTTCCGAAGACGCCGGCGCCTCCGATGGACAGGCCCCGGCTTGCGCCGTCCGCCGGGACCCCGGCGGCCGGAGCCCAGGCCGCGCAGGCGGAGCCGCGGGGAGCCGAGGCGGCGGCAGCGCCAGACCATGGCGCGCCCCCCGGCGCCTCCGCGCCCGCGGCCTCCCGCGGCTCCGCGCCGGCGCCGTCCCATGAATCCGCACCCGTGTCGTCCCATGGGTCCGCGCCTGTGTCGTTCCATGAATCCGCGCCGGCCGCGGAAGGAAGGAGCCGTTGAAGAACGCCGGCGCCATCAGCCTTCCCATCTACTGGGTCGACGCGTTCACCGACCGGAGGTTCGGCGGCAATCCCGCGGCGGTCATCCCCCTCGAGGGCTGGCTTGACGACGGCCTCCTCCAGGGCATCGCGAACGAAAACGGCCTCTCGGAGACCGCGTTCTTCGTCCGGACCGGGCCGGCGCGGGCCGACCTCCGCTGGTTCACGCCCGCGGTCGAGGTCGACCTGTGCGGGCACGCGACGCTGGCGACCGCCCACGTCCTTTTCGGCGAGCTCGGCCAGCTCGAGTCGCCGTTCGTGTTCGACACCAAGTCAGGCGCCCTGTCCGTCGCCAGGCGCGGGCCCCTGATCGAGCTCGATTTCCCGGCCCGCCCCGCGCGCCCGGCCGAGCCGACCCCGGAGCTGCTGGAGGGCCTGCGCCGGAGGCCCGAGCAGGTCCTCAGGTCGGAGCGGATGTGGCTGTGCGTCTACGGCGCCGCCGCAGAGGTGGCCGGCCTGGCACCGGACCACGCGGCCCTCGCGCCCGCTGTGCCCGGCAGGATCATCGTCACGGCGCCGGGGACAGACTGCGACTTCGTCTCCCGGTTCTTCGCTCCGGACGCGGGAATCGCGGAGGACCCGGTCACCGGGTCGGCGCACTGCACGCTCGTCCCCTACTGGGCGGACCGGCTCGGCAGGACGACGCTCCACGCGAGGCAGGTGTCGAGGCGGGGAGGCGAGCTCTGGTGCGAGCTCGACGGGGCCCGCGTGAGGATGGCGGGCCGCGCCGTCCTCTACCTGAAGGGGCGGATCGGCGTCTGAGCGGCCGCCTCACTTATCCTTCATGTGGTAGACGCCGTCCCAGTCCGCCGGGGGCGGGGCGGAGCGGTAGTCCCCGGCGATCCTGATGTAGATCAGGGAAGGGTTGTTCTCGGACGCCAGGGCGCGGCCCGGGCCGTTGGCCTCCAGGGCCTCCGACCGCCGGAACATCGCGATCGCGCCGTCCCAGTCGCGCCCGTAGTACCTCTCGAGCCCCTGCTCGAAGAGCGCGACGCACTCGCGCATCGCGTCGGACGCGTGCTCCGAGAGCGCCACCATCTCGTGGATCGGGAGCGGCTTGGCGCGCCCCTTGACGGTGATCTTCCCCAGCCTGCGGAAGACGACGCGCCCCGGCTCGATCCGCTCGCATTCGGCGCGGGTCGCCTCGGTGCACATCGAGTAGACCCCCCAGCTCTTGGCGCCGCTCTCCATCCTGGCGGCGATGTTCACGTTGTCGCCCATCATCGTGTAGTTGAACCTCGTGTTGCTGCCCATGTTGCCGACGACCGCGGAACCGGTGTTGAGCCCGATGCGGGTCTGGAGTCCGTGCACGATGTCCGGCCAGCTGTCGCCCTCCCTCCTCCACTTCCCGCGCAGCTCGTCGACGCGCCTGTGGACGCGCAGCGCGGCCACGCACGCGCGCAGGGGATGGTCCGGGAGCGCCAGAGGCGCGCCGTAGATCGCGACGACGGCGTCGCCGATGTACTTGTCGAGCGTGCCGCCCTCCGCCTGGACGATGTCCGTGCACGCGCTCAGGTACTCGTTCATGAGGTCGACCAGGCGCGACGGCGACAGCTTCTCCGAGAAGCTCGAGAACGACTGGATGTCGCTGAAGTAGGCGGTGATGTTCTCCTCTATTCCCCCGAGCCGGGGCTCCTCGCCGGAGCTGACCATGCGCTCGACGAGCGCGGGCGACACGTAGGTTCCGAAAAGCCCCTTTATCCGGCCCTTCTGCCTCTGCTCGTCGACGATCTGCCACGCGAGGCTGGCGAAGCTGGTCGTGAACGCCGCGCCGAGCGGCGAGACGACGGGGATGATGAGGTGGCCCGCCTTGAAGAGCTGGAACGCCAGGGCCACGTAGAGCGCCAGCGAGAGCACGGCCATCGCCTTCGTGAACACGGCCCGGCCCCCGCCCGCGACCGCGAGAGCCGACACGAGGACAGAGAGGCCGAATATCGCGGCGTACGCGCCGAGTTCCGGGAGGCGGCGGATGTAGCGGCCCGAGACGATCGTCTTGAGGAGGTTGCCGTGGACGCCCACCCGCGGGACGGGCGCCTCGTCGAACGGGGTTGGCGCCAGGTCCTGGAGGAGCCTGTCGGTGGGGCCTATCAGGACGACGGCGCCCTTGAAGACCGGGTCGGAGAAGAACTCCTCGGCGCTCCGGCGTTCCTCGGGCCGGTCGGAGCCGAGGAGCCGGCAGTACTCGTAGACCACGCTGAAGCTCTCGCGCGGGTTGTGCGCCGCGCTGAACCAGGGCGAGAACCAGTTGACCTCGACCAGTTGCTTGCGGGTCAGCGGGATCCTCGCCGCGAACGAGCCGTCGTCGCGCACGAGGTAGAGGTGGTCGCCGTCGACCTTGATCCCGCTGCGGTCGATCCCGTAGTAGATCCGGGCGAGCTCGACCGCCATCGCGTAGTACGTCCGCGCCGAGGTCGGCGCATACAAGGGGACCCACCGGGTGCCCTGGTCGACCGTGTCGATGAGCCCGACGCCGGGAGGGCTGACCTTGCGGCCCCCGGCGAGGCTGAGCGACGGCACCTCGGGAGGCTCGATCTGGTGCAACGGGGGCAGGTCGGGCCGGCTCACGTCCGGAAACTCCCTCATCCTCCTCTTCCCGTTGATGTCGTGGTAGTCCATCGCGGTGAAGGACGCCGCGACAACGACCGAGGGCGTCCTCCACAGGAAGTCTCCCAGCGCGCGGTTGCCGGCGACGTACTTCGCCCGGTCGACCGACTCGGGGACGCCCGCGTCGGAGAACACGAAGTCCATCCCGATCGCCTTGACGCCAGCGCGCTCGATCAGGGTCCGCGCCACGGTGGCGAAGTACTCGCGGTTCCACGGCATGTTCCCGATCGAGTCGAGCGATACCGAGTCCACGTCCACGTAGACCACCTTCACCGGGGCCTCCATGGGGCCGCGGTACCGGAACCGGAGGTCGACCACGCCGTTCTCCAGCGACGTCAGCATTCCCAGGTGCGCGACCGCGCACCACGCGAGGGGTATCGCCGCGAGAAGCACCCAGCGCAGCCGGAAAAGCGCGGACTTTTTCTGGGATGCCACGGGCCCGAACGCTATTGAGCGCCCGGCCGCAATGAAAGCAGATTACGGGACGGGGTACCCGCTAGGGGCCGGTGCCTGCGCCCGGCGTCGGCGCGTTCATCGGGGGCGCAGGCGGGGGCGGCGGGGGCGGCGTGCCCAGGCTCTGCGGGAAATCGATGTTCTCGAGCGCGCCGAGGATGTTCCTCAGCTCGGCCTGGAAGTGCGCCGCCTCATCCGGGGACAGGAAGAGCAACTCCACCGTCGGCGGCGGGGGCGGCAGCCAGTCCCACGGGTTGTCGACGTCAGTTGGCTTGAATTCCACGGTCTCGTCGAACTTGTGGCCCGCCGGGATGAGGATGGGATTGCCACCCCCTCCGGGCGTGAATGCCACCAGTCCCTCGAACGTCTCTATCTCGAAGTGCGCCTTGCCGCCCTTAAGCGGAATGAAAATGACTCCCACGACGGTGCCGCGGATGCCGGCCGCCCCGACGGGGGTGCGGACCGTGAACTCCGAGCCCTTGTCCACGTTCAGGTGCGCCACACGCCCCACCAGCTCGCCCCGCGTCAGGTTCAGCCTCGTGACCGATGTCCCGGCCTCCTGCTTGATGTCCGACGCCTTGATCGAGGTTGAAAATGGATCCTGCTCGAATTCAGCGACATCGAGCTTCGAGTCCGCGGCGACGTCCACGGTGGCCCCGTTCGAGAACGCGAGGATGACGCTCGCCCCCGGTCCCGTGGCGATCGTGGTCTGCTCTGACACCAGATCCCCGTCGTGTAGCAACCGGCTCTCCTGCGTGGCTTTGGAGATTGCGGTGACATGGCCCTGGACCCGCGCGGCGACAATCTGGCCCTTGACCCTTGCATCTGCAGCTGGGGCGGTTTGGGCGCCGGCGGTTGAAAACCCTAAAATGACCCCTAAGGCAATAATACACAAAAGCTTGTTTATCATAAATATGGAGTTCAGCGCTTCTGCTGGAGCCTTGTTGCCAATCGTTGACGCAAAGATTGTGCAAGAAGGAAGCCGGGGTCAAGCCGCAAGCAGTGGTCAGCCGCCGCCAGGGCGGGGCCTATTTCCCCGGGCGACAGGCTCAGATGATAGGCCTGATAATACCAGCAGTCCGCGCGCGCGGGCGCGATCTGCAGCGCCTGCGAGAAGTCGGCGCCCGCGTCCCTCCATCGCCCCTGCATGTCGAGGCCCACGCCGCGGCGGATCCAGAATTCGGAAACGACCCGGCTCAGGTCCAGGGCGCGCCCGGCGTCGCGGGCCGCCTCGATGCCCAGCACCTTGGTCTGTGCGGGGTCCACCAGGGCCCAGAGCGAGTCGGCATAGGCCCTGTCGGACCACGCCTGGGCGTTCGCGGGATCGAGGGCGACCGCCCTGTCGAGAAGGGCCCGGGCCCCCGCGACCACGCCGCGCTCGCCCGACACGTCGGCGCCCGCCCTCGCCATCCTGTCGATCTCCTCGCGGGCCTGCCTCCTGGCCTCGTCGGCCTCGTACTTGGGAATCACCCAGAAGTTAGTGGATCCGACGGCGGCCGCGGCCACGAGGAGGGCGACCGCCCGCGCCAGCGGTCCGGGCGTCCGCTCCGGCCCGTCCGCGCCCGGCCAGGCCTCGGCCGTGACGAGCGCCCCGATTGTCGCGACGATCATCGCCAGCGCCGGGATCTTGAGATGAAAGTCGACGCACAGGTGTATGGCAAAGGCGAGCAGCCCGGTGACCGCCGCGCCCGCCAGCCCGCGCGCGCCGGCGCACCGCCACCCCACCATCGCGGCGGCCCCGAAGAGCAGGGCGAACCCCACGGCGCCGTAGTCGGAAAGCGTGTTCAGGTAGTCACAGTGGGCGTATATCGGCTGGTCCCTGTTGCCCTCGGGCCGGTAGGCCTCGAAGAGCGCGTCGTAGCTGCCCGCCCCTCCGCCCAGCACGGGATGGGCCTCGAATATCTTCCAGGCGCCCCGCCACATCGCAGGGCGCGAGCGCTCGCCCGCGTCCCTCACGAGCTGGTCGACGCGCGCCCGCATCAGGGGCAACGCGGAGTAGGCGGCCGCCGCAATGGCCGCCGCCACCACCACCGCCGCCGCGCCGGCCGCGATCCTGCGCCCGAGGCTGCGTCCCGGCGTCAGAAGCGGCTTCAGCGCGAAAGCCGCCGGGAGCGCGATCCAGGCGCCGCGGCTGACCGCGAGCACGAACCCCGCCGCCAGCGCGAGAAGGGCCGCCGCGCACAGGGCCCGGAGCGCCGCCGGACGCCCCCGCCCAAGCGCCAGGGCCCCGACGGGCGGGATTAGGAGCGCCATGAGCGCGCCGAGGCTGTTCGGTATGCCGAACGGACCGCTCGACCTCCCGATGAACTGCGCCGCCTGGGTGCGGCCGAGCATGAGCCAGTCCGGCCTCACGAAGTGCTGGTAGCACCCGAGGAGCGCCGCGGCCGCCCCGAGAGCGGCCAGGAACCCGCACAGGAAGCGCCGGCACCCAGGGAGGGAGACCCCGTTCAGCACGACCCAGAACACGGCCGCCGCCTGGGCCCAGTTGAGCCAGTCGGTCCAGCCGAGCCAGCGCACCGGCGTCACCCACGCGGCGTTGGCCGCGGCGTAGGCCAGGAACGGGACGAACAGCCAGCCGGCGGCGTGGGCGCGCGCGCCGCGCGAGGGATCGACGAGGTGGACGGCGACGAGGGCCCCCGTGAGCGCCGCCATCCACACCCTGCTGCCCGGCAGGAATCCGCCGAGGCAGAGCGTCGTCCAGGCGATGTTGCCGGCCAGCACCGCGACCCGGGCGCCCTCGAAGGCCGCGGGGCTGAAGGCGGGCCCGCGGCTCATGGGGGCGCCCCGGTGCCCGGGGTTGCCGGGAACCTGCGGACGGAGGTGAACCTCGCGCGGAACAGGTCGTCGAGCACCGCGCGCACCGGCGCGGGCACCCTCTCGACGAGCTGCTCCAGCGGCGGGAGCTCGACGCCGATCGTCGGAACCGAGCCCCTGTTCGGGAGCGGCCGCTCGGCCCCGCCGCGCGCCGCGGCCTCCGACAGGAAGGCGGCCTCGTCCGACTCGTCCGGCCACTCCGACTCCCCGCCCCCGGCGGGGGCGGCGCCATTGCCGCCGGAGGCCAGCCGCGCCTCCAGCCGGTCAATCAGCCCTTTTTTTTTTCGCCGGCCGGCGCGGCCCCCTCCGCCTCGCCGGCGAGCGACGCGAGCTCCTTGATGAGGCTGTCGATCGCCCTGGCCCGGCTGGCCTCGACGGCCTTAAGGAGGGCGACCTCGAAATTGATCTTGTCCACGAGGCCCAGCTTGACGCTTCCCTCCCCCTCCCTGAGCCCGTCTAGAAGCCGGGTGAGCTGCTCGGTCGTCAATTGCGCCCCCCCCAGCCTGGCGCTGCGCCCGCCGGTCGCGATCGACTCCAGCAGGGCGGTCCGGACCGCGGCCTGGAGGTCCGTGAGGAGCCGCACAAGGTCGCGGCCCGCCGAGTCGCACTCGTCCACGATCGAGATGATGAGCCTCTGGTTGCCGGCGGCCAGCGCGCCCGCCAGCTCGGCGACCTTCGCCTCCGGCACGAGGCCGTAGACGTCCAGCACGTCGGCCTCCGCGATCTCGCCGCCGCAGAACGCGATCATCTGCTCCAGGATCGACTGGGCGTCGCGCATCCCGCCGTCGGCGAGCCTCGCGATGCAGGCCAGGGCGGCGGCGTCCACGCTCACCTTCTCGGCCGCGGCGATCGCCTTGAGCCTCTCTGCGATCAGTTCGGCCGGGATCGGCTTCAGGTCGAAGCGCTGGCAGCGCGAGAGTATCGTCGGAAGCACCTTCTGCACCTCGGTCGTGGCAAAGACGAACTTAACGTGGGGCGGCGGCTCCTCGAGCGTCTTCAGCAGGGCGTTGAACGCCGACGTCGAGAGCATGTGCACCTCGTCGATGATGTAGATCTTGTACCTTCCCTGGGCCGGCGTGTAACGCGACGTCTCGCGCAGGTCGCGCACCTGCTCGACGCTGTTGTTGGAGGCCCCGTCTATCTCGATCACGTCCAGGTGGCTGCCCTCCGCGATCGCGACCACGGCCGGATCCGCGGGGTCAAAGTCGGCGCTGGGCCCGCCCGTGCAGTTGAGCGCCTTGGCGAAGATGCGCGCAATCGAAGTCTTTCCCGTTCCCCTCGGGCCGACGAGCAGGTAGGCGTGCGCGATCCGGCCGCGGGCGATCGCGTTCCTCAGCGTCCGCACCACATGGTCCTGGCCGACGACGTCGCCAAACGTCTGCGGCCGCCATTTGCGCGCGATGACCTGATAGCCTGATGCGGACAAGGGAGGAGTCGGAGAGTAAGATGAAGTGGCCAGGCACTCCACGGCACTGGTAGGACGTCGGTACCGTTGCTGCCTTCCGGCCCTGGCGGGGTTCGCGCGCCTGCCCATGCATGGCGCCTGGCCGAGGCGCAACATGCTCCGCCGCGGCGGGCGCGCAACACCTAATTCGCGGGCGGCGGCTGGGGAGGCTGCGCCTGCTCGGCCGAGGGCTGCTGCGCGCCCTGCCTGAACTGCTGGAGCCTGGCCCTCTGCCGGCTGATGAGGCTCTCGAACTTCGCGCGCTGCTCGGGCGTGAGGACCTCGGCGATCTCGTCCTGCATCTTCTCGATCGCGAGGGCGGAGGTGAGCTGGATCTCGCGGCGGTTGCGCGTCAGCTGCCCCGCCGTTCGCCTGACGATCGGCATGATCCTCGCGCGCTGCTCGGGCGTGAGGTCGAGCTGGTTCGCGAAGCTGCGCATGAGCTGGGGCGTGAACGCCTGCGGCTGGGCGCCGTTGGGCCCAGGGCGCAGGCCGAGCGCGCCGGCGGGCGCCCCGATCGCCGCGCGGTGGCGGGCGACCCAGCCCACGACGCCCAGCATGGTGGCGCCGCCCGTCACCAGGCCCGCGACGAAGATGGCGACGGTCGCCAGGATGATCTGCCAGGTCTTGGCCATGGTTCAGGAGCCCAGATCCACGACCTCCGCGACCGGGTCGTCAGCGGCGGCGACCGCCGGCTCGCCTTCGAACGCGCCCTTGATCGCCGAGTAGTTGGCGGCGACGGCCGCGACCGCGAGCAGGCAGGCGACGGCCGCCGCGCGAAGCGACAGCCTCAGGAACGCGGACGGGGCCCGGCGCTCCTCGCCGAACGCCTGCGCGGCCACCCGCGTCGAGAACCCGTAGGGCGCCGACTCGTCCCGCTCCGGGGCCGCGCGGCGCGCCGCCGCGGCGAGCCTCTGCCACGCCTTGTCATACTTGTTCATGGGTGTTCACTCTGGGTAAGTTCACGGTAAAGGCGTTGCAACTTCCGTCTTGCGCGGAAGGCGCGGACCTTGACGAGGGTCGGGTTCCAGCCCGTCAGCGCGCTGATCTCGGCGACGCTCTTCTGCTCGAGGTCCAGGCTCTGGATCACGAGGCGGTCCTCCGGCTTGAGCTGGTCGAGCAGCTTCTGGACGAGCTCCCGGGCGGCGAGCGCGTCGTCGGGCGCGACATCGTTCTCGCCCGTTATCGCCGCGTCGAGCGCGTCGGTCTCGCGTTCGGACAGGTCCGCCCACCGGAGCTCCGGGCGCCGCTTCTGCGCGCGCAGCTGGTCGATGCAGGTGGTCACCGCTATCCGGGACACCCAGTGCGGGAACGGCACGCTGCCCTTGTACTGGTCGATGCGGGTGAACATCTTCAGAAAGATCTCCTGGGCAAGGTCTTCCTCGGGGACCCTGCGCGGCAGGTGGGCCCGGACGATCCGTATGACGAGGGGGTGGAGGTGCTCCACAAGATCCCGCGCAGCAACCTGATCGCGTTTCCGAACGCGATCAAGACAGCCAGCCAGATCAAACGACTGGTCGTCAGGCATGTGAGGATCGATGCATCATCGGGCATATTCTGCAAGACGCCGGTTCGGCCGCGGCGGTTACCCATGGAAGGCCCCGCGCCCGCTTGACTTTCGGCCGCCCCCGCGGATGAATCGGGCAGAGATGGCACCCGCCTTTCAGGCCCTCCGACTTACCCGCGCGCACGACCTTTAGAGGACGCCGCTCAGCGGCGGGTCGTGCGTTGGCCTGATTCCCCTTTTCGCCGAGGTCGCTGAGGCGGCCAAGCCGGCGTTGTACTCCCTGCGTAAAACCGCAACACTCAACACTTCCTCTCCATGCAGCCAGAACCCGCAACCAAGTACGCACCCTTCCCCCCAGTCCCGATGGCCCACCGGCAATGGCCGGACCGGACGCTCACGCGCGCCCCGATCTGGTGCAGCGTCGACCTGCGCGACGGAAACCAGGCACTCGCCCAGCCGATGAGCGTCGACGAGAAGATCGAGTTCTTCGAGATGCTCGTGCGCATCGGATTCAAGGAGATCGAGGTCGGGTTCCCCTCGGCCTCGCAGATCGAGTTCGATTTCACGCGCCGGCTGATCGAGGAGGACCTGGTGCCGGGCGACGTCGCCATCCAGGTGCTGTGCCAGTGCCGCGAGGACCTGATAACCCGCTCCCTCGAGTCCGTCAGGGGCGCAAAGAACGTCATCTTCCACCTCTACAACTCGACGTCCCCGAAGCAGCGGGATTACGTCTTCAACCTTCCGAAGGGCGACATCGCCCAGATCGCCGTCCGCGCGGTGGAGCAGCTCAAGCGGGACAGCCGGCCCCTGGTCGCCGCGGGGACGCGGCTGCGCCTCGAGTACTCGCCGGAGAGCTTCACGAGCACGGAGCTCGAATTCGCGCTCGAGGTCTGCGAGAGGGTGACCGACGCTTGGGGCCCGACTCCCTCGGACAGGATAATCCTGAACCTGCCGGCCACCGTCGAGTACGCGACGCCCAACGTCCACGCCGACCAGATCGAGTGGATGTGCACGCACCTCTCCCGGCGCGCCTCGACGATCGTCTCGCTGCACACGCACAACGACAGGGGGACGGGCGTCGCCGCCACCGAGCTCGCGCTCCTCGCGGGGGCCGACCGCGTCGAGGGGACGCTCTTCGGCAACGGCGAGAGGACGGGCAACCTGGACATCGTGACCGTCGCGCTGAACCTCTACACCCACGGCATACACCCGGGCCTGGACTTCAGCGACCTGAACGCTATTCGCGACGTCTACGAGCGCTGCACCCGCCTCGAGGTGCCGCCGCGCCAGCCCTACGCGGGCGAGCTCGTGTTCACCGCCTTCAGCGGCTCCCACCAGGACGCCATCAAGAAGTCCCTTGCCCACCAGAAGCCGGGCAAGCCGTGGGACGTCCTTTACATCCCGGTCGACCCCGCCGACATCGGCCGCAGCTACCGCGCGATCATCCGGATCAACTCGCAGTCCGGGAAGGGCGGGGTCGCCTACGTCCTCGAGAAGGAGTTCGGGTTCCAGCTTCCCAAGCTCATGCACAAGGAGATCGGGCGGGTCGTCAACGACATCGCCGACGAGAGGGGCACCGAGCTCACGTCGGCCGACATCCGGGAGGCCTTCGAGCGCGAGTACCTGGGCCGGACGTCGCCCGTCGCGCTCGAGCACTTCAAGACCACCGAGCGCGACTCCACGGTGAGGTGCGAGGCCCGGATCGTGGCGGACGGCACGCCGCACGCGCTCTCCGGCTCCGGCAACGGGCCGATCGACGCCTTCGTCCGCGCGCTCGGGTCGACGCCCCTGCCTAAGTTCGACGTCGTCAGCTACTCGGAGCACTCGCTGGGAAAGGGCGCCGAGGCGAAGGCGGTCAGCTACATCCAGATAAAGCTGGCGCGAGGGTCCTCCTTCTTCGGCGCCGGCGTCGACACGAACATCGAGCTCGCCTCGATCAAGGCGATCGTGAGCGCGATAAACAGGGCGATCGCGAGGAAATGAGGTTCGAACCGGCGAAGCGCGCGCTCACGGGAGAGACGCTGGAGACCCTGGCGCTGTCGCTGGCGCAGCGGGGGGAGAAGGCGTTCCGCGCGAGGCAGATCCTCGACTGGGTCTACAAGAAGCGGGCGCGCTCGTGGGACGACATGACCAACCTGCCCAGGGCGCTGCGGGCGTGGCTCGACGCCACGTTCTCGCTCATGCCGGCGTCGCTCGTCCTCAACCGCCATTCGGCCGACGTCACCGACAAGCTGCTCCTCGAGCTCGAGGACCGCTCGCTGATCGAGACGGTCATCATCCGGGCCCCCCAGGAGGGCGTCGGCGCCGACCACTCGCGCAAGACGATATGCGTCTCTACCCAGGTCGGCTGCGCCATGGGATGCGTGTTCTGCGCGAGCGGGCTGGACGGGCTCAGGCGGGACCTGAGCGCCGGGGAGATCGTGGCGCAGCTGCTCCAGGTCTGCTACGCCGAGGACGAGCGCACGCCGAGGGCGCGGGCCGAGCTCGCGTCGTTCGACAACATCGTCGTCATGGGGATGGGCGAGCCGCTCGCAAACTACGACGCGCTCATCAGGGCCCTCACGATCGTCAACGCGGACTGGGGGCTCGGGGTCGGAGCGCGCCGGATCACCATTTCGACCAGCGGGCTCGTCCCGAAGATCATCCGTCTCGCCGGCGAGCCGCTGGGGTTCCGGCTGGCCATCTCGCTTCACGGCGCGACCGACGAGGTCCGCTCGAGGATCATGCCCGTCAACAGGGCCTACCCCCTCGCCGAGCTCGTGCCGGCGGTCAGGACCTTCAGCGAGCGCCACGGCCGCATGGTCACGCTCGAGTTCATCCTCATCGAGGACGTCAACGACTCGACCGACCAGGCGCGCAGGCTCCGCGACATCGCGCGCGACCTGCACGCGCACGTCAACCTCATCCCGTACAACAGCGTCGAGGGGCTTCCCTGGAGGCGGCCGGGGCCCGCCCGCCAATCGGCGTTCGCGGGCGTCCTTGAGCGGGCCGGGGTTCCGGTGACCCTGCGCCGGGAGAAGGGCCACGATATCGACGCCGCGTGCGGCCAGCTCAGGCTCAGAACCGAGCGGGAGCGAGGCTCCGCGCCGGCCGGGCCATGAAAAATCAACTTGAAATCCGGATGGAACTAGGGGTGTTATGTCGGTTTCTCACGGAGGTCCCGCCTCCGTTCACCGTCCCCTCCAACCCATGATAGAAGTCAAAGGCCTGGTAAAAAACTATGGCACCCTGCGCGCGGTCGACGGCGTCAGCTTCTCGGTGAGGAGGGGGGACATCCTGGGGTTCCTGGGGCCCAACGGGGCGGGCAAGTCGACGACCATGAAGATGATAACCGGTTTCGTGCGGCCGGACGCCGGGACCGCCCTGGTCGACGGGATCGACGTCTCGAAGGACCCGGTCGCCGTGAAGTCGAGGATAGGCTACCTGCCGGAGAACGCCCCCGCGTACGCCGAGATGACCGTCGGCGAGTTCCTCGGCTTCATCGCGGAGGTGCGCGGCTTTCGCGAAGCCGGGGCCAGGCAGGCGCACGTCGAGCGCGCCGTCGCGCTCACCCATCTGGTCTCCGTGCGCGACCAGACGATCGAGACCCTCTCGAAGGGCTATAAGCAGCGCGTCGGGTTCGCCCAGGCCCTCCTCCACGACCCCCCCACCCTCATCCTGGACGAGCCGACCGACGGCCTCGACCCGAACCAGAAGAACGAGG
>CAZCAJ010000038.1:0-37428 GCA_964496645.1 uncultured Opitutaceae bacterium
GGTGGGGCCAGCCCCCGGCGCGCCCGTGGAGCTCGCCGCTCACGTCGCAGAACGCGGGGTGGGTGGCCGACAGCCCGGTGACGCGCGGGTCGAGGGCGGCCGTCGCGATCGTCAGCTGGCCGCCCTGGCTCGCGCCCATCACGAGAAGGCGCTTGCCGTCCCAGTTCGGCCGGGAGGTGAGGAAGTCGTTCGCCCGGATGCAGCTCAGGTAGACCCGCCGGTAGTAGAACCGGTCGCGGTCGTCGAGGTTGTAGAACCAGTAGCCGTTGAGCGCCCCGGCGCCGAGCTCGTCGTAGACCTCCTTGGCCAGGTTGACCGGGATCCCGTGGATTCCTATCTCGAGCACGATCGCCCCCTTCGCAGCGAGCTCCGGGTCCCCGAAATACGGGCGCACCCCCGCCCCCGGCACCTTGAGGATCGCGGCGTAGCGGCCCGGCTCCCTCGGCTCGCACAGGATGCCGTAGATGCGGGCCGACACCGGCCCCTTCGGTCCGACCGTGCGGAAGCTGACGTGGTAGACGTCCACCGTGGACGTGCAGGCCTCGGGGACGAGGGTCATCCGGGCGTCGACCGGGACCTTCCCGAGGTCGGCCTTGCCCGCGGCCCAGAACGCGTCGAAGTCGGCAGGCTCGGTCTGCGTAGCCGCAATCCTCTCCGGGGAGAACGCGGCTGTCGCGAGGCCCCGGTAGCTGTGGCCGGCGACCTGCGTGGTGACGATGCATCGGAGGAACCCGGGCGCATCCATGGTCCCGCCGTCGACCGTCATGCCCTCGAGGGGCAGCGCGGCCGTCCTCGCCGCGCCGGGAAACATGTCGGGGCCGACGGTGTAGCTGACGGTGACCCCGTCGATAGGCTCGCTGTCCGCGGTGACCCTGACGGCGAACAGCGCGTGCTCCCCCGGCTTGTAGGTCCAGTCCCTGTGGTCGGGCGCGACGGTCACCCTTACCGTCGCGGCCCTGAGCGCCACGCCCGGCGGGACGGGGGCTATCGGCGCGGCCGCCGGGGCCGCGGCGTTCTCGGCGCGCGCGGGGCCGGTCGCGAAGCAGAGGGCGAGGCCGGCGATGCGAAGTATTCGTTTGATTTTCATTGGAGTGGGGGATGGGGCCCGGGCCCCGGGTTCGCTGCCGGGCGGGCCAGCCGCCCTCCCCGGGGGGAGGGCCGGCGTCCGCGAGGTTTTTCACGCCCCAGATTCTTTGGCAAGTTTTACCGGCCCGCAGTTGACCGGCGCACCGGCCGGCCCACGATCCGGCCCGTGAAGATAGCCCCCGGCGCCCGGCTGCTTTTCATAGGCGACTCCGTGACCGACTGCGGCCGGCTGCGCCCGGTCGGCGCCGGGTCCCGCGCCGCGCTCGGCGACGGCTACGTGGCCGCGGTCGACGCCTCCCTGGCCCCGCTTCACCCCGCTCGCCCGGTCCGGGTCGCCAACATGGGCGTCAGCGGGGACACCGTCAGGGACATCGCCTCCCGTTGGGACGGCGACGTGCTGGCGCTCCGTCCGGAATGGCTGGCCATGATGGTCGGGATCAACGACGTCTGGAGGCAGTTCGACGGGGCCGACAGCGCGGCGGCCGTGATGCCGGGCGAGTTCAGGCGGACCTACGAGGGCCTGATCCTGCGCGCGCCGCCCCGCCTTGCGGGGCTCGTCCTGATGACCCCCTTCTACGTCCAGCACCTGCTAAGCGACCCGATGCGCAGGCGCACTGACGAATACGGCGCGATCGTCAGGGAGCTGGCGTCAAGGCACGGGGCGCTCCTCGTCGACACCCAGGCGGCCGTCGACCGCGCGCTGGCGCGGGAGGACTTCCGGTCGATCGCCGCAGACCGCGTGCATCCGACGCAGGCGGGCCACGGGATCATCGCGCGCGCATTCCTGCGCGCGATCGGGGTCACTCCGGGACCTCGCCGGTGACCACGGTCCCGCCGGTGACGCTGACCTTCTCGAGGATCGCCTTGGTGATCTTGTCGGCGAGCTCGGGCTTCTCCCTTATCGTCTGCTTGGCGGCGTCGCGGCCCTGGCCGACGAGCTCGCCCAGGTAGGTGATCCAGGCGCCCTTCTTCTCGAGGATCCTGTGCTCGAGGCCGAGGTCGAGGAGCGACCCGGAGGCCGAGATGCCCTCATTGTACATGATGTCGAACTCGACCTCCGTGAAGGGCGGGGCGACCTTGTTCTTCACCACCTTTATCTTCGTCCGGTTGCCGATGACCTTGCCCTCGGGCGTCTTGATCTGGTCCTTGCGGCGGATGTCTATGCGCACCGACGAGAAGAACTTCAGGGCGCGGCCGCCAGAGGTCGTCTCCGGGTTTCCGAACATGACGCCGATCTTCTCGCGGATCTGGTTTGTGAAGATGCACACGCACTTCGTCTTGCTCACGACCGCCGTCAGCCGGCGCATGGCCTGGGACATCAGCCGGGCCTGGCTGCCCATGGTCATGTCGCCCATCTGGCCGTCGAGCTCCGCCTTGGTCACCAGGGCGGCGACGGAGTCGAGGACGATGACGTCGATGCTGTTGGAGCGAATGAGCGTCTCCATGATGTTGAGCGCGTCCTCGCCGCTGTCGGGCTGGGAGACGAGCAGGTCGTCGAGCTTGACGCCGACCACACGAGCGTACTTCGGGTCCAGCGCGTGCTCGACGTCGATGAACGCGGCAAGCCCGCCCTTGCGCTGGCACTCCGCGATCACGCTGAGGCAGAAGGTCGTCTTTCCCGAGGCCTCGGGGCCGTAGACCTCGATGATGCGGCCGAGCGGCAGGCCGCCCACGCCGAGCGCGAGGTCTATCGCGAGGGACCCGGTCGAGATCGTCTCGACCTTCATCTTGGCGTTGCTGCCGAGGCGCATGATCGAGCCCTCCCCGAACTGCTTGGTGATCGAGGACAGCGCGAGTTCGATGTTCTTGTCGCGGGCGTGGGGGGCTTGGGCGGGCGCCGCGGGCTTCGTGTCGGCGGCTTTGGGGGGAGGGGCTTTGGACATGGCGGAAACGGAGGACCTTGTTGACGCACTCATTTTGAACTGGCGCGATTCAAAAATCCCGCATCCGTCCAGATTCTGGCGCCGCCCGGCGCGGGGCGCAGCAGCCGCAGGGCGGTGCAGGCGCCGCGGGCCAGCTCCCCCAGGACCGCCACCGTGGCCCCCCGGCGCCCCGACGGAGCCTTCCCCCCCGGGATCAGGGCAAGGGTCCTTTCGAACACGATGACCGGCCCGCCGCCGGCCCCGCGGCGCCCCGTCGGCCGCCTGGACCCGTTGGCGATGGCGTCGCACACGGCCCGTTCCGCGAGGCGGGGGTCCCCGGTGGCGCACTGCCTCGCGACAAGGCGCGTGAAGCGGATGACGCGGATGGCCGACCCGGGACTGTTTCGGCGGGGCATGGCTTCGGATGGGGCGCGAAAGCCATGCGGAGGCCCGGGCGCGAGTCAAGGCACTAATTGGACAAGTCTAATCACATTGTCCCTGTCGCGCGCCGCAATTGGCAGGCCGTGTTTGCGAATTGCGCGGATAAGCTTCAAGCTCCTCTCTCCATGACATTTGGGGAATGGCAGCAGCTGGCGCCCGAAGCCGCGGCACGCGAGGTCCGGCGGCGGGCGGAGGCCTGTCTCGCGCCCGCACAGCGCCGCGCCGCGCTGGCGGTGCTCGTGGACGAGGCGGTCCTCGCGGCCGGCTTCGCGGGCGCCCCGGCGAGCGGCGCGCTGCGCGGCGTCCCCTACCTGCTGAAGGACCTGTTCGACGCGGACGGGCTGCCGACGCTTGCCGGCTCATCGTTCCTTCCGGAGGTGCGGCAGGCCCCGGCCGGGGACTCCCTATGCGTGGGCGAGCTGCGCGCAGCGGGCGCGGTCCTCGCGGGCAAGACCCACCTCTTCGAGTTCGCCTGGGGCCTGACCGGCGAGAACGCCCACTACGGGGACTGCGAGCACCCCCGGTTTCCCGGCCGGACTTCCGGTGGATCGAGCAGCGGCTCGGCCGCGGCCGTGGCCGCCGGCATCGTTCCCCTGGCGATCGGCACCGACACCGGCGGCTCCATCCGCGTGCCGGCGGCCTTCTGCGGGCTATTCGGCTACCGGGGGGCGCCGGGCGGCCCATGGATCTCCGGGGCCTTCCCGCTCGCCCCGAGCTTCGACACGGCGGGCTGGTTCACCGGGACGGCACCGGACATGCTCGCGGCGCTAGCCGCGCTTGCCGGGATCCGGGGGGGCGGCGGCGCGCCCCGCGGCTGTTATCTCGGCATGCCGGGCCTGGATCCGGACGTCGCGGAGGCGTGCGCGGCGGCGGCGGCGGACCTGGCGCCTCCCGCGGACGCGGCGGCCCGCGGCGAGCTCCTGCAGAGGTTCGCCCCCGCGGCCGAGGTCTACGGCGTGCTCGCGGGAACGGAGAGCTGGAAGATCCACAGGAAGTGGGCCGACCGGCACCGCGAGCGCTACGGGCCGCTGCTCCGGGAGCGGCTCGACCGCGCGCGAGCGATCTCGCCCGCCCAGTTGGCGGCGGTGATGCCGAGCCAAGCCGCGCTCAAGCTCTCCTGGGAGAAGTTCTTCGAGGCCTACGACTTCCTGGTCATGGCGGCCGCGCCGTTCCCGGCCCTGGCCAAGCACGACTGCACGCCGGAGAGCAGGCTGCGCATGCTCAGCCTCACCGCGCCCGTCAGCCTCGCGGGCCTTCCCGCGCTCACGATACCGGTCGCGCTGCCCTCGGGGCTGTCCGCCGGCCTTCAGATTGTCGCGAGGGACCCGCAGAGCCCGGTGTTCGCATGGGCGCTGGGCCCCGCGCCGGTCACCCGTCGGACTGGTTCAGGAAGATGAGGCTGATGCCCATGACCGCGAAAAGCCGCAGCGCAGCCTCCTGGCCGTTCCAGGTCCCCGACTGCCACATCAGGAACCACTCGCCGCCGACGGTCATGAACATGAAGTACCACTGGAAGAGGCTGGCCGTGAGGCCAACCGACGCCAGGACCTTGGCCTCCTTCCAATCGGCGGCGGGCGCGCCCCGGGCCCTCCAGAGCCGCAGCGCGCCGGCGCCGATCAAGGCGCAGCAGAGGGCCTCCCATCCGATTATGCCCGCGAAGAACGCCTTGTGCAGGGCAGGGGAGCGGACCGCCCGGTACATCCCCGCGTTGCCCGCGAACGTGGTGTCCATGCTGAGCACGTGGCGCACGAACTGGTAGTTGGAGTTTGGATCGGTCGCGTTGTTGAACACGACGGCCAGCAGGAAGACGCACGACAGGGCGGTGACGGCTATCTTGCAGTGTCTTAGGTTCATGGTGGAAATCGATGGCCCTGCGCGGGGCGTGGGCCCTGCTAGCCCAGCTCGCCGTACCGCGGCGGGAGCACGTCCCGGATGCCCTCGCCCTCGACGAGCCTGCGCCCGGAGCCCGGCCGGCTCGGGAACTCGCCGAATGGGCGCGACGGGAGCACCATGGCGCCGCCGACGTCGGCAGCGCCGGAGGCCGGCGCGAGCGGGACGACCCGGGAGGGAAGAACGGCGGCGGGAATTGGGGCCCTCTGTGGAAAGTGCATGCCTGGTGGGGACGACTGCGGAAGCACGATATGCGCCCGGGGCCGCGGGGCGGCAAGACTCCATCCGGCCCGCCGCCGGCCCGAAAGCCGCGGCTTGCGGAGGAGTTCCCGATGGCAACACTCCTGCTTCTTGCGCACGATGGCTGCCCGCATTGACGAATTGAAGTCGGAGCTGCGCGCCGTGTCCGGCGCGGATAACGTCGTCGACTCGGGCGATGCGCTCGAGGCGCTCTCGAAGGACTTCTACTGGTACTCGCCGGTGCTGCGTCGCCAGCTCGACGGCAAGCTCGCGGACGTGGCCGTCCGACCGGCCACCATGGAGGAGCTGCGAAGGGTGGTCGCGGCGTGCTACCGCGCCGGCGTGCCGGTCGTGCCCCGCGGGGCGGGGACGGGCAACTACGGCCAGTGCGTCCCCCTCTACGGGGGCGCGGTCATCGATTTCTCGCGCCTGGACCGGATCATCTCCCTCGACGCTGGGGTGGCGCGCGTCGAGGCCGGGGCGCGGCTGGGGTCGATAGAAGCCGAGGCGCGGAAGGCCGGGTGGGAGCTGCGGTGCATGCCCTCGACCTGGGTGAAGAGCACGATGGGCGGGTTCCTGTGCGGCGGGTCGGGGGGGGTCGGCTCGATCACGTGGGGCGGGATCAACGCCCCGGGCAACGTGAAGTCGGTGACCATTCTGACGTGCGAGGAGGAGCCGCGCCTGGTCCGGCTTGAGGAGGCCGAGAGCCTCAAGACGCTGCACACCTACGGCACGACGGGGCTCATGGCGGAGGTGGAGATGAGGCTGGCCCCGAAGGTGGACTACGACCAGCTGATCCTCAGCGCCCCCGACTGGGACAGGCTGCTCGACTGGACCGACTCGGCCGCGCGCCGGACGGCGTGGCGCAAGCGGCTCGTCACGCAGTTCGAGTGGCCGATCCCGTCGTACTTCAAGCCGCTGGCGAAGCACCTGCGCGAGGGCGAGCCCATCTCGTTCCTCCTCATCGACCGCGCCCAGGCCGAGGAGGCGGTGGCGAGCGCGGCCGCAGCGGGCGTCGACTGCGTATACCGCCGGCCCCTCGCCGACCCGCCGAGGCCGCCGTTCATCACTGACTACACCTGGAACCACACGACGCTCTGGGCGATGAAGGCCGACCCGTCCATCACCTACGTCCAGTCGGCGTTCGGAAGCAATTTCCGCGAGCAGTTCGCGGAACTGCGCCGGCGATTCCCGGGCGAGATACTGCTGCATCTGGAGTGGACCGCGGGCAACGCGAAGATGATGAGGGGCAACGCGGCCGAGGGGAACCCCGACCCGATCGTGGTCGGCGGGATCCCCCTCGTCTTCTTCAGGTCGGAGGAGCGCCTGAACGAGATCGTCGCCCACTGCGAGGGGATCGGGGTCTTCATCGCGAATCCGCACACCGTTCTCCTCGAGGACGGGGCGCGCCACCCGAACATCGCGGACAAACGGGCGTTCAAGGCCGAGGTCGACCCCCGCGCGCTCCTGAACCCGGGCAAGATGAAGACCTACCCCGTGAACCCGTTCGCCTCGGAGCCGGCCGCCACATGAGCCTGGAGGGCCAGCCTCCCGTGGTCGAGCTGAGGGACGTCGACAAGCGGTTCGGCGACGGGCCCCCGATACTCGAGAAGGTGAGCTTTGCCGCGGAGCGGGGGGACTTCATCACCCTGATCGGGCCGAGCGGCTGCGGCAAGTCGACGATCCTGAAGCTCATCGCGGGTCTGATCCCGGTCTCGGCGGGGCGGATCGTCGTGGACGGCATGCCGCCGTCCGGCGCGCTCGAGAGGCTCGCCTTCGTCTTCCAGGAGCCGACCCTGCTCCCGTGGCTGAGCGTGGCCCGCAACGTCGAGGTCCCGCTGCGCCTCCAGGGGGCCGCGGCGGCAGGGCGCGCGCAGGTGGTCGGGCAGGCGCTCGCGCTCGTGCGCCTCGAGGACCGCCGGGACTACTACCCGCGCCAGCTCTCGGGGGGCCAGAAGATGCGCGTGTCCCTTGCGCGGGCGCTCAGCGTCGAGCCGAGGATACTCCTCCTGGACGAGCCCTTCGCGGCCCTGGACGAGATCACGCGCAACCACCTCAACGAGGAACTCCTCGCGATCCGCCAGCAGCTTGCCTGGACCGCGTTCTTCGTGACGCACTCGGTCGCCGAGGCGGTCTTCCTGTCGAACAGGATCCTGGTGATGTCCGCCAACCCCGGCAGGGTGCACGACGAGCTCGCGGTCGGCCTCCCGTACCCGAGGACGGAGGAGACCCGGGAATCCCAGGAGTACCAGCGGTTGGTCGGGGAGGTCTCGCGGATCCTGCGCGCGGTCGAGGAGCTGAAGCCATGAGCTCCCGCCAATCAGGCCTGTTGCGCGCCCTGAGGCACCTCCTTCCCGTGGCCACCGGCGCCGGCATGATCCTCGCCTGGTACGGGATCCATTTCGGGATGAGCTCCGAGCAGCGGTTCCTGCTGCCAGCGCCCCACGAGGTCGCCCGGGCGTTCGTCGACGAGGGCCCCGCGCTCTGGAGCGCGGCCCTGAACACGGGCGGCGGGGCGCTCCTCGGCTTCGCCTCCGCGGTCGCGCTGAGCTTCGCCCTGGCGCTCATCCTCTCGCTCTCGCCGCTCGTGCGCGCGAGCTTCTACCCGTACCTCATGATCCTGCAGATGACCCCGATCATCGTGATGGCGCCCATCCTCATCCTCTGGGTCGGCCCCGGGCTGAGGAGCGTCACGATCATAACGTTCCTTATCTGCTTCTTCCCGATGGTCGTGAACACCACCCAGGGCCTCATCTCGACCGACCGCAACCTCGTCGACCTGTTCAGGATGTGCAGGGCGGCAAAATGGCAGGAGATCTTCCTGCTGAGGGTCCCCGCGGCCCTCCCCTATTTCTTCACGGGCCTGCGGATCGCCGCCACGCTGGCCCCCATAGGGGCCATCGTCGGCGACTTCTACGCGGGCAACTCCGCCGGGGGCCAGGGCGGGCTTGGGTTCCTCGCGATCATCTACAGCTCGCGCTTCCAGATGGGCGCCCTGTTCGCCACGGCGGCCGTCAGCTGTCTGCTTGGGTTCGTGTTCGTCGCCGGCGTGATTGCGCTCAGCTGGCTCGCGCTCCACAAATGGCACGATTCCTTCAGCCACGCGGAGAGTTGACCCAAATCCACGATATCATGCGGCGCGCCCTCGCGCTCGTTTGCGCCGCCGGCCTCGCGGGCTGCTCCAGGCCGGCGACCTCGCCGGGGGTCTCGGCCGGGGGCCTCCCCAGCGTCAGGTTCAAGACGGACTGGTTCCCCCAGGCCGAGCACGGGGGCTTCTACCAGGCGGCCGCGCGCGGCTTCTACCGGGAAGCCGGGATAGACGTGCAGATCGTCCCCGGGGGTCCCGGGGTCCTCGTCTCCGACATCGTCCTCTCCGGCCAGGTCGACATGGCGATGGGGCGCAGCGACGACATGATCGCATGGGTGTCCAAGGGGCTGCCGTTCGTGATCGTGGGCGTCTACATGGAGCGCGATCCGCAGGCCATCCTGGTGCACGAGGAGGGGCCGGTCAGGAGGTTCGAGGACCTGAACGGCCGCACCGTGATGGGCGTCCCCGGCTCAAACTGGATCGAGTTCATCAAGAACCGCTACCACATCGACTTCAGGCTGATCCCCTCGAATTTCGGGATCGCGCAGTTCATGGCGGACAAGGGCTTCATCCAGCAGTGCTTCGTGACGAACGAGCCCTTCTACGTCCGAAAGAACGGGGGTCATCCGCGTACGCTGCTGATGTCCGATTCGGGCTTCCGGCCGTACCGGGTCATCTACACGACCCAGCGCTACGTTAGGGAACACCCCTCGGAGGTGCGCGCGTTCGTCGCCGCCTCCCTGCGCGGATGGGCCGACTTCATGAACGGCGACCCGTCGCCCGCAAAGGCCCTCATCTCAAAGGGCAACCCGACCATGTCCGAGGAATTCATGGACTACTCGATCAAGGCGATGCGCGACGAAGGCATCGTGTCCGGGAGACCCGGGGACGGCGAGCGCATCGGGACCATGACCCGCCAGAGGCTGCAGGAGCAGGTCGACGACCTCGCCCGGCTCGGGATTATTCCGCAATTGATCCCGCTCGATAAATTTGTTCGATTCGACTGCACACCTCCAGACCTCCAGGCTGCAGAGCAATGAAGTTACGCATGTTATTGACCGTAAGCTTTTTAGATGCGCGGTGACGGTAAGTTTGCCTATGGCGCGGTGGGTGCTGCTACGCAGTGACCTAGTGGCATAACGCAATAAAACTATGTACCTGATGACCAAGAAGCATGTCTTGAAGACCCCTCTGCTGCTCGCCGCCGCCTTTGCGCTGAGCACCGGATTGCACGCACAATCGTCGGTTCCGCCGCCGGCAAGCCAGCCTGCGAACACGCAGGCAAACCCGCAGGTGACATCGGCTCAGTCCTCGTCCCCGGCGGCGAGCTCCGCCCAGAACGAGAAGGTGACGACGCTTGAGAAGTACACGGTGAGCGACGTTCCTCTCGCCGACCAGATCCTGCCGACGGTGCGCCCGATCAGCAGCGTCTACGGCGACGACCGGGACATCATCGACATCCCGCGGTCGGTCTCGAGCGTCAACAAGGCGTGGATGGACGACCGCGAGGTCAAGAACGCGATGGACTTCGGGCAGTTCGCGCCCGGTGTCTACTCGTCCGCGAACTACGGCATCCCGGGTGTCCCCCAGATCCGCGGAGACGAGGCCCAGATCTACGTGAACGGACAGCTGCTGCCCTTCTCGCGCAACAGCACCTCCCTCTCCTTCAACGGGGTCGAGGCGATGGACATCGTCAAGGGGCCGGGAACGGCGGTCTACGGGCCGCAGGGCAACGGGCCCGGCGGCTACGTGAACTTCGTGTCCAAGCAGCCCTATTTCGACCAGGAGCACTACGACTTCTCGGTGACCATGGGAACCTGGACCAGCGGGCACTCCTACGGCGACCCGCAGTACACCCTGGATTTCGGCGGCCCGATTAGCGACCAGCTAGCCTACCGCGTGAGCTACAACGCCCGCTACGGCGACGAGTACTACGTGTTCGCCAAGGACGAGACCCAGGACGTCTACGTGGCGCTCACCTACCTGGCGACCCACTCGCTACGGTTCGACTGGTGGGCCCAGGGGTTCGCCGACCGCACGAACGAGATCAACGGCACCAACCGGGTGACGCAGAACTTCATCTGGAACGGCACCTACGTCGCCGGTTCGACCATCGTCGCCACGACCGGGCCGATCGCCTATTATGGCTACGACGTCTTCCTGCCGACCGACCCCGCTCCCTCGCCCACGACCTACCCTTCGGGTTCGGACGGGGCCTACCAGATCGTGGACCCGGCCCAGGCCCACAATGTGAAGCTGCCGAACTACGACGCGCTGGTCGGGCCCAACGACACGGCCCGCTCGAAGCTCTTCCACTCCCAGCTGAAGACGACGTACGAGATCTCGCCGACGTCGAGCGTCGTCAACCTCGCCTATTTCGCCCTCGAGCACTCGAACAAGTTCGAGACCTACGGCTACGACGAGTGGGTGCCGAGGAACCTCTACCTCCAGGACCGGACGGAGTACCACGTCGAGTTCAACACGGGCCCGGTGGTCAACAGCGTCATCACCGGCTTCGACTGGCGCTACCAGTACGTGCGCTCCGGCGACGACTACACGATCGAGCCCTACGCGTACTACGACCTGAGCCAGCCGCTGAGCAACATCTTCTTCCCCGGCTACAACATCGAGAACCACACCTGGGGATCGGGCCTGCAGATCCCGGGGGCGCCGGGCTACTCGTGGGGCGAGATGCAGGACACCACCCTCAAGGACTACGGCGCGTTCGTCCAGGACGACGTGAAGTTCACGAAGAGCCTCTCGGCCATCCTCGGGTTCCGCGAGGACTGGCTCAACGCGAACACCGCCAATCCCCCGGCGGAGGTCGTCGGCGAGAACGGGGACAACCCGCAGCAGATCTACCCCTATCCCTTCCTGACGTACAACGGCTACTACTCGCTGCCGACGCCGGTCTTCGAGGACCGCGGCGCCCTGTACCACTACGACGCCTCGAAGATGGATCCGTCCTACTTCGCCAGCCTGATCTACAAGATCAACGACACCCAGTCGCTCTACGCCACCTACGACCGGGTGGACGCGGTCCGCGGGCAGACGAACTTCGGCGGCGTCGACAACGGGTACGCGGGCGTCGACCAGCTCCAGCACGACCTGTCGACGGGCAGCACGCTCTACGAGGTGGGCTACAAGGGCAGCTTCCTCAACAACACGCTGTACGGGGCCCTCTCGCTCTACCAGCAGCACAAGATCGTGCCGCAGATCCACGGGGCCCCGCCGGACCAGGTGAAGACCAACGGCGTCGAGCTCGACCTCGTCTACCAGCCGACGAAGAAGCTCTCGATCAACGCCAACGCGACCTACCAGGACGCAACCTCCTACGGCTCGTTCTTCGAGGAGACCGGCAACTACCTCGACGACTACGCGACCACGACCCCGGTCGACGGGACATACGGCACGGGCTACGGGGCCGTGAACTACGGCGCCTACCAGGGATTCGCCTACACGCCCCCGAACGGCAAGATTCGCGCGCCGGGCGTCCCGGCCCTGATCGCCAACTTCTTCGTCGAATACAGGCTGCCGTACGGCTTCAGCTTCGGTGTCGGCCCGAACTTCATCGGCCACCAGAACGCCAACGACGAGGGCACGCTGCACATCCCGACCGAGTACGAGATCGACGGCTACATCACGTTCGCCCCCAGCAGGCGCTGGGACGTCCGCCTGAACATCACGAATCTGACGAGCAACCGCGTCCTCGACCCGATCGACGTGAGCTTCGCGGGCAACGACGTCATTTTCGTGCGGGAGCCGGTCTCGGCATCGCTGACCATCAGGATGCATCTCTGAGCCCCGGGGCTCAGGCGATGCGGCGGCGGCCGGCTGTCCGGGAGCGGACACGCCGGTAGGCGGCCCGCGTGCCGCCGGTACTCCTGCCGGAGTCCCGGCCTCCGCCGGACTGTCGGCGAATGGCACGGTGGTTGCTAGAAGCCGCAGAAACAGACCCCCAGGCCCAAGAGGATTATGCACCTGATGCCAAAGAAGCTTGCGCTGAAACTTCCGGCGATGCTCGGGGCGGCGTGCGCCCTCGGAGCGGGACTGCACGGGCAGTCCTCGACCCCGCCGCCGGAGAGCCCCCCGCCCAGCTCGGCGGCGGTGGCCCCGTCGGCGCCGGCCTCGCCCGCAGCGGGGCCGGCGTCGTCGTCCCTCAAGTCCGACAAGGTGACCACTCTCGAGAAGTACACAGTGAGCGACGTCCCGATCACCGAGCAGGTCCTGCCGACCGTGCGGCCGATCGGCGACGTCATGGGCGACGAGAGCAACATCATCGACATCCCGCGCTCCGTATCGAGCGTCAACGAGGCGTGGATGCAGGACCGCATGGTGAAGAACGCCATGGACTTCGGGCAGTTCTCCCCCGGCGTCTACTCTGCGGCGCAGTACGGCATACCAGCCGTCCCGTTCATCCGCGGCGACCTTAGCCAGGTCTACGTCGACGGTCAGATCGCGACCTACACGCGCAACACCATCCCGCCCAGCTTCAACGGGGTCGAGGCGATGGACATCGTCAAGGGCCCGGGCTCGGCGGTCTACGGCCCCCAGGGCGAGGGCGCCGGCGGCTACGTCGACCTGGTCATGAAGGAGCCGTACATCGACAGCTTCCACGGCGACATCGAGGTGACCCTGTCGGGCTGGACGAGCGGGCATTCCTACTCGAACCCCGAGGCCACCCTGGATTTCGGGGGGCCGCTCAGCGACAGCTTTGCGTACCGGGTGAGCTACCTGGAGCGGTGGGGGATGGGGTATTACGAGAACTACCACAACTCCACGCAGGACCTGTACGCGGCGATGGCGTACAAGGCCGCTAAGAAGCTCAGGTTCGACGGCTGGTTCCAGATGTACTCGGACCGGACCAACGAGAACACGGGTGTCAACCGGGTGACCCAGCAGTTCATCGACCACGGGATCTATGTCACCGGCCCCGCGTCGCCGGTCACCTCGGGGCCGAACGCGTATTTCGGCTACGACATCGCCACGCCGGGGGCGGCCCCCGGCACCTACGGGACCTACGCCGACGGGTCGTACTCCGCCGTGAACACCGCGACGGCCAGCACCGTGGCCCTCTCTAGGACCGCCGCGCTCATCGGGCCCGACGACACGGCCCGCTCCAAGATCTTCCAGTCGCAGCTCAAGACCACGCTCGACCTCACGCCCGACTCTTTCGTCGTGAACCGGAGCCTGTTCTCGCTCGGCCGGGCCAACAAGTTCGAGACCTACGGGTACGACGAATACGTGCCGCGCACCGAGTCGATCCAGGACAGGCTCGAGTACCACGACATATTCAACGTGGGGCCCGTGGAGAACCACCTCATCGCGGGCGGCGACTTCCGCTTCTCCTGGCTGATCTCCTACCAGGACTTCACGACGGAGCCCTTCTCGTACTACGACCTCTCCCAGCCGGCGAGCCAGATATTCTACCCGGGCTACGTTCTCGAGGGCAAGACGTGGGGTGGCGGAGCCTCGATCCCCGGCGCGATAGGCTACTCCGCGAACGCGAGCGACCCGGACGAGGGCGCCCCGTCCGGCGACCAGTGGTCCTACATCTACGACTCGGCGGCGTTCGTGCAGGACGTGATCAAGATCACCGACAAGCTCTCGATAACCCCGGGCTTCCGGTGGGACCACATCGCCGCCACCGACTCCACGCCGCCGGTCATCGAGGACGGCTATTACGCCTACTACACGTACTACCCGCTCACGACCCCGATCTTCATCCCGCGCGGGCAGTCGAGCCCGCTCTACGTGAACGAGAACGGCGTCAGCCACTCGACCTACCTGGGGTACGACGTCAGCGGGACCAAGGAGGACGAGTCATATTTCGTGAGCTTGTCCTACAAGCTGAACGACACCTCGTCGGTCTACGCGACCTACGACCGAGCCGACGCGATCCTCGGGACCTCGAATTTCGGCGGCCTGGACGTCGACGCCACGGCCAGCAACTTCTCCCAGGCGCTCCAGCAGTCGCTGTCCGCCGTGAGCACGCTCTATGAGGTGGGCTACAAGCAGAGCTTCCTCCACAACACGCTCTATTTCAGCGCCGCGGCGTTCCAGCAGACGAAGCTGGGCGTCCAGATAGGCGGGACCTCCGACAAGATCAGGGACGAGGGCTTCGAGCTGGACGCGGTGTTCCAGCCCTCGAGGCAGTGGACGGTCAACGGCAATTTCACCTACCAGGACGCGACGATCTTTGGAAACGCCTTCTTCCAGGAGACCGGCAACTACCTAGACGGCTACAACGCCGACTACGTCGTCGACGGGCAGCCCGGCACCGGCGTCGGCAGCCCGAACTTCGAGGAATACGACCCGCCGACGGGCAAGATGCGCGCGCCGGGCATCCCGCAGCTCCAGGCCAACCTCTTCGTGGTCTACACCAACCCCGCGGGCTGGGGCGCCGGCCTCGGCCCCCAGATCCAGGGCAGGCAGTACGCCAACGACCAGGAGACCCTCCACATCCCGACCGAAGCCGAGTGGGACGGCTATATCTTCTACCGCACGAAGACGTGGGAGGTGCGCGTCAACATCAAGAATCTCCTGAACTCAAGGATACTCGACCCGATCGACGTGAGCTTTGCCGGGAACGACACGATCTACGTGCGCCCGCCGATCACGGCCTCGCTGACAATCCGCTACCGCTTCTGAGCCCCGGGGCGTCCGGTCAGTCCCGTCCGGCGGTGACAAACGCGACAAGGCCGGCGAGCTCCCCGTCCGTGTACCCAGGGTGGGGCTCCATCTGGGCGCAGGGAACCAGGGACTTCGGGTCCCTCACGTACCTGACGAAGTAGGCCCTGTCATGGCCGGCGTACGCGGCGACGACCTCGAAGGGCCTGCCCGCCTTGGTGCCCCCGAAGATCCCGCCGGGGCCCTGGTGGCAGCTTGCGCAGGAGTTCACCCAGATCTCGCGCCCGTCCCGGGCGGAAGCGGGCAGGGAGGCCCATCGGCCCGAGTAGACAGGCCCGAACCGCTCGGCGTAGGACGCCACCTCGAGGCCCGTGACGCACCAGGGCTTCTTGTGCTCAAGGTCCCTGAACCGCGGGGCCGCAGGGGCCAGCTCCGCCGAGACGGTGACGGCGTACGGGCCCGGGTTGAATGACAGGCCCGGCGGCGGCCATTGGCCCGGCCCCCTTCCGTTGATCTCGAGCACGAGGAAGGGCCGGTACGCGGAGATGAAGCCCGGGGGGAAGACCGACGCGTACCCGTCGGAGCACCTAGCCAGGAGCGTGTCCGCGCCCGGCGCGACGGGCAGCGCCTTCCAGAGGTCGGCTAGGAACAGGGCGGTGACCACCTGCGGCCCCTTGACGAATTCGCCGTCCAGCCTGAGCTCCGTGGTCGGCAGCGCGCGCAGGTCCGACCAGCGCGCGTACCGCGTCTCGCCCGGCGCGACGCCGGCCAGGGCGCCGCTGAGCGCCAGGTCGAGCGGGGAGCCCCGTTCGCGCTGCAGGTCGAGGGCCCGCGCCGGCAGCGCCGCCGCGAGGACCGCCAGCGCGGCCACGGCCGAGTGAAGGGATCTCATCGGCCTGGAGCCTAGCAAAAAACACGCCCCGCCTGCGAGCACTGCGCTGTTGCGGGCGTCGCGGCGCCCCATTAGGCATCCGGTCCGCATGAGTCCCCGGATATCGAGCACCCTGGCCGTTGCCGCCGCCGCGCTCGCATGCTGGGGATGCTCCAGGCAGCCGGCCGGCGCGCCGGGGGCGGCCGGGGAGCCCTTCAAGATGACGGTGCAGCTCGACTGGGTCGCCGAGCCGGAGCACGGGGGGATCTACCAGGCCCTCGCGAAGGGCTATTTCAGGGAGGAGGGGCTGGACGTGACCGTGGTCCAGGGGGGGCCGAACGCGTTCGTGATGCAGAAGCTGGCGACGGGCAAGGCGGACATCGGCCAGTCCGACAGCACCAACACGCTTCTCGCGATTGCCCAGGGCCTTCCCTTGATCCAGGTCGGCGCCGTCTTCCAGAACGACCCCTCCGTCCTGATGCTCCACGCGGACAACCCCGTGAGACGCTTCGAGGAGCTGGACGGCAAGACCATCATGGCACGCCCCGAGTGGGCGTTTCTCCCGTACCTCAAGGCCAAGTACCACATCAACTTCAGCATCATCCCGCAGAACTTCGCGGTCGGGAACTTCATCGCGGACCCCAATTTCATCCAGCAGGGCTACTACACGGCCGAGCCGTACTACATCGTCAAGGGGGGGGCCAAGTACCCAAAGTTCCTTTACGCCTGGGACGCGGGATTCGACGCCTACACCGTCCTGGTCGCCAACCGCCCCTGGGCCGAGCGCAACCCGTCCCGCGTCCGCGGCTTCCTGGCCGCCTTCATCAGGGGCTGGAACGACTACCTCGAGGGGGACCCGGCGCCGGCCCACGCGCTCATGAAGCGGCTCAATCCCAGCGACACCGACGACTTCCTGGCGTTCTCGCGCAAGATGGTCATCACTGAAAGGCTCGCGATCGGGCGCAATGCGACCAACGACTCAATGACGGGCCGGATCACGCGCGAGCGGTTCTCCCTCCAGATCCGCCAGCTGGAGGACCTGGGCATCCTGCCCAAGGGGAAGCTCAGGGTCGACGACGTGATGACAACCAGCTACCTCCCGTGAAAAGCCCGAAAGCCGCCCTTGCCGCCCTCGCCGCCCTTGCCCTCGCGGGATGCGCCGGGATGGACCTCACCCCCGAGGGCAACCCGAGCCGCGTCCTCACCGGGCAGATTGACCTTGGAGGCCCGGCCGCGCTCCCGGCGGACGCCATGGTGACCGTGCGGGTGGTCGACGCCTCGGCCGGCATGCCGCCCCAGGTCCTCGGCTCGCAGACCATCCGCAACCCCGGCGCCGCGCCGATAGCATTCCGCGTGGAGTACAGCGCCGAGGACGACGTGCTGCGCCGCGGCCTCAACGTCGAGGCGCGCGTCTCCTACGGGGGGAGCGTGCGGTATTTCAACGTGAACAAGTACGTGGTGACCCTCGCGAACGCGGGGGGCCCCCTGCTGATAACGGTGAACCCCACGAGGGCGTGAAGGTCTGGTGCAACGCCGATTTCGGGGCGGACGGCATGAAACTCCTGGCGCAGGGCGTGCGCCCCCACAGCCTCGTGCTCTCCGACAAGCGCGACCGCTCCGTCCTCGCGGTGGGGCAGCGCGACCCGAAGCTCGCGGAGGCGGACATCGCGTTCGGCCAGCCCGATCCCGCCGACTGCCTCGAGAGCAGGAGCCTGCGCTGGGTCGAGGTGTCGAGCGCCGGGTACACCAGGTACGACACCGACGGCTTCCGCGAGGGGATGCTCTCGCGGGGGGTGGCCTTCACGAACGCCTCGCAGGTCTACGCAGGCGCCTGCGCGGAGCACGTCCTGGCGATGATGCTCGCGCTGAACAGGCATCTCCTTCGCTCGTACGCGGGCCAGATCGGGGACCGGCCGTGGCCGTACGACGAGAGGCGCGCCGTGTCGCGCCTTCTTGCCGGCCAGACGGTGGTCATGCTCGGGTTCGGCTCGATCGGGCGCAGGCTGGCGGCGCTGCTGGCCCCGTTCGGCGGCAAGATATACGCGATCAGGCGCCAGATCCGAAGCGAGCCCGGGGTCCACATCGTCCCGGAAGCGGACCTAACGAGGGTCCTTGCCGAGGCCGACCACGTCGTCGACGTGCTTCCCGAGAACGACGGCACGAGGAAATACGTGAACGCGAGGCGGATCGGCTGCTTCAGGCCCGGCGCGCGGTTCTACAACGTGGGGCGGGGGGCCACCGTGGACCAGGAGGCGCTGATCGAGGGCCTCAAGTCAGGAAGGGTCGGCGCGGCCTACCTGGACGTCACCGTGCCTGAGCCCCTGCCGCCGGACCATCCGCTCTGGACCGCGCCAAACTGCTTCATAACCCCCCACACCGGGGGCGGCCGCAGCAACGTGAACGTGGAGCTAGTCAGGCACTTCCTCGCGAATCTGGCCGCCTTCGAGGCGGGCGGCCCCATGACAGACAGGGTCTTGTGACATTCCTGCGGCGGAGGCGGTCCCGCGGGCGCGCGCGGCACGTTTTCCTTGCATCCGGGGAATATAACCGGTCGTAATACCTCCTATTACGACCGCTGGACGGCACCGCGCCCGCCCTGCGGCCACCCCCGAACAATAACAATCGACCTCTATCATGAACAAATCGACACGCCTTATCGTCACCGCCGCGGCCATGGCCGGGCTCTATGCTGGATCAATGGCCACCCGCGCGTACGCGTTCAACGCGGCCGGGCGAGGCGACACGCTGAAGGACGACTCGAAGGACGCCGGCAAGCACGACTGCAAGGGCCAGAACTCCTGCAAGGGCCAGGGCGGCTGCAAGGCCGGCGACAACGGCTGCAAGGGCCAGAACTCCTGCAAGGGCAAGGGCGGCTGCAACACGAACAAGTCGGGCTGACCTGCTGGCAGCGTCATATTCGACCGATCCGATTCTGAGCAACGCGGCCGGCCGACAGCCGGCCGCGTTTTTTCTTCATGCCAGCGAACCGGTTCAACGGGCATTCCGACTACGGGATCGGGATCGGCCTGCGGGTTCCGCATTACGGGCACATCCTCTCGAAGAAGCCGGTCGTCGACTGGTTCGAGATCATCTCGGAGAACTTCATGGTCGAGGGTGGCAGGCCCCTCGAGCTCCTGGACCGGATC
The DNA here is from genome assembly GCA_964496645.1 of uncultured Opitutaceae bacterium. Lineage (GTDB taxonomy): Bacteria > Verrucomicrobiota > Verrucomicrobiia > Opitutales > Opitutaceae > Palsa-1447. Next base: position 19,255 of record CAZCAJ010000038.1, read on the forward strand.
CTCGAGCAGTACCGCGTGGTGCAGCACGGGGTCTCGATGTACTTCGGCTCGGCCGACAAGCCGGACCGCAGGCACCTCAAGCGCCTCAAGGCGCTCGTGAAGCGGACCAAGACCCCCTGGCTTTCCGACCACCTGTGCTGGGGCAGCGTCGACGGGACGTACACCCACGACCTCCTGCCGATGCCGTACACGTTCGCGGCCGCCCGGCGCACGGCGGAGAAAATCCGGCACATCCGGGACTATCTCGAGGTCCCGATCTGCGTCGAGAACGTGAGCAGCTACGCCGAGTTCCACGCCTCGGAAATGACCGAGTGGGAATTCCTGACGGAGGTTGTGGAACTGGCGGACTGCGGGATCCTCCTCGACGTGAACAACATATATGTCTCGTCGAAGAACCACGGCTTCAACCCGTACGACTACGTGAACAACGTCCCCCACCACCGCGTGGGGCAGATGCACATCGCGGGCCACACCAAGTTCGAGAAGTACATCCTCGACACGCACGATCACCCGGTGCTCGACCCCGTCTGGAAGCTCTATGCGCACGCGACGCGCCTGTGCGGCATCACCGCCACCCTGCTCGAGTGGGACGACAAGATCCCCTCGTTCGACGAGGTGCACGGGGAGGCGCTCAAGGCGAATGAGTTCATCGACGGCGCGAAGAAGGCCGCGGTGTGAAGCAGCCCCCGACCCACGCGCCCTCGCGCATCGCCTCCACGGCCGACCTGCGGTCGTTCCAGCGCATGATGGCGACCGCCATAGTGAGGCCCCTCACGGCCGAGGACGCGCTCCAGCCCCGCTGGATCGACGGCCGGCCGATGGACAAGGTCGCTGCGGAGTTCATCAAGCCGAACGACAGGCTGACGTCTTTCGAGCGGCTCCAGCTCTACAACAGGCTGTACTGGTTCCGGATCCTGGACGCCATCCGCGACGACTGCCCGGGGCTGCTTGCCGCGCTCGGGGAGCGCTCGTTCTCGCGCCTGGCTCAGGCCTACCTCGAGCGGCGCCCGTCGCGCTCGTTCACCCTGCGCGACCTCTGCTCGCGGCTTGAGCGGTTCATCGTCGACAATCCGCGGCTCACGGCGCCCCGGACCGCGCTGGCCGCCGAGATCGCGCGGTTCGAGTGGGCGCAGACCGTCGCCTTCGACGGCGAGTCGCGGCCGGTCGTCGAGGCTGCGCGCGTCGGGCGCACGCCGCCTTCCCGCCTGCGGCTCGGGCTTCAGCCCTACATCACGCTTCTCGCGCTGCGATACCCCATCGACACGTACGTGATCGCCGTGAAGCGCCGCGACGCCCTGCGTTCCGAGGCGAGCAACACGCCCGGCGCGGCCGCGGTCCACCGGGTGCTCCGCAGCGTCGCGCGGCCCCGGCCCAGGCGCACCTTTGTCGCGGTGCACAGGCACCACAACCGCCTCTATTACAAGCGGCTCGACCCTGCTGCGTTCCGGATCCTCGAGGCTCTGGCCGGGGGCCGGACGCTCTCCCGGGCGATCGCCGCCGGTGGCCCCGGGGTCGGGCCGGCGCAGGTGAAGGCCTGGTTTACGTCCTGGATGGCGCTGGGCTGGTTTTGCCGCCACGGGAATAAAAGGCGCCGGGACGCATCTTGAAAGGACGGGCGGCCAGGCCTCCCTCGCCGCCAGATTCAACCTCCCCAAACACGCATGATCTCGAAACTCGACAACTTCCTCGCGACCATCGGCGGGTTTCTCAGAAGCCCGCTCCTGCTCGTCATCCGGCTCTACTGGGGCTGGCAGTTCTTCATCGACGGCAAGGGAAAGCTGCAGAACCTCGACAGGGTCGCGTCGTATTTCGCGAGCCTTGGCATACCGATGCCCAGGGCGAATGCGATCCTCGTAGCCTCCATCCAGTGCGTGTTCGGGCTGCTGCTCCTGGCGGGCCTCTACACACGCTGCGCGTCGCTCGTGCTGATGGGGGTGATGTGCGTCGCCTACGCGACGGCGGAAAGGGCGGCGCTCGGCGCGATCTTCACCGATTCCGACAAGTTCGTGTCCGCGGCGCCCTTCCTGTTCCTCCTTGCGTCCGCCATCGCGTTCGCGTTCGGCCCGGGAAAGCTCTCGCTCGACGCTGCCCTTGGCAGGGACAAGAGGCCCTGAGAAATCCGCGGGCGGCGGCGCCTGCCCGGGCCGTCACGCCTTGGGGTTGCAGAGGTCCTCGTAGGCGTAGGCGACCGCCCCCACGACGAGGGGCATCGCCACGAGGATCCCCACCCCGAGCGCGGCGAACCCGAGGATGATGAACGGGACGCCGAGGAGCACGAGGCCGAGGACCCTCCACCACTGGCTCGTGATGATGCGCCGGCTCGTTTCCATGGCCTCCCAGACCGGGAGCCGCTTGTCGGTCGCGAGCATGTAGGTGAACGCATAGGCGATCGCCAGGTAGATGCCAGGGATGACCAGCAGGCAAAGCCCCACGGTCACGAAGATCGTGACCAGCAGCCCCGCCACGACGAGGGTGACGAACGCCCGCGAGAACCCGGCAAAGGCGTCGCCCACCGTCGTAGGCTGGCCGCGGATCCTCAGGATGAAATAGTAGTACCAACCGCCGGAGAGGACGCCGCCGAGGAGGGGGCTGAGGAAGAACAGCCCGAAGAAATGGAACGACCCGAGCGCAGTGAAGATCAGCATCAAGAGAAGGTTCACGCCGACCAGCGGCCAGAAGTTGGCCTTGAGGAGGGCCCAGCTGCGCTCGTAGCAGCTGATGATGTTAAGCTGGGGAGCGCCGGCCGCGACGGCCGCCGCGACCGGAGGGGCGCCGTCGCCGGGACCCGGCCCGCTGAACACGGGCAGGTCCGCTATCTTTTTCCAATCGTCGGTCCCAACCTCCTTTATCCTTGTGTCCCCATTCGCCCTGCCCCCGGCGATCCAGGCGCGGACTTGGTCAGCCGTCACGGGGCCGTACTCCTTCCCGTCACCGCCGATGATCGTGTACATGCGCCGACCCCAACACGCCCGCGAAACGTCGTCAACAGCCGCCGGCGACCAATGCCGGGGGCCCAGGATCCCCGTGTTGCCGGGCGCAAAGGTGCGTAGGGCGCTCTCGGAAGTGCGGACTCGCATGCCCAAGCAAGGCCAAGCTCGGCCGGGCTGGCGTATCAGACTGTAGATCAATGAGAAGGCGCATCGCCCATCGGCGGACCCGTCCCGGAATTCGGCTGGGACGGCCCAGAAGGCGCCCGATGTACAGTGAGCCCGGGCCCGCGATTGTGGTCTTGCCCTGCCCGATGGGACCACATTTTCCTTCGGTAAAGTACATATGGAACCGCTCCCCAAGACTCCCGCCGCCTCGAAGATGCTGACCCGGACCGGCTACGTTCTGAGCGCCCTGCCGGTGCTTATCCTGCTATTGAGCGCCGTGATGAAGCTGGCGAAGCCCACGTCGGTGGTCCAGGGGTTCGCGCATTTCGGGTATCCGGAAGGCCTCGTCGCGGCCATCGGGATTGCCGAGCTCGCCTGCACGGTCCTCTACCTGATTCCCAGCACGGCGGTCCTCGGCGCGATCCTGTTGACCGGCTACCTCGGCGGCGCGACGGCCACTTGCCTTCGGGTTGGCGAGTCGTGGCTGATACCCGTGGCGTGCGGCGTCCTCGTCTGGGCCGGCCTCTCCCTGCGGGACCGGCGCCTGCGCGAGCTCCTCCCGCTTCGCCGCTAGCGACCGAGGCCGGGAGAACGCCTAGGGCTGCGGGGCGACGCCCGCGGCCCGCGCGACGGCCTGCCGGGCGAGGACGCAGTCGTAGCGCGCCTGCAGGCGGGTGAGCTCGGCCGCCCGCAGGGAGCTCTGCGCGTCCAGGAGCTCGAAGTTCGTGATGACGCCGTTCGCGTACCGTGTCTGGGCCAGGGCAAGGGCCTCGCTCGCCTGGGCCACGAGCGTGTCTGCGCTTCCCAGCCGGGCCTTCGCCGCGTTCAGGTCCGTGTAGGCGTTCGCCACGTCGTTCGTAATCGTGTCGTCCAGCTCGCGCTCGCGCGCCTGTGCCGACCGTACGTCGGCGGCCGCCTCCATGCGCTCGCCCGTCACGCGCCGGCCCGTCAGGATCGGAACCTGGAGGGACACGCCCGCGGAGACGAATCCCTTGTTGTCGTAGAGGCTGGGAAGCATTCCGTCCTCGACCCCGCCGGTGACCTGCGCGGCGAGCGTCGGGCGGTTGCCGCGGTCCGCAGCGTCGTGCTTCAGGCGCGCGGTTTGCTCGGCATCGAGCGCAAGCTTCATCTCGGGCCGGTTGCGCAGGCCGTCGGCGATCGCCGCCGATTCGGCAATCGCGGGCGCGTCCGCGTCAAAGCTCCCTGCGATGTCGAGCGGCTCCCCGAGACGGCGGCCCAGGAGCTCGCGCAGCCCGTTCTCCTGCTTCTCAAGCGCGGCGAGCGTGTCGGTGAGGTGGTTGCGCGCGTTGGCCAGGCGGACCTGGGTCGTGAGCACGTCGAATTTCGTCGCGCTGCCCGCCCCGAACTTCTTCTCCGCGATGCGCAGGGCCTCCTCGAGCGCGCCGATCTCCTCCCTGGCGACATCGGCGGAGTTCCGGAGCAGCAGCACGCTGTAGAACGACTGGATCGCCTGGTAGCCGAGCTGGTGCCTCGTCTCCTCGAGCGCGTCCTGCGCCGTAAGCTGCCCGGCGCGCGCCATGTCGACGATCTTGTCGGTCCGGCCGAAGTCGGTGAGCAGCTGGCTTGCCGTGACGCTCAGCGTGTACGAATTCTGGACGCTCTCGTAGATCGAGCCGCCCGGCAGGCCCGGAAGCGAGAGGGCCACGTACGGGCGGGGCGAGAAATAGGAGTAGCCGCCCTGGCCGGTCACCTGGGGCAGCCGGGCCGAATTCGACTGCATCGTGCGCGCGCGCGCGGCGTCTATCGCGGCGCGCGCGGCGTCGATGGACGGGTAGCGCGCAAGCACGGTGTCGATTGTCTGCGCGAGCGTGAGCGCCCCCGGGGCCGCGCCGTCGGCCCGGGCGAAGGGCGCGATCGCGAGCGCGAACAGGGCCGCCGCGGCCATCGCCGTCCTGTGCGCCCATGCCGCCTCAGAAATGACGTTGTTCATTCTTGGAGAGATGATTAGGCACCTAATCATTCAGAATTGCAAGCACCGTGAGGCCCGCCGGGGCCGGAACTGGCTGCCAGGGGGCCGGCGAAGTCGGGCGTCCGGACCCGGGCCCCCGGGGGCTGGCCCATAGGATTCCGGCGAATCGCGGTCACGGTGCGCGAGCATGGTTCTCACGGGCCGATTCTGCCCGTCCAACGCCCAAGTCCAGGCTGCCCGCCCGCCGAAACGGTGGCGTCCCGGCCGGGATGATCCGGCCCCCGCCTGGGGGCGGTTCGCAGTTCCGCCAAGAATTGACTCGGCAAGAGGCTCTCCTTTTGGGATGTCTAACCCTCACCCAAAAAATTATGGCAGTCTGGGAATACAAGGTAATCTCTAGCGGCAAGGGGGGCTTCGCCACGCCCGCGCTGCTTGAGTCATTTCTCAACCAGCTTGGAACGGAAGAGTGGGAGATAGTCGAGTTCCGGGGGCAGCCGGACAATCCCCTGGCCTTTTCCGGGCTTGCGCGGCGCCCGACGCAGCGCGACTGGACCCTGGAGGACGCCGCGGCGGCCGCCGCCCGGGCCGAGGCAGAGAAGCTCCGCGTGGAATTCGAGGCCAAGTTCCGCAGCGCCACGGCCGCGTCCGCTCCGGCGCCGGCCGAGGCGCCTGCCGAGGAGGCGCACCCCAATCAGGACGGCCTGAGGCGCCTGCGCGACACGGAGCGCGACTCGGATCCCGACGCCCCCGAGGCGGACGCCCCCGAGGATGAGTGGGACAAGCTGAGCGCCGAGGACGAGCTGCCGACGTTCTTCGAGGCGATGCGCCCCCATTTCCGCAGGAACCAGCGGGGGCCGGGCTTTTCCGTCGGGGTCGACTATCTCGCCAAGAAATGGGACCTTTCCGAGGCCGACGTGATCGGCGCCCTGAAGGAGTGCGGCCTCGAGATCCCCGACGACGAGGACGCGAAGCCCGTCTACGTGGACTTTGACGGCGACCTTTTCTGGGTGAACATAAACCGGCGCGGGGAGCTCTGGGTCAACACGAAGGAGAAATCCCGGCCGGTGTTCCGGACCGTGAAGGCTGCGCGGGTCGAGGCGGAGGAGGCGCCTGCGGGGGCCGATGCCGCCGGGGAGGGGGAGGAGCGCAGATCCAAGCAGAAAAGCCATGGGGGCGAGAAGGAGCCGGGAGCTCCGGCCGCCGCGCTTCCCCAGGGCGAGGCCCTCCTGGAGAGGATACGCCCCCAGATGCGCCGAAACCGCCGCGAGCCGGGCGGCTCGGGCAGCGTGAGCTTCCTGTCCCGGGCGCTGAAGTGCAGCGAGACCGCGCTCGTCGAGGCATTCAACGCCATGGGGCTCGCGTCCCCGGGCGACGGGGGCGATTCGCCTGTCCAACGGGAGATCGGGGACGAGCTGTGGTGGCTCAACAAGGACCAGCGCGGCGGGATCTGGATCAATGCGCGCAAGAAGGCCGCGGAGGCGCCCGCTGGCGCGGAACCGCCGCTGCTGGATTCCACGACCCCGGCGCCGGGAAACGTGCTCGCCGCCGTCCGGCTCCTTCTCAAGGAGACCAAGACGGGAGGGGTCGCCGCTCCCGTGGATCGCCTAGCGGGCGAGCTGGGCAAGTCGGTCGACGAGCTTCTCGGCGCCCTTTGCTCGTCGGGGCTCCGGGTGCCGAAGAAGCCCCGCGAGCGGCCGGCGTTTGCGGAGCACGCAGGCGAGATCTTCTGGCTCAACCTCAACGCAAAGGGCGAGCTGTGGCTCAACGCCAAGGTTTCGAAATTCCCCGGCGGCCAGGATGGCGAATCGGCGAGGAGGGGGGGTCGCCGCCACGGCCAGAAGGGGAAGGAACCCGCGGAAGGGAACGCCACCCCTGCCGCCACCCCGGAGGAAACGCCGGCTGCAGAGGCGGGCGCCGCCCCGGACGCCGCGCCGGACGCTGCACAGGAGGCCAAGCCGGATACCCCGCCGGAATCTCCCCCCGAGGCTCCGCCGGCGCCCCCGGCGAGCTGAGGCCGGCTGCGCCGCCGGACCGGACGGGCCCTCAGGCCCGGACCATTCGGCGCTCCCCCACCGCGCCCGCTAGCTGGGCGAGAACGGGAAGCGTCTTCTCCCACGAGAGGCAGGCGTCCGTGACGCTCCTCCCGCGCACGAGCGGGACCGCTTGGTAGTCCTGTGAACCCCCGAGCAGGTTGCTCTCGATCATGACCGCCGCGATGGCGCGGTCGCCCGCGGCGATCCGCGACGCCACGTCGGCGGCGACCACGCACTGGCGTTCGGCATCCTTTCCGCTGTTTCCGTGGCTGCAGTCCACCATGAGGTGCGGGGGAAGCCCGTTGCGGGTGAGAAGCTCGACGGCCGACCGGACGTCCTCGGCCGAGCAATTCGGACCGTTCGATCCCCCGCGGAGCACAAGGTGGGTGTCGTCGTTCCCCGTCGTCCCCATGGAGGCCGGCGTCCCCCTGCGCGTAAGCGAGGGGAACCAGTGGGGATGTCGGGCCGACAGGATCGCGTCGACGGCCACCTGGACGTTCCCGTCGGTCCGGTTCTTGAACCCGACCGGCATCGAAAGCCCCGAGGCCAGCTGGCGGTGCACCTGGCTCTCGACAGTGCGGGCGCCTATGGCGCCCCAGCTCACAAGGTCCGCGTAGTATTGGCCCAGCGTCGTGTCCAGGAACTCGGTCGCTATCGGAACGCCGGCGGCCGTGATCTCCACCATGAGCTTCCTGGCAAGCCTCAGGCCCTTGCTGATGTGGAATGTCCCATCGAGGTCCGGATCGTTGATCAGGCCCTTCCAGCCGGCCACCGTGCGCGGCTTCTCGAAATAGACCCGCATCACGGCCACGAGCTCGCCGGCATGCCTTTCCGCGGCGGCGCGCAAGTTCCCGGCAAACTCTACCGCCGCCCCCGGGTCGTGGATCGAGCACGGGCCCACCACCACGAGCAGCCGGTCGTCCGCCCCCGACATTATCGAGGAGATCTGCCGGCGCGCCTGGAACACGCGCAAGGCGCCGGCCTCGTCCAGGGGGAACGCCTCCTGAAAAAGGGCCGGCGCCGGCAGCGGCCGAATCGCGCGGATGCGCAGGTCAGAGGTGGGTGGATTCATGCCGCCGGGCCGAACCGGGCCCGCCTGTCAGGCTTCGATCAACTTGCGGGCGCGGACGACGGCCGGGTGGCGGCTCAGGAGCACGTCGGTCAGGTTTGGCGCCAGCCCAAGCGACGTCGCCCGGGAGCGGAGCGAGATCCAGGCAAGGGACGAGGCTGGCGGGCTGAACGCGTGCGGCGCGAATTCGTCGAAGATGGGGAGGAAATCCCCAATCTGGTCCCGCGGGAGCAGATTCTTCTCGACCAGGAAGAGGCTCAGCAGGGACGCCAGGACGTCGAGCCATGGGGTCGCGCTCGACGGCGGGGCGTAGGGAATGCCGGAGCCCTCGGCGTAGGGCGCCCATTCCATGTAGGCGCGGACGTACTCATGGAGCTTCTTCAGCTCCGAGTCGGCGCTCGCCGCCGTCCAGCGGATCGAGATCTGCTTGCGCTCCCGCAGCTTCTTGACCTCCCAGATGCGCAGGACGAGCGAGAGCTCCCCGGGCTCGCGCCGGAGCGAGCCCGTGAAGATGTAGTCCAGCCCTCCGGTCGTCGTGCCGGCGAGCTGCCCGACGTTCTCGACCGTCCAGTCCGTGGGGAAGATCGCGGGGCGCTTCGCGCCGTCGGCCTCGTGGAAACAGCCCAGCGCGGCGATCGGGGAATAGGCGGGCGAGAAATAGAACGTCTCGGCGAACCAGAGGGGAATAGCGCGCGACAGCCGCCCGAGCTCATCCATGGGCTGCTTCATGGCCGCCTCGATGTCGGGGTACGCGCCGGGAAGCGCGAGCTGGGCGAAGGCGACTCGGCGCACCCGGCCCTCCTTCTTCGGAAGGATGTCCTCGAACGCCTCCAGGCCGTACGCCCACACCGGCCTGCTCAGCGTGACCAGGGCCAGTCCCACCGGGGCCGGCCCGTCCGCGTGGGAATCGGCCTGCGGGATGCCCTTCACGGCGCCCTCGCTGATGAGCTCGGCGATCGCGTTTGAGAACCCGTGGAGCCGGTCCTCGAGCTCGGGCCTGTTGAGGGAGAAGAGGATGTCGAGGACGTGCTGCGCCGCGTCCGCGTTGCGGACCGCGAGGTAGGCCTGGACGAGGTTGAGCCCGGTAGCGGGGCCGTGGCGCTGCGCGTCGTAGCGCGGTGCGATAAGCTCGATGATCTGGGCGATGTTGCCGGTCGCTCCGAGATCGCCCGAGATCGTCACCAGCACGTCGGCGCGGTCCCCCGCGCTCGCGAGCACCTCGTCGTAGATCGCGACGGCCCCGGCGAGGTCCTTCGCGTCCAGCCGCTCGCGCGCGGCCTCCAGGCGGGGACCGACGGCCAGGGCCGGATGGTCGGTCGCCGGCGCAGGTGCGGCTCCGTCCCCGGTGACGGGGGCGGGAGTGGGGGTGGGGGAATCTGGATTTCCGTCGTGGGGGTCGGATGGGTCCATGTCCTGCGAGCAAACCATCGCAGGGGCGGGTTGCGAACAGAATTGACGCAAAATGCGGCGGAAATCGCGGAAAGTGCCGCCTCCCGGGGGGCCGCCGCGGCGCCGCGGGCGGGCAGTTCCCGTTTGACCGGGGTTTTCCCGGAGGCTACCCAAGTCCCCTCCTGCGAATGAACCGGGTCCACATAAAGACCTACGGATGCCAGATGAACGAGCGCGACAGCGAGGCCGTCGCGGCGATGCTTCGCGCCCGGGGCTACCGCATCGTGGCGAGCGAGGACGAGTGCGACGTGCTCCTCCTGAACACCTGCAGCATACGCGACGCGGCCGAGCAGAAGGCGATCGGCAAGGCGGGCTACTGCGCCTCCAGGAAGAAGCGCGACCCCGACTTCATCCTGGGCATCCTGGGCTGCATGGCGCAGAACCGGGGCGCAAGCCTGCTCGACCGCCTGCCCGACGTGGACCTGATCGTCGGCACCCAGAAGTTCCACAGGGTTCCCGACTATCTCGACAACCTGCGGGCGGCGCGCGAAGCGGGCGTCCCGATCGGCGAGGCGATCGTCGACACGGCGCCCGAGGAGGGCTCCCAGAACACCATCCGCGACCACATGGAGGGGCCCGACAGGCGGGTGTGCGCCTTCGTGTCGATCCAGCAGGGGTGCAACATGGACTGCTCCTTCTGCATCGTCCCGACGACGAGAGGCGACGAGCGGTCGCGCCCGATGGACGACATCGTGCGCGAATGCGAGGGGCTCGCGGAGCGGGGAGCGCGGGAGATCACGCTCCTGGGGCAGATCGTGACCAGCTACGGCAGGCGCGACTACCCCCACACCGGCGGGGTCTCGCCCTTCGTCCAGCTGCTCGAGCGCGTCCATGCCATCGCCGGGGTGGAACGCATCCGGTTCACCTCGCCGCATCCGCGCGGATTCAGGAGGGACCTGGCGGAGGCGTTCGGCCGCCTCCCGAAGCTGGGCGAGCACGTCCATCTCCCGGTGCAGTCGGGCAGCGACCGGATCCTTCAGGCGATGAGAAGGCCGTACACGCGCGGGCGCTACCTTGAGATCGTCGGCTCGCTCCGCTCCGCGCAGCCGTCCATGGCGTTCTCGACCGACATCATCGTCGGGTTCCCCGGCGAGACCGACGCGGAATTCGAGGAGACCTGCTCGCTTTGCAGGGCGGTGGACTACGACATGGCCTACGTCTTCAAGTACTCGGTCCGCACGGGGACCGCGGCCGCCGCGATGCCCGGCCAGGTGCCCGACCCGGTCAGGGAGGAGCGCAACAAGGTCCTCCTCGAGCTCCTGCGGGCCGGCTCGCTCAGGAGGAGCCAGGCGCTCGTGGGGACGGTGCAGGAGATCCTGGTCGAGGGCCCCGACAAGACCGGGCTGCGTCTCACGGGGCGGACGAGGGGCAACCGGGTCGCGGTCTTCGACGCCGCGCCGGGCCTCGAGGGCTCGCTCGTCCCCGTTGAGATCACGGGCGCGAGCGTGAGCACGCTCTACGGGAGCCCGGTCCCCGCGGACGCCGGCTTGCAATCCGCGCGCGGCCCCGCGTCACTCTGACGTTCGCCCATCCCGCCAATGTCGCTCTTCACCGCCACGCTCGCCTGCGGCCTGATCCTGGTTGCGCTGGGCGCGCCGCTTCTGGCGGACCATGCCGGGATAAAGGCCGCGATAAGGGCCTTCCCGAGGTCGGCCTCCGCCGGGTATGTCGTCTTCAGCGCCGGCGCCGCCTGGTTCCTCTACAACATCTGGAACCTTTCGAAGGCGGATTTCGGCGAATACCGGATGATCCTCTTCATCGGCTTCGCGGCCATCGCGGTCCTCGCCTTCAGGTGCGTGCCGGACTTCCTCGGCGTCAGGGGAGCCTGCGCGATCGTCCTGATCGGGTCGGCACCCCTGCTGAACGCGGCCTTCATGGATTACGACCGCCCGCAGCGCCTGTTCATGGTGGGGTTCGTCTACGCGGCCCTCACCCTGGCGATCTGGCTCGGGGCCCAGCCCTGGAGGCTTCGCGATTTCCTCGACTGGCTCTTCGCGCGGCCGGCGCGTTCCCGGGGCCTGGGCGGGCTGCTGGTGGCCTACGGCTTCCTGCTCTGCGGGGTGGCGTTCACAGTGCGATGACCCCCGACCCGCGGACCGGCGCGAAGGACCCCATACTGCTCGTAATCGCCGGACCGGCGGGCTCGGGAAAGAGCACGCTTTGCGACCGCCTGGTCGCCGCGGGCCTGGGCTTCACGAGGGTCGTGACGAGCACCACTCGGGCGCCCCGCATCGGCGAGGCGAACGCGGTCCACTACCACTTCTTCTCGCCGCAGGAATTCGACGCCAAGGTGGCGGCGGGGGAGTTCCTGGAGTGGGCATGGGTGCACGGCGAGCGCCGCTACGGAACGCTGGCCGCCAGCGTCATGGGGCCGCTCGCCAAGGGAATGGATCTCGTGATGAGCGTCGACGTCCAGGGGGTCGAGAGCCTCAGGCGGTTGGCGGAGAAAGACCCCCTGCTGCGCAGGGCGATGACCACGGTGTTCATCGTCGTCGACTACGAACGGCTACTCGCGCGCATGCGGGAGCGGGGCAAGGACGACGAGGCGGAGATATCACGCAGGATGGCCACCGCCGAGGCCGAGCTCCGCGAGGCCCCGAAGTTCGACCACGTCATCGAAAGCAGGACGAGGGAGGAGGACTTCGCCGCGCTCCTCGCCATAGTGAAGAAGATCAGGCCTGAGGGCCGCCGCACCTAGCCCCCGATATAGCTCATCTCGACCTTCTTGCGCTCCTTCCCGGAAGCCAGGACCTTGGCGCGCTCATCGCTGTAGCGGTCCGAGCGGGCGCGCCAGATCCCGGAGACGAACTCCGAGACCGCGCGGTCGTCCGCGCCCGACCTGACGACGCCCAGCACGTCGTGGCCGGCGGACGCGAAGAGGCACGTGAAGAGCTTCCCGTCGGCGGAAAGCCTCGCCCGGTTGCAGTCCTTGCAGAAGGGCTCGGTCACCGAGCTGACGATCCCTATCTCGCCGCGGCCGTCCGCGTATCGGTAGCGCGCCGCGACCTCGCCCCGGTACGCCGGGCCCACCGGCTCGAGCGCCCAGGCCGCGGACACGCGCTCGACTATCTCCTTCGCGGTCACCACCTGCGAGTGCGACCAGTGGTTCGTGTTGCCCACGTCCATGAACTCGATGAAGCGCAGCGTGTGGCCCTTCTCCCGGAAATACTCGCAGAGCGAGATGATCTCGCCCTCGTTAACGCCGCGCTGCACGACGCAGTTGATCTTGATCGGGAAGCCCGCGGCCGCGGCGGCGTCTATCCCGGCCAGGACGCGCGACACGCTGAAGCCGAGCCCGTTCATCCGGCCGCCCGTCTCCTCGTCCAGCGAGTCGACGGAGACGTTGAGCCTGTCCAGCCCGGCCGCGCGGAGCGCCCCGGCCTGCTGGCCGAGGAACCACCCGTTGGTCGTCAGCGCGACGTCGGCGACGCCCAGGTCACGCTTGATCGCCAGGATGATCGCCGGAAGGTCGCCCCTGAGCAGGGGCTCGCCGCCAGTCAGGCGTATCTTCTCGACGCCGAGGCCCTTGAACGCCCGGACAATCCGTATGAGCTCGTCGCGCGTCATGAGCCGCCCGGCGCCCAGGAACGGATGGTCCGGCCCGAACGCCTCCCGCGGCATGCAGTAGGGGCAGCGGAAGTTGCAGCGGTCGGTGACCGAGATCCGGAGATCGCGGACTGGGCGACCGAACGTGTCGCGGGTGGCGGCCATGGGAAAGGCAAGAGAAGCAAGAAACCGCGATTTCGCGAGGAGGGATTTGGAGCCCGCCGCCGCCGCGCGGCCCCGCGGGAGCGGCCCGCTCGGCCGCGCCTTCGATCGCCCAAAAAAGAATTAAATCGTGGTTTCGCGAAGCGCGATTTCTGTCTTACCCTGCGGCATGCTCACGCCCGCAGGCGCAGAAAAGCTGATCCTCGACGCGATCCCCCTCTTCCACAAGGAGGACTGCGCCATATCCGAGGCGCACGGCCGGGTGCTGCGCAGCGACCTGCGGGCGGACCGCGACCTGCCCCCGTTCGACAGGGTGACGATGGACGGCTTTGCGCTGCGCGCATCGGCTGTCGCCGGGGGGATCTCTAGGTTCCGGGTGGAGGCCACCCAGGCGGCCGGCATGCGGCCCTTCGACCTGGGCCCCAAGGACGACGCGTGCATAGAGGTCATGACAGGGGCCGTCCTGCCCGCGGGCGCGGATTGCGTCATCCCCTACGAGGAGACGGCCCGCGAGGGCGGGTGGGTCGCCGTGCGGCCGGCCAAGGGCGCCGCGCCGGGGGACAACGTCCACAGGCGCGGTTCCGACCACAAGATGGGCGAGGTGATCGTCCGCGCCGGCGCCCGGCTCACCGGCCGCGAGATCGCGGTCGCGGCCGCATGCGGGCATCCCGCCCTGACGGTCGCCCATTCGCCCAGGGTCGCGGTGGTCTCGACGGGCGACGAGCTGGTCGAGGTCGACGCGCTGGTCGCACCCCACCAGATCCGCCGCAGCAACGACCATTCGCTCAGGGCCGCGCTCATAAGGGCCGGATATCCGCGCGCGGACCGCTTCCACCTCCGGGACGTCCAGCACGAGATCGAGCACATGCTCTGGCACATCATCGCCGAGTACGACGTCGTGCTCATCACCGGCGGCGTGTCCAAGGGGAAGTTCGACTTCCTGCCGGCCGAGCTCGAGCGGCAGGGTGTCCGCAGGGTCTTCCACGGCGTGGCGCAGCGGCCCGGGAAACCCTTCTGGTTCGGGCTGAGCGCGAGGCTGACCCCGGTGTTCGCCCTGCCCGGCAACCCGGTGTCGTCCTACACCTGCCTCCACAGGTACGTCCTGCCGGCGCTGGACCACGCGAGCGGCATGCCCCCGAAGGCCCCGCTTCTCGCCGCCCTCGCCCAGCCGGTCGCGGTCCGCCAGGGGCTCGCGTGGCTCGTCCCGGTCCGGCTCTCGAGCGGGCCGCGCGCGGAGCTGCTCGCGACCCCTGGGGCCGTGGGCACGTCCGGCGACTTCGCGGGCCTCGTGGAAACGGACGGGTTCGTCGAGCTCCCGGCCGGCGAGAACGTGTTTCCCGCGGGCTACGTCGCGCCGTTCCGGGGATGGGTCTGATTGGTGCGCCGCGCGCAGGTTGCGGTTGAAAGGACGCGGGCGGAACTCCATCGTCCAGGCGCAAATGGCCTCCAGACGCACCCTGTCGCACGTCGACTCCCGCGGCCGCCCCCGGATGGTGGACGTGGGGGGGAAGACCGCGACCCGGCGGACCGCGCACGCGGTCGCGGTCGTCGCGCTGCCGCGGCCCCTGGCGCGGCTGCTCGCGGGCGGCGACATCGCGACACCGAAGGGGTCCGTGTTCCAGACGGCGGTCCTGGGCGGGATCATGGGGGCGAAGAGGACGGCCGGGCTCATCCCGCTCTGCCACCCGCTCGCGCTGGACGACTGCAGGGTTGAGATCGAGCCGCGCGCGGCACGGGCGGACGGCTCGGTCGAGGTGGAGATCCACTGCCGGGTGAGCACCAGGGCCCGGACCGGGGTCGAGATGGAGGCCCTGACCGGCGCGAGCGTGGCGGCGCTCGCGCTCTACGACATGGGCAAGTCCGTCGCGCGAGGGATCGTGATCCGCGAGATCCGCCTGCTCGAGAAGACCGGCGGCAAGAAGGACTACAGGGTTCTATGAAGAAGACGGTCCGCGTGCGCTACTTCGCCATCCTGCGCGAGCAGAGGGGGCTCGACGAGGAGAGGATCGTGACCGAGGCGGCCACGGCGGGGGCGCTCTACGAGGCGCTGCGCGGACGCCATCCGTTCTCGCTTCCGGCCGACAGGCTTCGGGTCGCGATAAACGGCGAGTTCCGGACATGGGAGACCGCGGTGAGCGACGGCGACGAGCTTGTGTTCATGCCGCCGATTGCCGGAGGCTGAGCGCATGGGCTTCATGCTGACCGAAAAGGCGATCGACGCCGCGGCCCTCGTGGAGGGCCTGCGCGACATGCGCGCCGGGGCCTGCGTCACCTTCGAGGGCCGGGTGCGGGCGGAAAACGGCGGACGGACCGTCACGGCCCTGGATTACGAGGCCTACGGCCCGCTCGCGGAAAAGGAGGGGGAGAAGGTCCTCTCGGAGGCCGGGCGGAAATTCCGCATCACAGGGGCCGCGTGCGTGCATCGGACGGGAAAACTCGGGCTGGGAGACATCGCGGTCTGGGTCGGGGTCACCGCGGGACACCGCGGCGCGGCCTTCGGGGCCTGCCGCTATATCATCGACGAGATCAAGGAGCGCCTGCCCATCTGGAAGAAGGAGCATTACGCGGACGGCGCGACCGAATGGATCAACTGCGCCGCGGACGGCCGGCCCCCGGGGGGCCGGCGGCGCGGGAAGGCCGGGTGACGGTCCGGCGGGGGCTGCCCCGGCGGATTCTGCTTCGGCTCGACACGGCGGGCCCCTCGGGTGTACGTATCGGGACCCAAGGATGAGCTGCAATTACCTCATTTTCGCGGCCGCCACCACGACGCTGGAAAGGCTCGAGAAGATCCCGCCAGCGTTCTGGTTGAAGTTGGGCATTGCGGTGCTGGCTGTCATCGCCGCCGTCATAGTCATCCGGAATGTATTGAAGGTGAACAAGTTCGTCATCGGCGGGGTGGTGTTTGTCACCGCGGGGCTGATCTGGTTCAACTGGATCTATCACCGCAACGAGCCCAGGTTCCTGACGCCCCTGATGAACCGGATTGCGCCCTTCTTCCCGGCGGCCGGGGCCTACGAGACGAAGCAGGCGGGCACGCCGGACATCCCCTCGGCCAAGAAGAAGTAGCGGGCGGAAAAACTACTTGGATTTCAGGGTCGGGGATGGGACATTGGCAACCCTATGGCCAAACCATTTTCCGACATAGGGCTCGTCGGCCTGGCCGTGATGGGCCAGAACCTCGCCCTCAACATCGCCGACCACGGGTTTCAGATATCCGTCTTCAACCGGACGACCGAAAAGACCGAGAAATTCGTCGCCGGGAATCCGGGCACGCCAGGCGGCATCATCGGGACAAGGACGCTCGAGGAATTCGTCGGCTCCATCGCAAAGCCGAGGAAGATCGTGATCCTCGTGCAGGCCGGGAAGGGGACGGACGCGGTCATCGACGGGCTCACGCCCCTGCTCTCGCCGGGGGACATCGTGATCGACGGGGGCAACTCCCTCTGGACTGACACCATCCGCCGCGAGAAGGCATACGGCGAGAGGGGCCTGCGCTTCATCGGGAGCGGCGTGTCGGGCGGAGAGGAGGGCGCGCGCTTCGGCCCGTCCCTCATGCCGGGCGGCGACTTCGGGGCGTGGCTGGAGCTCAAGCCGGTCTGGGAGGCCATCGCGGCCAAGGTCGACGCGGCGACCGGCAAGCCGATCGAGGGCGCCGCGCCCGGGAAGCCCGTCGTGGGGGGCGTGCCATGCACGGCCTATATCGGGGCGAACGGGGCGGGCCACTACGTGAAGATGGTCCACAACGGGATCGAGTACGGCGACATGCAGATGATCTCGGAGGCCTACGCCCTCCTGAAGGGCCTGCTCGGGCTCAAGCCCGCCGAGATGAGCGCCATCTTCGCCGATTGGAAGACGGGCACGCTGGACAGCTTCCTCATCGATATTACAAGCGAGATCCTGAGGCAGAGGGACCCGGTGACGAAGAAGCCGTTTGTCGACGTGGTTCTCGACGCGGCGGGGCAGAAGGGAACCGGGAAATGGACCTCGACCAACGCCCTCGACATGGGCGTTCCCGCGCCGACGATCGCCGAGGCTGTCTTTGCGCGCTTTCTCTCGGCGATCAAGGACGAGCGCGTCGCCGCTTCGAGAATCCTCAAGGGCCCCTCGAGGAAGTACCGTGGCTCGAGGAGGGCGCTGGTGGCCGCCGTGCACGACGCCCTCTACTGCTCGAAGATATGCAGCTACGCGCAGGGCTTCCAGATGATGCGCGGCGCCGCGCAGGACTTCGGGTGGGAGCTGCACTTCGGCGAGATCGCCCAGATCTGGCGGGGCGGCTGCATCATTCGCGCCGCCTTCCTGCAGAAGATCACGGAGGCGTACGCCCGGAAGCCGGACCTTGCGAACCTGCTGCTCGACCCCTACTTCAACAGGACCTTCAGGAACGCCCAGGCGAACTGGCGCAAGGTCGTGGCGCTCGGCGCGGAATGCGGCGTCCCGACGCCGACGTTCAGCGCGTCGCTCTCTTACTATGACGGCTATCGCTCGGCCCGGCTTCCCGCGAACCTCCTGCAGGCCCAGCGCGACTTCTTCGGAGCGCACACCTACGAGCGCGTCGACCAGCCTCGGGGGAAGTTCTTCCACCTGGACTGGCCCGATCCGAAGCGGCCGCAGCTGGACGTGTAATCCGCGTCGCTCCGACGCTGCACCAGCGCGCCGCTTATTCATATTTGATCGCTGAGCATCGGGCGCACAGGCTCGCCGCATGCCCAAAACACTCCCCACTCTAAACGAATTCCTCGCCGCCCTCCCCGCCGATCGCCGCGACGCGATGACGACCCTGCACAAGGCAATCCGTAGGGCCGCGCCGAAGCTCGCGCCGGCCGTGATGTCCGGCATGGGGCCGTCGCCCATCATCGGCTACGGGAAGTATCGCTACAAGTCTGCCAGCGG
>CAZCAJ010000039.1:0-36887 GCA_964496645.1 uncultured Opitutaceae bacterium
GCGTCGCGCCCGCGTCGACAGTGAAGTCGCTCGCGTTCAGGATCGAGGAGCCGCTCCCGAAGTCGATGATCGCATTGCCGCTGATCACGAGGTTCGTGACGGAAAGGTCGGATCCGTTGACGAACAGAGTGCTGCCCGTGCCCAGGGTGAGCGTGCCGATGGATGGCAGCGCGCCGGTGAACTCGAGCTCGCCGGAGGTGACCGTCGCGCTCCCTCCGAAGTTGAGGGTGCTGGCGGTCAGGTCGAGGGTGCCCGACCCGGGAAGGGTCAGGCTTCCGGTGCCGGCAATCAGGCCCCCGTAGGTCAGCGTCGTGCCCGAGGCCACGCTTATGGTGCCGCCGTTGCCGGCGCCCGAGCTAACCGACATCCCGCGGGCAGAGTTGAGGGTGAAGCTAGCCGTGGTGGCCAGCGTCCCGCCGTTGAAGTTCAGCTGGTTCGCGGTGGCGGTGGAGGGCGGCGCGCCCAGGTTGTTGTCCGCCTTGATGCTGAGCGTGCCGGCGTCGAGGTTGGTCGCCCCGGTGAAGGTGTTGGCGCCCGAGAGCACGAGGGTGCCCGCGCCGTTCACGGTCAGGGCCCCGCTGCCCGCGACGATGCCGCCGTAGGTCAGCGTCGTGCCGGAGGACGGGCTGAACGTGCCGCCGCCCGCGTTAAGCGTGATCCCCCGGTTAGTGTTGAGCGTGAAGGTGGACGTGGTGTCGAGCGCGCCGCCGTTGAAGTTGAGCTTGTTGGCCGTGGCCGCGCCCGGCGCGGCGCCCAGGTTGGCGTCCGCGCTAACGCTGAGGGCCCCGCCGTTTATGTTCGTGACCCCCGAATAGGTGTTGGTCGCGCTCAGGGTCACGGTGCCCGCGCCCTCCTGGGTGACCGCGCCGGTGCCCGAGATGACATTGCCGACCGTTGCGGCGGAGCCCTCGTCCAGGATCAGCGTCCCGTTGTCGGCGATGCCGCTCGCGCTTGTAATCGCCCCGTTGGTCGTCCCGTCGCCGAGCTGCAGGCTGGCCCCGCTGTTGATCGTCGTCGCGCCCGTGTAGGTGTTCGTCCCGGTCAGGGTGAGGGTCCCCGTGCCGGCCTCGGTCAGCTTTCCGGCCCCGGAGATGACGCCCGCAAACGTGGTCGAGGAGTTGTTGCCGCCGGTCGTGAGCGTGGTGGCGGCGGACCCGATCGTGATCGAGCTAGTCGCGCTGCTGCTCGCGATGGAGCCCACGGTGTTGCTGTCGCCGGCCGTGATGGCGAGGACGCCGCTGTTGTTGATGGTCACGGCGCTCAGGCTGCCGAGGGCCTTCGCGTTGCTCGCCGTGAGCGTGCCGCTGTTGATTGTGGTCGCCCCGGTGTAGGTGTTCGCGCCCGAGAGCGTCGTGTCGGACGACCCGTTCTGGGTGACCGCGCCGCTGCCCGAGATGACCTTGCCGATCGTCACGGCTGAGTTCTCGTCGAGAAACAGCGTGCCGTTGTCGGCGATGCTGGCCGTGTCGGCGATGGTCCCGTTGGTGGTCCCGTTGCCCAGCTGCAGGCTGGCCCCGCTGTTGATCGTCGTCGCGCCCGTGTAGGTGTTCGTCCCGGTCAGGGTGAGGGTCCCCGTGCCGGCCTCGGTAAGCTTTCCGGCCCCGGAGATGACGCCCGCAAACGTGGTCGAGGTGTTGTCGCCGCCGGTCGTGAGCGTGGTGGCGCTGGACCCGATCGTGATGGAGCTCGTCGCGCTGGTGCTCGCGATGGAGCCCACGGCGTTGCTGTCGCCGGACGTGATGGCGAGGGCGCCGCTGCCGTTGATGGTCACGGCGCTAAGGTTGCCGAGGGCGCTCGCGTTGCTCGCCGTCAGCGTGCCGCTGTTGATCGTGGTCGCCCCTGTATAGGTGTTCGCCCCGGTGAGCGCGACGGTCGCCCCGCCCTGGGTAATCCCGCCGGTGCCCGAGATGATCTTCGCAAACGTCGTGGTGCCGCTCTCGTCAAACGTGAGCGTGCCGTTGTCCGTGACGCCGCTTGTGCCGGTTACGTTGCCGCTCGCCGTCCCGTTGCCGAGCTGCAGGTTCGCCCCGCTGTCTATCGTGGTCGCGCCCGTGTAGGTGCTGGTCCCGGTGAGCGTGAGCGTGCCAGCGCCCGAGGCCTCGAGGCTTCCCGCCACCGATCCCCCGTTCGCGATGACGCCGGCAATGTTGACGGCGCCGCTCCCTGCGACGACCAGCGCGTAGCCCGACGTGCCGGAGCCGAGGTTCACGTTGCCGTTGAAGGTCATCGCCCCGCCGCTGTTGGTCCAGGTCTGGGAGCCGGCCAGGGTCGTCGCGTTGAAGAACGTTACGGTGCCCGAGCCCGAATTCGTGATTCCGGAGGTCAGCGTCAGTGTGTTGGTGTTCTCGGTCGCGGACGTGTCGAACGTGTAGTTGTTCGCGCCGCCGGTGCTGACGAACGAAAGCGATCCCGCGGTTGAGGCGGCCAGCAGCGTGATGGAGGTGTCCAGCCCCGGGGTGTTGTTGAACACCGCGGTGTTCGAACTCGTGGGGACGCCCACGCTCCAGTTCCCCGCGTTGCCCCAGAGGGCCGACGAGGTGCTCGTCCAGTTGTCGATGACCAGCTGCGCGCCGGCGGGCACCGCCCAAAGGCCCGCCGCGGCGACCAGCAAACCCGTTTTCCTCCGGAAGGTCATTGGCGGGGCGCCCACGGGTTGAACCGATCGGATGACCTGGAGCCGCGCCCCGGCGCGAAGATACCGGCGTGCGCCTCGCCGGCGGGCAGGGGCCGGCGCAGGGGCTGCCCGTGGACCGGAGGATCGTAGACCAGGCCGGGCGCCTTGAAGACGTGCGGCGCCGCGTCGTGGCGGAGGTCGTGGCACGTTGCGGGTGCGTCGACACGGCTGTCGAGATCGCCCGGCAATCGCACCGCATCCTCAAGCATGCTGCGTTCGCCGCCGCCAATCCCCGCAACCCGGGCCCAGACGCGGCGAACGGCCTGGGCGATGACAGCGACCGGCGTCGGCCGGAACCTGCCGCTAAATGCTGTGGGTGCGAATTTCACGGCGCCGTCAGGATGGCTCAACTCGAGGGCGATTCCTAGAAAAAGCCACCCATATGCGTAGTTTCCAACTGATTATTGATGAATTTATTACAATCTTTATTCGGCTCACCGGCCCGTCGGCCGGATGTTCCGCGGCTCCTTCCCGCCCGATAAGCGGGGCAACTCTTGAAAGACAATGGCGCTAATGGCGCCCGCCCCCTGGCGGGCCTTCTATGCCGGCTTAAGGCCTGCAGCGCGAACGCCGACGCCATCCCCGACCGCGTCTCGCTACTTTGCGGCTGGCCCCTGGGCCCCGGCCGCGACAGGCGGTCCGCGGAATGCGCGCTCGACGCGGTCGCTGGGATCCGTGCTCACCGGCTGGTCGCGCCAGAGCCAGCGCATCATCTCCGGCAGGACCGCGCCGCCCTGCTTCTGGCCGTGGTTGCCGATCCCCCACGTGTAGCTCACGTCGTAGCCCTTCCTCACCAGCTGCTCGACCAGGCGGACGTTCTGGTAGAACCAGTCCCTTTTCGGGTTCGTCGGGTTCCTGTTGTCGTTGCGGCCGTCCTGAAGGAATATCCGTATGGGCTTGCGTTCGCTGGCCGCCACGAGCTCCGGGTAGACGTTTTCCCCGCGGATGTCGGTGAAGCTCCCGACAAAGGTGAGCACCTTCCGGAAGCTGTCCGGCCGGAACCACGCGACGCCGAAGGCGGCGCAGCCGCCGGAGCTCGCGCCCATGATGGCGTGCAGGTCGGGATCCGGGGAGATGTTGTAGGCCTTCCTCAGTTCCGGCATCAGCTCGTCCACGATCACGCGCGCGTACCTGTCGGTCGGGGGATTGTACTCGTCGGCCCGGATCGTGGTCCTGTCCCCCCAGTCGGTCGGGTTGGGCTCGGGCTGCCCCGGCCGGCGCCCCGGATTGATGAAGACGCCGAGCATCACGGGGATCTCCCGGCGGTAGATCAGGTTGTCCAGGACATCCTGCGCCTGGACGTCGCCCGGCTCGGCCATCATCGCCTGCCCGTCGTTGAAGATCATGACCGGGGTCGGCCGCGCGGGATCGTACTGGGCGGGAACGTACACGAAGTAGGTGTGCTGGACACCGGGAAAGACCGAGGACGGCAGGTAGTTCGGCCCGAGAATCCGGCCCCTCGGCACGCCGGGCTGAGGCTGCGAGTCCGGCCCGAGCCGGTAGTAGGCGTCCATCCGGGGATCGCGGTCGTTCGGCGGCTGCGCGGCCGGGGGTGAACTGGCCGGCGGCTGGGCTTGGGCACCCGCCGGGGCCAGGGCAAGGACTAGGAGGGCCGCGAGCGACCTCCGAGGCGGGATCACTGGGTCATGGGTCATGGAGGCCATGGGGTTGGGGAAAGTTGGGGACGGCCGTGCGCCCCCATTCTCAGCACCTTTCAAGGGGCGCGGTCAAATGCTGCAGCACTGATTCGCTGAAAAAGAAGCTCCCCCAACAAACGCGAGTCGTCTCGCCCGCAGCACGCCGCGGGGTCTTGCCAATCCGCGCAGACGGCAAGCCATGATTCGGCTCCGGACGCCGCCACGAGAATAGGGGTGGCCTGATTTGGCCGCATTTTGCGGCCCGATCCGGACGACGCCGGGGCCCGCGCAGGGCCCGACCGCCTCAGGGCCTCCTTCCTCCGTTGATCAAATGTGTAATTTTCCCCAGGGGCGCGCGTTTGACAGTCCACCCAGTCGAGGGTGTGATCGCCGGCAGCTTGATCCTACTGGTCCTCTGACCGCCCCCATTCACCGCGCCCTTCCTTAGGTGTCCAAGAGAATTCCCCTCACCACTTGCCTCTTGCAGTTCTCACAGCCCCGTTCGTGGCGCTCGTCGCCGCGGTCCTCGCCGGCCTTGTCGCGGCAGGGCTGGTATACCTGCGCCGGCCACCGCGGGTGAGCCCACCCTTGTCCGCCGGCGCTCAAGGGACCGGCGCCGCCACGGCCGACGAAGGCCGGTTGATTCTGGATACGCTGCAGCGGTCCAACGTCCTTATCTGGTGGGCCCACGTGACGCGCGAGGGCACGTCATTCCGCTGGAACATCCGGACGCCGCCGCAGCTTCGCGACAACCCCGTCTACCGTTTGGCCTCACCAATAGACGACCGCACCCTTTGGAGGGATGACCATGCGCCCGACCATGAGAGGACCAGGCTCACCGCCGAGAGTGCGCTCGCCGGGGGGAAGCGCGGATACGAGCAGCAGTTCCGGATCATCGGAACCGACGGAGTGCACTGGCTCAACGAGGAGGTCGTCATCCGGCCGGCGGGACAAGACAAGTGGGACCTGGAGGGGGTCATCGCCGACGTCACCAAACACCACGAGGCCGAGGCCATCTACCGCGGCATTTTTGAAAATGCGCGGATCGGTATCTTCGCGACGAAGCCCGACGGCAGGATACTGGCCGTAAACCCCTCGATGGCGCGGATCTTCGGCTACGAGTCCGTCGAGAGCTCAATGCGCGAGGTGACCAGCGCGCAGAGCGGCTACGTCGACCTCGCGGAACGCGCCGATCTGCAGCGCCGGCTCAAAGAGTCCGGCAGGGTCGTCGACTTCGAGACCAAGATGGTCCGCCGGGACGGCACCCATATCCCGGTCCGGTTGAACATTCATGTGGTGCAGGATGGGCCGGGCGAACAGCACTACGAGGGGACGCTGGAGGACGTCACCGAGCGCAAGCATGCCGATGCCCTGATCCGCGAGCAGAATGAGATCCTGTCCAAGTCGCACGAGGGCATCGTGATCGTGAATATGAAGGGCGAGATCGCCTTCTGGAACGTGGGAGCAGGGGAGCTTTTCGGCTGGACCGCTGCCGAGGCGCTGGGCCAGGCGCCCGAGAAGCTGCTGGGCATGGACGATCTCGAGGCCCTGGCGGCGGTGCGCGCGGCTGTCGACGGCAAAGGGTTCTGGACCGGCGAGATCCGGATGAGGGACCGCAAAGGCCGCAACCTGACAGTGGAAGCCCACGCCACCCTCGTCCGGGACGAGGCGGGCCAGCCCAAGGCACGCCTCAACTTCCTGGCCGACATCACCGAGAAAAAGCTTTTCGAGGAGAAATTCCTCCACGCGCAGCGCCTGGACACGATCGGCATGCTCGCAGCCGGCATCGCCCACGACCTCAACAATGTCCTCGCCCCGATCATGTTCGCGGCGCCGCTCTTGCGCGACGCCCTGTCGACGCCGCGCGACCTGAAGATCCTCGACACCGTCAACAAGAGCGCGGCGCGCGGCGCCGGGCTCGTGAAGCAGATCCTCGGGTTTGCGCACAGCACCGCCAGCGAGCTCCAGCCCACGCAGGTGAAGCACATTGCGCGCGACATCATCGGCGTCATCACGGAAACGTTCCCCAAGTCCATCGAGCTCGAGCAGAAGGTCCCCTCCGACCTTTGGCCGGTGATGGGCAACGCCACGCAGATCCACCAGGTGCTCCTCAACCTCTGCGTGAACGCCCGCGACGCCATGCCGCAGGGCGGCACGCTGCACATCACCGCGGCCAACCGCCGGCTCAATGCGGCTGAGGCCACCAAGATCCCGGGAGCTCGGCCGGGACCCTGGCTTGTCTTCGAGGTCGGCGACACCGGCACCGGCATCACGCCCGAGGTTCTGGAGCGGATCTGGACCCCGTTCTTCACGACCAAGGGGACGGGCAAGGGCACGGGCCTCGGGCTTTCCACGGTGCGCGGAATCGTGGCCAACCACAAGGGCTTCGTCCAGTTGGACACGGTGGTCGGCCGCGGCACGACGTTCCGCGTATTCTTGCCTGCCGTCGAAAGCGAGGCGCCCCAGGCGGCGAGCGCCTCGCCCTTTGACATACCAGACGGCCACGGCGAGCTGATCCTGGTCGTCGACGATGATACCGGGTTCCGCCACATCGGCACCGCCATACTGGAGAAGCACGGCTACAGGGTCCTGAGCTGCGCAGACGGCGTGGAGGCGATCATACTGTTCATCTCCCGCGCCCCTGATATCTCCCTCGTTATCACCGACGTGGACATGCCCCGTCTCGGCGGCACGGAGCTGGCCCGCGCGCTGCCGCAGCTCCGCCCCGACATCCCGATCATCGCGATGAGCGGATTGGCTCCGGACGCGGCGGACGGCTCCGGGGCCCTGGAGGCCCAGCAGGCGACCCATGCGTTCCTCCTGAAGCCCATCAAGGCCACGGACCTGCTGGGCGCCGTGCACCGCCTGCTTCATCAATCTGGGAGGCCTGGAGGCGCTTGGAGCGCGAGCGACAGCTTCCAAATCTGACGGGCGACTGACCCGAGGGCCAAGGCCGGGAGAAGTGCAGTGTCCTAATTTGTTCTGGATTAAACCCTAGCGATTCCGCGGAGCACAAGGCCTGCTGGGAATTCATACCACCCCAAAGGAGGCCAAGTGATCTTCGGCGCCCATATAATAGTCTACAGCAAAAAGGCGGAGGCGGATCGCGCATTCTTCCGCGACGTCCTCGGTTTCAGATCCGTTGATGCCGGCCATGGCTGGCTAGTCTTCGCACTTCCACCGGGAGAGGCGGCAGTTCACCCGTCCGACGAGAGTGGCGGGCACGAACTCTATTTCATGTGCGACGACCTGAAGGCCGAGATGGCCTCGCTCGCAAAGAAGGGCGTCGAGTGCTCCAAGGTTCGGGAACAGCGATGGGGTTCCGTCACGAGAATGCGGCTTCCCGGCGGAGGCGACGTCGGCCTTTACGAGCCGAAGCATCCTTCGGCATTGGCCCCCGAATGATCGGCCCGCCGGAATGGGGCACGGCCACGAGAATCCCGCCCTTGACACCCCCCCGCCGGTAGGCCACTTGAGTCAACTCTTAAACGCCGCGAATCCATGCAACCAACCTTCCGCCCGCACCGCAAGAAACGAGCCCGAAAAATCGGCTACCGCGCCCGAAGGTCCACCCGTGGCGGCCGCAAGGTGCTCGCCGCCCGCCGCAAGAAGGGCCGCAAGCGCCTGACCGTCGTTTGATCTTGGGGACCGCGGATTCAAAGCGCATGCGCCCTGGGCAGCATCTTCGCCGCCAGAGCGATATCCAGGCGGTCCGCCGGCAGGGGGCGCGGGTCGATTGCACTGCCTTCACGGTCTGGTGGAAGTCCCGCCCGGGCTGCGCCGCCCAGGCGCGGGCGTGCTTTGTCGCGCCGGGCCAGGCCGTCGGCGCGGCCGTCCAGCGCAACCGGGCTAAGCGCAGGATGAGGGAGGTGTTCCGGCTCCATCAGGACCTGCTGCCCCCGTCGTGCGACCTGCTGCTCGTGGCCCGCCAGCCGGTGAACCGATGGCCGTTTGCCCGGCTGGAGCGCGCCTTCGCCGAGGCGACCGCCCGGATCCGCTCCGGACCGGGGACCCCGTGAACACGCGCCCGATACAGCCGACGGACCCGAGGCCCGGCATTGCCGCGGCCACCGCGGTCGGATTGATCCGGGTGTACCAGCGGACCGCGTCCCCGCTCCTTCCGGTCTTCTTCGGGCCGGCCTGCGGGTGCAGGTTCCATCCGACTTGCTCCCAGTACGCCGCCGAGGCGATGCGGACCCACGGGGCGCTGAGGGGCGCGTGGCTCGCGGCCCGGCGCGTCGTCAAGTGCACCCCCCTTCACCCCGGCGGCAACGACCCCGTGCCGGAGCCCCGGCGGAGTCAGAGCTAGGCAACCGCGTGGACAAGAGGAACACATTCATCGGAGCGCTGCTGTTCGTCGCGGCGTTCTTCATCCTTCTCTACAACCAGAAGCACGCGCAGCCGCCTGCCTCCCCCGCCGAGATCCGGCACGAGGTCACCAAGCAGATTGCCTCGGAGGCCGGCGCGCCCGCGCCGCCGTCGAACCCCGAGGAACCGGCGTTCGCGACGGCCCAGGCCGACCACGCGGGGGCGGCCGTGACAAGGCTCGGGAACAGCTTTGTCGAGGTGAGCTTCACCGACTTTGGCGGCGCCATCCGCGACGTCGCCTTCAAGAAGTACCCCGCCTCCCAGGGCCGGCCCGACCCGTTCGTCTTCAACCAGCTGCACGCCGACCCCATGATGGCGTTTGCAGGCGTCCCCGGACTGGACCGCGCCAGCCGCTACGAGCTGGTGTCGAAGACCGACCAGGAGGTCGTCTACCGCACGGTCCTCGACGGCAGGCTCGAGGTCACCCGCCGCTACGTCGTTTCGCCCGACAAGGGCGCGGCCACCGACCCCTACCTCGTCAAGTTCGTTACGACCCTGCGCAACCTGGCCGACAAGCCGGCGGAACCGATGCGCATCTCCCTCTCGATCGGCACCGCGGCCCCCAGCAACGCGCTCGACAACGGACTGCAGCTGACGACGGAGTACTCGAACGGGAAGGACCAGACGCTGGTCCGGCGCTCGTCGCTGGAGGCCAGCAACGGGGTCCTCGGCTTCGGCGCGAGAACCTCGAAGGCCGTGATCGCGGGCGGCGGTCCCATCGTCTGGGCCACCGTGAAGAACCAGTTCTTCGCCTCCATCCTCACCCCCGACGAGCCGGCCGCATGGCTCGAGACCCGCAGGGTGAAGCTCCTGGAGCAGCTCCCCGACGCCGACCCGCGCGCCTACGGTATCACGGCCGACGTGGACTTCGACCTGGCCGCGCTTCCGGCGCACGGCGAGGCGACGCTCGCGGGCGACCTTTACGTGGGGCCCAAGGAGTACCCGAGGCTCTCGAACGCGGACGTCTTCAAGAGGGAGCAGGACCGCATCATGGATTTCGGCAACTTCGTGTTCCGCTTCTGCGCCGCGATCCTGATCACCCTGATGACGTGGATACACGGCTGGACCGCGAACTGGGGCGTCGCGATCATCCTGACCACGCTGGCCCTCAAGTTCCTGTTCCTGCCCGTCACCCTCTCCCAGGCGCGCACGGCCAGGCGCACCCAGAAGATCATGCCCGAGCTGAAGGCGGTGCGCGAGAAGTACAAGGACAACCCCCACAAGCAGCAGACGGCGACCATGGAGCTCTACAAGAAGCACAAGGTGAACCCCGTCGCGGGGTGCATCCCCATGCTCCTGACGATCCCGTTCTTCTTCGCGTTCTTCCGGATGCTCCAGAGCGCGGCCGAGCTGCGGTTCGCCCACTTCCTTTGGGCGCACGACCTCTCGATGCCGGACACGGTGCTGACCGTGGGCGCCCCGATCATCGGCTCCCTCAACATAAACGTCCTGCCGATCGTGCTCTGCCTGGTGGCCTTCGTCCAGATGCGCCTGACGCCCCAGCCCACGGTCGACAACGCGCAGATGAAGATGATGAAGTTCATGCCGCTCATGTTCCTGCTGTTCTACTACAGCTGGTCGTGCGCGCTGTCGCTCTACTCCACCGTCAACGGCCTGTTCATGATCGGCCAGCAGCTCGTCATCAACCGCATGAAGGACACGGGGGACCCCGCCGACGCCCAGCCGTCCAAGCCGGTCAAGAACGTCACCCCCCGCAGGCGCTGAGGCATCGGGAGCCCCCGTCATGGCCGGCCACAACAAATGGGCGAAGGTCAAGCGCATCAAGGCGGTCGTCGACGTCCGGAGGGGCAAGGTGTTCAGCCGTCTTTCGCGCGAGATGACGATAGCGGCGAGGGCGGGCGGCGGCGACCCGGCGATGAACCCGAGGCTGCGCACGCTCCTGCTGAAGGCCCGCGACGCCAACATGCCCGCCGACAACATCGAGCGGGCCGTCAAGAAGGGGACGGGCGAGCTCTCCGGCGCCGTCTACGAGGAGTTCACGTACGAGGGCTACGGCCCCGGGGGCGTTGCGATGATCGTGAGGGTCGCGACGGACAACAAGAACCGCGCGGCCTCGGAGGTGCGCAGCGCCTTCACGCGGTTCGGAGGAAACCTCGCCGGGGCCGGGGCGGTCTCGTTCCTTTTCCGGCGCGCGGGGCAGTTCCTCGTGTCGAAGGAGGCCGCGACTGAGGACGCCCTCGTGGAGATCGCCCTCGACGCCGGCGCCGACGACGTCATCTCCACCGCGGACGGGTTCGAGATCCGGTGCGACGTCCAGGCATTCGACCGGCTGGCGCACGCGCTGGGACAGCGGGGGATCAAGGCGGAAAGCGCCGAGATCGCGTACATCCCCACGAGCACCGTGCCGGTCGCCGACGTCGCGGTCGCCAGGTCGCTCCTCAAGTTTCACGACGCCCTCGAGGAGCTGGAGGACGTCCAGCAGGTCTTCTCGAACGAGGAGATGGACGAGGCGGTGAGCGCGGCCGCGAACGCGTGACCGGCCCGCCATTGGCGTCATAACGGCTGCGCCGCCTTGCGTAGCCGCGGGGGACTGGTTGAATGCCGGTCACCCATGACCGATGACGTCCAGGCACCTACCCTGACCCCGTCCGGACCCGGGCACCTGGCCGCGGACGACGTGGGAATCGTGGCCGCGCAGGACTTCAGGCACTCGGGGCCGTTCGCGTTCAGGAGCGGCCAGACGATCGAGGGCTTCACCCTGCGGTACGAGACCTACGGCGCCATGAACGCGACGCGCGACAACGCGATCCTCATATGCCACGCGCTCAGCGGAGACCACCACTGCGCCGGCTGGCATTCGCCGTCCGACAGGAAACCCGGGTGGTGGAACAACCTGATCGGGCCCGGCAAGGCGGTCGACACCCGCCGGTTCTTCGTCGTCTGCGCCAACGTCCTCGGGGGATGCCAGGGCTCGACGGGCCCGAGCTCGATCGAGCCGGCGACGGGGCGCCCCTACGGGATCCGCTTCCCGTTCGTCACGATCCCCGACATGGTTTACGCGCAGAAGCTCCTCCTGGACCGCCTCGGCGTCGCCGAGCTCCACGCCGTCATGGGGGGCTCGATGGGCGGGATGACCGCCCTCATGTTCGCGATGGAGTACCCCCAGTTCACGAGGCGCCAGGTGATCATGGCGTCGACCGCGAACGAGAGCGCGCAGGCGATCGCGTTCAACGAGGTCGGCCGGCAGGCGATCATGCAGGACCCCGCGTGGAACAACGGCGAGTACCCGCGCGACGGCGGGCCCAGGGTCGGCCTCGCGATCGCGAGGATGATGGCCCACATCACCTACCTCTCCGACGCGGGGATGGACCGCAAGTTCGGCAGGCGCAAGCGCGAGTCCGCCGGGGGGGAGGCCTACACTTTCGACGCCCAGTTCGAGGTGGAGAGCTACCTGCGCCACCAGGGGGAGAGCTTCATCAACCGGTTCGACGCGAACTCGTACCTCTACATAACGCGGGCCATCGACCAGTTCGACCCCGCCCGCGCGGCCGGCTCGCTGGAGCAGGCGTTCGCCCCGGTCCAGGCGGAGTCCCTCGTCGTCGGCTTCGCGAGCGACTGGCTGTTCCCCCCCGAGCAGAACAGGGCGATCGCGCTCGCGCTCCTTCGCGCGGGCAAGAGGGCCAGCTACGCCGAGCTGGCCACCGACCTCGGGCACGACTCGTTCCTGCTCGAGAGCGAGGAGCTCTACGCCCTCGTCCGCGGGTTCCTGGAGCGCGACGGGGCGCACTCGTTCGACTTCGCCATCTGAGCGCCCGGGCCCCACACGCGACAATGAGCAGGCTCGTAGAGAAACGGACCGTGGACATGAGGGTGATCGGCGAGTGGGTGGAGCCGAACTCGCGCGTGCTCGACCTGGGGTGCGGGCGCGGGGAGCTGATGGCGTACCTGGCCCAGGCCAAGCAGGTCTCGGCCACCGGGGTGGACCTGGACTTTGAGCGGATATCGGAGTGCGTGCGCCGGGGCCTGTGCGCCTACCAGGGCGACATGACCGAGTTCATGCGCGCGTTCCCGGACGGGCACTTCGACCGGGTCATCTGCTCGCGCACCGTCCACGAGCTCAACGACCCCGCGGGCGTGATCCTCGAGGCCCTGCGCGTCGGCAGCAAGGTGACGGTCGGGTTCGTCAACCACGGCTTCTGGAAGAACCGGATCGGAATGCTCTTCCGCGGCCGGAAGGTCCGCAACGCCGTCTACACGACGGCGTGGCACGAGAGCAGGCCCGCGAACCCGCTCACCATCGCCGACTTCGAGGATTTCTGCCTCGGGAAGTCGATCCGCGTCGTCCGCCGCGCCCACCTCCTCGGGGACTGGCGGACACCCTGCTCCGTGCTCCCGAACCTCCTTGCGGGCTACGCCCTCTACGACCTCGCCCGGGCGTGACGCGCCGCCAGGCGCTCGGCCTGGATGAGGAACACGCGGTCGCTGCCGTCGACGGTGTGGAACCAGTGGGGCTGGAGGTGGCCGAATTCGCGCTCGATGGCGGCGCGCATCCCGCCGACCTCGATCATGAGGATGCCCCGCTCCGCGAGGCGCCGCGACGCCTGCCGCACCAGCCTGCGGACGAGGACGAGGCCGTCCCTCCCGCCGTCGAGGGCCAGGCGCGGCTCGCACCGGAACTCCGCGGGAAGGCGGTCCACGCGCGCCGTGGGCACGTACGGCGGGTTGCACACGATGACGTCATAGCGGCGCGCGGGCGCCGGCTGGAGCATGTCGCCCCGGAACAGCCGCACGCGCCCCGAAAGCCGGTGGCGCCTGACGTTCACCGCCGCGACCTCCAGCGCGTCCCCCGACAGGTCGAAGGCGTCCACCCGGGCCCTCCTGAAGTGCCGGGCGAGCAGGATGGCGAGGCACCCGGAGCCCGTGCAGACGTCGGCGACGCGGGCAACGCCCCCGGGGTCCGCGAGCCAGGGATCAACCTGCTCCGGCAGGACCTCCACGAAATAGCTCCTCGGGATGAGCACGCGCTCGTCGACGTAGAAGCGCGCGCCCCCGAGCCAGGCCTCGCGGGTGATGTAGGCCGCCGGGACGCGCTCGACGAGCCGGCGCCTGAACACGTCCCCGATCGCGGCCGACTCCGAGGCCGACAGCCGCCGGCCCTTGACTTCCGGGCCGCTGTCGAGCGGCAGCCCAAGCGTGTGCAGGATGAGGTACAGCGCCTCGTCGTGCGCCCCGGTCGCGGTCTGCCCGAGCCAGGCCCCGTGCTCCCCGTAGAGGCGCTGCGCGCGCCTGAGCCATCCCGCGAGGGTCACGGGAAGATCAGCGAGAAAGCGTGGGGGCTGATCCAGTCGCAGAGCACGGCGTAGGGGATGCAGGCCCGGCCGACGACGTAGCCGATTATGTTCCGCGTCACGCTTATGTTGATGACCACGAGGATGAGGATGCCGCTCCAGCGGGCGAGGTTGTAATAGGTCTCATCCGACATTCCGACGGCGTGGCGCAGGACCGTGCCGCCGTCGAGCGGGGGGATGGGCAGTAGGTTGAAGACGGCGAAGCCCACGTTCATCACGACCAGCCCCCTCACCAGCTCGCCAAGGCGCGGAAGCGAGCCGACGACGAGCGAGCCGACGACGATCGCCACGAGGGCGACGAGGAGGTTGACCGCGGGCCCCGCCACGGTCACCAGGACCTCGCCGCGGCGCCGGTCCCGGAAATTGGAGACGTCTATCATGACCGGCTTGCCCCACCCTATGAAGGCGAAGCCGCCCCGGAACACGAACAGGTTGATCAGCGGTATGAGCACCGTCCCGACGAGGTCGAGGTGCGCCAGGGGATTCAGGGTGACGCGGCCGTCCGCGCGGGGCGTGTCGTCCCCGAGCAGGTCGGCCACGACGGCGTGGCCCCACTCGTGGAGCCCGATGCTCACGACGAGCACGATGAAGATGATGAGCCCGTTGCGGATGAAAATGGGGTCGAAATCCATGCGGCGGCTACTTTCCCTGGCCCGGGGGCAGCTGAGCGACCAGCTTCTGCTTCTGCGCATCCAGGTCCGCCAGGGTCACTGTCGCGAGGACTCTTCGGGCCTGGGCGGTGTTTTCCATCTTTATGAGGACGTTGGCCTCGTGCAGGCGCATCGTCTGGCGCCAATTCTCGGATTCCGCATGCGCCTCAAGCCTCTCCCAGGCCCGCAGCGCCGCGTTCCAGTCGGGCTCCTTCATGTCGTAGAAGGACTCCGCGTACCGGTAGGAGAACTCCATGCGGTCCGGCGCGAGCTCCGCGGCGGCCCTGAAGGCCTCCTGCATCGCGTGGTCGACGGAGGCCCGGGTCCATTCGCCGCTTCTCAGGAAATCGTCCCGGGCCTCGTGGAGCAGCGTTCCCAGCTGGTATTGGTAGAGCGGCTCGCCCGGCTCGAGCTTGATCGCGGACCTGAAGTAGCTGATCGCCTCGAGCGGCTTGCCCTCCTCGGCCAGGTAATTGCCCAGCTCGTTCTTCACGAGGGGTATGTCCGGATCGAGGTCGTTCGCCTTCATGAACATCGCGAACGCCTGCTTCCGGAGGCCGACCTTCCAGAGCATGTACCCGTATGCCGCGTAGCCCGCCGCGAAATCCGGGCTGTCGCGCAGGAGCGACTCGTACTCGTGGGTGACCTGCTCGACCCCCGTCTTGAAGGACGCGTTCTCCATGTTCTTGCCCTGCGCGACGGCATCGGCGAACAGGACCCTCTGGTGCTCGGCTATCTCCTTGAGCCGGTGCTCCGGCATGGTCTCGCTCGCCCCGGGCGCTTCGGCCCGGGCGGCTTCTGCAAGGAGCGAGGCGCAAACGGCTAGCAAGAGGGCTGGGCGGCAATGCATGTAGTGAAGACGAATCCCGTGGACAGCGGGTCGCTGGATGCGTTCGGAAAATCTGCCCCCGCACCGTCGATCATGGCGACCAAAAATGCACTATTCGCTTTCGAATCGCATTCCCGGGCCCTATAACCTGCCTCCATGTCACAGGCAGTTCGTTCGGTCGTGCAGAGCCCGCTTGGTGCCGCCGTGCCGTCCGACGTGCTGGGTGCCGCCATCGACCGCCTGAACGACATCGTCATGGTCACCGAGGGGACCCCGGTCGACGAGCCGGGACCGCGTATCCTCTTCGTCAACCCGGCGTTTGAGAGGATGACCGGGTATACGGCCGCGGAGGTGGTGGGCCGCTCGCCCCGCTTCCTCGCGGGTGCCGGTACGTCGACGGCCGACCTCGCGCGCATCGAAGCGGCCCTGCGCGAGCGCAAGCCGGTCAGGGCGGAGCTGCTCAACTTCAGGAAGGACGGCGCTCCGTTCTGGGTCGAGATCATGGCCACGCCCGCGGAAAGCCCCACGGCGGGGGGCGAGTACATCGTGTTCATCGAGCGCGACATCACCGAGCGAAAGGTCGCCGAGGCCGCGCTTCAGGAGCAGGAGCGCTCGATGGCGGCCCTCTTCAGCAACCTGCCCGGAATGGCGTTCCGCTGCCGCAACGACGGCTTCTGGACGATGGAGTTCGTCAGCGACGGCTGCCGCGAGCTCACCGGCTACGAGCCCGCGGATATAATAGGCAACCGGCAGACAAGCTACGAGGAGATCATCGACCCCGAGGACAGGAAGGCCGTGCGCGAGACCGACACGCGCATCCAGGAGCGCGGCGAGGCCTTCGAGATCACCTACCGGATCCGCACCCGCAAGGGCGCGGTGAAGTGGGTGCAGGAGAGGGGCCGGCCGGTGCCCGGGCCGGACGGCAAGGTCGGGCACTTCGAGGGGTTCATATCGGACGTCACCGAGCGCAAGCTCCTGGAGCTCCAGGTGGCCCAGAACCAGCGGCTCGAGAGCATCGGGACCCTCGCCGGGGGGATCGCGCACGACCTGAACAACGTCTTCGCCCCGATCATGATGGCCGGGGAGCTCCTGAAGGACAAGGTGGCCGACAAGGACTCGGACCAGCTCCTCGAGGTCATCTCGGCGAGCGCCCGGCGCGGCGCGGGCCTCGTCCGCCAGATCCTCCTGTTCGCGCGCGGCATGGAGGGCCAGCGCTTCGCCGTCGCCCCTTCGGCCCTGCTCGCGGAGATCCGGACCTTCCTCGACAGCACCCTCCCGAAGTCTATACGGATCGAGTTCGACGTCGCCCCGGGCCTGCCGACGATATCCGGGGACCCCACCAACCTCCACCAGGTTTTCCTCAACATCTGCGTGAACGCCCTGGACGCGATGCCGTCGGGCGGCAGGCTCGCGATATCGGCCTCGACCGCCACGGTGCCGCCGTCGTCCCCGAGGCCGCACCCGGACGCCCTGCCCGGGGATTTTGTCAGGATCGACATCACGGACACGGGCTGCGGCATCCCCGACATCCTGAGGGGCCAGATATTCGACCCGTTCTTCACCACGAAGGGCGTCGGCCGCGGCAGCGGGCTCGGCCTTTCGACGGCGCGCTCGATCGTGAAGGCCCACCGGGGATTCATAACCTTCAAGTCGGCCGAGGGCGTCGGCACGACCTTCTCCGTCTTCCTTCCGACGACGGCGGCCGGCCTTTCCGCGACCCACCTCGACGACCATGCGAAGCCGGACCTGGTGCCGCTTCCGCGCGGAAACGGCGAGCACATCCTGGTCGTCGACGACGAGGTGTCCGTGCGGCTCATCATGCGCAGCACGCTGGAGAACTTCGGCTTCCGGGTGTCGACGGCCTCGGACGGCGCCGAGGCGATCGCGCTCTTCAGGAACCCCTCCGGGCGCTTCGACCTGGCCCTGGTCGACATGCAGATGCCGGGGCTCGACGGCGGCAAGACCATCGTCGCGCTCCGCCACCTCCGGCCGGAGCTGCCGATCGTGGGGGCGAGCGGGCTGGCCACGGACGAGAACCGGGAGCACGCGGCGGCAAACGGGGTCAGGCATTTCCTGGACAAGCCCTTCAGCGTCGAGACCCTGATTCGCACGGTGCACGCCGCCATGGCGAAGACGGTTCCGTGAGCCTGCTGGACCGCCACATATTCAAGAGCGTCCTGTTCACGAGCTTCGCGGCCGTGTGTCTTTTCGCCTTCGTGCTGATGTCGGTGAACGTCGTGCGCGACCTGCTGGGCCCCCTGCTCTCGGGCCAGATTCAGCTCCTGACGATCGGGCGCCTCGTCCTCCTGCTGGTCCCCGTCGTCATCTCTTACGCGCTGCCCCTCGGAATGCTGACCGGCGTCCTACTGACGCTCGGGAGGCTGTCATCCGACGGGGAGATAACGGCGATGCGCGCGGCGGGCCTGAGCATCCCCAGGATCGCCCTGCCGGTGCTCGCCCTGTCCGTCCTCGGGGTCGCGCTGGGGCTGAAGATCAACTTCGATTCGATGCCGACGGCGAAGGTGCAGTACGAGAGGGAGCTGGTGGCCGCGGTGCGCGCCAACCCGCTGAGCTTCATCGTTTCCAAGAAGTTCATCCGGGATTTTCCCGGCTACGTCGTCTACATCGGGTCGAGGAACGGATCGGACCTGCGCGACGTCTGGGTCTGGCAGCTCGACGACGAGCGCCGTGTCGTCCGCTTTGTACGGGCCGAGTCGGGGCGCGTGGACTACGACGACGCGGCGAACGACTTCATCATCACCCTCGCCAACGCTCGCATCGAGGACCATGACCGAAAGAAGCCCGAGGACTTCTCGCGCCCGCTGATGGTCAACTCGTTCGGCCAGGTCGAGCCCGTTCGGCTCCCCCTCGCGAAGTACTTCGGCACCCCGACCGTCCACCAGAAGCTCGCGTGGATGACCTACGCCGAGCTCACGGCGGAAAAGGACAGGCTCGGGCGGGAGCCGGTGGGGCCCGGCATGGTGAAGCAGCGCCGAAGCGAGATCCTGAAGGTAGAGCT
Organism: uncultured Opitutaceae bacterium; assembly: GCA_964496645.1. Lineage (GTDB taxonomy): Bacteria > Verrucomicrobiota > Verrucomicrobiia > Opitutales > Opitutaceae > Palsa-1447. The sequence continues at coordinate 18,487 of CAZCAJ010000039.1, forward strand.
GACCATCCAGGACAAGCTCAGCATGGCGGCCGCGATCTTCACCTTCGCATTCATCGGGATTCCGCTCGGGATAAAGGTGTCCCGGCGCGAGACGAGCGCGAACCTCGGGATCGCCGTCGTCCTGGGCCTGGGGTATTACTTCATCACCGTCATTGTCGGCTGGCTTGACCAGCATCCCGAGTACCGGCCGGAGCTTCTCCTGTGGGTCCCCAACCTCGCCCTGGCCGCGCTCGGGTTCTGGCTGCTGCGCAGGCTCGACCGGGCCTGAAGGCGCCCCGGCAATCCCCGCGGCGCGGCCTCGGGCCGCCCGTCGTCAAATCACGATTCCGTCCGGCGCCGTGAAGTCGTCGTCGACGACGTTGCCCGTGTTGCGGGTGCGCGCGGGCTCGAAAACGAGGATCTCCGCCTCGGAGTCGGCCATCGTCCGGTGCTCGACGCCGCGCGGCACCACGCAGAATTCGCCGGCGTTGAGGACCACGCTGCGTTCCCGGTACTCCAGGGTCATGCGGCCCCTCCAGACGATGAAGAGCTCGTCCTCGTTCTCGTGGCGGTGCCACGGGAAAGTCCCGGCAATCTTGACGAGCTTCAGCTCCTGGCCGTTTAGCGCCGCCACGACCTTGGGCCGCCAGTGCTCGTGTATGAGCGCGAACTTGCCCTTGAGCGACGCCTTGTCCATGCGCCTAGAAGCCCCCCAGGAACTCGAACGACTGTGTCGCGACGAGGCCGCTCCGGCCGTCCATCCGGGCCATCGCCTGGTCGCACACGGGCAGCGACGCCCGGTTGGAGAGCAGGGACCGGGCCTCGTCGCCGAGGCGGACAAACTCCACGCCCGATCCCCTGCACGCGTCCAGGAACTCGCGGAAGACGGACCGGCGCCCCATGCCCTCAATCTCGGCGTGGAGCGTGAACACGTTGAGCCTGCCGGGCCGCACAAGCGAGAGCAGGTGCCGGGCGATCGCGGAGTCGGGAAACTCCGGCCTGCCCATCAGCTCGTCGAGCGTCGGGAGCGTAGTGGGAATCTCAAGCGTCCGGAACACCCTGCCCCCGATCCGGGGGAAATACGGATGCGTCCCGCGCGTGTCGCTCGAGTAGAGCAGCCCGGCCTCGTCGTACACCTCGCGGCTCCTGGCGTTGCTCTGCCAGCCCGCGGCGCCGGCAGCGTCAGCCTCCGCGCCGAATATCCGCGCGAATTCGGCGCGGGCGGACGCAAACTCGGCCCGGACCGTGGCAAGGTCCATCCCCTGCATGAAGTCCTGCCAGCGGTAGTGGTTGTAGCAGTGGATGCCCACCTCGAAGCCCGAGTCGCGGACGGCCCGCATCGCGGCGCCGTTGCGGCGGCCGATGTGCGGGGCCGGCAGGAGCGTCCCGTTGAGGAGCGTCCGGATGCCGTAGATCTGCACGACGCTCGTCCTGGCGACCTTGCCGAAGAACCCCGGCCGGAGCACGCGGGTCACCGCCCTGCCCGTCTGGTCGGGGCCGAGCGAGAACAGGAAGCAGGCCGGCGCGCCGGCCTCCCTGCAGTCCGCGGCGAGGTTCGGCACGCCGACGCGCGTCCCGCGGTCCGTGTCGACGTCAACCTTGAGCGCGAGTCGCACCGCCATGGCGCTCAGTCGAGCTTGTAGTCCCTGTGGGCCAGGTGGTAGTCGAGCGTGAGCTTTATCGCGGTCGTCAGGTCTACCTTGGGAGTCCAGCCCAGCTGCCTCCTGATCGCGGCCACCGACGGCACGCGCCGCTGGATGTCCTGGTAGTACTTCCCGAAGTACTTGCCCGAGGACACCACGACCGTCCTCGCCTTCGCCGCCTGGGCCCGGAACTGCGGGTATCCCCTGAAGGCGGCGATGATGAGCTTCGCGAGCCGGGCGACGCTCACGTTGTTCGCCGGGTTGCCTATGTTGAAGATCTGGCGGGAGGCCCTTCCTCGCCTGTTCTCGATGATGCGCAGAAGGGCGTCCACGCCGTCGTCGATGAAGGTGAAGGAGCGGCATTGCCTGCCGCCGTCGACCAGCTGGAGCGGCTTCTCGAATATCACGTTCGAGATGAACTGCGTGAAGAGCCGGGAGCTCCCCTCCTTCGGCTCGAGCACGTTGTCGAGCTTGGGGCCGATCCAGTTGAACGGCCGGAAAAGCGTGTAATCGACGCCGTCCCGCACGCCGTAGGCGTAGATCACGCGGTCGATGAGCTGTTTCGAGCAGGCGTAGATCCAGCGCTGGCGCTCGATCGGCCCGTACACGAGCGGGCTAGTCGCCTCGTCGAGCTCGCCGTCGGGGCACATCCCGTAGACCTCCGAGGTGGACGGGAATATGATCCGCTTCCTGTACTTCGCGCACTTGCGGACGATCTCGAGGTTGGCCTCGAAATCGAGCTCGAAGACCCGGAGCGGGTCCTTCACGTACTGGACGGGGTTGGCGATCGCCACGAGCGGCAGCACCGCGTCGCACTTCTTCACGTGGTACTCGATCCACTCGCGCGAGATCGTGATGTCGCCCTCGACGAACTTGAACCGGGGGTTCCCCAGGCAGTCGCCGAGCTTGTGGTCGCCCACGTCCATCCCGTAGACCTCCCAGTCTTTCCGCTTCAGGATGGCGTGCGTGAGCGAGCTTCCGATGAAGCCGTTGGCACCGAGGATCAGGACGCGCAGGGGCATGGGGGTGAGGACCCGATAAACCATGAAATCGGGCAAATGACACGAAAGAACATCGCCCCGGCGGCGCAGGAAACGTGAGGGCCCGCGCCCTGGCAGGGGCGCGGGCCCGGCGGTCCGGCAAGGATCAGGTCAGAAGAGGATGCCCGCCTCCACCGCGAACCGGGTCTGGCTCGTACTTGTGCCCATCAGCCCGAAGGCGAGGCCGCTGGTGGTCCCGGAGGCCTGCACGAACGAGATCTCGGCCCGCGTGAAGAAGATCCCCGACTGGTAGGTCGGTGTCAGAGTGAACGACCAGGCGTTGCTGCCCGGGCCGTAAAGCAGGTCGGCGGAGCCGTCCCCGGCGCTTCCGCTCTGCGAGATGTACTCGACGCGGCCGGACACATTGAACGAGGTGTTTGGCACGGCGTAGTTGACAAGCAGCGCGGCGCCGAAGCTGGTTGTGTCCTTCGCGACGCCGATCGCCGCCCTTGCCGGGAGGTCGGTGTACTGGATGTAGGGCTGGATGGTCCACGCGCCGGACGTGAAGGTGTAGATCAGGTTGTCCAGCTGCTGGTTGTTGTTCTGGTAGATCGGCGTGGCCAGGGATTTCGAATAATCCGTGGTCCCCAGGTTCCCGCTGACCACGAGCTCGACAGTATTCGAGCTATTGATGGTCCAGGTCGCGGCCCCCGAGAGCCAGTTGAACCTCTGCGAGTAGTACCCGTCGTTCCATGAGGCGTTGAGGGTCACCGGGCCCGCCGTGTAGTTCAGCTGGACGCCCTGGCTGACGGCCGTCTCCTGGTTCCAGAGCAGCCCGCGCTCGATGTTCAAGTTCTCGAAGGTGAACGTGTATTCGGCCCCGACGAGCGTGGGCAGCTTGCCTGCCTCGATCGAGAAGCTGCTGTTCGGGGCGATCTTGACGAATGCCTGGGGCATCGGTCCGTAGAAGTCGCGGGTCGCATTGCCTGCGGTCAGGTACGGGGCGCCGAGCGCCGGCAGCGAATAAGCCCCGGCCTCTATGAAGAACTGGAGCGTGCCGTCGACCTTTTGGACAAAGACCTGCGCGTTGCTGACGTCTGCGAGGTCGTGGCGGTCGCCCGGGAACAGGGTGTCCTCGGCGAAGAAGAGGCCCGTGACCGCGCCCGACACGTAGATTTTGCCGAAGTCCGGGATGTCGAAGCTCTCCGGCTTCACGTTCACGGTGAGCGGCCCGGCCATGGACGGCGTCGAAACGGGGGACGTCGGGGGCGCGGCGGGCGCCGCCGGTGCACCGGCCGCCGGGCTGGTGGGCGCCGTGGCGGGTGCAGGTGGGGGCGGCGTCGTCGCCGTTTGCGCCCGGGCGGAGACGGCCCAGAGGGAAACAGCGCCAATGCACATTGCGCGCGCCATCATATTTGCGTGGATGTTAACGGATTTGCTCATTTGTGGTCGGTTATTGCTAGGTGGTGGTGAATTCCGCCCGGCTCTTCCTCACCCCCAAGTTGGGAGCCGGCCGGCTTTACGTTTAAGCAAGATCTTTGCCAGATTATTGATTTGCCGCATAATCTCCCATTCTAACGGCGGCGGGGCGTGCCAAATAATAAAAACCGGCTTGGAAACCGTTTCGTTGTTGCTAAGCGGTAGCGCGCTTTGATGGTTTCCCCTCTTGTTTCCCGCTCGGTGGCCTGTTTCGGCCAAACGGGGCCAAATTGACCGATATTGGCATCGGCTATGCTAGGAGTCACAGGAACCGCGCTTAATGTTTTCTTAATGTCGTCCGCCTCCCAAGCGGTATCTTACTCACATTTTTCCCGATTGAATTGACCGCCGGGCATTCCCCGGCAAGAAGGCTTCTTCCCGCCCGTTAATCCAACAACACCCCGGAGCATGCTCCTATGACACCGAAAGAAGTAATCGCCCTAGCTAAGACAAAGGACGTCAAGATTGTTGACCTCAAGCTCACCGACATCCTCGGGACTTGGCAGCATTTTGCCATTCCCGTCTCCGAACTGACGGAGTCGGTGTTCACCGAGGGCGTGGGCTTCGACGGCTCGTCGATCCGCGGGTGGAGGGCGATCAATTCCTCGGACATGCTGGTGTTCCCGGATCCGGCGACGGCATTCATCGATCCGTTCGCCGCGAACACGACGCTGTCGCTCTCCTGCGACACGTACGACCCGATCACCAAGGAGCCCTACGACAGGGATCCGCGAGTCATCGCCAAGAAGGCGGAGGCCTACCTCAAGAGCACGGGCCTCGCCGACACGGCCTATTTCGGGCCCGAGGCCGAATTCTTCATCTTCGACGGGGTCTCGTACGACTCCACGTCGAACGCCACGCACCACAAGCTGGACTCGATCGAGGCCATCTGGAACCGCGGCCGGGACAAGGAGGATAACGGCTCCCCCAACCTGGGCTACAAGATCAGGCACAAGGAGGGCTACTTCCCGGTCGCCCCGAGCGACAAGCTGATCGACATCCGCAACGAGATGATCCTGACGATGATCTCGCTCGGCGTCGCGATCGAGCGCGAGCACCACGAGGTGGCCACCGCGGGCCAGGCCGAGATCGACATCGTCTTCGACACGCTGCTGCGCACCTCGGACAAGATGTCCGTCTACAAGTACGTCGTGAAGAACGTCGCCTACAAGTACGGCAAGACCGCGACCTTCATGCCGAAGCCCCTTTTCGGCGACAACGGCTCCGGGATGCACACGCACCAGTCGCTCTGGAAGGACGGCAAGCCCCTGTTCGCCGGCAGCGGCTACGCCGGCCTGAGCGAGATGGCGCTCCACTACATCGGCGGCATCCTCAAGCACGCGCCCGCGCTGTGCGCGATCTGCAATCCGACCAACAACTCCTACAAGCGGCTGGTCCCCGGCTTCGAGGCGCCGGTCAACCTCGCCTACTCCGCCCGGAACCGCTCGGCCTCGATCCGGATCCCGACCTACAGCCCGAGCCCGAAGGCGAAGCGCGTCGAGTACCGCACGCCCGACCCGGCCGCGAACCCGTACCTCGCCAACGCCGCGATGCTCCTTGCGGGCATGGACGGCATCCTGAACAAGATCCACCCGGGCGACCCCCTTGAGAAGAACCTCTACGACCTGCCTCCGGAGGAGAAGGCCAAGGTGCCGACCGTGCCCGACTCGCTGAAGGGCGCGATGGAGGCGCTCGAGAAGGACCACGCCTTCCTGCTCAAGGGCGGCGTGTTCTCAAAGGACTTCCTCGAGAACTACATCGATATGAAGAAGGGCGAGTACGACGCCGTGCGCCTGCGGCCGCATCCGTACGAGTTCTTCCTCTACTACGACGTCTGATCGGTGGTCAGTGGTGCCGGCGGACCCATAGAAACACCGCGACAAAGGAGCCGATCCAGAGCAGAACCAGGCCTGCGACAAGGAGCACCATGTTGCTCCGGCTCTTCCAGGGCTGCGGAGCCCGCAGCTTCTGGTCGCGGTGCGTGATCTCGACCTTGTCGAGGTGCTCGAGCTCGCTTTGCATCGCGTCCGCGGACTGGTACCGGTTGCGCGGGTCGCGCTCCATCGCGTGCAGGATGACCTCCTCGACAGCCGGGTCTATCTCGGGGTTGACCTTCCGGGGGGCCTCCGGGTCGCCGGTGACGCGCGCGTTCATGACCACGTAGGGGCTCTCCCCCTCGAACGGCGTGGAGCCGGTCACCATCTCGTACAGGATCGCCCCCAGGCTGTAGATGTCGCTGCGGTGGTCCCCCCGCTTGCCGCGGACCTGCTCCGGCGAGATGTAGTCGGGCGTGCCCAGGGTCGGAGTCAGGCCGACGAAGGTCAGCCGGCGCGCCTGCTCCACGCGGGCAATCCCGAAGTCGAACAGGCGGATGCTCCCGTCGTTGCAGACCATGATGTTCTGCGGCTTCAGGTCCCGGTGCGCGATGCCATTCTTGTGGAGGTACTCGAGCGCGTCGCATATCTTCACGGCGTACGCCACGGCCTCCCCCTCGGACAGTTTCTTCCGCTTGGAGAGAACCTCGGCGAGGGTCTTGCCCTCGAGGAACTCCATGACCAGGTAGGGCCGGCTCTTATGTCCTTCGACCTTTACGACCTTCAGTACCGACGGATGGTTCAGGCGCGCGCCAATCTCCTCCTCCCTCTTGAAGCGCTCGAATCCCGCCACGTCGCTTTCCAGGGACATCAGCGGTACTTTGACCGCCACGCTCTGGCCGGTCGCCCGGTCGTTCGCCTTGAAGATCGAGGCCATGTTGCTGCGCGCCACCAGGTCGGTGAGCTCGAAGCGGCCGTCGAGCAGCATGCCGGGGCCCAGGTCGCCGGTGCCCGCCGCCGCCGCCGCGACCGCTACGGCGGCCTTCTTGGGAGGCGTGTCGGCCCCGAGGGCGACGCGGGCTGACTGAGCGACCTGCTCCCAGTTGCGCACCTCGATTATCTGCAGCGATATGTTGTCGTCGCTCCCCCGCTTAGTGGCGAGGGCCACGAGCTCCTTGCACGCGTCGTAGGGGTGCGACCGGGCCACGATCTCGCGCATCTCCTCGTCGAGCACGCACGCGTGCAGGCCGTCGGTGCACTGGAGGACGAAGTCCCCGTGCGAGAGCAGCTGCGTCGCGAAATCCGGCTGGCAGAAAGGCTCGGATCCCAGGCTGCGGGTGAGCTCGCTCCGCCTGGGGCTCGCCATCGCCTGGCGCTCGAGGAGAAGCCCGAGCTTGACCGGCACCGACGTGACGACGTGGTCCGTCGTCAGCCGACGGATCGTCTTCTGGCGGATGAAGTAAGCCCTCGTGTCCCCCGCGTTGGCCACGCACACGGCGCCGTCGCGGAAGATCGAGGCCGCCAGTGTCGTGGCCATCCTCTTGCCCTGGTGCTGCACGAGCGCGTTCTCGTGCACGGCGGAGCAGGCGACCGTGAACATGCGCCGAAGGAGCGCGTAGGGCTTCGTGTCCGCCGGCGCCGACTGGAACTCGCGCACGGCGGCCTCGACGGCCAGGCGGCTTGCGACCTCCCCGTTCTCATACCCTCCCACGCCGTCGGCCAGGAGCGCCACGCTCCCCTGCTTCTCCCGGGTCAGCGGATCGGGCGACTCCCAGAATTCGAGCGAGTCCTCGTTGACGGGCCGGACGGGGCCCGCCGTTGTGAGGCGTGCATAGCGCAGTCGCATGAATAGGACGAAAAAAAATGGCCCCGCTGCCACTGGCAGGCGGAGCCATTGATACTTGTGCGGCGCCGGGCCGGGTCAACGAGATCTATGCCGGCTTCTCGGTGAGGATCATCGCCTTGCCCGCCGCCTTGCTTCCGCTGTAGAAATACCACCACCCGTAGAGGCCCCAGAGGAACGCGACGCCGAGGGCGATATACGACTCGTGCCAGCTCATGCCGGCCACGCTGAACGGCCCGATAAGGTAAAAGAGCATGCAGAGCAGGTTGGCCAGGAAGCCGAACACCGGGATCACCATGTGCTTGATCCCGTTGAACATGTGGTGCTCCCGGAAGGCGACGATCGCGACTATGCAGGTCGTCATGTAGAGCAGGAACGTCCCGAAGTTGCTGATCAGCGTCGTGATCAGGAATGAATTGGGGATCCACGTGTAGACGTGCGGGCTGAAGATCCCAAAGCTGTACCAGATGTTGTGCTTGTCGAGGGCCGCGGGGTCGGTCGCCTGGCCCCCGAGGTACGTCACCACCGTGATGATGCCGATGAAGATCGACAGGATCGTCAGCGTCCAGATGGAGCGGTGGGGCGTCAGGTTCCTGCCGTGCAGCAGTCCGAAGTGCGCGCCCACCTCCTGGTCGCGGCCCATGGCGTATGTCACGCGGGCCCCCGTGTTCATACACGCGAGCGTCGTGCCGACGAGGGCAAGGAACACCGTCGCCGCCTGGACGAGCATGAACGCCTTGCCCGCGGCGTAGCTGCCGAAGACCCAGGTACCGGCGAGCACCATCATGTCCCCAATCGGCGCGCTGGAGGCCCCGGCGGACGACAGCGTGTAGCCGCTGTTGAGGAAGTAGTTCGCGGCGTAGTACTCGAACAGGTAGCAGATCGCGCCCTGTATCGTGAGCGAGAGCAGGATCGCCCAGGGCAGGTGCCTCTTCGGGTCCTTGGCCTCCTCGCCCATCGAGGTCACCGACTCGAACCCGACGAGAATGAGGATCGCGACGCAGGCCTGGACGATGATGAGGCTGAACTTGTGGGGCCCGATGACCGACTTGGCCGTGGGATGGTAGTTGAAGGTCGTGGCGCCCGACGAGTCCGTCGTGTACGCGCCGTCCTTGTAGTCGATCGTGAAGGGGGCGGCCTTGTCCACTGTCGTGGGCTTCCCGTCCGCGTCGGCCGGGAGCGGATTGCCGTCCTTGTCCGTGCCGTCCTGCATCTGGTACGCTGGGGTCCCGTCGGCGTTCTTGGTCGGCTTGCCGTTGGAGTCGAGGACCGGCAGGGGGTTGCCCTTGTCGTCGTTTATCGTGACCTGGGCCACCTGGTAGTTGACGGCTATGTCGTTTGACAGGTGGAAGGCCTTCGAGCCCTGCGGGTGGGAACCGCGGTAGGCGATCGCGATGATGCCGAAAACGACCAGGGCCGTGATCTGTATGATGTTGACCGCGATGTTGACCGCCGTGCTCCCGACGACGCCGCGGAAGGCGATGTAGCCCACCCCGATCGAGAAGATGATGCAGAAGAGGCCCATCTCCAGTGGGCTGTTGTAGACGCCGCTGAACGTGTCGGGGAAGAGGTAGCCTGAGAGGTAGCCGACAAGGAGCGCCGTCACGCCGACCATGACCCCGGGATACACCCAGTAGTACAGGTGGCTCGCCCAGCCGGTGAAGAACTTCACCACGCGCGCGAACTTGTAGGCCTTCGTCTTCGAAAGGAAGGCCTGCTCGGCATAGTAATAGGACGACCCTGCGCCGGGGTAGAGCCGGGAGAGCTCGGCATAGCTGACAGCCGTCGCGTAACACAGGAGGAGGGCCATCAGGATGCCGAACCACATGGCGCAACCTGCCAAGGGTGCGCCGTAGAGCGCCTGTTCCTGGAAGGTCAACCAGAGGAAGGCGCCTGGGGCGATCAGGGCCATTGCATTCACGGTCAGGCCGGTGAGGCCCAGGGTGGGCTTCATGGTCGGCGTCGCGGTCGGCGTGGAGGTCGGTGTAGCAGGCATAGGGCTGGTGAGTCGGTCAGGTACTGGGGTGATGGTTGGGCTGGATCGGCCACTTAACGGCCGAACTTGTTAGTTGGATCTTAATGCGGATTTAACGTCCGCACGTCACATAGCCGATTTTGTGCCAACGAAATGATTAAAATCCGACTGCGTTAATTGATTGGGCCTAAGCAGAATATGGCGCGCGAATGCCGTGCGTTGAAGCTGCGGCGATTCCGGTGCGGCTCAATGCCGGCCGCGTCCGGCCCGCAAAATGGGCTCTAAACGACCTGTCCCTCGCGCAAGGTGGGCACCGGGGGGCCCCGCCACTCCGTGCGGGTCAGCTCAAGCGCCCCGTCGCCCGTGGCGACAACCAAAGGGGAAACCGAGACCACCTCGCCGGGCCTTCCCTTCCCCGCGCGGGCGGCCAGCGAATCCGGCTCCGCCCACCAGATCATCAGGCGCGCCGGGCCGACATCGGCGAACGCGCCGGGATAGGGATCGGTGACGGCCCGGACAAGGTTGAAGATCTGCCGCGAGGACTGCGTCCAGTCTATGCGGCCGTCCTCGGGTTTTCGACCCCCGAAATACGTGGCCTGCGACGCGTCCTGCGGGGTCTCCGGAGCCGTACCGGAAAGCAGCGCGCCCATTTGCCGCTTCAGAATGCGGCGAGCGCACGGAAGGGCCTTGCGGAAGGCCTCCTCCGCCGTGTCCCGCGGCCCGATGTCCACGCCCTCCTGGTCGACGATGTTCCCCGCGTCGGGCTCGCTGACCATCCTGTGGAGCGTCATCCCTATGCGGGGCTCGCCATGGAGCACGGCCCAGTTGATCGGCGCCCTGCCGCGGTACTTCGGGAGGAGAGAGCCGTGCATGTTGAACGCGCCCAGCGGGGCCAGCCCGAGGACCTTCATGCTGATCATGTTGCGGTAATAAACCGACAGGATCAGGTCCGGGCGCATCTGCGCGATCCGCTCGATCCATTCGGGCGTGCCAACCCTTGAGGGCGTATGGACCGGCACCCCTCTCGACCGGGCGGCAAGCGCCGGGGTCTTGAACCAGATCTTCTCGCTCGGGTTGTCCTCGTGGGTGATGAGCGCGACAACGTTGTCCCCGCGGGAGAGGAGCAGCTCCAGGCAGTCGTGACCGACCTCGCTGTAGCCGAAGAATAGGATCCGTGGGCCGGGCATGGGCGCCGCGCGCTACTCGGTGGCCTCGAGGATCTCGCGGATGAAGTAGCGCTGGCGGGAGCGCAGGACCTGGTAGGCCCGGCCGACGTACTCGCCGATGAGGCCGATCCCGACCATCGTCACGCTGACCAGGAAGAAGAGGATGCCGAAGAGGGTGAAGAGGCCGCCTTCCTCGGGCCCTATGATGAGCCTGCGAAGCGCGAGGACGATCATGAGCAGGAAACTGCCCGCGGCGCAGGCCATGGAGACCATCGTGAAGAGCTGGAGCGGGGCCAGCGAGAATCCCGTGATGAGGTCGAAGTTGAGCCGGATGAGCTTGTAGACCGAGTAGTTCGACACTCCCGCGTGGCGCTCCTCGTGCTTGACGCCGACCTCGGTCGGGTTGCTCGAGAAGCTGTACGCCAGCGCGGGGATGAACGTGTTGACGGCGCCGCTGCGGAGGATGGCGTCGATGATCGGCCGCCTGTAGGCGCGAAGCATGCACCCCTGGTCGGTCATCTCGATCGACGTCGTCGCCCTGCGGACGAGATTGATGAGCCGCGACGCCATCGTCCGGAAGAGGCTGTCCTGGCGCCGGATCCGGAAGCCCCCGACGTAGTCGTGGCCCGAATCGATCAGTGCCAGGAGCTTGGGAATCTCCTCGGGGGGATTCTGGAGGTCGGCGTCCAGGGTCACGATGACCTGGCCCCGGACGCGCTCAAACGCCGCCATGATCGCCATGTGCTGGCCGTAGTTGGCGTTGAAGTCGATCACCCGGGTGACGCCGGGCCGGGCGCCGTGCTGCTTCCTCAGGAGTTCGAGCGAGTGGTCGGAGCTCCCGTCGTTCGTGAAGATGACCTCGTACGTGCGGCCGATGCCGTCGAGGACCGGGTAGAGCCGGGAGAAGAGGAGCCCAAGGTTGGGCTCCTCGTTGTAGACCGGGATGACGACGGACAGGTCGGGTGCGGCGCTCATGCGTGGCGGTGCCTCCTCAGGATCGAGGCGAGCGTCCGGACGACGCGGGGCACGTCGGAGACCTCCATCGCCGGGAAGAGCGGCAGCGTCAGGATGTTGCGCCCGGCGTACTCGGCGTGCGGGAAGTCCCCGTCCTTCCAGCCCATCCGCCGGTAAAGGGCGAACAGGTGGATCGCCGGGTAGTGGACGCCGGTCCCGATCCCGGCGGAGCGCATCTCCTCCATGACCTGCGAGCGGCGCACCGCCATCCGCTCCTCCGGCAGGACGACCTGGAACATGTGCCAGTTGCTGTCGGTGAAGTCGGCGGGCGGAAGCCCGATCCCGAGCGAGCGGACCGCGGGGCGGCCAAACTCCTCGAAGTAGGCGCGCGCCAGCTCGCGGCGCCTGGCGAGGAACTCGCCGAGGCGGGGAAGCTGGCCGAGCCCGATCCTCGCGGCCACGTCGGTCATGTTGAACTTCCCCCCGACGAGCTCGACCTCCATCCCGTCGAGGCCGGTCCGCACCACGCCCTGGAGCCGGTACTGCTCCGCGAGGGCCGCCTCGCGCTCGTCGTTCAGGACGAGGCACCCGCCCTCGCAGGTCGTGATGTTCTTGTTGGCGTGGAAGCTGATCGACACGAAGTCGCCGAACGACCCGATTCTCCTGCCCTTCCACGCGCTGCCCATGGACTGGGCGGCGTCCTCGACGACGCGAAGGCCTCGCCCCGCAGCGATGGCGTGGAGCCGGTCGCGGTCGACCGGCAGGCCCGCGAGGTCGACGGGAAGGATCGCCCGGGTGCGCGGGGTGACGGCCCCCTCGACGCGGCCCAGGTCTATGTTGCGGGTGGCGGGATCGATGTCGACGAACACCGGCCTGGCCCCCGTCTCGAGGATGACGTTGCTCGTGGCGACCCAGGTGAGCGGGGTCGTGATCACCTCGTCCCCTGGCCCGACGCCCGCGATCCTGAGCGCGATCTCCATCGTGCACGTGCCCGAGTTGAATGCGCGGACCGGGCGCCCGCCGAAGTACAGGGAGAGCTCCGCCTCGAAGGCCTTGACCTGCGGCCCGGAGGTGATCCACCCGGAGCGCAGCACCTCCCCGACGCCGGCGATCGTCGCCTCGTCGATCAGGGGCCGGGTGAAGGGCAGGAACGGCCTTGCCGGCTTGGCCTGCGTTCTTGCTGCTGCGGGCGATGGCATGGCGGGGGCTATTCTGGGGGGCGGCGGCAAATCCTCAAGGCTGGTTGCTGAAAAGATAGTGGTGCTGGCCGGTCGCAAGGACGCGGTAATGGAACCCGGGCTCGGCAAAGAGCTTCGCCGCGTCCCCGGTGCGCGCCACGGCGAACACCCTGCCGGGCCCCGCCCATTCCCGGCGGAACTCGGCGTCGTCTATGAAACGGTCCTTGCGCTCCGCTGCGCCGAGGAACTGCAGCTCGAGCTCGTCCCTGTAGCCGACGAGGCCGACGACGCGGCCCGAATAGTAGGTGAAGTCGTGGAAGAACGCGTGGTAGTGGTAGACGCGGTCGCCGGGCTGGATGAGCCTGCGGGCCTCCACCGCGAGGTCCTTGGTGCTGCGCACGTCGATGATCGGCATCGCGAAGGCGAGGACGCCGACCACGAACACGAGGGTGGCCGTCATCGCGACGACGGCGCCCCTTGAGGCGCCGGTCACGGTGCGCGGGACGATCGCGCGGATCCCGCCGACGACGAGGATGGCGGCCAGGACGAAGGCGTACGGCTGGAGCGCGGTCGCCTGGGCCGCGTCGCGGACCACCAGGCCGGGCCTGAGCACCGCCACGCACAGGAACGCCGCAAGGAGCCCGCAGAGGACGGCGAACGTCCGCAGCCCCGCCTGCATCCTCGCGAACGCGTCCGGCCGGGGCATGACGGCCGCAAGCCACCTGCCGATGAGCACGGCGAGCGCGGGGAACATCGGCAGGATGTAGTTGATCAGCTTCGACTGCGAGGCGCTGAAGAAGACGAGGATGAACCCGGCCCACGTCGCGAAGAACCAGGCCTCCGCGTTCTCCTTGCGGCGCCCCCACCCCCCGGCGAGCGCGTCGCGCAGCGAGGGCCACAGGAATCCCGTCCACGGGAACAGCCCGGGGATCAGGATCAGGATGAAGAAGTAGAAGGGCTGGTAGCGCCCGTGGCCCTTGTCCGTGAAGCGCTCCCAGTGCTCGTAGACGAAGTAGAAGCGGGCCCACCCGGGGTTCCTCGAGGCCACGAGTACGTGCCAGGGGGCGGCGACGGCCAGGAAGAGGGCGGTCCCGCTCGGCAGGTACAGGGGCCGCAGCCTACCCCACTGGTCGAAGACGAGGAGCCAGAGGAACATGACGGCGCCTGTGACGAGGAATCCCTCGAGGCCCTTGGTTAGGGTCGCGAGCGCCGCGCTGGCGTAAAGCCCGTAGAAGAGCATCCGGCGCCGGGCCCCCGGAGGCTCCCGCACCCCGAGTATGAAGCAGAAGAGCGTCGCGCTCATGAGGAACGAGAGCGGCACGTCCGGGGTGACCAGGTGGCCGAGGGCCAGGTAGAGCAGCGAGGTCCCGAGGACCGCGGCCGTCCAGAAGCCCGCGCTTCGGCCGTAGATCCGGCGGGCGGCGGCGTAGGACGCGAGGATCCCGCCCAGGGCGAAGAGGGCCGGGCCGAGGCGCACGGACCACTCGCCCGGTCCAAGCGCCTCCTCGAACGCCGCCACGATCCAGTACGTGAGCGGCGGCTTCTCGAAGTACGGGACCCCGTCGAGGCGCGGCGTGACCCAGTCGCCGCTGGCGATCATCTCGCGCGGGACCTCGGCGTACCGCCCCTCGTCCGGGTTGATTAGCGGCGCGCTGCCGAGCCTCCAGGCAAGGAGCGCCCCAAACACGACCGCGAGGAGGACGAGGTCCCGCCACCACGAGGTCTCGGCGTCGGTTGGGGGCAGGGCCGCTTGGCTCACGCTCAGGGCCTAGGGGCTGCGGGCCTTCCAAGCAAGTCTTAGGCCCCATGGCTGCCGTGCGCCCGCACGGGGCCGGGCGGCGCGGTTTTGATTTGAGCCGGGCCGGAGCCTCGGGCCAAATCGCCGCGCATGCCGGCCGCCCCCACCCGCAACTTCACCTTCATCTGCGGACAGGACGACTTCCTCGTGGGCCGCATGGGGCGCGAGCGCTTCGAGGAGCTCTCGGGCGCGACTCCGGACGAGTTCTCGCGCGAGGTCGTGAGCGGGTTCGCCGCGAACGTTGACGAGGTGGGGGCGGCGGTGAACCGCTTCCGCGAGGCGGTGCTCACCCTGCCGATGTTCGGCGGCCGGCGGGTCGTGTGGCTCAAGGACGTCAATTTCCTCGCGGACACGGTGACCGGCAGGGCCGAGACGACGGCCGGCCTGGTCGGGGACCTCCAGGAGGTTCTCCAGTCGGTGGACCCGGCGGAGACCGCGGTCCTCATCACGGCGGCGCCCGTCGACCGGAGGCGGTCGTTCGCCAAGTGGTGCGAGAGGAACGCGGACTTCGTGCTCGCGGGCGGCGGGGAGGACTCGGACGCCCTGGCGGACGTGGTCGGCGACGAGGCGCGCGCGGCTGGCGTCGGGTTCGGGCCGGGCGCGCGAGAGCTCCTCCTCGCGAGGACCGGCGCCAACACGAGGCTGCTCGTCGAGGAGGTGCACAAGCTAGCGGCGCACGCGGACGGGGCCGTGATCGACGAGGCCAGCGTCGCCCTTCTGACGCCCAACGCCGCGCAGGGCGACTTCTTCGAGACGGCCGACGCCTTCTTCAGCGGCGACCTCCAGTGGACGCTCGAGGCCCTGAGGCGGCACTTCTTCGTGGGCGGCGACGCCCGGCCCGTCCTCGCCGCCCTGCAGAACCGCAACAGGATCCTGGTCCAGCTCCGGGCGCTCGCGGACGCGGGCGACGCCACGGTCGGCCCGAGGGGGGTCGGCGGCCTTGCCGAGGCGGCGGCCGCCTACGGCGCCTCCTACGGCGACGCGGCCGCCGAAAAGAGCTCGTTCAACGTCTTCACCCAGAACCCCTGGTACCTGGGCAAGCTGGCGGGGGCCGGCCCCCTTCCGCCGCTCAGGCGCCTGATCGACAACCAGCGGGAGTTCATCGACGCGTTCGAGGAGATCATCCGCAGGCCGGACGAGCAGGGGGACGTGCTGCGCGACATGGCGGTCCGCTGCCTCGCGCCCTAGCCGGCCGCCGGCGCTTTTCCGGTGGCTTTCGCACTCGGGGAGGATTTACTCGGCGGTTTCCAGTGAACGAGCCGTCCGACCCCGCCCCCAACGAGCCAGTCCTCAACGTCCTCGCGGAGCGCTACGCGTCGGCGGCGATGAAGGACGTCTGGTCGAAGCGCGGCAGGATCCTCCTCGAGCGCGATTTCTGGATCGCGGTGATGAAGGCCCAGCGCGACCTGGGGGTCCCGATCCCGGCGGAGGCGATCAAGGACTATGAGCGGGTCAAGGAGAGCATCGACCTCGAGTCGATCGCGAAGCGGGAGCTCGCGACGCTCCACGACGTCAAGGCGCGGATCGAGGAGTTCTCGGAGCTGGCGAAGCGCCAGTTCATCCACCTCGGCCTCACGAGCCGCGACCTGACCGAGAACGTCGAGCAGCTCCAGATCTTCCAGGCGCTCAAGATCATAAGAATGAAGGCGGCCGCGGCGCTCCTGACGCTCGCGCGGCGCGCCGAGGAGCACCGCGACCTGATGATCACCGGCCGGACGCACAACGTCCCGGCGCAGCCGACGACGCTTGGCAAGCGGCTGGCGATGTTCGGCCAGGAGCTGCGCCTGGCCTTCGAAAGGCTCGACGGGCTGATCTACCGGTACCCGGTCCGTGGCCTCAAGGGCGCGGTCGGGACGCAGCTTGACCAGCTGACGCTGCTCGGCGGCAGGGCCGACAAGGTCGCGATCCTCGAGAGCCGCATACTCAAGTACCTCGGCTTCCCGGCGTCGCTGGAATGCGTGGGCCAGATATACCCCCGCGGACTGGACTTCGAGGTCGTCTCGGCGCTCCACCAGGTCGGCGCCGCGGCGTCGAGCTTCGCCACGACGATTCGCCTCATGGCCGGGGATGGCCTCCTGTCGGAGGGGTTCCAGGAGGGCCAGATCGGCTCGTCCGCGATGCCCCACAAGGTCAACGCGCGCAACTGCGAGCGGATCTGCGGGTTCTCGACGATCATCGGCGGCTACGTCACGATGACCGGGACGCTCGCGGGCGACCAGTGGAACGAGGGCGACGTCTCGTGCTCGGTCGTGCGCAGGGTGGCGCTGCCCGACGCGTTCTTCGCCATCGACGGCTCGCTCGAGACGTTCCTCACCGTGCTCGACCAGATGGAGGCTTTCCCATCCGCGATCGCGCGGGAGAACGAGCGCTACCTGCCCTTCCTCGCGACCACGACGATACTCATGGAGGCGGTCAAGCACGGGGCCGGGCGCGAGACGGCGCACGAGGCGATAAAGGAGCACTCGCTGGCCGCGGTGAAGGCGATGCGCGCGGGCGCGGCCGGGGCGGACCTCCTCGACCGGCTGGCCGGCGACAGGCGGATCGGGCTCGGCAAGAAGGCGCTCCAGGCGATCCTGGCGGAGAGCGCCCGTTTCGTGGGGTCGGCCCCGAGCCAGGTGGACGCCTTCGTGTCGGAGGTGAAGCCGCTGGCCAAGCGCGTCAAGGGCGCGGCCGAGTACCGGCCCGACAGGATCCGGTAGGCGCCCGGCGCGGGGCCGCGAACTTTTCAATTGCCTACCCCGCGGCGGATGCGCTTGCTTGGACCCTCACTGCCCTGACAACCCGTTATCACTTTTCACATGGATGAGCTCGTAGGAAATGTCCTGGTCGGCCAATCTGGCGGCCCAACCTCCGTCATCAACGCAAGCGTGGCCGGCATCGTGGCCGAGGCGCTCAACCACGCCGCGATCGAGGAGATCTACGGGGGCCTGAACGGCGTCCTGGGCATCCTGCAGGAGGAGCTCGTCGACCTCGCGTCCGAGTCCCAGCAGCAGGTCCGCGCGCTGCGCCACACCCCGGGTGCCGCCCTGGGCACCTGCCGCTACAAGCTCAAGAAGCAGCAGGACTTCGAGCGGGTGCTCGAGGTCTTCAAGGCCCACAACATCCGGTACTTCTTCTACATCGGCGGGAACGACTCGCAGGACACGGCCGACAAGATCTCCAAGCTCGCGAAGGAGCAGGGCTACGAGCTGCGCGTGGTCGGCGTGCCGAAGACGATCGACAACGACCTGACCGGCACGGACCACTGCCCCGGCTACGGGAGCGTGATCAAGTACCTCGCGATGACCGTGCGCGAGACCGCCTGCGACAACGAGGCGATGGGCCAGGGCGACCTGGTCTCCATCGTCGAGGTGATGGGGCGCAGCGCCGGCTGGATCGCCGCGGGCACCGCGCTCGCGAAGCGCCGCGACCACCCGCACGACCCCCCGCACCTGATCCTCCTGCCCGAGGTCCCCTTCGACCAGGAGAAGGTGCTCGAGGACGTCCGGCGCGTGCTCAAGCGCGAGCGCTACTGCCTGATCGTCGTCGCCGAGGGGCTGGTCGACGCGGACGGCAACTACCTGGCGGCCGATTCGGCGACCGACGCCTTCGG
>CAZCAJ010000040.1:0-35662 GCA_964496645.1 uncultured Opitutaceae bacterium
GGGCGCGAAGGTCCTCGTGGGTCAGGAGCACCTGGGCGACCGTGATCCCGTGCGGCGCGAATCCCGCCTGCCAGGTCTCCATGAGGAGGCTCTGCCCCACCGCCGCAAGCGCCTGCTTCTTCGCCGTCTCCGGCGGCCGCCGCGCCAGGGCGAGCCGGCCCATCCCTAGGCCGACGGCGCCGGACGAGACGACGATGACCTCGGTGCCCGACGACTTCAGCGCCGCGAGCTGGGCGCAGACGGCGGCGATCCTTTCCGTGTCAAGGCGGCCGGCGCCCGATGTGAGCACGCCGGTGCCCAGCTTGACGATGACCCGTTCGGGCCTCTTGCGGGGCGTCAGCATGCATCCCCGCTCACACTGCGAGAAGCTCCTTTTCCTTGGCGGCGAGGTGGTCGTTGATCTCCTTGATCGCCTTGTCCGTGGCGTTCTGCACGTCCTTCTCCAGCCGCTTTGCCTCGTCCTCGGGCAGCTTCGCCTTCTTCAGGGAGTCAAGAACCTCGTGGCGCGCGTTCCGGACATGGACGCGGCCCTCCTCGGCGAGGCGCGAGGCGGTCTTCACGAACTCGAGGCGGCGCTCGCGGCTCATGTCCGGCAGGGGGACGCGGATCACCTTCCCGTCGACGATCGGATTGAAGCCGAGGTTCGCGACCTGGATCGCCTTCTCGACGGCCTTCACGAGGGTGACGTCCCACGGCTGGATCTGGATGAGTCGGGCGTCGGGCGTGGTGATCGCGGCGCATTCCTTGAGGCGCATCTGGGAGCCGTAGGCCTCGACCATGACGGAGTCCACCATCGCCGGGGTGGCCTTGCCCGTGTGGATCGACGCGAACTCATGGAAGGTGTGGTCCAGCGCCTTCTTCATCTTTACGTTGGCCTCTGAGAGCAGGGGATGGGACATGGTTGTGGGGGTTGGTGGGAAGGCTTCAGCCGCGGACAAGCGTTCCGACCTTCTTGCCGGTCACGCCTCGCAGGATCGCGTGCTCCTCGTGCAGGTCCAGCACGAGGATCGGCACGTGGTTGTCTAGGCACAGGGAGAAGGCCGTCGAGTCCATGATCTTGAGGCGCTGCTTCAGGGCGTCGATGAAGCTGATCTCGTCGTACTTGACGGCGTCCGGGTACTTCTTCGGGTCCTTGTCGTAGACGCCGTCGACCTTGGTGGCCTTGACGATGATGTTGGCGTGCAACTCAGAGGCGCGGAGGGCCGCGGTCGTGTCGGTGGAGAAATACGGGTTGCCGGTGCCCGCGACAAAGATGACCACGCGCCCCTTCTCCAGGTGGCGGATGGCGCGGCGCAGGATGAAAGGCTCGGCTATCTGGTTCATGGGTATCGCGCTCTGGACCCGGGTCATGACGCCCATCTTCTCGAGGCGGTCCATGATCGCCATTCCGTTGATGACGGTCGCGAGCATGCCCATGTAGTCACCCGTCGTGCGGTCGACGCCGCGGGTCTCGCCCGAAAGCCCGCGGAATATGTTCCCGCCGCCTATGACCACGCAGATCTGCACGCCGAGCTCGTGGATCTCCTTCACCTGCCGGCAGGTCCGCTCGAGGGCGCCGTCGTCGATTGGATCGCCCGACTTCTCGCCCCGCAGGAGCTCGCCTGAGAGCTTCAGGATGATGCGTTTGTATTTCACCCTGGGGTCCACGGGTACGTTCGCGTGCATGGCCACAGATCAAACGATTAGGCAAATAAGGCGTCAACCCCCCAGTGCAAAGGGCTCGATTCCGCCCTTGACCCGGTTAGGGTCCGGACAGCACGTTTTCGGGTTCTGTACTTGCCTGGTGGTGTAAAGGTAGCACAGGTGACTTTGACTCACCTAGTCCTGGTTCGAATCCAGGCCGGGCAGCCAGTCGGCAAAATGGGGCCTGCTTCGGGAGGTGGAGGCCCGCGCATGCCCGGCCATCATGGAATGCTTGGCGGAGGCGAGCCGATCATGCGCAACCCCCTATTGGCTCTCGACATGAAGCCCGGGATCAATTTCCGGCGCCGCCGTCGGGGCCGCCGGGCTTCCCGGGCGGCTTTTTTGGCGACTCGGAGGCGGTGTCGTGAGAGAAGAGGGGCCGATCCCGGGCGGAAACCTCCCTGTTGCACCCGTGGATTCGTCCGACCGCGTCCCGCAAGCCGATGTGAAAATAACGACTCTTATCCGGAATTCGGCGGTGAATCTTGGCGTGGCGGGGCCCCTTCGAGCGCTCAGGGCGGCCGTCCTTATCGCGCTGTGCTGCGCGGCGCCAACCGCCGTGCGCTGTCCTGCCAGCGATGACGCGGCGAGTGTGGATGCCGCCGAGCATGAGCGGGCGATCAGGATGCAGCGCTTCATGGTATCGGCCACGCGGATCAGCAAGAACCCATGGCGCTACGCGGCGGTTGACGGGTTCGAGGTCCTCTCCCGGGCGCCCGAGGAAGCGACGGACTGGTGGTTGGATTCGATACGACTCGGCGTGGCGGTCGAGAACCAGGTGGTTCCGAGGGACTGGCTCCCGGAATCCCCGGTTCCAAACACCGTCATCATAGACGACACGGACCTTAGCACCGTTCCGGACAGCCAGATCCGCTCGCAGTCGATTGTGTTTCAATCCCCTGATGACGCGCTGGCGTGGGGCCGACTGTCCGGGAAGGCTGCTGTCTGGACGGACCGTTTCGAGGCGCACGACCAGGACACCTACGCGGTCAACTCTGACGTGTACGGCGTGGACATGACCACCCCGGCGTGCGTCGTCGGCCTGGTTCGGATGTCTAACTGCGCTCCGCCGCTCCCGAGATGGCTGGTCGCGGGCCTGCTGGGCAAGGAGTGCGGCGTTTTCCGCGAAGGCGTCATGGCAAACGTCGACGACCACCGGGCGGGATGGATACAGGGCGCGGAGGGGCCCGGGACAATTTGGCTATCGCTCGGTGAGACGCAGCGCCTGCTGAAGCTGCTCGGGAAGGACAGCAAGACGAAGGTTGCAATGCTGCCCCTCCAGAGGCTGTTTGGGGAGAATCCGGTCCCCGAGGCGGACCGGGCCCTGTGGGCGTCCGAGGCGGGGCTGTTTGCAAGATGGGGACTCATGGGCCCGGGTCGCGAGGACCCGGCGACGTCACGCGCATTTCTGGAGCTGGTGCGGCGCGCCCGCCGCGAGCCCGTCAACGAGAGGCTCTTCACGGAATGCTTCGGCTTTGGCTATCCGGCCATGGAGCAACGCCTCGAGTCCTTCCTCAAGGCGGTCCTCGCGAAGCCGACGTCAATGGAGCTGAATATTCCACCCGACTCCAGCGAGCCGGAACTGCGGGACGCCACGGCGGACCAGATCGGCCGAATCCTAGGCGACTGGCTGCGGATGCAGGGGATTTCCCTACGCGCGGCCGACGCGGAGCTTAGCAGGGAGTTCCTTGACTCGGCCGGCCGGATGCTGGAGCGCGCCTACCGGGAAGACAACGGCCTGCCGCCAGACGTCGACCCGGCCCGCGGGGGCGAACGGCACGCCGCGCAGGCACGCGGAACCGCCAGCGGCCCCGCGGTCGTGATGAAGCCGTTTGTCGTCTCGGCGACGAGGATACATGATCCGAGGCTTCTTTCAGTATACGGCCTCTACGAGCACGCCATCGGCGACGATGCCAAGGCGCGCGAGCTCCTGGAGGCCGCAGCCCGTCAGGGCGTTGTGCGGCCGATGGCGTACATTGCGCTCGCCGAAATCCGCCTCGCGCTGGCCAGGGCGGCGCCCAAGGGGGCAGGGGGGAGGATGGACTCCCAACAGGCCGCCTCGGTCCTCGGGCCCGTCCGGACCGCGCTTGCGCAGAACTCATCCCCGGAGCCCTACCGCCTGATCGTCGAGACCTGGGAGAACTGCGACGCGAAGCCGGACAGCGAGGACATTGAGGACATGGTAAGGGGCGTTGCGCTGTTCCCCCGGTACACCGCCCTGGCCTATCACTCGGCGCTGGTCTGCGCCAAGAGCGGCCATGCGGCGCAGGCCGGGGACCTGATCAGGAACGGAATCCTCTTCTCGAACCGCGAGAGCAGCCGAAGGTATTTTGAGCAGCTGCGTTCCTCGCTGGACGCGTCCGCGGCATCCAACGCCAAGGCTCCCGGCAAGGAGTGAGGGACGCCGACCTAACGCTTCTTCGACGGCTGCCAGAGCCCCAGGGCGGCGCCGGTGGGGTCCTCGATGATGCTGAGCCATCCCATTCCCGTCACCTCGGTCACGTCCTTCATGACCGTGGCCCCGAGCCTCTTGGCCTTCCTCGTCGCAACCTTGATGTCCGTCACCAGGACGTAGGAGAGCCAGAACGACGGGCAGCCCGGGATCGGGTTCTTCATCAGGCCGCCGCCGGTGCCCTTGCCAACGCCGATCAGGGTGTAGGCGCCCGCTGCGCTCGACTCGATGTCCTCCAGTTTCCAATCGAAGAGCCCCCTGTAAAACTTCTTGGCCCTGGCGACATTGTTTGTGTTCAGTTCAACGTGGACGAATGGATTGCCCATGGAGATTCTCCTTCTTGGCGGTTTAGGTTGTGGTGAGGTGAGGATTCGGGGACGCTGCTCCGCCCCGCTCCAAGAACGAATGCGGGCAGCCCCGGAGCACAAGCACGAGCGGCGGATCGAGCGGTCACTGGCCCGGGCGCCGGCGGATGCCGCCCGGTCCGTGTATTCTAGGGCGTTTGAATCCGCCGTGCTAAGCGACTTCCTGCGGCGACGAGAGAAGGCTCGTCATTCCCGCCGCGCCGGACAGGCTCCGGGGGAATCTCGCCCATGGCGCTCCTTCAGCTCAACCCCGAGGAAATCCGGACGTGGACGCGGGCGCAGAAGGACCGGTGGTGGCTTGAGAACGTGTACCGCGGCGACATGCCCCAGCTCACGCTCCGGTCGGCGGCGACCGGCTTCCTGCTCGGGGGCGTGCTCGCGGCGACCAACCTTTACATAGGGGGAAAGACCGGAATAGCGACGGGCGTCGGGCTCACCTCGGTGATCCTCGCTTTCGCCCTCTACCGCGCCCTGGCCCGGAGCGGCCTGGCACGGGACTTCACGATCCTCGAGAACAACTGCACGCAGTCGATCGCCACGGCGGCGGGATACATGACCGGGCCGCTCATCTCGTCCTTGGCCGCCTACATGATGGTGACGGGCAGGATCGTCCCCTGGTGGCACATGCTCTCGTGGATGTGCGTGATCGCCGTCCTGGGCGTGTTCATAGCCTTCCCGATGAAGCGCCGGTTCATAAACGAGGAGCAGCTCCCGTTTCCGGAGGGGCGCGCCTCGGGGGTGGTCCTCGACGCGCTCTACCACGGCGAGGCGGAGCGGGGCATGTTCAAGGCCCGCCAGCTCGGGTGGACGGCCGCGATCGCGGCGTTCGTCAACTTCCTGATGGGCGACGGATGGATGCGGTTCGTGCAGTTCACGCTCCTTCGCATGAACTCATGGCTCGGCATGCGGGAGCCCTGGTCAATTCCCGAGCGCCTTGACACCTACTATTACGACCTCGCGGCGAGGTTCCACCTCTGGGTCCCGTCGATCCTCGGCACCGACATTCGCCAGCTCGGGCTGCGCCTGACGCCCGATCTCTCAATGGTGGGAGTCGGGGGGCTGATGGGGATCCGCGTGGCGACGAGCTGCCTTCTCGGGGCCTTCCTCAATTTCGCGGTCCTCGCGCCCATCATGATCCACCGCGGCGACATCGTGGCGCGCGTCGCCGCGGGCGGCGCCGTGATCCCCATCTCCCGGGCCGAGATCGTAAACCAGTGGTCGCTGTGGTGGGGCGTTACCGCGATGGTCGTGGGCTCGGTGGTAAGCCTGCTCGGCAAGCCCGAGCTCTTCACGGGGATCCTGAGGCGCAGGAGCCCTGCGGCGGCCGCCGGACCCGACCTGCTGCGGCACATCGAGCTGCCGCTGTGGATGTCGGCGGTGGCGGTCCCGGCCCTCGCCGCCCTCGGCGCCTGCGTGTCGCACGTGTACTTCGGCGTCCCGTGGTTCCTCGCGTTCATCTCGTTCCCGCTGATCTTCGTCCTCGCCATCATCTGCGCCAACTCGATCGCGCTCACCTCGTGGATGCCTACCGGCCCCCTCGCGAAGATCACTCAGTTCACCATGGCGGCCTTTGACCGGACCAACCCGGCGAGCAACCTCATCCCCGGAGGCATGACGGCGGAGATCTCCTCGAACGCGGCCAGCCTGCTCTCCGACATAAAGCCCGGCTACATGCTCGGCGCGAAGCCGCGCCAGCAGGCGGCGGGCCATGTCATCGGAATCGTGTCCGGCGCGTGCACCTGCGTGCCGCTGTTCTACCTTCTCTTCCTGCCGCCGGCGAGGGACGGGACCCGCTCGGCTGCGACCCTCGTCTCCGACAAGTTCGCGATGCCTGCCGCGGTCCAATGGCGCGGCGTGGCCGAGCTGATCGCCCACGGTCTCCGTTCGCTGCCGGCGTCGGCGGTCGCTTCGATGGCGGTGGCGGCCGTCTGCGCCGCCGCCTTCGAGGTCGCGAGGATCGCGACCAAGGGGCGCTTCCCCCTCAGCGCGGTCTCGATCGGGCTCGGCGTCGTCCTGCCGCCCGAGTACGTGTTCACGATGTGGCTCGGCGCGATGGCGTTCTGGTGGCAGGGCCGCAGGCACCCGGAGCCCGGCACCCGGGGCAACGTCTTCTGGGTGGAGGGATGCGAGCCGATCAGCGCCGGGCTCATCTCGGGCTGGGCGCTGACCGGCATCGCGAACTCGGTCATCAACGTCCTCTTCTACTGACGGACCCTTTCGGCGGCCCGGCCCTTTCAGGTTGAACGATGTTGCTTGGGGCCCGCGCGCCACTCTAGATCTGGCGGCATCACCCGAGGAGCGACGATGGTCCTGCCCCAACAAAGCATCCCCCGAAGCCTGCCGCCTGCGGAGGACATCGCCACCTGGAAGGTGGCGCTCCTTCACAACGCGCGCCCCAAGGGCGTCTCGAACGGCCAGCCGGACGACCTGTTCGAGGAGTTCGACTCGGAGGAGACGATCGGGTCCATCCGCGATGCCCTGCGGGGGCTCGTCGCCAAGGTCGTCCCGATCGAGGCGGACAGGTCGCTTCCGCGGAGGCTCGCCCTGGGCGGCTTCCAGTTCGCGTTCAATTTTGCCGAGGGCACGGGCCGGCGATGCCGCGAGGCGATTCCGGCGGCGGTCTGCGAGCTCCTGGGCGTGCCCTTCAGCGGCTCGGACCTGCTCACCCTGGGTCTCACGCTCGACAAGGCCATGACGCGCCGGGTCGTGGCGTCGGAGCTGCGCGTGCCGCGGGCCG
Organism: uncultured Opitutaceae bacterium; assembly: GCA_964496645.1. GTDB lineage: Bacteria > Verrucomicrobiota > Verrucomicrobiia > Opitutales > Opitutaceae > Palsa-1447. The sequence continues at coordinate 7,238 of CAZCAJ010000040.1, forward strand.
TTCTCATCCAGCGCGACGACGACTTCGCCTCGCTAGGCGACCTGGCGTACCCCGTCATCGTCAAGCCCAACGACGAGGGCTCGAGCAAGGGGATCCGCGACAACCCGATAGCCGACGGCGCGCCCGAGGCGAGGCGCCGGTGCGAGTGGCTGCGCGGCCGCTACGGCTGCCCCGCCATCGTCGAGGAGTTTGTAGAGGGGACCGAGGTGACCGTGGGGATCATCGGGAACTCCCCGTGCGAGAGGATCCTCGGGATCATGGAGATCGAGCCGGTCGGGGTCTCCGCGCGCTTTGTCTACTCGCTGGAGGTGAAACGTGACTGGCGGAGGCGCGTCGTCTACCACGTGCCGCCGCGCCTCGACGCCCGCGCGGTGGACGAGATCGGCGAGGCCGCGGTCAAGGCCTTCCGCCTCCTCGGCTGCCGGGATTTCGCGAGGATGGACTTCCGCCTGGACTGCTCCGGCAGGCTCTTCTTCCTCGAGTGCAACGCCCTGCCGGGGCTCAACTCAGCGAACAGCGACATGGTCCTCCTGTCGAGGGGCACGCTCACCCACAGGCAGCTCGTGCAGGAAATCTTCCTCGAGGCCGTGAGGCGCTGCTCGCCGCCCAAGACATGAGGGTTCTCGTGGCGCACACGCTGGCGCCCGCGAGGGGCGCGGCTGGGCGGATCCCGGGCGAATTCGACCTGAACGAGGCCGCCGAGGAGGTCGCCGCCGCCCTCCCGGGCGCCGCGACCCGCGGGATCGAGGGAAGGGATGAGGAGTTTGCGAGACTTGTGGCGGAGCACAGGCCCGACGTCGTCTTCAACCTGTGCGAGGCGCCCCTCGGCAGGCCCGAGCTGGAGCCCCGCGCGGCGGACCTGTGGCGGTCGCTCGGCGTGCGCTGCACGGGCGCGTGCGCCAGCACCCTGGCGCTGTGCCGGGTGAAGGACCGCGTGAAGGCGGTGCTCGCGGCCGTGGGGATCCCGGTTCCCGCGGCCGGACGCTTCCCCTGCGTGGTGAAGCCCGCCGAGGAGGATGGGTCCGCCTGGATCGGCCGGGACTCGGTCTGCCGCGACGAGGAGCAGCTTCGCCTGGCGGTCGGCCGCATGCCCGGGCGCGCGCTGGTGGAGGAGTTCATCCCCGGCCGGGAGTTCGCGGTCTCGGCGTGGGGGCGGGACAGCGCCGAGCACGTCGCCATCGGCGAGACGGTGTTTGCCAACGGGCTGGAGCTGGTCACCTACGAGGCCAAGTGGATCCCCGAGAGCAGCGACTACCGCGATTCGCCGGTGTCGTACTCCACGGCGATCGACGCGGGCCTGCGCCGCGAGCTGGTCGAGACGGCGCGGCGCGTGTGGTCGGCCGTCGGGGGCCGCGGCTACATGCGGGTGGACGCAAGGCTGGACAATTCAGGCGTCGCGCGAGTCCTCGACGTGAATCCTAACCCGGCGCTGGCCCGGAGCGGGGGCATCCGCGCCGCCTCCGGCGCGGCAGGTTGGGCCTGGGAGCGGTTTGTCAGGGCGCAGGTCGACTGGGCGTGGTGACCGGGTCGGCTGGGCGGTCGCCGTCAGGCCTGCGCTTGCGGGGACCTCAGGACCCATCGCCCGCGCCGCCTGCCGGAAAGGGCACGGCGGACCTGCTCTCGCGCCTCAGGCGTTCGGCAAGCGCCGGATGCCGCCCGAGGAGCAGCTGGAAATGCCTGTCCCTGAGCGACAGGAGGAGCGTCGGCGCGAGCGTGCGGACCGTGGCGGTCCTCGGCACGCGCCTTAGCAGGGCGATCTCGCCGAAGTAGTCGCCGTCGCCGAGCACCGCGACCCTATCGGGGGGCCCGTCCGGCTTCTCCCTGAGGACCTCGACCCTGCCGCGCGCGATGAGGTGGAAGCGGTCGCCTGTCTCCCCCTGGACGACCACGCTCTGGCCCGCCGGATAGCTCTCGGACACGAACAGGGCCGCCAGCTCCGCGAGGGCCGCGGGGTCGAGCTGGCTAAGCAGCGGGTAGTCCTTGAGCCTCTCCGGGCGCACGCCGCCGTCGTCGCCGTGCTCGTTCACGACGAAGCCGCTCTGGCGCCTCCACAGCCTCGCGTAGGCTCCCCCCGCGGCGAGCAGCTCCCGCGGCGTGCCGGATTCGGCGAGGCGGCCGGCCTCCATCACGTGGATGCAGTCGGCATCCTGCACCGACGACAGCCTGTGCGTGACGGAAATGACCGTGCGCCCCACCGCCAGCTTGCGCAGAGTGGCGTTGACGGCGGATTCCGCCGCAGGGTCCAGCGCCGACGTCGCCTCGTCCAGCAGCAGGACAGCGGGCCGGCGCACCAGGGCCCTTGCGATGGCCACGCGCTGGCGCTGGCCCCCCGAGAGCTTCGAGCCCGACTCGCCCGCGGGCGAGTCGTAGCCCTGCGGCAGCGAGGCGATCCAGTCGTGGATCTCGGCCTGCCTCGCGGCCGCCTCGACTTCCCCGTCGCTCGCCTGCGGCCGGCCCATGCGGATGTTCTCGCGCAGGCTAATGTCGAAGAGGTGGTTGTTCTGGAACACCACCCCCATCTGCCCGCGGAGCGAGGCGACGGTCGCCCCGCGCACGTCGATGGCGTCGATCGTGACGCGGCCGGAATCCACGTCGTAGAAGCGAAGCAGCAGGTTGAAGAGCGTGCTCTTGCCCGAGCCGCTGGCGCCCACGAACGCGACGAAGGAGCCGCGCGGTACCTCCAGGGTGACGCCCTCAATCTGGCGCTGCGGGCCCCCGTAGCTGAACGAGACGTCCTCGAACCGGATGCGGTCCCGGAGGGGCTCGAGCGCGCTCGAGCCCGGGGCGTCCACTATGCCCGGCGGCACGTGCAGGAGCTCCTCGACGCGCTGGATTCCCCCGACCGACTGGATCAGGCCGGGCATGACGAGCGTGAGCGTCTGAACGGAATAGACCACGTTCAGGAACACGCCGTGAAACGCGATGATCGTTCCCAGGGTGCGCTGGCCGTATGCGACCATGAGCAGCCCGAGGCCCACCACCATGACCTCGAACGTTATGATGACCACGTTCGGGATCCGCTCGACCAGGTACGTGAGGAACTTGTACCGGACCGACTGGGTCGAGAGGTTCTCGGTAAGCTGCTCGAAGTGGGCCGCGAAATGGTCGCCTAGCCCGAAGGCCTTGACGATGGGCTGGGAGCCGATGTTCTCCTGGGCGGCGGCGGCCACGTCGGACTCGAGCCTGCTGTTGCGGTAGCTGGCCTGGACGGTGGCGCGCACGAGGGGCCGCGGCAGCAGGACGCAGAGGAGGAGCCCGGCCACCGTGAGGCAGGCGAGGCGCCACTCCAGGAAGAAAAGCAGCGCGGCGCTTATCGCGATCCCCGCGGTGCCGAGAAGGAAGCCCGCTATCGACGAGGTGATGGCCCCCTCGAGGAGCGCGAGGTCCGAGGAGAAGTGCGCGAGCAGGTCCGCGCCCTTGTTCTGCATGAAGAACGCGAGCGACATCTTCTGAAGGTGCCCGAAGACCGACCGGCGCACGTCACGCAGCACGTGCGACCCCAGCAGGGCGTATCCGTAGTCCCGGAGCACCGCCGCCAGCGACGCGACGAGGACGGCGACGAACAGGGCGATGACGGCGATCGTGAGGAAGCGGGTGTCGCCGGCGCGGGTCATCCTGTCGATCAGCACCTTGAAGCTCAGGGGCCACGCCGCGCTGAACGCGACGTCGACCCCGAGGAGGACGGCGACCAGCGCCGCCGTCCCCCGGTACGGCGCAAGCAGCCGCGCGAGGTTCCGGGCGTATGCAGTCAGCGTCATGGCTCCTCTGGGGGGCGTTCTGGGCCGGCCGGTGCTCTGTGGCGAGGGGCGGGGATGGTCGGCGGCTCCCCCGGGTCACGGGGATGGCGGGGCGGTGGGGAGCTTCTGGTGGTAGTTGGGATACGACGGCTGGGGATGGACGGGTGGCGGATTTGCGGCCAGCTGCTCGAGCGCGACCGCGACCGCCTTCTCAAGCTGCGGATCGTGCCCCTGGCGGACGAGCTTCGGGTCCATCTCCACCTCAACGTCCGGCGCGATGCCGTGGTTCTCGACCTCCCACTGCCCCTTCAACCCGTATATCGCCCATTCCGGGGCCGTGATGCGGCCGCCGTCCATCAGCAGCGGATAGCGCCCGATCCCTATCAGCCCGCCCCAGGTGCGGGTGCCCACGAGCGGGCCGGAGTTCGAAATGCGGAACATCCACGGGAGGGCGTCGCCACCCGATCCGGACATTTCGTTGATGATCATTACCTTCGGGCCATCGATGATCTCGGCCGGCTCAACGAAGTGCGCGCCTTCACGGTTTACGACGTACATCCTGGCCTGGCGGTTGAGGAGGTCCACGATGTAGTCAGGTATCCTGCCGCCGTGGTTGAAGCGCTCGTCCAGGATCGCGCCCTGCTTGCCCACCTGGGCGAAGTAATAGCGGTTGAAGTTGGCAAAGCCCCCGGCGGACGTGTCGGGGAGGTGGACGTAGGCGAGCCTGCCGCCGGAGAGTTCGTCGACCCTGCGCCGGTTCCCGTCGATCCACGCGCGGTAGCGCAGGTTGGTCTCCGAGTCGACCGGCACCACGGTCTCGTCATGCGCGCCCGAGCCGTCCGGCTTGGGGCCGACTCTGATCACGGTCTGCTTCCCGGCGGTCTCCTGGAAGGCCCGGTAGATCTCGTCGCCGACGCCGACATCACTTCCGTTGACGGCGAAGACGTAGTCGCCCTCCTCCACGTGCACGCCCGGCTGGGTGAGCGGCGCCTGCAGCTTCGGGTTCCAGTTCTCGCCGCGGTAGATTCGCGCGATCCTATAGCGGCCGCTCTCCACCGCGTAGTCGGCCCCCAGCAGGCCCACGGAGACATAGTCGGAGCGCGGCTGCGCCCCGCCCGAGACGTACACGTGGCCGGCGACAAGCCAGCCCGTCATCTCCCGGAACAGCACGTTCAGGTCCTGTCGGCTGCCGATGCCCGCGATGTACGGCTCGTAGAGGCGCTCCGCGGCGGCGATGTCCAGGCCGTTGTAGCCGGGGTCGTAGAAATAATCCCTCTCGATCCGCCAGACCTCGTGGTACATCTGGCGCCACTCGGCGCCGGGATCGACGTAGACCTCGAGCTTGCCCGTCGCCAGGGGGTCCTTGCCCGACTTGCCCTCCTTGACGGCGTCCTTGATGAACCACTTCTTGTCCTGCTCGACGAGCATCTTCTCGCCGTCGAACGACAGCTTGAAGCGCGTGACGCCGGAGGCGATCTCCTCCGGCTTGCGCGTCTTCAGCTCGAACCTGGTGACGGTGAAGTGGGGCCCCTCGTCCGCCTCCTGCGCCTCGACGCGGGGCGCGTATACGGCGAAGAGCACGCCGTCCTTGCCGCACTCGAGGTCCACGTAGTTGGCCTCCGGCAGCGGCAGCACTACGATGCGCTGGTCGAGGCCGTCAAAGTCGATGCGCACGGGCTCGATCGCGGGCTTGGCCGGCGCCTTCTCCTCCTTCTTCGGCTCCCTTGCGTCAGCCGCGGCCGCATGCTTGACATCGCCCGACTTGGGTGCGGCCGCCGGCGGCGGCGCCTTCTTGGGGGCCTCGGCCGCCTCCTTTGCCGCGTTCTGATCCTTCGCGCCCTTGTCGTCCGCCTCCTTGGCCGCACCCTCCTCATCGCTCTCCGGGGCGACGGGCGAGGGCAGGTCCCTGCGCAGGACGGCCGCATAGACGCTCGCCGAGCGCGGCCGGCTGAAGCCGGACATGTCCCCCACGGCCGAAAGGCCGAGCGTGGTGCTGGCCGTGAAATAGAGGTACTTGCCCGACCGGTCGAACCGCGGGTGCTGCGCGTCGGAAAGGCCGTCGGTGACCTGCCGGCTGCGGTGCTCGGCCAGCGAATGGACGAAGACGGCGTGCAGGTTGTTCTGAAGCTGCTTCTCGTAGACGATCCACTGGCTGTCGGGCGACCAAGAGGCGACGAGCTCCCGGCCCCCGTAGGTGTCGATGTCCACGCTCACGGGCGTCCCGCCTTCGACGGCGACATACCAGAGCCCGCCGCGCTTGTCGCTGTAGGCGATCTTGGAGCTGTCGGGCGACCACCGCGGCGAATAGAAGAAGGAGGGGGGCCTGCCCAGGTCGATCCGGCGCGGCGCGCCGAGGCCGTCCTGGGAGCGCACGTGCAGGGCGTACTCGCCCGACTCGTCCGAGAAATAGGCGATCGACTTGCCGTCGGGCGACCAGGCCGGGTCGCGGTCGGCGACCGCGGGGCTCTGGGTCAGGTTGCGCACGTCGCCCTTCTCGGCGGGCACGGAAAGGATGTCGCCGTGCGCCTCGAAGACCGCCCGCTTGCCCGTGGGGGATATGTCGGCGCCGAGGATCTGCTCCGGCGTTATCTTCCCGAAGTGCGGCCGGAGCTCGGGCAGATCGGCCGCGACCCGGATCGGCACGGCGCTGCCCTTGCCGCTGGCCAGGTCGTAGAGGTGGATCGAGCCGAACTGGGAGTACACGATCGCCCCCGGGCCGGCCGAGGCGGACGCGATGTCAAAGCCGTCGTTGTCGACGACCTTTCGCACCGCCGCGGTCTTCGTGTCGTAGGCGAAGAGGGTGAAGCGCCCCTCGCGGTCCGACAGGAAGTAGACCGTGTCGCCGACCCACATGGGATTGCGGTCGTTCGAGTTGTCGCGGGGGATCTTGACCACGCTCGAGTCCGAGAGGTCGGCGATCCAGATCGGGGTGGTCTGTCCGCCCCGGTACATCTTCCAGGCGGGCTCCACCTGGTAGTACGGGACGTACGCGAGATGGGACCCGTCCGCAGCGTAGCTCGCCTGCGCCCCGGACGGCAGGGGCAGCTCCTCGGGCAGGCCGCCCGTGGCCGCAACCGTGTAGAGCTGCGGCAGGTCCCGGAACGTCGCCCGGTTCGAGCTGAAGAGGATCCGGGAGCCGTCGGGCGTCCAATCGAGCGCGACGTCGGTGCCGGGATGGTAGGTGATCCGGACGGGCTCGCCGCCGCCGGCGTCGACCACGTACACGTCGACGTTGCCGTCCTGGCGGCAGGTGTACGCCACCCGGGTGCCGTCCGGGGAGAAGATCGGCGAATGGTGCTCGCCGCCAGGGGCCACCAGCCGGTGAGCCTCCCCGCCCGACCTGTCCACGGTCCAGAGGTCCCCTGCGTAGGTGAACGCAATCTTGGTGCGGCTGACGGCCGGCTCCTGCAGAAGGAGGGGGGGGGTCGGCTCGGCCGGCATCGGCGGGCCGCCCGCCATGAGCAGTGCGCCGGCGCACAACGTGTTCCTCAGGATCATTTTTTTGGGGGGTCGGCGGACAATGACCGCCGCGGCGCCGCGACCCAAGCAAGAAACCGCGCGCGCCGGTGACTCAGTCCGGCTTCGCGGCGCCGGTGCGGTAATGGAGCACGCGTGCCCTCTCGATCGTGACCAGGCCGCCGCCGATCATCTTGTCCAGCTCGGGAAGGAAGGCGTTTATCTTCTCCTCGCTGTCCACGATCTCGATGATGAGCGGCAGGTCGTCCGAGAGCCGGAGGATCTTGGTCGTGTGCAGCCGGCTGGTCTTGCCGTAGCCCATCGAGCCCCGCAGGACCGTGGCGCCGGCGACGTGCAGCTCGCGCGCCCTCATGACGATGGCCTCGTAGAGCGGCTGGTGGTGCCAGCGGTCGGATTCGCCGATGAAGACGCGCAGCAGCAGGGATTCCTCGGGTATTTCCATGGTCAGGAGCCTTTCAGCGAGTTGATGGACGCAGCCGCAACGTGGCCGAGCCAGACGGCCAGGAGGCACAGCGCGACCGAGCCGGCGACGTTGCCCCCCGCCTGCATCCACTCGCCGTCGCGGGCGAGGTTGAGCGTCTGGAGGCTGAACGAGGAGAACGTGGTGTAGCCGCCGCAGACGCCGGTCATGAAGAACTGGCGGCCCTGCGATCCTACGAACCAGCGGCCATCCGGCCCCGTCAGGGTGTTGAAGAACCCGATCGCGAACGAACCGGTGACGTTAATGACGAGCGTCCCCCACGGGAACGTCTGGCCAACGGTGCGCGCGACGAGGCCGGAAAGGGCGAACCGGGCCGTTCCGCCCAGGGCGTTCCCAACCGCAATCCAGAAGTATAGGCTCATGATGATTCTAACGAGTTCTGTGTAGGAGTCATCGGCCCGGATTATCGAGCGTTTTACCCGGGTAACGGGAGGGCAGATTCCATTGCCGGGGCTGAACGTGGCAAAACGGACCCGGCGCGCAACCCGAAACGGGCGGGGCGTTCCTCAGAGGCCCGAGGGATGCGACGAGGGCTCCAGGAGCCGGGCCGCGAATGCCGGCCCCGACCACGACACGTGCAGGCTGGCGGGCCCGGTCGCGTGCGCGTAGCGCACGGCGACGGGGTAGTCGCGCCCCGGCTCCAGCAGCGCCGTCCCGGTCGAGACGCGCCGCCCCGGCTGGCGCAGGGCGATCACCGGCCTCGCGTCCACCAGGACCTCGATCCTTCCGTCGCAGTCGGCGGAGATCGTGTACGTTCCGGCGGAAGGGGCCCGGACGGTCCCGGCGTACGCGATCGAGAAGTGCTCCCGGGGCACGCCAGCGGACGCGTCGGGCGAGCCCGTGCCCTCCTCGTCGGGAAGGTCGAAGTCGATCATGGGTGCGACGGACGTCTTGGCCGGCCGCGCGAACGAATCGTCCCCATAGTAGGTGACCCTGAAAAACCGAGCCTGCGCGAATCGCTCCCTGCCGAGGAGCGCGCGGGCGTCCGCGAGCGCCCAGGGATGCCCGTCGGGATAGACGATTCCGTGGAAGGGCTTGGGCGTCTCGCCCCTGCGCGGGTGCTCGCGGTTCTCGTCCCACGCGAAGCGGCAGTTGTCCCGGCCGATCCCGAGCTCCCACATGATGTAGCCGACCCGCCCCCGGAAGTGCTCGACGACGCCCGGCACGGACTGCCCGCTCCTGTTCATGCACTCCGTGCAGAGCGAGCGGGCGTCCCCGTTCACGTCGTAGGCGCCGTACTCGTGCCACGACGGGAAGTCCGAGAACGGCCCCCCCGAGAACTCCCCTCCGGTCGCCGTCGACGGGATCTCCGTGCCCGTCTCCCTTATCCATTCCAGGGCGTCCCTCTCCAGCCGGACGGTCTCCGCGGACTTGTTCGGCTCGTTGTAGATCTCCCAGAAGGCCACCCGGGGATCCGCCCGGTGGGCGCTTACGATGTCCTGGACGTAGGCCCTCAGCCTGGGACGGTGCTCCGCGTAGTGGTTCCTGGCGTCGTCGCCGGGGCACACCAGCCACTGGCTGTTGTGGACCCCGGGGACCGGGGCGGGATAGCGGTAGCCGGGGGACAGAAGGTCGCCGGGGGGCTGGTTCCAGCAGTCGTCGAAGAACACGAACTCGGTCCTGATCCCGTACTTGTCGGCCCGGCCGAGGAAGTCCGCGATGTCGGCCAGCAGCGCGTCCCTCTTCTTCAGGTAGACGAGATAGTGAAGGTAGACGCGCACCACGTTTATGCCGTACGCCGAGGCGTAGCGCAGCTCGCGGTCGTTGACCGCCGGATCGTACTCGTCCCACTGCTGGGCCTCGTTGACGCAGTTCGTCGGGACGAACACCGCGCCCTGCACCCAGGTCCAGTCCCGGCCCCCGGCCGCTGGCGGTTGGATGGGGGCCGCCGCCAAGCTGCCCGCGCCGGCTGACAGGAGGAAGGCAAGGCAGACGGGGCGGAGCGGCTTCATGGGCCATGGAGATGGACCGAATCGAGCGAAACCGCGAGCTCCGGTTCCGGAACGGCGCCCCTTTCGATTGGACGCCGCCCAATTCGTGCATTCCGTATCCCCAGCCTCCGCCGCCTGGGAACACCCCATGAAAGTCTCCCGCCTCCAGATCGTCGAACACGGGCTCGCCTGCCGGTGCCCCAACTGCGGGCGGCGCACGCTCTTTGAGCGCGGCCGGCTGTTCAAGGTCAACGAGAGCTGCGCAAGCTGCGGCATGAAGATCGAGAGGGGGGACGGGGAGTTCCTCGGCCCCTTCGTCATCAACTACGGGGTGACCGCCTTCGGGATAGTCGTTCCGGTCATCCTGCTTTACGCGGTAGGCAGACTGGGCGCGGCCGCGACCCTGGCGACGTGCCTTGCGGCCTCGCTGGTGGCTCCGTTGCTCCTGTACCGACTCTCGTGGGGATGGTGGCTGGCGCTCTATTATTTCTTCCTTCCGAACAACCTTCCGGCCAACCTCGAGGGCCGGCGGGAGGACGACGAGTAGGCCCGGACAACCGCCAGGAGAGGGCGATCGAATGACGAAGACCATCAGGCACAACGTTACCGTCGGCGCGGATCCCAAGGCCGTGTACGCCGCTCTAATCGACGAAAGGAGGCACGCGAGGTTCACCGGCGCGCCGGCCACGATCTCCCGGAAGGTGGGCGGCTCCTTCACCTGCTACGGGGGCCACCTCACGGGCATCAACCTTGAGCTCGTCCCCTCGAAGCGGATTGTCCAGGCATGGCGCGCGAAGGGACGGCCCGCCGGGGTCCACTCGATCGTGTCCTTCGCCCTCTCGAGGAAGGCGGGGGGCAGGACCCGGATCGCGTTCACCCACCTCGGCGTGCCCGCCTCCGAGTTCAAGGACATCAACAAGGGCTGGCGTACGTTCTACCGGAGGCCGCTCAAGGCCCTCCTGGAGAAATAGAGCCGGCCACGGGTCCCGCGCGAGATCCAGGGAACTTGACCGCGACCCCGGAGCGAAGCGTCCGCGAGAGGCCCGGCGCCGCGCCGTCCGGGCTGGCCGAGGTCGGCGGCGCGTTCCTGAAGCTCGGCCTCATGTCATTTGGCGGGCCGGTGGCCCACCTGGGGTACTTCCGCAGGGAGTTCGTCGAGCGGCGCCGGTGGATCGATGACGCGGCCTACGCCGACCTCGTCGCCCTGTGCCAGTTCCTGCCCGGTCCGGCGAGCAGCCAGGTCGCCTTCGCGCTCGGGATGAGGCGCGCGGGGCCAGGCGGGGCGCTCCTCGCGTCGCTCGGCTTCATGCTTCCCTCCGCCGTGCTCATGATCGCGTTCGCCTACGGCGTCGCGTCCCTCGGCGGCATCGGAACCGCCGGCTGGCTCCACGGGCTAAAGCTCGCCGCGGTGGCGGTCGTCGCGCTGGCCGTCTGGGCGATGGGACTCAGGCTATGCCCGGATTGGCCGCGCCGGATCCTGGGATTGGCCGCCGCGGCCACAGTCCTGCTCCTGCCCGGCACCCTGAGCCAGGTCGGCGTCATCGGCGCGTGCGCCGCCGCCGGGTTGATCGGCCTGCGCAGCGCGGCGCCCCCGAGGGACACCACCGCGGGAGGGCTGACCCGCGGCCACCTCTGGGCCGCCGCGTCGCTCTGCCTCTTCGCCGCCCTGCTGGCGGCCCTGCCTGTGCTGGCGAGGGTCACGGGCGAGAAGCCCGTGGCCGTCTTCGACGGATTCTACAGGGCGGGCTCGCTCGTGTTCGGGGGCGGCCACGTCGTCCTGCCCCTGCTCCGGTCCGAGGTCGTGCCCCCCGGGTGGGTGAGCGACGACGCTTTCCTCGCGGGCTACGGCGCCGCCCAGGCCCTGCCCGGCCCGCTGTTCACTTTTGCCGGCTACCTCGGGACGCTGATCCGGGGGGGAAGCCACGCCTGGACCGGCGGCGTGCTCTGCCTGTTCGCCATATTCCTTCCGGGCTGGCTCCTCGTCGTGGGAGCCTACCCATTCTGGCACGTCATCCGCGGGAGGGCCTGGGCGCGGTCCGCGCTCCTCGGAGCCGACGCGGCCGTCGTCGGGATCCTGCTCGCGGCGCTCTACCGGCCGGTGTGCACGCAGGGGATCGGGGACTGGCGCGACGCGGCCGCCGCGGCGGGGGCGGCAGTCCTGCTTGGGAGACTGCGTGTTCCCCCGTGGGCGGTGGTCCTTATCATGGCTGGCGTCGGCCAGTGGGTCCTCCGGTGACGCCGGAGGGAACGGGCCGGCCGCGTCACTCCTTCACGGTCATCCGGTTCTCGACCTGCCGGACGCCCTTGATTTCCCTGGCGAGCTCGGCCACCAGCGCCTTCTCGGATTCGGAGTCGGCCTCTCCCGAGATGGTGACGACGCCGTTCTCAGTGGAGACCTTGGTCTTGAGGGCGCTGGTCGAGTTGTGGCTCAGGAGCGCCAGCTTGAGCTGGCCCGTAATGGACACGTCGTCGACGTCCTCGCCCATGGTCTCGCGTGGCTGAGGGTTGGCGGCGACCGTGATCTCGTTCTTGACCGCCTTCACCCCGTCGATCTCGCCGGCGTAGACCTCCGTGAGCTCCCTCTGCGCGGCGCTGTCGGCCGTGCCGCTCAGGGTCACGACTCCATTGCTCACCCTGACCGTGGTCGCCGTGGCGCTGACATGGGGCTTTGCGAGGAGAAGGCTGCGGACCTGGAACGCGATCCAACCGTCCGAATGCACGGGGGCCGGGGGCACGACCTCGATCATGTTCGTGACGCTGACGACGCCCGGAAGGCCGGCGACCGTGTCCTCGGCGAGCTCCTTCTGGTCCTTGTCCTCGACCTTGCCGGTGAGCGTCACGGCGCCGTTGTCGGCTTTGACGTCCACCTTGTCCTCGAGGACGGTGCGGTAGTTGTACGAGGCCTTGGCAGCGCTTTCGATCCTGCGGTCGATGTCGCTCGACGCGACTAGCCAGGTGGGGATTGCGACCGCGAGAAGCAGCGCGGTTAGGGATTTTGATTTCATGGGATACGGTGTTTCCAGCATGGTACCGCTCCGCGCCGCTTGGTTCCCGTCGCCGCCAATGCCTGGGCCCGAATTCTGCGGAACCCCCGGCCGGCAAGGGCCGGTCAGGCCGCGTGCCCGCGCTAGGCTTCCCGGCGGGTATACCGGTGGACGAGAAAATAGTAAGCCGCGCCGAGGAAGGTCGCCGCCCCGGCCGCCCAGAGCGTCACCTCCCGGATCTCGCCGTGCATGAGCTTCTCGTCCTTGCCTGCGATGAATGAGACGTAGGTGAGCACCGCGCACCAAATGAGAGAGCCGAGGACGGTGTAGACGGAGAACTTCCAGTAATTCATGCGGACGATCCCGGCCGGGATGCCTATCAGATGGCGCACGACGGGAAGCATCCGGGACAGGAATATCCCGAAGCTGCCAAACTTCTCCGACCACCTCTCGGCCTGCTCAATCTTCGTCTGCGGAATGAGGACGAACCGCCCGTACCGCACGACGAGGGGGCGGCCGGCGATCCGCGAGACCCAGTAGAGGACGCTTGATCCGAGCCATGAGCCGGCCGCGGCCGCGATGACTATCCCGCGGAGCGTCATCGAGCTGTGACCGCTTGCGACGAGTATGACCGCTGGCGGGATGACCAATTCGCTCGGAAGCGGCACCACCGAGCTCTCCAGCGCCATCAGGAATACGATGTAGGGATAGCCCCCCGTCTGCAGAGACTGCTGGTAGGAGGCGAGGAGACGCTGAATCAGGTCGTGCAAAGGCCGCTCAGACGTCTGGCTTCGTCTTGCGAAGTCCCAGAATGCGGTCTCCCGGCTTCCAATGCCCGCGCTTCTTCAGCAAGTCGATGCGCTCGAAGCGCTTCAGCACATTGCGCTTGACGATGACGCCGCCGGATCCTTGGAGGCTCTTGTGTTGGGACATGGCTGTTGGATGAGGGGGGGAATTTGAGGCGCTTAAAGGGTTAGGCAGGTAATCTTCGCCCCTGCCGAACACAAGGAGAAATTCGACCTTGACCCCCCCTTGCGCACCGTCAGTTTTGCCCTTTCCTCTTTGTATCAACGATATCAACGTTATGAGGGATGACTATATCAAACAGGCACTTGGCAAGATCGTGGACCCCAACATCCTGATCAACGTGGTTTCGCGCCGGGTGAAGCAGTTAAAGCGCGGCAACCGCCCTCTAGTTGAGTCCCTCGAGAAGCTTTCCCCCGAGGACACGGCGCTTCGCGAGATCATCGAGGAAAAGATCAGCTTCGAGGTAGGCGAGAACTGACCGCATGCGGCGCCCTGGGCGCCCCGGGGAGCGGCCGTCCGCAGGCTTCGCAAACGACGCCTTACATGGCCGCGCAAGAAAAAGGGGTCCCGCGCCAGACCGAGATCCGCAACTCGAAGGTCTTCCGCGATTACGTTGTCGGGCAGCGGTTTGAGGCCGGCGTCGGGCTGCTGGGGACCGAGGTCAAGTCGATCCGTACCGGCCGGGCCCAGATAAGCGACTCGTTCTGCCGCGTCGAGAAATCCGAGGTGTGGATGTACGGCGCCCACATCGATCCGTACGCGTTCGGCAATATCCACAACCACGACGCGAAGCGCGTCCGCAAGCTGTTCCTGCACCGGGCGGACATCCGCAGGATAGCGCTCGCCATGAACGCGGGCGGCAAGGCGCTGATCCCGCTGAGGATGTATTTCAAGGGGGCCCTCGTGAAGGTGGAGGTCGCCCTCTGCACGGGAAAGAAACTCTTCGACAAACGCGAGGACCTGAAGAAAAAGGTGCAGATGCGCGAGGTGAACAGGGCGCTGAGGTCGCGCCGCGGATGAAAGCCGGGACCGATTCGGTCGTGGTCCGCGTGCCCGCGAGCACTTCGAACTGCGGTGCGGGATTCGACACTCTGGGCCTCGCCCTGAACCTGTACAACCGGGTGACGGTCGCGAGGGCCCCCGGGGGCGATCCGCTTCCCGAGACGGCCTCCGACGCGCGCGCGAGCGAGATGGTGGCGGAGGCGGCGGCGGCGTATTCCCGGGCCACGGGGCGCCCGCGCGCGGGCTTCCGCTACCGGATCGAGGGCGACATTCCGCCGGCCCGCGGGCTGGGCTCGAGCGTGACCGTCGTCGCCGGGGTCATCGCCGGGCTCGGCGCGCTCGACCGGGCGCCGCTTGGGGCCGGGCGCCTCGTCGCCCTGGTCTCTGAAATCGAGGGCCATCCCGACAACGCGGGCGCGGGCGTCCTCGGCGGATTCTGCGTGTCGAGGTCCGACCCGGCGACGGGGGCCTACGTCGACACGCAGCGCTTCGAGGTGCCCGGGGACGTGGCCTTTGTCGTCGCGTCGCCGCCCCTTGAATTCGTGACCAAGGAGTCCCGCAGCGCCTTGCCGTCCTCGCTGCCCTTCTTTGACGCGGTCAAGAGCATCAACTGCGCGGCCTACCTCGTCGCGGCGTTCGCGGCGCGCGACTACGCACGGCTCAGGCACGCTTCGGGCGACTTTATCCACGAACCGTACCGCCTGCCGCGGATCCCCGGGGGAGGCGAGGCGATCCGAGCCGGCGCGGCCGCGGGCGCCTGGACCGGGTGGCTTAGCGGAAGCGGCTCCAGTGTGCTGTGCGTCTGCGAACGGGCGAAGGCCGACGCGGTGCTCGGGGCCATGACGGCGGCGTTTGCCGGGGCGTCGGTGCCGAGCGAGGGGCGGATCCTCGCGGCGGACAACGACGGCCTCAGGATTGAGGGCTGATGGGCCCCGCTTGGGGGCCCGGCGGCTCCGCGGCCGGCCGGCTGCTCGCGCGGAAGCCAGGAGGGGCTCCTGCCGGCCAGACGTCGACGATCGCATCGGCAAGGGGGCGCCATCCAAAGGGCTTTCGCAGGCGCATCTTGAGCCGCTTCAGCCGGGCCAGCTCCGCCGCGAGCGGATCGAGGTCGTCGCCCGAGATCATGATGAAGGCGGCGTGGGGCGCGATCCTTGACGCCCTCTGGATGAACTCGATCCCGTTCATCTGCGGCATCGAGTAATCCGTGACGACCACCCCGGCAGCGATCCTCGCGAGTCCATTCAGAGCCTCCATCGGCCGCGTGTACGCATGGACGGCGCAGTCGAGGTTATCGGCGATCATCTGCGCCATCAGCTCAGCGTACGACTTCTCGTCGTCGACTATCACGATCGACAGGCCGGGCGGGGCGATCTGCCTTCTGGCGGATTTCATCAGGATGGACGGACTCGGAGGCTTGCGCGTGCACCGGCAAAATGCAACGCGCAAGGCGCTTGCGTTAGCCCTGCCGGGGTGGGAAAACCGCCTTACCCGGTCCCGACGTGGCCAGCCGATGATCCACATCGTACTCTTCCAGCCAGAGATCCCGCAGAACACGGGAAACATAGGGCGCATGTGCGCCATAACGAGATCAAGGCTGCACCTGATCCGTCCGCTGGGGTTCAAAATCAACGACCGAAACCTGAGGCGGGCGGGGATGGACTACTGGCGGTCCCTCGACGTGCACGAGCACGCGGACTGGAAGGCATTCAGGTCGAGCGCGGTCGCCCCGTCGCGGCTCTGGCTGTTCACGACGCGGGCCGAGCGCCCGTTCTGGCACGCCCGCTTCGAGGACGGCGACGGCCTGGTGTTTGGGAACGAGGGCGGCGGCGCCCCTGACTGGCTGCACGCCGAGCTGGCCGACCGGCGCCTGTCGATCCCGCACGCCAATGCCGAACTGAGGTCGCTCAACCTGAGCACCGCAGCCGGGATCGCCGCGTACGAGGCCCTGAGGCAGATCGGCAGTTTTGCGGGCCCGCGCTGAATTTTGGGGTAGCTTCCCGCTTGGCGGCCCCCAAAGATGGCCCGCTCATGAGCGATTCCCGCCTCAAAATATTCTCGGGCAATTCAAACAGGAAGCTGGCCGAGGAGATCTGCAGCACGATCGGGGTTCCGCTGGGGGAGGCCACGGTGACGACATTCCCTGACGGCGAGACGTTCGTTAAGATAGACGAGAACATACGAGGACACGACGTCTTCATCGTCCAGTCGACCTGCCCGCCGACGAACCAGCACATCATGGAGCTGCTGATCATGATCGACGCGGCGCGGCGCGCCTCGGCGCAGCGGATCACGGCGGTGCTTCCCTTCTACGGCTATGCGCGCCAGGACCGCAAGGACCAGCCGCGGGTCCCGATCACGGCGAAGCTGGTCGCCAACCTGCTCGTCTCGTCGGGAGCGAACCGCGTCCTCACCCTGGATCTCCACAGCCAGCAGATACAGGGCTTCTTCGACATCCCGGTTGATCACCTTTATGCGTCGCCGGTGTTCTTCGAGTACCTCGGCAAGTCGCGGAGCGAGTCGCTCGTCGTCTGCTCGCCGGATCTCGGCGGGATGAAGATGGCGGCCGCCTACGCCGACGTGCTCGGGGCGAGCCTCGGGATGGTCGCCAAGAGGCGCAAGAGCGCGACCACGGTCGAGGCGATCACCGTGGTCGGGGACGTGGCCGGGTGCGACGTCCTGCTTGTCGACGACATCACGGAGACGGCGGGGACCCTCATCGCGGCGGGCAAGATGCTGCGCGAGCGCGGGGCGCGCAGCATCAGGGCCGCCGTAAGCCACTGCATCCTCAACGACATCGCCTATGAGCGGATAAAGAGCGGCGTCATTGACGAATTGATCACCACGAATTCAGTGCCGATAGACACCAGGGGCCTCCCGGTCACCGTCCTCAGCATCGCCGGGCTTCTTGGGCAGGCCATCCAGCGAATCAACACAAACGAAAGCATCACGAGCCTTTTCCGGATAAAGGGCTTCTGAGTCGTCCGTGTCCCGCCGGTTTCCGGAACACGCCGGCCCCGAGCGGGTCGACCCATTACCTCATGAAATACACCGTCTCCAATATCGTCGCCTTATCAGCCATGGCCCTGGGCCTCGCGGCCGGGGCCCGGGGCGCCGACGCCGCCGCGCCCGTGGCAAAGATGCCCGAGCTGAAGAAGGACTTCTCCCCCCTCAACGACGGGAAGGCGGGCCTCGTCCTGAGCTACGCGGATATCGTCGAGCCGGTGCAGAAGGATGTCGTGTCGATCGAGTCCTCCAAGATCGTGCATGAGCGCATCCAGGCCAACCCGCTCCTCCGGCAGTTCTTCGGGGACATCCCCGACCAGGACCGCGAGAGCAAGGAGATGGGGCTCGGCTCCGGCGTCATCGTGACCTCGAACGGGTACGTCCTCACCAACAACCACGTCGTGGAGAACGCGGACGAGCTGACGGTGGAGCTCTGGGACGGCCACAAGTACCCTGCCAAGGTCGTGGGTGCCGACCCGAAGACCGACATCGCCGTTGTCAAGATCGACGCGGCCGGGCTTTCCGCGGTCACGTTTGCAGACAGCGACAAGATCCGGGTCGGGGACGTCGTCTTTGCCGTAGGCAACCCCCTCGGGGTGGGCGAGACGGTCACGATGGGCATCGTGTCCGCCAAGAGCAGGAACGTCCACATCCTTGAGGATGTCTCCGGATACGAGGATTTCATCCAGACCGATGCGGCGATCAACATGGGCAACTCGGGAGGCGCGCTCCTCGACGCCAAAGGGCGGCTGATCGGCATCAACAGCGCCATCGTCTCGCCCTCGCGAGGAAACATCGGGATTGGCTTCGCGGTCCCGGTCGACCTCGCCGCGAGCGTCATGAAGAGCCTGATCGAGACCGGCACCGTCGCCCGCGGGTTCCTTGGAGTCGGCGCCGTCCCGATCACGGCCGACGTCGCCGAGCAGGTGGGCCTTCCCAAGGATTCAAAGGGGGTCATCGTCATCGAGACGCAGGCCGACAGCCCGGCGGAAAAGGTCGGCATCCGGCGCCGCGACGTGATCCTCAGGATCAACGGAAAGCCGATCGAAAACTACGACGAGCTGCGCCTGATGATCTCCCAGCTAGCCCCGGGCAGCAGGGTCACCCTGGACATATCGCGCGACGGCAAGCCGATGACGGTCGAGGTGACGCTCGCCCAGTTCGCGGAGAAGCCGAACGAGATCCTCGACGGGGTCGAGGTCGGAAAGCTCACGGACGACGTCCGCAGGCGCCTTGGAATCGACGCCCGCACGACCGGCCTCCTGGTGACCGCGGTGGAGGAGAAGTCGGAGTACGCCGAGGAGCTCCCGGTGGGCTCCGTCATCGTCGAGATCAACCGGACCCCCATCGATGACATCGCCTCCGCGAGGTCGGCGATCCACCCGGGCCGCAACCTGCTCCTCGTGTACTCCCAGGGCTACGCGAAATACGTGGTGGTGACGAAGCGCTGAGCGCGCCGCCCTTCAGCTCCCCGGCTTTTCCACGGGGAGCCTCGCGAGGGCCTCGGGCACGGCGTCCGCCGGGTAGGTAGGGAAGCTCAGCTCGAGGAGCGAGACCGCCGGCACGTCGAACCTGGCCAGCCCGTCGCTCCGGTTCATGAGCATCGCGACCCCGACGGCCTGCGCCCCGGCCTTACGGACTATGCCAAGGCACTCGCCCACGCGCCCGCCCCGGGTGACCACGTCCTCGACGACCAGGACGGTCTCCTCCGGGGCGAGCGCGAACCCGCGGCGCAGGACCAGGACGTTGTTCTCCTTTTCGCAGAAGATGTAGCGGGCCCGGGCCTGGCGCGCGACCTCCTGGCCGATGACGAGGCCCCCCATCGCAGGCGCGAGAACCGTCCCGAAGCGCCAGCCGGCGCCGCGGATCTTGGCGAGCAGGATCTCTGCGAGCCGCTCGACGGCGTCCATGTGCTGGCACACCTGGGCGCACTGGCAGTAGTGGCCGCTGTGCAGGCCCGAGCGAAGGATGAAGTGGCCCGTGCGCAGTGCGCCGGTGCGGGTGAAGATGTCCAGTATCTCCTGTTGCGACGGATCCATAGGCCCGTGAGTCCAGAACCTTTCGAAATCGAGGGCAACATTTCGCGGCGCCGCGAGGCGTTGAATTAAGGCGCGGTCATGGTTATCCTGTCCCCCATGTCAGGCCTCCGACATCCGCCGCCGCACGCCCTCCGGGTCCCGCTTGAGGACGAGCTAGGCGATGTTCTCGACAAGGCGATGAGCTGCGCCGGCCTGAACCCCGAGGGGCTCGCCGAGAAGTCCGGGGTCCCCGTGACGGCCATCCTGGACGCCATCGACTACCGCCCCGAGCTGGGCCCCGAGGAATGCGGGCGCCTGGCGGCCGCGCTCGGCCTGAACGAGGTGGGGCTGTGCGCGCTCGCGACGGGCAAGTACCCCCTGCCGGACCCTGGCGGGCTGCCGTTCCGGGTCTGGCCGCTGCGCATGTCGCACGGGATCGGCGTCGTCAACGCCTACGTCATCGGCGCGGGCGACGCCGGCCGCGGGCTGCTCTTCGACACCGGCCCGGATGCCGCCGCGCTCGAGTCGGTCTGGCCCCGCGAGATCCGGCGGATCGACGGGATCTTCGTCACGCACGTGGAGGCGGAGCACGTGGGAGGGCTTGCCGGAGCCGTCGAGCGGTTCGGCGTCTCGGACGCGTTCATTCCCTCGGGGGCCTGCGCGCCCATGGGGAGGCCGATGGGGGAGGGGGAGACCTTCATCGCCTGCGGGCTCGAGGTCACCGCCTTCCGGACCCCGGGCCACTGCGCGCTGCACAACTGCTACCACGTCCGCTCGACGGCGGTGCCCAACGCGAGGTCGCTGCTCGTCTCGGGAGACCTCGTGTTCGCGGGCTCCGCGGGGGGGCCCTATCACTGCCAACGGCAGCTCCGCGCCCACCTGCGGCGCGTGCTTGTCGCCGTCCCCGGTGACACGGTCGTCGCGCCGGGCCACGGGCCGATGACCAGCGCGGGAAACGAGCTTCGCTACAATCCGTTCGTGCCCTGAGCTCGCGCCGGCCGGGTCCCGCTACAGCGCGTCAACTATGACGGCGGCGATCGTCGCGTTGTCGGGCCCGCCGCGCTGGAGCGCAAGCTCGATCAGGTTCCGCGCGATAGCCGCCGGCTCCTCCGCCCTTGCGACGATATCCCTCATCTCCCTCTCGAATACAAGGCGGGTCACGCCGTCCGTCGAGAAGACAAAGCGGTCCCCGGCGAGGAGCGGCAGGTCGGCCACGTCCACCTCGGGGGGTATCATCTGGCCGATGCAGCGGGTGAGCGCGCCGCGCTGGGCCTCGCTGTAATAGACGACCTCGCCGCGGGCCCTGCGTCGGCGGGCCTCGTTCTCGACCGTGTGGTCCTCGGTCAGGCAGGAAAACTCGCCGCCCCTCCACGAGAAGGCGCGTGAATCGCCGACGTGCGCAAGCTTCATCCGAGCGTGCCGGACGCAACCCACGGTGAGGGTCGTGCCGATCCCGGACGCGGGGCTGATCTCCTGGCCGAGGGCAGCCACGGCCTCGTTTGCCGCCGTGACTACGGCCCTCAGGTCGAGATCGGCATCGGGCCCCGCCGCCAGAACGGCCTCGGTCACGACGTCCACGGCCTTCTGGGCGGCCTCCGCCCCGCCGGGCAGCCCGCCGACGCCGTCCGCGACCCCGAAGAGCTGCGCCGTCTCGTTGAACAGAACGCGGTCCTCGTTCTCCCTCCGAATGTTGCCAATGTTGGATAGCCAGGCGGCGCGAAGGATTGTCATCGGGGGCGTTAAGGATAGGCCCGCGCCCGTCAGGTGAAAGGACGAAATTGTTCGAGCCTGTTCTCCCGGGTCAGACGGACGAAGGAGCGCTGGGGCAGCCCCTCGATGAACAGCCTGCCGTAGGACTTCGCGAGGACGCGGCTGTCGAGGATGGTGATCACGCCGCGGTCCGTCCGCGTACGGATGAGCCGGCCGGCCCCCTGCCGGAACTTCATCACGGCCTCGGGGAGGGTGAGCTCGTTGAAGGGGTCGCCGCCCCTGTCCCGGATGAGCTCCGCCTTCGCCTCGGCTATCGGGTGGGCGGGCGCGGTGAAGGGCAGGCGCGCGATGACGACCTGCGAGAGCGCGTCGCCCGGGACGTCGACCCCGGTCCAGAAGCTGTCCGTGCCGAACAGGACGGCGTTGCCGGCGTCGCGCATCCTCTGCGCGAGCTCCGTCCTCGAGCAGTCCCCTCCCTGCAGGAGGAAGGGCCTCCCCGACGCGCCGAGCGACGGCCCGACGGCGGCGGCGACGGCCTGCATGTCCCGGTAGCTCGTGAAGAGGACGAGCGAGCCCCCGGGGATCCGCGAGCAGCAGAAGCCGACGTAGTCCGCGATTGCGTCGACCGACGACCGCGAGTCCGGGGCGGACGGAGGCGGGATGTCGGCCGCGACGAAGACGCGCATGTTGCGCTCGAAGTCGAAGGGCGACTCGGCGACCACCGCCCTGGACGAGGAGGCGCCCATGCGGGCCGCGAACGGGCCCATTTCGCCGCCGAAGGCGAGCGTCGCGCTCGTGCAGACGACGCTCACCCCGGCCCCGAAGAGGCAGCGCTCGAGCTCGGGGGCGACGTCCACCGGCGCGCTGCGCAGGCTGACGATCGACTGCTTTCGCCCGACCCTCTCGGCCCAGTACACGTGGCCGGCGTTCGCGAGCGAGAGCCATTCGTCGATGCCGCCTCGGATCGCGCGCAGCCGCGCCCGCTGCTCGAGCAGCTCGTCGCGCTCCCTCCCGTCCGCCAACCCGTCGGCGGCCCTTGCGACGCATTTCTCCAGCGCGGCGAGCGGGTCGCGCGGGAGGGGCTCGGCCGCGCCCGGCTCGCGGACGCGGGCGATCGGCTGCTCGGCCAGCAGCGTCGCCGCGAGGCGATCGAAGAACCGGCCGCAGGCGTCGAGCGCCTCGGCGACGCTCTCTCCGACCCCGGGGCCCCCCCGCTTCCTCATGACCCCGCGCCGCGTCCTCGGGTTGTAGAGGTGCCTGAGCGTCCGCTCGATGCCCAGGCTGCTCAGGGCGAGGCCGAAGTTCTCCTCGGCGACCTCCGGCACGGTCTGTGCCTCGTCGAGGACGACGAAGTCCCCGGGGAACAGGACGCCGGAGACGTCGTGGCCCGCTCCCTCGGCCCGGGCGCCGCCCGCGCTTATCAGCGAGAAGAGCAGCGCATGGTTGACGACGACGACCTGGGCCGAGCGCACCCGGGCGCGGGCGCGCTGGTAGAAGCAGCGCTCGCAGTCGCAGTTGCGCCTCGAGCAGGCCGACGAGTCCGCGTTCACGCCGTCCCAGACGTCGGGGTTGGGCGGCGGCTGGAGGTCGTGCCTCAGGCCGGTCGGCGTCGTCTCGGCCCAGTCGGCTATCCGCTGGAGCTCGGCGTATTCGGCGTCATCGAAAAGGCTCGCCCGCTCCGCGAGGGCGTTCGAGAGCCTCGAGGTGCAGAGGTAGTTCGACTTGCCGACGAGGACCGTGGACGCGAATCCGGCGTACCCGGCGAGGCCGGGCACGGCGCCGAAGAGCCGCCTGCACAAGGGAAGATCCTTCCCCTCGAGCTGCTCCTGGAGCGAGATCGTGTGGGTCGAGACGATGAGCTGGCGGCCGCAGTCGGTCGCGTGGATGATGCCCGGCACGAGGTACGCGAGCGACTTGCCGATCCCCGTTCCCGCCTCGATAAGCAGCGGCTCGTCGTCGCGGAAGGCGGCCGCGACCGCGTGCGCCATCAGCTCCTGGCCGGGCCGGTGCTCGAGGTCCAGGTCCGCCTGCAGCCACCCGCCCTCTCGGAAGGCCCTCCCGGTGAGCTCCGGCGCCCGGCTGGGGGACGCCGATGGCGGGGCGGAATCGTCGCGGAGGCCTATCATGGCGGGGATTGAGCAAACGAATGGATCCGGCGTCCCCGGGGGCAAACGAATTACCGGGGGCTCTCGTAACCCAGCAGGCCCCTTGGGGTTGCGGCCGCAGGCCGGCCGCGGGCCCGGCGCGGCGGCGACCGCGGGGAAGGCCGCGGGCAGCGATGGGCGGCCGGGCCTCCGTATTGAAATTGCAGCGGTTTCGGCACTGGGCATCTTGGTTCCACGATGAAGCCCACCACCGGCGAGCAGGGAGATTGGGTCGCCGCGCTCGTCCGCTTCATCGCCGAGCAGCCGGGCGTCGGCGCCGTGCGCGTGGATCCCGGCGCGCACAGGGTCGCGGTCGCTACGATGGGGCGGCAAACCGAGGCCGACCTAGAAGAACGGCTTGCCGAGACCGTGGCCGCGGTGGTGGCGGGACTCTCCGTGGCCCACGAGGGCGGCGCCCCGCGGGGCTTCAAGCTGACCCGCGAGGGCAGCGCGACCACCGTGGGCCGCGAGACCTGCGACGCCGTAGAGAAGCTCTGGCTCTGGAAGGAGATCAAATGGCCCGAGGAGGCGCAGCCCCAAAGGTCCCGCGCTCCCGGGTTCTGGGAGGAGGGCGGATGGCGGGCGCTGGCGCTCCTCGCCCTCGGATGCGCGGTCGCCGGGATAGCGGGCGCGCTCGTGGGATGGCTGGTCCCCGGGCTTCCCTGGCTTTCCAGGGCGATCTACGCCGTGGGCCTTGCCGCCGGGGGCTTCGATGCGGCGATGGACTCCTGGGCCAACCTTCGCCACGGCCGGATCGACATCCATTTCCTCATGCTCTTTGTCGCTATCGGGGCGGTACTCGTCGGGGCGTGGGGCGAGGCGGTGGTCCTCCTGACGCTGTTCTCCGCCGCCGGGGCGATGGAGGAGTACGCGCTCGACCGGACGCAGCGCGAGGTGAGCGCGCTCCTCAAGTCCGCGCCCAAGCGGGCCACGCTCGTGCTTCCTGACGGCTCGGAAAGCGATATCGACGTCGCGCAGCTGCGACCCGGGCAACGCGTGCGCGTCAAGCCGGGCGAGGCGTTCGCCGCCGACGGGGTGGTCGCGAAGGGCGAGAGCGCGAGCGACGAGTCGACACTCACGGGCGAGGCCAGCCCTGTTGCCAAGTCCCCGGGCGACGAGGTCTTCAGCGGGACGATGAACATGTGGGGAGCCCTTGAGTACGACGTGTCGCGGCTGCCGTCGGAGAGCACGCTCGAGCGCATCATCCGGCTCATCCAGACGGCCCAGAAGATGCGGGCGCCGAGCGAGCGCTTCACGGACCGGTTCGGAACGGGCTACACGTACCTGGTGATCGGCGGCGCCTTCGCGATGTTCCTCGTCTGGTGGCTCGGCTTCGGCCTTCCGCCGTTCGCCAACGCCGCCGGGGTGAGGTCGGCGTTCTACCGGGCCATGACGCTCATGGTGGTCGCAAGCCCCTGCGCCCTCGTCCTTTCGATCCCGTCCGCGATCCTCGCGTCCATCGCGCGCGGCGCCCGGCACGGCATACTTTTCCGCGGAGGGGCCGCCGTGGAGAGGCTGGCCGATGTCGACGTCGTGGCGCTCGACAAGACGGGCACGCTGACGATGGGCGAACTGTCCGTCGAGCGGATCGAGAGCTTCCCAAAGGGGAGGGAGAGGGAGGTGCTCGAGATGGCGGGCGCCCTAGAGAGCAAGTCCCAGCACCCCATCGCCAGGGCGATACTGCGCCACGCCCGGTCCGAGGGCGTCCGCATCGCCGAGGTCGAGGAGTTCAGGTCGCTGACAGGAAAGGGCCTCAGGGGGCGGCTCGGCGGATCGACGCTCTTCCTGGGGCGCCGCGAGCTCCTGGAGGACGGGCCGCTTGCGCAGTGGGCCCGCGACCTGCCTCCGGCGTCCGCAGAGTTGAGCGAGGTCTGGGTCGTGGGCAATGAGCTGATCGGCCGGCTGCTCCTGGTCGACAGGATCCGCGCCGAGTCGGGACCCGTCCTGGCCGAGCTGAGGAGGATGGGCGTGCGCACCGTCATGCTGACTGGCGACCGCAGGCACGCCGCGGAGCTGGTCGCCCGCGAGCTTGGCCTCGACGAGGTCATGGCCGGCCTCTCCCCCGAGGGGAAGGTGGCCGCCGTCCGGGCGATCCACGACTCCGGACACGTTGTCGCCATGGTCGGGGACGGCGTGAACGACGCCCCGAGCCTCGCCGCCGCCGACGTGGGCGTGGCGATGGGGGCGCGCGGGAGCGACGCCGCGCTCGAGCAGGCCGAGGTGATCCTGATGAACGACCGGATCGACAACTTCCTGGCGGCCCACCGGTTGAGCCGCCGGTCCCGCGCGATCATCCGGCAGAACCTGGGGATCTCGCTCGGCGTCGTCGTGCTCATGGTGATCGCGACGACGGTCGGTGCCGTCCCGCTCGCCGCAGGCGTCGTGGCGCACGAGGGAAGCACCGTCGTCGTGTGCCTCAATTCCCTGCGCCTCCTCCTCGGGAAGATACGGTGACGCCGGCTACGCCGAGATCCAGACCAGGTCGCCGACGCGCACCTCTTCGTAGAGCTCGATGACGTCCGGGTTGCGCATGAGGATGCATCCCGCGCTCAGGGCCTCGCCGATCCTGTCCTCGCGCTGGGTGCCGTGGATGTACACGTACCGCCTGTAGGTGTCGACGTTGCCGCCCGAGTTCACGCCCGGCTCGAGGCCCCGCAGCCAGAGGATGCGGCTTGTGACGAGGTTCCGGGTGCCGACCACCTCCTCGGGCATCTCCGAGAAATGGACCCCCGTCGGCACCCGGGACTTGAAGACCGTGCCGGACGGCTGGCCCGCGCCGATCCGCTCGGCGATAGCGTGAAGGCCGAGCGGCGTCCCGAGGGAGTTAAGGACGTTTGAGTAGGGCTGCTTGGAACCGGATATGGCATAGGACCTTACGACGGCCCCCGAGCGGCGCAGCTGCAGCGTGGATGCCCTCAGGTTCACCGCGATGACCCGGTCTGTTAGCTTGATGCCCAGGGCAGTTCGCGTTTTGTTAAACGACTCCCAGGACGAATTTATGGACAAGACGGCATCCTTCACGGTCGGAATCGTCGGCGCCACAGGTGCCGTCGGTCAAGAATTGCTGCGCCTGCTCGAGGGGCGCGCCTTCCCCTTGTCCGCGCTCCGGCTCTTCGCCTCGGCCCGGTCGGCCGGCAAGACCGTGCAGTACGCCGGCCGTTCCTTCGTCGTCGAGGAGGCGAGGCCAGGCGTGTTTGCCGGCGTCGACATAGCGTTCTTCGCGGCGGGGGGCTCGGTGTCCCGCGCGCTTGCGCCCGACGCCGTCAAGGCGGGCTGCCTGGTGATCGACAAGAGCTCGGCTTTCCGGCTCGATCCCGAGGTTCCGCTCGTGATCCCGGAGATCAACCCGGAGGCGCTCCGGCGCCACAAGGGGATCATTGCCAACCCGAACTGCTCGACCGCGGTCGCGCTCATGGGGCTCTGGCCCCTGCACAGGCGCTTCGGACTCCGGCAATACATCGTCGCAACCTACCAGTCGGTATCGGGGGCCGGGGCCGCGGCGGTTCGCGAGCTCGAGGCGCAGGTCGTCGCGCACACGAGGGGAACCGCCCTGTCGCACGGCGTCCTTCCCCACCAGATCGCGTTCAACGTCTTCCCGCAGGTCGACACCTTCGGGCCCGACGGCTACACCGGCGAGGAGACGAAGATGATGCTCGAGAGCCGCAAGATAATGGGGCTGCCGCAGCTGCTGGTGTCGGCGACGTGCGTGCGGGTGCCGGTCGTGCGCGCCCACTCGGCCGCGATAAACGCCGCGTTCGAGCGCCCCGTGAGCGTTGAGGAGGCCCGCAAGGCCGTGGCCGCCTTCTCAGGCGCCCGGCTCGTCGACGATCCGTCCCGGCAGGAGTACCCGACGCCGCTCGAGTTCAGCCGCACTGAGAAGTGCGGAGTGGGCCGAATCCGCCTCGACACGGCGCTCCCCAACGGCCTGGCGTTCTGGGTCAGCGGGGACAACCTCTGGAAGGGCGCCGCGCTCAATGCGGTCCAGATAGCCGAGCTCATGATTCGCGAGGGTCAGCTCAGGCCCAAGGTTGCGCTCGCGCCTGTCTGACTGGAACGGACGCCTAGCTCAGTTGGTTAGAGCACCTCGTTTACACCGAGGGGGTCGGGGGTTCGAGTCCCTCGGCGTCCACCAGTTTGTAAAGAACGGGTATTAAGTATCTTATGGAATTTTTCTTAGATATTTGGATTTGCCAGACCAAGCGATCACGTCGAATTCACTCCACGATGCCCATTTCCAAAAGGAATGTCTTGGGAGTGCGGATATTGACGCCGTAGACGGTTGTTCCCAGGACGTGGGCGAAGTCGGTGGTGTCCGAAGTAACCAGGTAATCAGCTCTGCTGCCGATGGCCGATAGGATCACGGGCCTATCTTTTGTGGCATCGAAGACGATGGGCCGGTCGATCACGTATATCGATCCGACCACCTCAAGAATCGGCCGAATATTGCGGTTCCAGCGGGTTGCTCCGGTGATATGCTTAAGAACGTTCCGTTCGACTTCGGCTACGCAATAGTCGGCCGT
Organism: uncultured Opitutaceae bacterium; assembly: GCA_964496645.1. Taxonomy (GTDB): domain Bacteria; phylum Verrucomicrobiota; class Verrucomicrobiia; order Opitutales; family Opitutaceae; genus Palsa-1447. Next base: position 35,052 of record CAZCAJ010000040.1, read on the forward strand.
AATAAGTCTCCACCCGGAACTCAGTCTGTGCTCGATCAGAACGTGGGACAATCCCTTGGTCGACCAACAGGCGGCCAAAATCGTCGACGTATCGAGAAATACGATCACTTCTTGACGATCTTTACACTAGCGGCGTCGGCCTCGTCATCCGTAACCCACTTCTTGATCGTCGCCGCAGGGATGTCGCGGATCGGGACAGTAACGGCAGGATGAAGAAAAATCCCATCCGGCCTCTCTTCGGCGAGGAGAACCGCGTGATTCTTATCAAGCTTCAGCTTGCGGCGAAGCGCGATAGGCAAGGTGAGTGTCCCGCGCGGCGAAATCGTGATGGTTGTGCTCATGCTGAATTACTGTTTTACTGAAATACGGAAGTCAACTAGAAGAACCGCAGACTCGGTTGAGGAGAAGCACCTGTCGGGGGCAACAGCTTCTGTGAGCAAAGCAAAACGTCCATAACCGCCGATGTATCCAGCTGGAAAACGTTCAAAGCCGTGCAACCGGCTGCAACTAACACAGCCGTCTCCCTCTGCAGCGATGGACTCCCTCGGCGTCCACCAGTTAATCATTATTATGAAATGAGTTAAGTGTTTTTATCGAATTAAATATACATC
>CAZCAJ010000041.1:0-33061 GCA_964496645.1 uncultured Opitutaceae bacterium
CTGCAGCCTCCGACGGAGCGCGACCAGGCCAACCAGGCCGAGGCCGAGCAGGAGGATTGTGGAGCTGATATCCGGGGCGCCGCCGCCTACTCCACCCGTCAATGAACCGCCATCGTTAATCCCGAACTCGCCGATCGCGAAGCCCGTGGGATCCGAGCAGGTAACCTTGATAGAGGTCAGGAAGTCCGACGAATCGGTCTCGTAAAAGCCGACGGCTGACGATCCATAATAGCCGTTGATGACCGTCGAGACGGACACGCCCGAGGAATCGATGGCCGACATGGTGAAGTTCGAAAACTGGTTCGGCTCCTCATAGAAGTCCACCGCCTGGGTTCCGGGTCCCAGTGTGATCGTGACGGTGTCCGAGAAGCTCGGGCTTGACGTGTCGTCGACGACATAGATGTTGCCCGTGTAGCTCTGGCCCCAAGTGGCCCAATAGGGCTCCGCGCCGCCTGCGGAACCGCCAACTTCCGTGGCTTGCTGGGCTCCGGTGATTGAGCCCGGGTCAAACGCCACCATTGAGTAACCGCCGAGGGTCGCCGGGGGAAGGCCGGTGCCGAGGTTGACCGCGGTTGGCTGCGCGGACGCCGTATGCAGGGCAAGGGCGACCGACGCGACTGACAGGATTCCTAACTTAGCGTATAGGTTCATGGTCTTATCTATTGAGCTGGGTTGATGGTGAAAGGGACGGGGAATGGAGCAGGGATGGGGGAATCTAGATTCGGATTCAGCTATTCTGGGGTCGGAAATAGCCGTAATCATGCCAATCAACGGCTAGTCCTATTAACATACTTTTATTCAATACATTATGTAGCTGATTTTGTTTGGCGCCCCTTGGAAGCCGAAATCCAAGGGTTCCCATCTGTAAAGCTTTCCAGCATTTTTCTTCTACGGCGCACGGAATATTATACATTATATTATCATACATGATGTTACGATATACATCCTATTTGTCAGATTTCCAGACATTCGCCGCACCGAACCTCGGAAGTGGTTGGGGCTGGATGGACTGAGCCCAAGCGGCACGGATTGGAGCAATCCCAAGGGGAGAGCCTCGCTGTCCCCTGACCCCGTTACCGAGCTCGGGTAGTCTCGACGGCTGGCAAACGAGGCGATGGGCCAATGCCCCGCAGGCTAGACTATCCCTGGCCTGTGATCAGGTTCACGGCACACGCAATCAATCTGCATCTCCTCATCTTATCGGCTGTGACCGAAGCGCCGGACCCCTGACATTCCCCTTGAGCTCGTCGAGCGTGCTTTTCGCATCGTCCGCTTCCTGGTCGGTGAGACCGGCCTTCAGGGCGCGTTGAAGCTCGGCGATGCTATCGCTGGTTTCCTTGAGTTTGTAATGGGACATTCCAAGGTAATATAGGGTCTCCCCGTCGTCGCCCTGTCCCAGCATGCTCGCTTGGAGTATCTTGGCGGCGCCGGCATAGTCGCCTCGCCGGAAAAGCAGGGCCCCTATCGTCTTCGCGATCTCGCGATCGTCGGGGAAGGCCTCGCGGGCCTTGACCGCGAGGTCATAGGCCTTCTGGTCGTCGCCCAGGCGATCGGCGTAGAGCAGGGCCAGCTGGCGGGTGGCCGTCGCAAAAAACGGATCCGCTGCGAGGATCTTCTCATAGACTTGCCTGGCTCCCGGGTAGTCACCCTGCTGCTCGAGGGCGAGCGCCGAGACCATCATGGCAGGAACGTAGTCGGGATCCGCGCTGAGGATCTTCTGGGCATCCGGGAGCGCCGCCTTGGCCTGGACCGGGCTCTTTGCGGCGGCGATCATCGATGCCAATTGCTGTGCCTGGTCGCGCTGGGCGAACGCGGCGCCGTCCCTCGGCAGGCGTTGCAGGGCCGCCTCCGCGTCCGCCGCCCGTCCGATGCTGTAGAAGCCCCGGGCGAGCTCGAACACCATCTCGGGCTGTTCCGGGAGGTCGCGCGACGCCTGCTGGAGCAGGTCCAGCGACCATTTGTAGTCGCCGGTCCGGTAGAGCAGGCGGCCCAAGGTCTGGGAGATGTGCGCGTCGTTCGGCGCCAATTCGTGGGCGCTCTTGGCTAGATTCCGGGCCTTGGCCGGATCCTTAAGGGGGCCGGAATAGAGCTGCGCCAGCTCCATCATGATCCGGGGGTTCCGCGGGCTGAGCTTTAGCGCCGATTCGAAGTGCGCGGCAGACTCGCTCGCCGACCCGCTGCGCGCCTCGATCGCGGCCAGCCGGTCCAGCAGCACCGGGTCGTTGGAATCCGCGCGCGCCCGGCTTTCCAGATCCGCCAGAACGGTCCGGTCCGCCGTCGCCCCGTCCAGGTCCAGCAGGGCCAGGTGTCGGCGCGCCTCCTCCTTCTCAGGAAAATCGGTGCCGGCTGCGACTGCGCGTTGCAACGCCAGCCGGGCCGGCTCCTCCTCGCCCAGCATGTAGTGCGCCATCCCAATATGATACTGAAAGCCGGGGTACTCCGGCTGCTGCTCCGCGCTCTCCTCAAAGAGCGCGAGGGCGTTGTGGTAGTCGCCCCGCCTCAGAGTGACCCAGCCCAGCGTGTCGGCGACGGCCGGGTCGCCGGGCGCGAGATCCCGGGCTCGTTTCGCGGTCTCGTAAGCAAGGTCCAGCTGGCCGAGGTTCTCGCAGTAAAGGCGGGCCAGGTTATTGAGCGCAGTAACGGATTTCGGATCGACGGCGAGCAGACTCTGATACGCGTCGCGGGCAGACTCGTATTGTTTCAGCGCTATGTGGATTTGCGCGATCAGTATCATCGCGGTCTCGCTCTTTGTCTTGGCCGCGAGCGCCGTGAGCTCGTCCAGGGCTTGCTTGCTCTGGTTCGACGCCATGAAGGTCCGCGCCAATAGCACATAGGCGACGGAAAGCTTGGGATCCAGGTCGATCGCCTTGCGCAGGGCGGATTCCGCCCCGGCCGGATCCTGCTGCGCCAGGCAGATTCTCGCGCGGAAGACCCAGGGGCCCGCGGCCTTGGGGTTCTTCCGGATCATCTCCTCGACGCCGACCGTCGCCGCCGCGTACCGCTTTTCAACCAGGTCCATGTTCAATAGCTCCTCCAGGGCCGGCGCATAGCCGGGTCGAATCTCGACCGCCTTCTCGAATGATGCGCGGGCCTCCGACAGCCGGTTCTGCTGGCCCAGGACGATCCCCATAAGCAAGGCGGGTTCGGGATTCTCCGGAAAAATCGCCGCCATGCGGCGGTAGACCGCCAAGGCCTGATCGGGATTCTTCTCGGCAAGGTAGGCCTTTGCCAGAGTCAGATAGGCCGAGCCCACCCGCGGCTGCTTGTCGAGCAATGCAGACAGGGAGGCGATGGCTGCGCCGGGGTTGCCCGTGCGCATATTGAGCTCGGCCAGGAGCATGGTCGCCTGATCGAAGCCGGGTTGAAGGGTCAGCGCCTGGTCCAGACGGTCTTTCGCGCGGGTCATGTCCCCTTGGCGAACGTAGGCCAGCGCCAGCTGATACTTGACCTGGGCGGAGTGCCTATAGATGCCGTCCATGTTTTGAAGCACCGAGATCGATCCTGCGGGATCGCCCTGGGCCAGCTTCAAGGTCCCCCGCTGCAGGAGGGCGTCGTAATTCGCCGGGTCGCGCGCCAGGACCTTCGCTGCGGCGGCGGCGCAGTCGTCGTACCTCTTCTCGTCGAAGGCCCGGTGCATCGCCGCGACCGAGCCCGGGATGTAGTCGGGAGCGCCCCGTGTGATCTCGTCGAGGGCCTTCTTTGCCTGGTCGACGGCCCCGGTTCGGAACTCGAACTCCACGTACTTCAGTCGCGCGGCCGACCGCAGCGGCGCGCATTCGGCGGCGCTCTTGTAGGCTTCCTCGGCATGCTTGACGTCATGGCGAAGCAGGAAGAGGTCGCCCAGCCCCACATAGGCGCCGCTGGACTTGGGGTCGAGCGCCAGGGCCTTCCTGAACTCGCTCTCCGATCCGGCGAGATCCCGTTCCCTGCCGTCCAGCTCTCCCAGTGCCAAATGATACCCGGGGCGGTCCTGGTCCTTTTGGCGAAGCTTCTCGACGAACAGCCTGGCGTCATCGAGTTCCTTCGGCGTCCGGGAGGCCGCGGCCACAATGAGCAGCGCGTCCTCGTTTCCCGGCTCGATTTCCAGCACCTTCCTTGCCGCGGTATCCGCCTCCCGCAAGGAGCCTGCGGCGAGGTAGGTCATCGCGAGCTTTGTCTGCGCATCGGCGTTCTTCGGATCGAGTTCGACGGCCTTGCGGAGGTAGGCAAAGGCATCGCGAACCCGGCCCTCGTTGAAGAAGAGGACGCCCAATTGGCGGATCGCCACGGGGTCCAAGGGGACCTTCTGAAGCGCGGAGCGATATTCGATCTCGGCCTTGTCGTACTGCCCGGCGTCGAAATCCTTGTTGGCGAGCGAGATGAAGTGGTTCTTGCGCGCCTCCTTGGAGCAGCCGGCGCCCGCGAGGAACACGAGAGCGATAATCGGGAACGCGGGCAGCAAGGATCGTCGTATTGTCATATCGGTTTCTCAGTTGAAATTCTGCCGGGCGCGCTGGGCTCCGACCGTTGAAGTGCGATCAACAGGAGGTAAAGGGGGATCAGGGACAAAGCGAAAAAGATCGGCCCGCCGTGCCGGTGGATGTACGAGTCGATCATCTCCGGGCCAATGTGAACGCAGAGCTGCCCGACAATGAGGATCCTCAGGCCGTTTCTGAGCAGGGAAATCGCAATCGCGCCAAACGCCAGGATCACCCTTCTCGACAAGGTGCGCAGGAGCAGATGTCCGGCCAGGATGGCGGTGACGAGGAGAATGAGGGATGAGTGGATGCCGCTGCATTCCGGATCCACCTCCAAGTTGAAACCCGGGAGGTGAAAGAGGATGCCCTGGCGCAATATCGGCGTGCCCGATATGATAAACATCACATAGGCCACGTCGGCCGACCTGTACTGGAGAAAATGGGTGATCGCCTCGTTTGCCCTTGCGGGAAGCGGGACGGCGAAGATCAGGAACGCCGCCGGAAAGGCAGCCGCCCTCAGCGTCGCGGTTCCCAGAAAGAGGAAACAGCCGGCCAGAAGCAGCGATAGCAAGGAGGCGGTCATCAGCGCCAGGTAGTCGGCAATGTCCGGTCGCCACCCCGCCCTGGTCGCAGAATAGTAGGCGGCGAGCAGCAAGATCCCGGCCGCCAGCGGAAAGAGGGCGAGCCGGCGCGTCGGTTCGGAATCAAGGCGCAAGCCGCGCCGCGCCGTCCAAACCAGCCAGAGGCTGATCAAGGGGATCAGCGGAATGTAGGAGAACAAGTCGCTCGAAAGGCAAAAACGAGCCAGTTCGTAGAGCGGCTTGCCGAAGCAGCCGATCGTCACGGCCGCCACGACCGCCAAGCCCGCAAGACGCCGATTAATCGAAGTCCGGCCCGGTCCGGCCGACGGTGCGCAAGTCGTTTCTGGGGTCATGAAGCCCGGGCAGGTTGGGGAAAATTAACCGGATGTAAAGGCATAGACCCGATTCTATGTGTAATGAATACCGACGGAAATCCTTGAAATAAGTGGTTGTAAATCAGCTCACTACGAGATTTCTTCCCTCGATTAGTTAGTCCGGATGCCATGCAGGGAGAATCCCCAGTTTCCGGCTCTTGAATTGTCGTCAGGCCCGAAAAACGCGAATCGGAACTCATTATTGCACCTCATCTTCATGATGTGCGGGAATTCCCTTTCAGCACGGCATGGCGTGGGTATCAAGGGAAGAATCCAGGAAAAACTGAAATCCGGCACACGGCAATCACAGTGAGTGCCGCGACTGCCGGCGGCGCCCCGAACGGGGCGCCTTCATTCTCACGCTGTTGCTCGGTGGCCATCGACAGGCAAATTGGAGTGCGGGAGCGTTGGAACGGAGGAGTCCGGATGTTTCCGCCGTGGAAGGGGAACCTCCTCTCATCACAACCGCCGTGTGCGTCCGCGCCGCTCGGCCCTTCCACACGAATGGGCGCCACGCTGCCAGCCTAACGGGTTGAGTCCGCGAAGCGGATTCGGTTGAAATCCAGGCAGTCGCGCACGGTGCCTAACAGCGTCTTCACGTTGTACGGCTTTGGCAGGAAGGTCAGGCCGGCGGGCATCAGCTCCTGGGGCCCCAGGATCTGCTCGCTGTAGCCGCTGGATATGATCCCTATCAGGGCGGGATCCCTGCGCCTAAGCTGTTCGAAGAGCTCGATCCCCGAGATGCCACCCGGCATCCTCATGTCGGTGAACAGCAGGTCGATCTCCCCGGCGTGGTTCTCCCACACTTGGATCGCTTCCGAACCATCGCCCGCCTCGAGGATATGATACCCGTTCATTTCCAGGCCCAGCGTGACCATCTTGCGGACGGCCTCCTCGTCGTCCACCACCAGGATCGTTTCCTTTCCATCCTGCACCCCCGATGCGGGCGACTCGGACCCGGCAGAATAATCCTTGGCCAGGTAGGGAAGATAGACGCGAAACGTGCTGCCCTGGCCCAGCCTGCTGGCGACCTCCATCCAGCCTCCGTGGCGCTTCGTTATTCCATAGACCGCCGAAAGTCCCAGCCCCGCGCCAGTGCCCTCCGCCTTCGTGGTGAAGAAGGGCTCGAAGAGGCGCTCCAGGGTCGCCGCATCCATGCCGCAGCCGGTGTCGGTCACCGATAGGCGCACAAACAGCCCCGGGGACGCCTCGGGGTTCTCCTTGGCAGCCTTGGCGTCCAGCTTCACCAGTCCCGCGTCAATCGTCAGCCGTCCGCCGCCCCCCTGCGCCATCGCATCCTGCGCGTTCAGGCACAGGTTCGTCACCAGCTGCTCTATCATGACGGCGTCCGCCTCGATCATCAGGGGACCCTCGGCTGCGGCGTACTCCAGTTGGACGTCCTTCTTGAGCAGCCGTCGCAGCATCACGAGAAGGTTTGCCAGCACCACATTCAGGTCCAGGGGCCGCAGGCAGATGGCCTGCTGGCGGCTGAACATCAGCAGCTGGCGGGTCAAGCCCGCGGCGCGCTTGGCCTCGCCGTCCAGCTGCCTGAGCATGCCCTTCGCGGTTTCCGGCAGGTCGGGATCATCCAGCAGTATGTTGAGCCGCAGCAGGGTCGACGTCAGGATGTTGTTGTAGTCGTGCGCCACCCCGCCCGCCACCTGGCATGCCGCCTCCATCCTCTCGACATGCTGCACCTTCGCCTCCAGGTGCCTGCGGTCGGTGATGTCGCGGATGTTGCACTGGATCACCTTCTGGTGGTTGACCTCGTACAGGTTGCTGGTGAACTCGACCTCCCGCTGCCGTCCGTCCTTGGTTTCAAGCGGCATGCTTTCATACCTGACATAGCCTTCCAGGTGCAGGGCGGCGAATGTCGACTCGGACAGGGCGCGGTCCTTGAATAGGCCGATTTTCCAGAGCCGCCTGCCCAGCAGCTGCTCCCGGGTGTAGCCGAGCATATCCAGCAGAAACGGGTTTGCGTCCGTGATCTGCCCGCTGCCGGCGTCAAGGATCAGAATGCCGTCCTGGGCGGTCTCAAAGAGCCGCCTGTACTGGAGCTCGGAATTCTCCAATGCCTGCAGCAGGGTCTCTTCGCGTTGGGTGGCGGTGACCATGGGGATCTCCAGATTTTCGCTGATTCAGGGACTTCTAGCTTGGACTCCGGTTGTTTCAGCGAGGCGCAGGTCGGCGGAGATAATGGATTCGGGATAGCGACGCGCCGGGGCGAAAGCACCATACGACGGAAACTGCACTAATTCCGCGTATGGGGGACTGTCGGTTACTAGGATGTGTCTGTTTCTGCCGCATGGGATATGCCAAGGTGACTGGCTCCTCTCTCCTCGGATTACATGGTTTTACATGTGATTGGAGTTCTGTTCATAGCATCGCCTCAAAGAATCATTGCTGGAACGGGGCCGGTCTCTTGGCCAGCGGCGTTTTGTAAGTCATTCCGACATTACCCTAGGCCTGTTTACATTCTGGGGCCTTTGGGCAGTCGGCGGCCCTCGCGGAAGAGCGGTTTGGGAGCTCGGCCGCCGGCGGATATCGCGCGCGAGGGCGGCGCACCCAGCGCCCGTAAGGACAGCCGCGCGTTTTTCTTCGGGTCGTGGCTCGCAGCGCGGATCTTGGCGGCGCGGCGTGTGCTCGGCAGGCGGGCCCGTTCCGAAGGCCGCGCGATCAGCCGGGAATCACGGTCACCGCACTATCGTGACCTCGAGGCGGCCGATGGGTGCGGCCGCGTAGGCCGCGTGAAAAGCCGCGTCGCCCGTGAACGTCTTCCCGGCGACATTGCGGCACGGCGCCTCGAAGTTCAGCTGGTCCTTGTCGAATGGATAGGGAGCGACGCGGTATGTGTCGCCGCCAAGGGGCGTGCAGACCAGCTCCGCGATCGTCTCGTCGCGGCGGGGGTGGGTGTGGCGCAGTGAAATCGCCCTCGGGAACCGAACGCACATGGCGAGCGACAGGCTGTCGCACGCATCGAGGAATTCGAACGCCCGGAGCACCTCGGTCGGCCCCAGGTCCTCGTTGAGCGGCGAGCGGTCCTCCAGCAGTCCGATGAGCTCAACCTGCCGGTGAAGCTGGCCGTCCAGGAATCTCCTTCGCAGCTTCCGGTCCCACTCGGAGAGCGCCTGCGGGTCGGTCTGGCTGGCGACCAGGTCGAACGTGTGCATGGACACTATGATCGCCGCGTACGGATTGTCGGCTGCGACGGCCTCGGTGGCCCGTTCCCTCACCGCGAGATAGTCGGCGAAGTCGATCTCCTCGAACGCCCCGTTCTTGCCCACCAGTTCCTGAGAGAAGGCGCCGGGCCTGCCCTCGCGTGTCAGGAAGGGGAGCGCGTCGCGAACGACCCAGGCATCGTCGTGGCGCGCCACGGCCTCGAGGATGTCGGCGCGCGGCTCGGGCGCCGCGAATTCGGCGTTCCCCCAGTGGGCGGCGATGCGTCCGGCGAGCCTGGCGTGCTCGCGATGCTCGATGAGCGTCCAGCCCGCGTCTGTCTCGATCCGTATCATGGCGCTTAACTGACAACGTTTGCGCAAGTGGCGCGCGTCCGTCGAGCCGATTGCGCGGGACGCATGGCCCCATAAGGAGGCCCGGACGCGTGCCGCGGAAGAAGCCCCGCCTCCTGGTTCATATGGTCCCGGGAGAACCAAGCGGCGCCGCCCGTGCGGTCAGCAGGCTCATTCACACGGGTCCCATTAACTGACAAAGGCTTGCGATGCAAGTCCAGCCAGGTCAGGCGGCCTCCTCGGTCCCCAGGGCCACCGGGGCCTCCTGGCCCCCCGGGATGGCGAGGTTGAGCAGCAGGGCCGTTAGACCTCCGGCCGAGATTCCCGATTCCAGGAGCGTGTGCAGGACCGGCGGCAGCGTCTCCAGCCATTGTGGGCGGGAGGGCGCCCCAATTCCGATGCCGAGCGAAAGCGCGACGACCACCGCGTTGCGATGGTTCAGGCCCGCGTGGAAGATGAGCCTTAGCCCCGCCACGGCGACCAGCCCGAACAGGAGGAGCGCCAGCCCCCCGAGGACGGCGGGCGGCATGGCGGTCACCCAGCGGGCAACCGGCGGGAGGAAGGCGAGCGCCGCGAGTATGGCCGCCATCCACCGGCCGATGTAGCGGCTGGCCACGCCCGTTATCTGGATGACGCCGTTGTTCTGGGCGTAAGTCGTGCTTGGAAACGATCCTATGAGCGCCGACACGATGCTCGTCAGGCTGTCCGCGAATATCCCCCCCCGCATGCGCAGCCCGTGCTCGGGCCCCCTGGTCTCAAGCCCGGACAGCTGGGACGTCGCCGTCATGTCGCCCAGAGACTCGATCACGGAGACGACATAGATGAACGCGAAGGGAAGGAAGAACTCCCAGCGGAACGCGAGGCCGTGGGGCAGGAGCCGCGGAACGGTGATCCACCCGTTCTCGTTCGGCGGCGGCGCGTGCAGCCAGCCGAGGAGGGCGCACACCGCGTAGCCCACCGCAACCCCGAAGAGGATGCCGGCCAGCCGCGTCCAAGGCTGGCCCACGGCCTGCGCGACCACAACGGCCGCGATGACGCAGGCCGCGATGGCGGCGCCGGCCCAGGCGGGGGCCCCGGGGGCCGGCGCGGCGATGACGCCGTACATGGCCTCCGGAATGATGGAGATCCCGATCAGGAGGACCACGATCCCGCAGACCAGGGGCGAGAACACCCGCCGCAGCCTGGGAAGGAACGGCGCGAGGGCCAGCGACACCGGCGCAGCCGCAAGGCCCATCCCGAACATCAGGGCCAGGCCGCCGGTCTGCCCGGCCTGCATGAGGGGCTGGATGAAGGCGAAGCTCGTGCCGGTGACGCTCAGGAGCCCCGAGCCCACGGGCCCGAACCTCGTCGACTGGAGGAATGTGCCCAGAGCCGCGGCGAGGAGCGCCATGCTCGTCAGGTAGGCGGCGTCTGCGGGCGGGATCTTCAGGATGTTGGTCAGGAGGAGCGCGGGCGTGATCACGCCCACCACCATGGCCGCCACCTGCTGGAGGCTGACCACCAGCGCCGCGGCCGGAGGCATCCGGTCGTTCAGGCCGTAGACAAGGAGGCTGGGCGGACGGGCTTTGGGGTCGGTTTCCATTGCGCAACGTTAAGCAGACCCCGGACCAAAAGCACAAGTAGCCTGTTCCCCGGGCGGACCCGTCCGCCGGCGCATGGCCGGGCCCGCCCCGGAGCCGATCCGGTTGACGGACGCGCGATGTTTGGCCAAAGTGGTCCTCGTCCCAGCCTCACCCCAATAGAAAGGAGATCATCATGACTGTGCTCCATGCGCTCTGGCTCCCCATCCTGCTGTCATCGGTGTTCGTTTTCGTCGCGAGCTTCATCCTCCACATGGCGTTGCCGTGGTGGCACAAGAGCGACTACTCCAAGCTGCCCAACGAGGACAAGGTGATGGACGCAGTCCGTCCCTTCGCCATTCCGCCGGGCGACTACATGGTTCCCCTGTGCTCGAACCCGAGCGAGATGAAGTCGCCCGAGTTCACAGAGAAGCTGAAGAAGGGGCCCGTCATGATGGTGACCGTCATGCCCAACGATTGCTTCGGCATGGGAAAGAGCCTCACCCTCTGGTTCCTCTACTTGGTTGTGGTCAGCCTGTTCGCGGCCTACGTGTCGTGCCACGCCCTTGCGATCGGCGCCAACTACAAGCACGTCTTCCGGATAGCCGGGACGACCTCGTTCCTCGCCTACGCCGCCGCGCTCTGGCAGATGTCGATCTGGTACCGGCGCTCGTGGCTCACCACGATCAAGGCGACGATTGACAGCCTGATCTACGCCGGGCTGACGGCCGGCACTTTCGGCTGGCTCTGGCCCAGGTAGGCTCTCGGTTCATAACCCGGATTCCTCCGCCGTTCGCCGCTCGGGCGCCGGGTGGGTGTCGTGTGCCCCGCCGACCGGAAACGGGATCGGGCCGGCGTGTAAAAACCCGTGACTATCAACTTGATCCGCGTGTCGCAATTGGATACGATTCGTGCACCGCTCGATGACAACCCCTGAAACCCGGTGATCGCTGGCAAACTGCGCAAGCTCGCTGGCCGCCGCCTCCCAAATCTGTTCATGGGCTTCGGCGGAGCCGCCTTGCTTGCGCTTGCGCCGGCCGGGATCCAGGCCGCGGAGACCCCCGCCGCCCCGCCAGCCGCGCAGACGGTTCAGACGATCACGAGTCCCGCGCAGATCTTCAAACTTTCGACCGACGACAAATCGGTGGCGCATCCCCTTAGGATCGAGGGTCGCGTGAGCTACGTCGATCCCCGGTGGCGCCACCTCTGGCTCGATCAGAACGGCCTCGGCGAGTACATGCTCCTGTCGACCAACCCTCCGATGCTGCTGCAGGGCCAGCGGGTCCGGATCGAGGGGACGATCGTCCCATCAAAGGGGCTGGACGCCGGCGCCGTGACCGTGAGCGTGCTTGAGGCCGACGCGCCCTCGCAGGCCCTGGACGCCGACGGTAGGATGTTCGACATCGCCGCATTCAACAACCGGGTGGTGGGCGTCCAAGCCTATGTCGACGCGGAACGGCTTCTCGACGACGACCATCTCCGCCTCGGGCTAGTCATCGGCGACCAGCCGGCAATCGCCTACGTGAAGCCGGACGACCCCAGGTCGCTTCCCGCCTGGCAAGGCAAGTTCGTCCACATCACGGGGCTCTACCAGGGGCGGTTCGACCCGACCCGCACCGAGGTAAGCATCGAGATCTTCACGGCAAGGCAGGGCTCCGTAGCCGTCGTCGGCTCGATCGACTCCTATCCGCGCTTTGGGATTCCGCTGACGCCGATCAACGAGCTGTACCTCGCCCCGCCGGACCGGGAGGTGCGCATCCTCGGCCGCGTGCAGGCCGACGATCCGGGCAGCCAGCTGACCGTTCGCGACGACACGGGCCAGGTCGTTGTCCATTCGCTCCAGCAGCAGCGGCTGCAGCCCGAGGCCTTTGTGGAGGCCGTGGGCCGCGTGGCCTTCTCGATCAACCAGTGGACGCTTCAATCCGCCCTTTTCCGGGTGGTGCCCCCGGGGACCGGGGCCGACCGCTCGCACGGTGCGAAGCCCGGCGTGCTCACCCAGGTGGGCGATATCCGGCAGCTCAGCGTTGACCAGGCCGCAAAGGGGCTTCCGGTGGAGATCTCCGGCACGGTAACCTGGTCGCTTCCCGGCAACGACTTTTTCTTCCTGCAGGATCTGAGCGGGGGTATCCGCGTGCGCTTCAAGCTCGGGCAGATGGAGACGCCCCTGCGTTACAAGTACCTCGCGATCGAAGGGGTGACCTGCAGCGGCGGCTTCGCCCCGGCCGTCGAGCTCAGGCAGTTCCGGGACCTCGGCTCGATGAGCCCTCCTCCGGTGCGCGAGATCACGTTTGACCGGGCAATCAGCGGCGAGGAGGACGGTCAGTGGGTGAGGATGGTCGGCTTCTACAAGACGACGGAATCGGAGGGCGACATCCGGCGCATTCATGCGATCACGCCCGGCGGCGAGTTTGTCGCGATCGTGGTCTCCCCAGTGAGCTTCACCGCAACCCCGGGGACACTGGTCCGCATCACCGGCGTTTGCGAGGTGGTCACGAACGAGGATGGCGGGATCACGGGGATCGTGCTTCGAACCCCGTCCCTCCCCGAGATCATCGTCGAGCACGACGCGCCCGCAGATTCCTACAACATGCCGCTGCGCTCGCTCAAGGAGCTGAGGCAACTAAACACGGCGCGCGAGTTCATGCGGATCCACGTCGCCGGGACCGTGCTCTATGCGGAGACCGGCCGCCTGGTCTACGTGGAGGAGGGCGGCGGCGCCGTCCTGCTCCTGAGCCACGACACCCAGCCGCTGTCGCCCGGGGACAGGATCGAGGCGGTGGGGATACTGGGAATCGAGGGCGTTCGCGCGGTGCTGCGCGAGGCCACCTACAGGAGGCTTGGGCCCGGGCTGCCGCCCGCCGCGGTGGCGCCGCCCAATCCCTCGCGCCTCCAGGTCGCGCTCGATTCGCACCTGGTGACCCTGCGCGGCACCCTGATCGACGCTCTTCGCGATCAGGGCCGGACGCGGCTGACGCTCCAGTCGGGGACCACCATCTTCGAGGCCATCCTCAACCAGCCGCCGTCGGCAACCGAGTCCCTCACCTCCGGCGAGGGGATTGAGGTCACGGGCATCTACCGGATCGAGTACGACGACTCCCGCCAGCCGCGGGCTTTCCAGCTGCTGCTGCGCTCCGGCCGGGACATAGCGGTATTCCAGAAGGCGCGCCTGTGGACCCTGCAGAGGGCCCTTGCCGCACTCGCCATCCTCGGGGGCCTGGTCGTGCTCGGCCTCGCGTGGATCACCGCGCTGCGCCGCCGCGTGAAGCGCCAGACCGAGCAGATCCGGGAGCAGCTCGAGCGCCAGATGAAGCTTGAGTCCGAGCTGCAGCACGCCGCGCGGCTGGAGTCGCTTGGGGTGCTCGCCGGGGGGATCGCCCACGACTTCAACAACCTGCTCACGATCATCATGGGCAACGTCTCGTTCGCGATGCTCAACGCGAAGGCGATGGAGGCTGTCGGCAAGTGCCTGCGCGACATCCAGGGAGGCGCGGCGCGGGCCCGGGACCTCACCCAGCAGCTTCTGACCTTCGCAAAGGGTGGCAGCCCGCTGCGCTCGACCGTCTCCATGACCAGCATCGTGCAGGACATGAGCGAGTTCATCCTGCGCGGGTCGAGCGCGCGCTGCGAGTTCGACTTCCCAGCCGAGCTGTGGAACGCCAGCGTGGACAAGGACCAGACCGCCCAGGTGGTCCAGAACCTCGTGCTCAACGCCGTGCAGGCGATGCCCAACGGGGGGATCATCCGGATCTCTCTCCGCAACGAGGTGGTCGGCTCCGGATTCCGGGCGGGACTTGCGCCCGGCCGCTACATCCGCCTCGCGATCGCAGACAGCGGGGCGGGCATCAGCCCGGACATCCTGCCTCGGATCTTCGAGCCGTACTTCACCACCAAGCGGGTCGGAAGCGGCCTCGGCCTCGCCACCGTGTACTCGATCGTCAGGAAGCACCAGGGCCACATCGAGGTGACCTCCGCGCGCGGCAAGGGCACGACCTTCACCCTTTGGCTTCCCGCCGCGGATCCTTCGTCGGCGGTCGAGCCGGCGCCCGAGTCGGGAGCGGCCAGCCCCTTGGAGCCGGGCAAGACCGCCAGGGTGCTCCTCATGGACGACGAGGAGAGCATCCGCCGGCTGGGCGGGTCCCTGCTCGAGCACATGGGGCTCGACGCCACCCTTGTCGCCGACGGTGCCGAGGCCGTGCGCCAGTTTGAAAACGCGCGCACCGCCGGCCGGCCCATCGATCTCCTCATCCTCGACCTCACGATACCCGGCGCGATGGGCGGCAAGGCGACGATGGAGGCGATCCGGAAGGTCGACCCGAGAGTGCCGGCCATCGTCTCGAGCGGCTACTCGAACGATCCGGTGCTGGCGGACTTCAAGAGCTACGGCTTTCAGGCCATGGTTCCCAAGCCCTACGACGTCACCTTGTTGGCAACGACCATCCGGGAGCTCCTCGCGCGGCGCAGCTAGGGAGCCCGCAGGGCGGACCCTCGGCAGCGCGGCCCGCCGGCACCGGGTCGGCACAGGTTCCCGGATGAGGGCGGCTCGCGGCGCCCATAGGAAGGCGCTTTGTCGTGCCGCGACGACAGGTGGCGGGCAGCCTACAGCAGGACATTCCAATCGCATTTGGAATGCAGGGAGCGCCCGGAAAGGGGCGCCCCGCAGGGGCGCCAATCCGGGCGTATGACCCTTGGCCATCCGTCCACTTGCGCGAGTGACAGCCGGGGTCGGTCCGGACCAAAGGAATTTCGGTCACCGAAGACCCGGACATCAACCGGGCTCTCGGGCTAGCATGTGCGCCTAGTGCTTGGGACCGCTGTCCCGCCACTCGCCCTTGGTCTGGTGATAGTGCCCGTCACGGTCCTTGTCCCAATGGGGCGCGATCCATTGGCCGTGCCCATGGGGCGGGCGGTCCCAATGGCCGCCGACCCACGCGTAACGCCCGGGAGCGCCGTCCCAATAGCCCCCAACCCATACAAATCCCGGGCCGGGACTCACTCCAACGACCACTTCCTGCCGAGGCGGGGGTGGCGGCGCCTCGATCGCGATGTTTATGGAAATACCGGCCAGAACGGCAGAGGCTGAGGTGGAGGGGGTTGAGAATCCCGCGAGCGAGAGAAGACCGAGCCCCCCGGCGAGACGAAGCGAGGCGCCCGGAGTGCGAAGCAAATTGCTGATTGGCTGTTTCATTGGGGCCTTTGACAGCCAAGGCGCCCGGTCGGACCGCATGGGCCGGATGAATTAGGTGAAGACCCCAGTCTTCACCGCCCTGGCATGGGAGGGACCTGCCGGGCGCCGCAGTGCCGGCGCGGCAAGGCAGGCCATCCCAACGGGATGGGGGCCTCGCGGCCGCGCTGGCGCCAGCTCGGGGCAAACAGGGCTCGTGAAAAATCATTCGGCAACATCGGCGGCCGGGGGTGGTCAGTGCCTTCATCATGAAAAACAGCCAGCCCGCGTCCCGTGACGCAACCGACACGTTCCTCAGCGACCTTCGCGCACTCGTCGCCGAGGCCGAGAAGCTGCTCGAAGAGTCACCTGACGGCGCCGACAAGGGGATTGGGGACGCGCTGCGCGCGCGCCTTGACGCCGCCCAGGAGCGCTTAACAGACATCTACGACGGCGCAAGAAGGCAGGTCATTGCCACCGGCAAGCACGCGGACAAGGCCATCCGCGAGAGCCCCTACCAATCCCTTGCTATCGCGGCCTGCGTAGGCCTGCTGCTCGGCGTCTTCGTTGGCCGCCGCTCCAAGTAGCGGCCGGTGCCATGGACTCCGAGAATCCCGATTCGCCGGGACTGCTGGGCGCGTTCCGGAACCTGGGGGACAGCTTGCTGGCCAGCCTCCAGGACCGCGTTTCACTGGTCTCGCTCGAGCTGAAGGAGGAGAAGCTCCGGCTGGTCCAGGTCTTCTTCTGGATCAGCGCCATGCTCTTCGCGGGCGCGATGGCGATGGCGTTTGCCAGCCTGACGCTGGTCTACCTCTTCTGGGAAACGTACCGGCTCGCTGTGCTGGGAGGCCTCGCGCTGCTGTACGCCGCGGCCTTCGTGTCCATCATTGTGGCCTTCCGCCGCTACCTCGCGCGCCAGCCCCCGCTTTTTGCGGCGACGCTCCAAGAGATCGGGGAGGACCGCGAATGTATCCGCACGCGGAACTGACGTCCCTGGCGGCCAGCAAGTCAGCGCTGAGGCGGCGAATCCAATCCAGGCGCTCGGAATGCGCCGCGGCGGCCGCGCGCCTGGCCCGACCCATCTCGTGGGTCGACCGGGCCCACGCAAGATGGCGCCGCCTCTATCCGCTGCTGACGCTGGCCTCCGTGCCGATCGGCATCCTGATGGGCTGCCTGAGGATTCGGCCCTTGCGGACGATTGGGGCGGTGCTCAGATGGAGCCCGCTCGTGCTCGGCGTAGTCCGCGGCCTGACCCTTCCTCGGGGCGCTTCCGGCCGCGGCTGAGCCGTGGTCGTCGGGCCAATCCCGCGATGAAAACGGCCCTGCTTGTCCTCTATCTTGCCACCTGGGGATTCATACCGCACCTGCTGCTTCTGAAGAAGCGCCCGGCGGCAACCCTGGCATGGCTCTGGGCCATCGTATTCATTCCATTTCTCGGCTCGCTCGTCTATTTTGCCCTCGGCACCGACCGGCTGAAGCGCCGCAGGCTGCGGCGGCGCTCCCTGTATTCCGCCCGTTCCACACGGCAGCCCGCGCCTGCCGACGAGACCGATGATGCCACCAAGGGGCTGCTCGCGGGGGTCTCCCGCAGGGACCAGCAGTTTCTGCGGCTGCTCTCGAGAATAAACCAGCTTCCCATAAGCTCCTCGGAGGGCCTGCGCATCCTGCGGGATTCCCACGAGTTCTACGCCGCGCTCGAGGAGAGGATCCGCGGCGCACGACACCATGTCCACCTCGAGTTCTACGTCTGGAACGGCGACGAGACAGGCGCGAGATTCCTCAAGCTCCTCGCAGATGCAGCCCGCCGCAACGTCGAGGTCCGCCTCCTGCTTGACGGTGTCGGCTCGCACGGCCTCGCCGAGGATCTCCTTTCCGACTTCAGGGCCGCCGGGGGGCGGTTCTCCTGGTTCCAGAGCCTGGACCCAATGCGCAGCCGTTTCTTCCTAAACCTGAGAAACCACCGCAAGCTCCAGATTGTCGACGGCACGTCCGCCTTTGTCGGCGGCATGAACATCGGTCGGGAATACGAGGGCCACGATCCCGCGCTGGGCCATTGGCGCGACGTGCAGATCGAGGTCGACGGCAAGGTGGTGTCCGAACTGCAGGACGTGTTCGCCGATGACTGGTTCTTCGCCACGGGGGAGAAGATATCGGCTTCGCCGTACTTCCCGCCGTCGACCGGCGCCGCACGGCACATCGTGAGCGTCGTGCTGGGCGGCCCCGACAGGCGCAACGAGCCTATCAGCAAGTCGATCGTCAGCCTTCTGAACGAGGCCAGCACGCGAGTCTGGATCGCCACGGGCTATTTTGTCCCGGACGACGTGATACTCGCCGCCCTGGAGCTGGCGGCAAGCCGCGGCGTCGACGTGCGCCTGCTCGTCTCCGAGAAGAACGACCATCCATGGCTGGTGGTCGTGGGCCGGTCCTACTATGGCGAGCTCCTCGCCGCGGGGGTGCGCATCTTCGAGTACTCGGCCGGGGTAAACCACGCCAAGGTCATGCTGGCGGACGAACACTGGGCGATGGTCGGATCCGCCAATCTCGACTACCGGTCCATGCGGTTGAATTTTGAGCTCAATCTGCTTTTCCACTCGGCCGAGCGCAACGGCGAGCTTGCGCGAACCCTCGAGCACGACTTTGCGCTCAGCCAGGAGATCGACCGGGCCGGCTTTGCCAGCCGGCCGTTCAGGAAGAGGTTCGCAGAGGCGGCCCTGAGGCCGCTTTCGCCCATGCTCTGACCGCCTTGCGCCCGGCAGGCGCCGGGGTGCCTGATGCCCGCGGCCGCACCGGGATTCCAAGCCGATTGCGAAGGGGCCGACACGGCGGGAACGGCGGCAACCCGGTGGAACGACGCCCGTTTCAACGCCCGATTAGCTCCCCGAAGGACGATACTGCGGGAATTCGGTCACAGACGACCTTGAGAGACACGAGGATCGGAACCGAGAGCATCGCTCCTGGCACGCCCCACAGCCAGACCCAGAAAATCAACGAGACAAAGATGGCAACAGGGTTGAGCGTGAAACGCCGTCCCAGCA
The DNA here is from genome assembly GCA_964496645.1 of uncultured Opitutaceae bacterium. Lineage (GTDB taxonomy): Bacteria > Verrucomicrobiota > Verrucomicrobiia > Opitutales > Opitutaceae > Palsa-1447. Next base: position 18,677 of record CAZCAJ010000041.1, read on the forward strand.
GGGCCGGGGTGACGAGATTCGCCTCCAGAAGATGCAGCGCCATGTACAGCAGGGGCGGCAGGAGCCCCCGCCATGGCGAATCGAAGGTGAGGAGGCCGACCGCCGCCAGAATGATGACTCCGCCGACGGAGCCGAAGTAGGGAATGAAGTTCAGAAGCGCCACTAGGATTCCCCACATCGCGGCGTTCGGGATCCCGATGAGGTATAGGCCCCCGCTGACAAGTGCACCCAGGCAAACGTTGATCAGCGAGATCGAGAACAGATAGTTGGATATGTTCTGTTGTATCTCATGGCTAATCTCGACGGCGCGTATCTTCCCCCTCAGGGTCGGGATCAGGTGGACGAGCTTCTGCAGAAACAGGTCTCCGGAGGCGAGCAGCAGGTAGATCAGCACCAACACCTCGCCCAGGCCCGCCACGAGGGTTCCCGTCCAGTTGAGAATGGAGCTGGTGCCGCGCTGGTCCTTGACCTCCACCATGGGCGTCTTTCTTTGCTCCTCCTTCTTTTCCGCCTCCGTGGCGCCGAGATCACCCACCGCCGCCGTCGCCTGGGTAAAGTGCCAGGCCTTCGGGAAGATCCTCTGGACCCGTTGCCTTAGCTCGGTCATGTGCTGCGGGGCTTCATTCATCCACCTCGCCGCCGGCCGCTCCAACTGAAAGAAACCCATCCCGATTGCAGCCACCAGGAGGCAAAAAACGACGGCGGCCGAGAGGGGCGCCGGCAGGTGGAGGTGGGACAAACAGCGCACCAACGGTTGCAGGGTCATCGCCGCCATCCACGCCAGGAGGACGGGCAGGACGACGGGGCGGGCAACGTAGAGGAAGGCAATCGTGCCGAGCACGATTATGACGACGTGCGCCGACGCCATCTTGATCGGTTCCCTCGCGCCCCCTTGATCGGGCGGCGGCTCGCTGGCAGCCGGATTGACGGCCGGTGCGAGCGTGCCCGCCTCTGAGCTGTCGTGAATGGCCCCGGCCTCGGCTGCGCTGCGAAGCTTCATGTCAGTCCGCCGTGCGCGCCGCAGGCAGTCGGATCCTGCGGGCCAAGAGCGCCTTGCGCCGCCATCTGACGCGCGGGGTCGAAGCGGTCACATTCCCGGGGCAGTGCGGCGATCTGCCTGCGCCGTTTGGACTGTGTTTCTGAAAAGGTCATCGGCACGAAATGGGGGCGCAGAATGAGCAGGCTCCCGCGTGGGGGAAACAAGAAGGGCGATGCTAATCGAAGGGCCGCCCGAAAGGAATGGGGCGTTGACAGTATAGAGTTAAGCCCGCCGGCTCGTGGCGCAGTTGCGGGACCACGCGGACCAAATCCCGTCGGCCCCGCCGGGAAGCCGCCCGTCAATCGCCTAATCTTGCCCGCTTCAGCCCGTTGATGCGGTCAGAATCGCCATCCGCATACACGAGCGTCGCGGAATACTGCAGCGCCGTGGCGGCGATCCAATTGTCGTTCTCGCCGAGCCGCCGGCCCCTGTTCATCAAATCCCTGTCCAACGCTCCCGCCCGATAGGCAATGGCCTCTGAGATCGGGAGCTTCCTCAACTTTCGGAGCAAGACACGCACTGCCGTCTCGTCTTCGCCGGACGCCAGTTCGCGGACCATCACGGTGCGCTAGAACGCGAGATCTCGGCCCAGAAGTACCAAGGTGGCGGGGTGCATCCTTTGGGTAATAGCAGCATTGGTAATCCCCATTCGACCAGGCATGCAGCGCCGTAAAAGTTTGCCGGAGAAAGGCTATCAGGCCGACAAAGAACGCAGGTGGCGCACCGGCGGGGGTGCCCGCGAACAGTGCGAGAGACAGAGGGGCTTATTTAATCAGCCCAGCGCATCTAACTTGCGAAAAATCGTTGCCGGTCCGATGCGGACTTCGCAGGGTTTCGGCGCACGAAACTGTCCGCTCTATTGGTTTTGCGGTCGCAAAATCGCTAGCCGAAAAGAGGGGACCTCAACTGAAAACGTCACAACCCCCAAAAACATGGCCTCCCCAAAGAAGAAAGCTACGGCAAAGTCAGCCGCAAAATTCAAGGATCTCAAATCGAAGAAGGACCCCAAGGGGGGGGCTTTACCGGTCGACGGCCGTAGCAAACCTTTGAGTCCTATTGATGGTTAAGCGGTAACCAGGAGACAGCCGAGGCGCATCGCGCCGAAACGGATAAGCTGCGGCGCAATAATATCAGACCGTCCATTGATGATTGCGCCGGACCGACGCGAGGCTCGGCTTGAGCGTTGGGCGGAGATTGCCGCTTTTTGCAATCAATCCCGCATGAGCGTCGTCACGTTCGCCGGAGAACGGAGTGCGGCGCGAGGCGCCGGTCCCTGCGGACTCGGGGCTGACCGAGGACGAAGAACTGACGAAACGGCCCTCCGCCAAAGCCGCGCCTGCGCAGGTGTCGGGTCGGTGAGTAAATGGGCCTGAATACCCGCTGGCAGCCCGCTCACGCGATCACGGGAGCCTGCCTTCGCGTCAAGGTCCGCGCCTGGTAACAGGGAGGTATCAGGTGAACAAGTACGGCCCCGCGTAAGCGTCTTTCATTGACACGGCATTGACACTTACAGCGGCTATTATGGTCTTTATGTGTCACCTATGTTCGTCTTTGTACGTTTGTAGTTAATTGACCTAGAGGTGTTTGGGCGGATTTTAAGGCCAGGTTCTCCCCCTGGTGCGTCCCCAAGTACGCGCGGACCCGCCCCACCCTCCGTTGGGCAAGCTCATGCTCCAATCCGTTCAATGCGCTAGTATCAAGAAGGTGCATCGCCCTTGCTCCTTGCGCGCGAATCCCTTGGGTTGCGCTGATCCCTCCTCAGCCTCTCGCGCCCTTCCTTCGTGAAGAGGCTTCGCCCCTCGAGGGGCGCGAGGGACTCCATCAATTCCCCAAACGTCTTCGCGGGCTGGTTGTCGACCAGCCTGGTTAGGACATCGCTGTAGCTTTCCCCTAGGCCGCGGCTGTTCCGGAGCCTCCTGGCCACATCCTGCCTGAGCGTCACGGTCGTATACGGCATACATTGATAATGCATTATGAGAGTCAAGGTCCCGCAATGCACCCGACCATCATACCCATTTGCAACCACCGCCTGCGCGTCATCGCTCAGTGCGGCTAACCCTCAACCTCACATGCTCCTGTCCCCAATCCTTGTTATAGACCCCTTTTGAACTGGACCCCGGTTTGGTGCCCGGGGCCGGACTCGAACCGGCACTTCCTTGCGGAAATCGGATTTTAAGTCCGAAGCGTCTACCGTTCCGCCACCCGGGCAGCGGGCGCCCGATATCTCTGGCGAACAGGGCCTGGAACGCGAGCCTTTGTCGCCAGGAACCCGGCTCCGAAAGAATTGGCTTTCCAATCCCGCCGCGGATGGGCGAGCCTCTCCCAAGACATGCGACGCAAACCCCGCGCTGCCCTTATCGGCATCATCCTTTCCCTGGCGTCGGCCGCTCCGGCCTATCCCTGGGGCGCCGAGGGACACAGGGCGCTGTCGATTGTCGCCGCGGAGCACCTGAGCGCCGACGCCCGTAGCCATGTCGCAAAGATACTCGGGAATGATGACCTGGCGTCGGTCTCCGTCTGGATGGACGACCTGCGCTCCGCCTTCTTCCACACGGGCCCGCTTGGCTCCGACCCCGAGGCGCTCAGGTTCAACGCCATGTTCCCGGAGAACTCGCAGTGGCACTACGTCGACATCCCGCTCGGGGCAAAGGCCTACGAGCTAGACGGCGCCTTCTCCAACCCCCACGACGTCGTCCACATGGTCGAGGAGGCTGTCGCCGTCCTTGAGGGGGGCGGCGACAAGAGGATCGCGAAGCGCGAGGCGCTTTTCATGCTCGTGCACTTCGTGGGCGACGAGCACCAGCCCCTGCATGTCGGCAACGGATTCTACGAGGTCGGCGCCGACGGGTCGGTCCGGCTCGTCACCGACCCGGCGGCGGCGAAGGCCCTGCCCAACGACAAGGGCGGAAACGCGCTCTTCTACGGGCCCGGGAGGTTCGACGAGCTCCACGCCTACTGGGACACGGCGCTCGTCGGGAAGATAGCGAACACCGATCAGCCCGCGGAGTTGGCCAAGGCCCTTGACGCCCAAGTCGTTGCCAATGCGCAATCCTGGGCGAGCCCCGGCGACTACCACCACTGGGCCGAGGGCTGGGCGACGGAGAGCCTTGAGGCGGCCAGGACCGCCTACGCAGGGATCACTTTCGGCGCCGAAACCCCCGATCCCAAGGGCGGGATCAAGAGTATAAAGATCACTTTCCCCCCCCATTACGACGGGGACTGCATCCCGTTGGCGGAGAAGCGCCTGTCACAGGCCGCTTTCCATCTCGCCGAGCTCCTGAACGCGATCCGCTGGGCGGATTGAGTTGCGGGGCATGGCCAGAAAAAGACTCGCCCAATTTTTCGCGCACCGGCAGGTTCGTGGCTCACAGTCTCTAAAAACAATCCCTACCAAATGAAGATACCCAACCCATGGAAATTGGGCGCAAGCGTCGCCTTCGCCGCGTCCCTGATCACGTCCGCGCACGCGAGCGAATCGGACATCAACCTGCCCAACCTGAACGCCGTATCGTTCATGGGCGGCGCGCTGAGCGGGTCCGCGGTCCTCATGGCCGGGCTCGCCGTCTGCCTCGTGGGGATGGTCTTCGGCTGGGTCCAGTATGTCCAGACGCGCAACCTGCCCGTCCACGCCTCGATGTCGAACGTGTCGAACGTGATCTGGGAGACCTGCAAGACCTACCTCTGGCAGCAGGGCAAGTTCCTGGTCGTGCTGTGGTGCCTGATCGCGGCGTGCATCGCGTACTACTTCTACGCGCTCTCCGGCCAGTCGGCCGGCCACGTCGTCGTCATCCTCCTGGCGTCGATCCTGGGCATCCTGGGCAGCTACGGCGTGGCCTGGTTCGGAATCCGGATCAACACGGTAGCCAACTCCCGCACGGCGTTCTCCGCACTGAAGGGCATGCCGCTCGCATCGCTCAACATCCCGCTCAAGTCGGGGATGAGCGTCGGCCTGCTCCTCGTCGCGATCGAGCTCTTCTTCATGATCTGCATCCTCGCGTTCATCCCGCCGGAGCTCGCGGGCCCGTGCTTCATCGGTTTCGCGATCGGCGAGTCCCTCGGGGCGTCGGCGCTGCGCATCTGCGGCGGCATCTTCACGAAGATCGCGGACATCGGGGCTGACCTGATGAAGATCGTCTTCCAGATGCCCGAGGACGACCCGCGCAACCCGGGCGTCATCGCGGACTGCACCGGCGACAACGCGGGAGATTCGGTGGGGCCGACGGCGGACGGGTTCGAGACATACGGGGTCACCGGCGTGGCGCTGATCGCGTTCCTGGCGATCGCGATGGCCTCGACGCCGGCGCTCGGCGGGACGCTGATCGTCTGGATCTTCGCCATGCGCATCCTGATGATCCTCACCTCGCTCGCCAGCTACTTCGTGAACGGCTGGGTGAGCAGCGCCCTCTACGCGACCAAGAGGGACTTCAACCTCGAGCAGCCCCTCACCAACCTGGTCTGGATCACCTCGCTCGTCTCGATCGGAGTCACGTTCGGCGCGACGTACCTGCTCCTCGCCTCCCACCCGCAGTGCCCGGCCGGCCTCTGGTGGGTGCTCGCGACCATCATCTCGTTCGGCACGATCGCCGGCGCGCTCATCCCCGAATTCACCAAGATCTTCACCTCCACGGAGAGCCGCCACGTCAAGGAGATCGTCACGTCCTCGAAGCAGGGCGGCGCATCGCTCAACATCCTCTCGGGCTTCGTGGCCGGCAACTTCTGCGCGTTCTGGATGGGCCTCGTAATCATCCTCCTCATGTTCGGAGCCTATTACTTCTCCGACAGTCCCGCGCTCCATGCGATCATGCCCGCCGAGTTCGTGTTCGCGGCGCCGATCTTCGCGTTCGGCCTGGTCGCCTTCGGGTTCCTCGGGATGGGGCCGGTGACGATCGCGGTCGACAGCTTCGGGCCCGTCACCGACAACGCCCAGTCCGTCTACGAGCTCTCGCAGATTGAGTCCAAGGACAGCATCTCGGCGGAGATCGAGCGCGACTTCGGCTTCAAGCCGGACTTCGCACAGGCGAAGCACCAGCTCGAGAAGGGCGACGGCGCCGGCAACACCTTCAAGGCGACGGCCAAGCCCGTCCTCATCGGCACGGCGGTCGTGGGCGCCACCACGATGGTCTTCGGCATCATCATGCTCCTAAAGCGCCTGCACCCCGACACCATCGAGCGGCTCTCCCTCGTCCATCCCGAGGCGATCATGGGCCTGCTCATGGGCGGGGCCGTCATCTACTGGTTCACGGGGGCGAGCACGCAGGCCGTCGTCACCGGCGCCTACCGGGCCGTCGTCTACATCAAGGAGAACATGAAGCTCGACGCCTCGACGGCGTCGGTCGCGGCCTCGAAGGAGGTCGTGCGCATCTGCACGCAGTACGCCCAGAAGGGGATGGTCAACATCTTCGTCGTCGTGTTCTGCTTCGCGCTGTCGCTCGCGTTCTTCAATTCGTTCTTCTTCATCGGCTACCTTGTCGGCATCGCGTTCTTCGGCCTGTTCCAGGCGATATTCATGGCCAACGCGGGCGGCGCCTGGGACAACGCGAAGAAGATCGTCGAGGTGGAGCTCAAGATGAAGAACACGCCCCTCCACGCCGCGACGGTCGTGGGCGACACGGTCGGCGACCCCTTCAAGGACACCTCCTCGGTCTCGCTGAACCCGGTGATCAAGTTCACGACGCTCTTCGGCCTCCTCGCCGTCGAGATCGCCGTCAACATGAACCCGGCGCTCAAGCTGGGCGTCGGCGTCGCGATCTTCGCCGTCGCCCTCGTGTTCGTGTACCGGAGCTTCTACTCGATGCGGATCCCCGTCGACTGAGGCTCGGGGGCGGCCACCGAGCATTCGACCCGGACGGGACCGGCGGCGACGCGCCCGAAGATCGTCGTCAGCCCGGCGGACGCGGCGTCGCGCCCGCGCGTCGCCGCGACGATCATCCCCGGGGCTATACCGTCGGTCGGGTCGAACACCCTCCACTTGCCCCCGAGGTAGGCCTCGAAGCAGGCGTGGAAGTCCATGGGCACGAGCCCGACCGCGTAGCCGCCGACGTAGCGCGCGGGGATCGACAGGGCCCTGCACAGCGCGATCGCCAGGTGCGTGTAGTCGCGGCAGACGCCCTTGCGCGCCTGCCAGACGTCCCAGGCCGACGTCCTTGCGTCGGTCGATCCCGGGGCGTACTCGACGTTCGCGCCCACCCAGCCGCAGATCGAGCGAACCTGCTCCGCCCGGTCGTCCACCTTGCCGAATATCTCCCATGCGCTGGGCCCGAGGCGGTCGCTCTCGCAGTAGCGGCTGGGCAGCGTGTAGGTGAGGACGGTGAGCGGCAGCCTGCCTGGCTGGTCCGCCGGCACCGCGGCAGGCATCTCGGGCCGCGCGACGCTGACGATCGCCGAGTACGCGAGCTCGAAGGGCCCGCTCCGGGCCTCCAGCCGCAGGACGCGCTCCCCCTTCGAAGTCGTCGCGATCTCGGTCGGCACCTCCGGCGAGCACACGATGGTCTCTGAGACGAGCTGCTGCTGGGTGTCCGTGTTGGCCAGGACGTTGAAGGTGAACGCAGCGCTCGGGGCCACCACCTCGTAACGCAGCGTGCAACCCACGGAAATGTTCATTCCACGCGACTTTGGGTGCGCCCTGCCCCCTCCGCAATCCCCGGGTTGCGGCAATATTCCGCCGGGGGGTGGATCGTGCTGAACGCAAGCGGCTATGGCCCAAATTGTTGCGCGGCTAATGCCCGCGGGCGAAGGCGACCCGAGCCGGAGTTTTGTTGCTTCTCTTGCCGCCCGCGCCCCGTAATCCTTTGGTGATGACGGACGCCCCAGAGGACAAGGGCCGGATGAGGTGGGAGATGTTCGCGCTTTCGTTCACGGCCCTCTTCCTCGAGATGATGGTGATCCGCTGGGTGCCTTCCGTGGTGCACCTGGTCGCTTACTACGCCAACCTGATGCTGCTCAGCTCCTTCCTCGGCCTGGGCGCGGGGGCGATGGCCGGCGGCAAGAGGTGGAACCTTTTCGGGTGGTTTCCGGCGTTCCTTGCGTGCGACATCGGGATGCTGCTCCTGGACCGCAACGCCGTGCTGGGGACCTCAGCCAGCGAGGCCCACTTCTTCGCGCTCCCGCCGTCCATGTTCCATGCGTTCGTCCTGGTCCGGATATTCGCCGTGAACGCGCTGCTCTTCGTGCCGCTCGGTCAGCGGATGGGCGTCCTGTTCAACTCCCTGCCGCGCCTGACGGCCTACGCGTGGGACCTCGCCGGGAGCCTTTCCGGCACGCTCTGCTTCGGGCTGTTCTCGCTCTGGCTCTTCTCGCCGGTGCTCGGGATGGCGGGGGTGATGCTCATCTACCTAGTGATAGCGCCGCGGCGCGGCTGGCTCGTCCACGTGCCGCTGTTCGCGGCGGTGCTCGCGGCGATCGTCTGGAACAGCGACAGGAAGGCCATCTGGTCCCCCTATTACTACATCACGGTGAGCCGCCTCGAGACCCCCGACACGGCGGAGTCCGCGCCGCCGCCGGAGACCCTGGCCGGGCGAGACCCCCCCGTGTACACCGTCAGGGTGAACCAGTTCGGGTACCACTACGACGCGGCTCTCGATTCGCGGCGCTACACCGCGGGGACGAAATCGGCGGACTACATCAGCTGGCTCGAGCTGCAGTACGGCCTTCCCTACGCCGTCGCGAGCGGGCGCGACCGGGTGCTGATCGTGGGCTCCGGCGGGGGCCTCGACATCGAGGCGGCCCTGGCGGCGGGCGCGCGCCATGTCGACGCCGTGGAGATCGACCCGGCCATCATCGCGATCTCGCGCAGGTACAACGCGGGGGCCCCGTACTCGGACCCCAGGGTGTCGGCCCACGTGGACGACGCCCGCTCGTACCTTGCGAAGGCGACGCCCGGGTACGACATGGTGGTGTTCGGCTTCCTCGATTCCCAGGCGCTCTTCAGCACGATGAACAACGTGCGACTGGACGGCTACGTCTACACGGTCGAGAGCATGCGGTCGGCGTTCAGGCTCCTCAACGACCACGGCGTGCTGACGCTCTCGTTCTACCTCGGCAGGCCCTGGCTCGGGCCGAAGCTCAACGCGCTCGTGGCCGCCGCCACGGGCCGGGAGCCGACCGTTTACCTCGACGCGCGCCAGAAGACGCTGATCCTATGCGTCTCCAAGGACGCCGGCCTCGCGATGCCGGAGAACGTGGGCCACTTCTACCACCAGGGCTACGTCGACGTAGGCCGCATCGACCTGCCGACGGACGACTGGCCGTTCCTGTACCTGATCGGCAAGACGGTCCCGTCCGACTACCTGGTCGCCATAGGCAGCCTGCTGGCGTTCTCGGTGGCGGCGGTCGCCTGCCTCAGGCGCCGCTCGTTCGGCTTCGGCGACGTCCACTTCGGCCTGCTCGGCATGGGCTTCCTCCTCCTCGAGACCAAGAGCATCAGCGACTGCACGCTGTTCTTCGGCGCGACCTGGTTCGTGACGATGGTCGTCGTGGCGGGGGTCCTCCTGATGGTGATCGGCGCCAACCTGCTGGCCGAGCGGCTGAAGGGCTTCTCGCCCTGGATGTACGCCCCGCTCTTCGCGATCCTCGCCCTGCTCCTCGTCGTGCCCCGCGAGCACGTCCTCGAGTTCAGCTTCGCCGGCCGCCTGCTCTGGACGCTCCTCGTCGTCCCCCTGCCGGTCTTCTTCGCCGGGATCATCTTCTCCACCACGTTCCGCGGCGCGGCGTTCCCGTCGGCCGCGTTCGGCGCCAACCTGATCGGGGCGATGCTCGGCGGCTTCTGCGAGTACCTGGGCATGGCGGTCGGCAACCACCGCCTCTCGATGCTCGTCATCGTCGCCTACCTCGGCAGCATGCTCGTCCTGGCGTCCGCCAGGCGACTGGGACGCCAGATCTAGGGGCGCGGCACGCGGGCTACCTGGCCACCGGACCGATCGGAAGAACGGTCCGGCCGAACACCTCGTTAAGGACCAGCGCCAGGCCCGTGTACATCGCGGACAAGCCGCAGACGATCCCCTCGTAGCCGGCGAACCGCTTCAGCCCGGCGCTCTCTAGGTGGTCCCCGGCGGCCAAGAGGAAGAAGAGGACGGTGAGCGTGCCGAAGACGACCTGCAGCGCGCGGTTGAGCCGAAGCGTGCCGACGAACATGACCGCGGTGAAGAGGCCCCAGATGGAGAGGAAGGCGACTACGGCGCCACCGCTCGGGGCGGCAATGGCGGGGACAAGCTTGGGCAGCATCACCAGCGCCGCGAAGGCGAGCCAGAACATCCCGTATGAGGTGAAGGCGGTGGTTCCGAACGTGTTGTTCTTCTTCCACTCCATCACGCCCGCGATGACCTGGGCCAGGCCGCCGTAGAATATCCCCATGGCCAGGATCACGCTGTTCAGCTCGAAGAACCCGGCGTTGTGGAGGTTCAGCAGCACGGTGGTCATCCCGAATGCTAGCAGGCCCAGGGGGGCCGGGTTGGCGGTCGTGTCTTTGATGGCGGTGGTTGCGTCGGACATGATGCTGTGGGGATCTTGTTCCCTTAACGCGCTTGGCTGGATGGGGCTCGGCCGCGGATCCGCGGCCGGGGGGGTACGGGCTCCTTGCGGTCCCGGAATTGCGGGGAAGCGGAAAACAACGTCAAGGTCAAACCCGCGGCCCCGGGGTCGCCCGTCCCGGCGAACAGCGCGCCGCGGCGCGCCCCGACGCGGGCGGCTCAGGCCGGCTCGAGGACGGGCGCCGACTCGCGCTTGAGCTCGCGCATCATGAGGGACGAAATGGCGTCGGCCGGCCGGCTCCCCTGGAAGAGGATGGCGTTCGTCTCCGCGAGGATCGGCGCGTCGATGCGCTTCTCCGCGCACAGGCCGGCGAAGGACCGGGTGGTCTCGTAGCCCTCGACGACCGTCCTGCGGCCCTCGAGCAGCTCCGCGATGTTGCGCCCCTCGCCTATCTTCTGGCCGAACTCCCGGTTGCGGCTCCACGGCCCGTGGCAGGTGGCCACCAGGTCCCCGAACCCGCTCAGGCCGTAGAAGGTCTCCCGTCGCGCGCCGAGCGAGGCGCCGACGCGCACCATCTCGGCGACCGCGCGGGTCATGAGCGCCGCCTTCGCGTTGTCCCCCAGCCCCAGTCCGTCGCAGCAGCCCGCGGCGATCGCATAGACGTTCTTCAGGCTGGCGCCGTACTCCACGCCGGGGAGGTCGTCGGTCGTGTAGACCCGCAGCGTCGGCCCGCTGATGGCCGCCTGGACCTCGGGGACGGCGGGCTCGCCCGCCCTCGCCGCGAGCACCATGGCCGCGGGCAGGCCGCGCGCGACCTCGGCCGCGTTGGTCGGACCCGAGAGGGCGCCCACCGTCACGCCAGGCAGCGCCTCGGCGACCGCCTGCGACGGGCGAAGGTGGCTCCCGAGCTCGAGGCCCTTGGCGAGGCTAATGACGAGGCGGGGCACGGCGTCCGCGCCGAGGGCGTCCCTCACGTGCTCGGCCGTCTGGCGCATGGTCTGGGCCGGGCAGGCGAGAAGGATCACGTCCGCCCCCGACAGGCCGTCCGCCAGCCCCGCGCACACCTCCACCGAGGATGGGAGATGGACGCCGGGAAGGTATTCGCGGTTCTCGCGGGTGGAGGCGATCGTCGCGGCCTGCTCGGGCCGCCTGGGCACCAGCGACACGGCGCGCCCACCCCTCGCGAGGTGAAGCGCGAACGCCGTGCCCCAGGCCCCGGCCCCGACTACGCAGAACTTCATGGCCTCGTTCTAACCGGACCCGGGAGGGCCTTGCTACCTCAAAAACGCGGGAATCTTCTCGTTGGCCACCATCTGCTCGAACGTCTCGCGCGCCGTGACCTGCTCGAACGCGCTCCCCATCACGAGGACCTCGGCGGGGATGGGGCGGCTGTTGTACCGGCTCGCCATCACGTGGCCGTACGCGCCGGCGCTCATGAATGCCAGGTACTCGCCCTCTCCCAGCTCCTGGATCTGCCTGTCCGCGGCGAAGCAGTCCGCGGTCTCGCAGATCGGCCCCACGACGTCGGCGACGAGCGCCCGGCGGGTTGTGTCCCGGCGCAGGGGCACGATCTCATGGTACGCGTCGTACATGGCCGGCCTGACGAGGTCGTTCATCGCGGCGTCCACTATGAGGAAGTTCTTGCCCTGGCCCCGCTTCAGGTACTCGACGCGGGACAGGAGGACGCCGGCGTTGGCCACCATCGCACGGCCCGGCTCGAGAAGCACCCTGAGCCCCAGCCTCGCGAGCGTGGGCGCGAGCGCGGCCCCGTACGCCTCGGCGGTCAGCGGCCGCTTGCCCTCGGGCTGCGTCTCCCACCACGAGAACGGCCCGCTCGCCAGGGCGTCCCGGTAGACGACCCCCATCCCCCCGCCGATCGAGATGTACGTTATCCCCTGGCGCTCCTTCAGGTCGGCGGCCAGCGGGGCGAGCTTCTCCAGCGCCTCGGCGAAGGGCCGCACCTCGGTGATCTGGGAGCCGATGTGCGTCTGGATCCCCCGGATCGCGATGTTCGGGTACTTGGCTGCCGCCTCGTACGCGGCGGCGGCCTGCCGGATCGGTATGCCGAACTTGTTGGCGCTCGTCCCGGTCGTGATCTTCGCGTGTGTGTTCGCGTCGACGTCCGGATTGACCCGGAGGGCGACCGGCGCCTTTACGCCCAGCTTTCCCGCGACGTGGTTCAGCCGCGCGAGCTCCGGCTCGCTTTCGACGTGGAACGAGAAGATACCCGCCTCGAGGGCGAGCCGGATCTCGGCCTCCGTCTTGCCGACGCCCGCAAACACGCTCTCCTTGACGCTGGCGCCCGCCGCGAGCACCCGGCGCATCTCGCCGGAGCTCACGAAATCGAAGGCGGAGCCCAGGTTTGCCAAGTGCTTCACCACCGCCAAGTTGGAATTTGCCTTGAGGGAATAGCAGACCTTGACGTCCAGCCCCTTCATGCTTCCGACCAGCCGGGCGTAATTGTCCGCTATAGTCGCCGCGCTGTACACGTACGTCGGCGTGCCGTAAAGGCGGGCCACCTCCGCGAGATCCACGGATTCGCAGTGGAGGTTCTGGCCGGCGTACTGGAAGCGGTGCATGGGTGAGCGGGACATAGCGTGATAAAAAGCCGTGAAAGGTCGAGCGTGGCGAGATTCGCCTTGTAAAAACCACCCAGAAACACGGATAGTCGCACGCCCGCCGATGCCCACGCTCATCAAGCGCATCTTCCACCGCCCCGCTATCCGTTTCGGCATGGAGAGCGACTCGCGCGGGAGGTTCCGGGACCCCCGCTTCGTGAGCTTCATCGCTGAGAGCAACCGCAAGACGCTCAACACCGACTTTCAGGACGCGATCCTCAGGGGGCGCAAGCTCCTCAGGTACGCCCTGGTCGCTGCGGTTGTCTGCGGCGCCGCGTGGGTCGTCCTCGAGAGCGCCCATGCGCTCTCGATGTTCTGATCAGGCCGCCTCGCGGAGCCCGTCCGGCGGGCAGCCGGGCTCGTTGAACGGGATCGCGCGCGACTTGGCGAGCACCGGCTCCACGTTCCGGCCGTAGTCGGCGGCAAGGACCGAGAAAATGCCGGTCACCGAAAGTGCGATGCTCGCGGCGGCGGCGCTGACCGGAAGGAGGACGCAGGCCAGGACCGCGGCCAGGAGGGCGACGGCGGGAAGGGAGTTGTTTTTCATGTTCAATGGTTCTTTTGTTTCGCCGAGGAAAGACGGCTCCCGCCCAAGATGTGCGCCGGAATTTGATGAGCGGGATTCCCGGCTGATGGACGGAGGAGGAAGCCAGCCCGGCCGGCCCCGCGGCGGTTGCGGTCGACCCGCAAATGCGATGGCCGACCCAGCGGGCCGGCCATTTCTCTCGCGTGCGGCGGACGCCCCGGGGCGAGGGGCCGCGGTCAGGCAGCGGCCCGGTTCTCGGCCGTTGCCTGGCGCGGCACGTCGATGGGGATGACCCGCGCGGGAACCCCGAGGGGCTTCGCGCTCCTGCCGTAGTCCGCGGCGATGACCGAGATCATGCCGGTGACCGAGAGGGCGATGCTCGCGGTGACGAAGCTTACGGGAAGCAAGACGAAGGCCGCGAGGGCGGCCATGAAGGCGACGAGGGGAAGGACGTTGGTTTTCATATTCGGTTGTTATCTTTGGTTGCCTAAGAAACACGGCCGCGCCCGGGAAGTTACAGGAAAAGCGGAGGCCGGACCCCCGGCGCTGCCGATCCCCCCGGCCCTGCGCAGGGGCCGCCGCGCGCGGCGCGGCCGGGCCGGCGGGGCGCGCGCCGATCCCCAAAACGGAGGTGGCCGGCCCGAAGGGCCGGCCCCCACAATTAACCCGCAAAAAAAAGGGGGTGTTTCCCCCGGAATTGTGAGGCGGCGAAATTGTTATAGGGCGGCGCCACGCGC
>CAZCAJ010000041.1:33071-35445 GCA_964496645.1 uncultured Opitutaceae bacterium
GCGGCGGGGCCGGGGGCGGCGGGGCGGGGGGGGGCGGCGCCCAACCCAAACCGGGTGGGGGCGGGCCGCCTGGGCCGGCCACCTCATTTACCCCGCTAAACCAAGGGGCTGTTGCAGCCTGATTGCTCAGGCTGCGATCTTGTACTCGGTCGGCGCCAGGCGCGACAGGTTCGCGGGAACGACGGGCGCGGTGGCCCTCGTGGGCTCGACCGGCCTGCCATAGTCCGCCGCGACCACGGAGACCATGCCGGTGACCGAGAGGGCGATGCTGGCGGCGACCGCGCTCACTGGAAGAAGGACGAAGGCCGCTAGGGCGGCCAGGAAGGCGATGACGGGGAGGATGTTGGTTTTCATGTTCTGTTTTTTTCTTTGGTTACCATGAGAACACGGCACGTCCCCGGAAAGTTGCACGAGACGGGGCGCATCCCCGCGGCCGGCGGCCTGCGCCGCGCGGCGGCCCCCCGGCAGACGTCGCCTGTAATCCGTCAGTCCCCGGCCCCGCCCGCGGCCGCCGGCTTGAAGGAAGAGCGGAAGACGGCCTTCGCGTAGTCGCGGTTCATGCGGGCGATGAAGTCGTGGGAGATGAGCTTGGGGCACGCCGCGCTGCACTCGTACTGGTTCGTGCACCCGCCGAATCCCAGCCCGTCCATGGTTCTCACCATCGCGAGCACGCGCCTGTACCGCTCCGGCTGGCCCTGGGGAAGGAGCCCCAGGTGGGAGACCTTCGCCGCGACGAAGAGCATCGCGCTCGAGTTCTTGCACGCGGCCACGCACGCGCCGCAACCGATGCACTGGGCGGCGTCCATCGCGAGGTCGGCGACCTCCTTGGGCACCGGCACCGAGTTGGCCTCGGGCGCCGATCCCGTCCTCACCGTGATGAAGCCGCCCGCCTGCTGGATCGCGTCGAAGGCGCTCCGGTCGGTCACGAGGTCCTTCAGGACCGGGAACGGCCGGGCGCGGAACGGCTCGACCACGATAAGGTCGCCGTCCTTGAAGCTGCGCATGTAGGTCTGGCACGAGGCGACGCCGCGGTTCGGCCCGTGCGGCTTGCCGTTGATCGTCAGCGAGCAGGTCCCGCAGATCCCCTCTCGGCAGTCGTGCGAGAACGCGATCGGCTCCTCGCCCCGGGCCGCTAGCTCGTCGTTGAGGACGTCGAGCATCTCGAGGAACGACATGTCGGGGTTCACGCCGCGGGCGGCGTAATCGACGAAGGCCCCCTCCATCCCGGGGCCCGACTGGCGCCAGACGCGCAGGGTGACGTCGAATGTCCTCGCGGCGCTCATTTGTAGTTTCGCACGCTCATCTTGACCGTCTCGTAGGCGAGCGGCTCGGTGTTGCGGACCGGGGCCGCGCCCTCCCCCGCGTATTCCCAGGCGGCCACGTGGGCGAAGCTATCGTCGTCGCGCTTGCATTCGCCGTCCGGATACTGGTGCTCCTCCCTGAAGTGGCACCCGCAGCTCTCCTCCCGCGCGAGGGCGTCGCGGCACATGAGCTCTCCGAGCTCGAGGAAGTCGGCCACGCGCACGGCCCGCTCGAGTGACTGGTTGATCGAGTCCCCGGTCCCGGGCACGAGGCCGTTTGCCCAGAACTCCTCGCGCAGCGCGGGGATCTCTTGGAGGGCCTTCTCGAGGCCCGCCCTGTTGCGGGCCATCCCGCAGTGCTGCCAGAGGATGTGCCCGAGCCTCTTGTGGAAATGGCTCACGGGCTCCCTTCCACGCACCGAGAGGAGGCGCCTCGTCAACGCGGCGACTCCCTCCGCGGCCCTCGTGAACTCCGGCGCGTCGGCCGCGGGCCTCGAGCCCGGCTTCTGCGTGGCGAGGTAGTCGCCGACCGTGTAGGGCAGGATGAAGTAGCCGTCCGCCAGCCCCTGCATGAGGGCCGAGGCGCCGAGCCGGTTCGCTCCGTGGTCGGAGAAGTTCGCCTCGCCGACGACGAAGAGCCCCGGGAGGTTGGACATGAGGTTGTAGTCCACCCAGAGGCCGCCCATGGCGTAGTGGACCGCCGGGAAGATCCTCATCGGCACCCGGTAGGCGTTCTCGTTGGTGATCTCGTGGTAGATGTCGAAGAGGTTGCCGTAGCGCTCGCGGACGCCGGCCTCGCCGAGGCGGCCGATCGCGTCCGAGAAGTCAAGGTAGACGCCGAGGCCGCTCTCGCCCACCCCGCGCCCCTCGTCGCAGACCCGCTTCGCGGCCCGCGAGGCCACGTCCCTCGGGCACAGGTTGCCGTAGCTCGGGTACATCCGCTCCAGGTAGTAGTCGCGCTCGGCCTCGGGGATCGAGGCCGGGGGCCTCAGCCGGTCCTCCCTGCTCCTCGGCACCCAGATGCGCCCGTCGTTGCGCAGCGACTCCGACATGAGCGTGAGCTTCGACTGGTA
>CAZCAJ010000042.1:0-34334 GCA_964496645.1 uncultured Opitutaceae bacterium
CGTACGTCCGGTGGTGTGAGAGCTGGGGGAGGGTAACCTCCCCTGGCTACTCGATTGGAAACGGCCCGGGAGGTCCTGGAAGCAAAGGCTCCGAAGTGCGGCATTTCCTTGTCTGATATTCCCCGCGGGGACTGTTTGGCACGTCCTTGGCCGGTTACATCCCCGGGGAACCGCTGACATGAGTCGGCGAATCGAGCCGCTTGAAGAGTCGGTCTTGTCCGATTCTCTTCTTCCGCGCTCTCGACAATTCGCCCGTCCCTGGGGTAGATTCGGCGTCCGGTGTCGACGAGCCAGCGTTCATCCTCGATCTCCAAAACCCTTGGCCGAAGGAGCGGATCTGCGCGGGGATTGCCGCGGAAACGCGGCGGTGGTTCGCTTGCAGAAGGGAGCCTGCCTTGAAGGTCATCCACGTGGCGAGCGAACTGTACCCGTACATGAAGACGGGGGGACTCGCGGATGCCGTGGGCGCGCTGACGGGAACCATTGCCGACATGGGCCACGAGGTCTCAGCCTTCATGCCCGGATACCGGGAGGCGCTCGCGCACCCGGCGGTGGCGGACGCGGAGCGCAAGTTCCGCCTGAAGATCGAGATGGGGGGCCAGTACCTATCGGGAGACGTGCTGGCATTCTCGCCGAAGAAGGGCCTGACGGTGTACCTGATCTGCCGCGACGAATTCTTCGACCGGCGCTTCCCTTACGACAACGGGGACAGGGACTACGAGGACAACGCGGACAGGTTCATCTTCTTCTGCAAGGCCGTGGTCGAGACCATGCGCCTGGCCGGCCTGGGAGCGGACATCGTCCACAGCCACGACTGGCAGGCGGCGCTCATGCCCCTCCTGCTTCGCGAGGCCGAGCGGCGCTTCGGGGTGACGCTGGCGATGAAGACCGTCTTCACGGTGCACAACATCTCCTACCAGGGCCTCTTCCCCGCGGCCAGCTTCCAGCGGACGAACCTCCCCGAGGAGCTCTTCACGATCGACGGCCTGGAGTACTACGGGCAGGTGAACTTCCTGAAGGGCGGGATCATGTTCGCCGACCGGGTGACGACCGTGAGCCCCCGCTACGCGAAGGAGATCCAGACGCCGGAGTTCGGCTGCGGCCTCGAGGGCGTCGTCCAGACGCGCGTCGACGACCTTTCCGGTCTCCTCAACGGCGTGGACACCGCGGTCTGGAACCCCGCGACGGACGCCATGATCCCCGCGCGCTACTCGGCGGCGGGCCTCGGCGGAAAGCGGGAGTGCCGCAGGGCGCTCCTGAAGGCGTGCGGGATGGACCCCTTGTTCGGCGGGCCGGTCTTCGGGGTGATCTGTCGCCTGGCCGAGCAGAAGGGGATGGACCTCCTGCTGGCCAACTCGGACTTCTTTGAGAACCGGGTATGCCGCCTCGTGGTCCTTGGAAGGGGCGACAGGCGGATGGAGAGCGACTTCCGCGCCCTAGCCTCCGGCCACCCCGAGAGGGTCTTCCTGTGCACGAAGCTCGACGAGGCGATGAGCCACCTTATAGAGGCCGGGAGCGACTTCTTCGTCATGCCGTCCCATTTCGAGCCGTGCGGCCTCAACCAGATGTACTCTCAGGTCTACGGCACGGTCCCGATCGTGAGCCGCGTCGGCGGCCTCGTGGACACGGTCCGCGACGCGGACGAGGACCCGGCCGGCGGCACCGGGCTCATGTGCGAGCCCAAGGCCCCGGCGCTTCGCGGCGCGCTTGAGCGGGCCCTGAAGCTCTTTGGCGACAAGCCGCGGTATGCCGCGGTCCAGCAGCGCGGCATGGCCCGGGACTTCAGCTGGAAGACGGCAGCCGCCGCCTACGAGTCACTCTACCGCGACTCGCTCTGAGGCCCGCGGCCCGACCCCGATGAAGATACTGATTGCCGGAGCGTCGGGACTGATCGGCCGCGCAGCCGCGGCGGCGCTCGCGGACGACGGGCACGAGGTCATGCGGCTGGTCCGGCGCGTTCCCGCCTCCCCGGAGGAGGTGTCCTGGGATCCCGCCGCGGGCGAGCTGCCGCTCGAGGTCTGCCGCTCCGCCGAGGCGATCGTCAACCTATGCGGCTGCAGCCTCGCGGGCGAGCGCTGGAGCCCGAAGAGGCTAGGGGAGCTCCGGTCGAGCCGGATCGATTCGACGCGCACGCTTGCGAAGGTGTTCGCGGGCACGATCTCCGACGGCCAGCGCCCGCGCGTCCTCGTGAACGCCTCGGCCATCGGCATATACGGGGACCGCGGCAACCTCGAGCTCACCGAGGCGAGCGAGCCCGGGAAGGGGTTCCTGGCGGAGCTCTGCCGCGACTGGGAGGCGGCGGCGATGGCCGCCGGGGACCTGGGGGCGCGCGTCGTCTGCGTGAGATTCGGAGTCGTCCTCTCCCGGGACGGGGGGATGCTCCCTCGGCTTGTCCCCTTCTACCGGGCGGGCCTCGGGTGCCCGCTCGGCAGCGGCCGCCAGTGGATGAGCTGGATCTCGCTCGAGGACGCGGTCGGCGTCATCCGGTTCGCGGTCCGGGAGAACTGGCTCTCGGGCCCGGTGAACGCGGTCTCGCCGACGGCGGTCATGAATTCGGCGTTCACCCGGGCGCTCGGGCGCATCTTCGGGCGCCAGCTGTCGGCGCCCGTCCCCGCGTTCGCGCTGCGCCTCGCCATGGGCGCGGTCGCCGACGAGACCGTCCTCGCCAGCACGCACGCGATCCCGGCGAAGCTCCTGAGCTCGGGCTATCCCTTCCGGTACAGCATACTGGAGGATGCTCTGTACCAGGCGCTTGCCATGGAGAAGCCCGAGGCCTGAACGCCAAAAACATGCTTTCCATCGGAAGGGCCCTCCGTATGTTGATCCCTTCCAATGGAGAAGACGCTCATCATCTTTAAGCCGGACTGCATTGAAAAGCGCCACGTCGGCAACGTCCTCGACCGCTTCGAGAGGGCGGGCTTCTCGATAGCGGGCTGCAAGATGGTCCAGCTCGATTCGAAGGTCCTGCGTGAGCACTACGCCCATGTGGCCCACCTGCCCTTCTACCCCGAGATCGAGAGGTTCATGAGCTCGCGCCCCGTGATCGTCATGGCGCTCGAGGGCCACGCGGTGGTGAAGAAGGTGCGCGACCTGCTGGGCCCCACGGACTCGCGCAAGGCGGCCAAGGGGACGATCCGCGGCGACTTCGGCACCGAGATGATGCGCAACGTGGTGCACGCCTCCGACAGCGTCGAGAATGCCCGGACGGAGCTCGCGCGCTTCTTCGGGCCGGGCGAGATCTTCAGCGGTCAGTAGGCGAGCCTGTTGGAGCCCTCGGCCAGCGGCGTGCTGCGGCCGGCCCAGAGGAGGTTCCCCGAGACGCCCCGCGGCAGGTCGATCGCGATGTTCCATCGGTCGCCGGTCCTGCGGTAGCTGACGATGATGTCGCCCGCGGGGTGGGGCATCCGGGCGCTGAGGGCGTCCAGCGTGCCCAGGTGCGGTGCGATGAGGACCGTCCGGAAGCCGGGCGACGCGGGGCGGATGCCGGCGACCAGGGTCAGGAGGTCGTAGTTGGGGTGGGCGCTCCAGGCGTGGTCGTCCGAGCGGGTGGGCTCGGCCGTCTCCGCCCAGGTCGTCAGGCCAAGCTCGAGCATCCGCCTCCACGGCCCCAGGGAGCCGAGGTAGAGGTCCGCCAGCCCTGCGTGGTCGAGGGCCCTCGCCACGTAGAAGCGGAAGTAGATGCTTGCGGGCGACGGCTCGCCCCCCTCGGGCTCGCCGCCGATTATCCCGCGGATGACCTGCTCGCGCCTCCCGGGCGGAACGACGTCGAGGAGGACCCCCATCGTGTTGGTCTGCTGGCTGTAGTGGGAGTGCGCGGGCGTGTCGGCCAGTAGCCCGCGAGACTCCACCCAGCACCGTTCCCGCACGGCCCTCCCGATGCCGGCCGCCTGCTGGCGGTCGCGCGCCGCGACCGGGGCGTTGCCGAGGTAGGCCTCGAGGTCCGCCGCGTCGAGGAGCGCGGCCATGAAATAAAGCGAGAGCAGCGCCGAGCCCCCGTCGGCGTCCTGCGGCGGGACGCCGAAGTCAAAGTCGCGGGTCCAGTCCCCGAAGTTCCACCAGGGCATGACGCCCAGCAGCCCGTCGGGCCTCAGATGGGCTGCGTACCAGTCGGTGACGCCGCGCGTGTGCGGGACCCATCGGGCCAGCGAGCCCGAATCCGGCCGGTACAGCCAGTAGTCGTGGAGCATGCCGATCCACAGGAGCGAGAAGGTCGGTATGACCTGCGGCACCGCGGCCGGGTACCGGCTCTGGGTCAGGCCCTCGCTGATCCTCGACCAGTCGTAGGCGTCCAGCGCCTGGACGGCCAGGCGGTCGTCGCCGAACTCGACGTAGGAGATGAGCGCCTGGATCCTCGTGTCGCCGATGTACTGGAGCCGCTCCCAGTACGGGCAGTCCGAGTACGTCTCGTGGGCGTTCATGCGCGCCGTGCGCGTGCCCGTCTCCCAGATCCTCGCGATGACGGGATCGCTGGCCGCCACACCGGCGCGCACCCGGAACGGGTAGCCGGTGAAGAACGCCCCCATCGACTCGAGTGTCAGGGCCTCGTCCCCGGTCTGGACGTCCACCTGGATGAAGCGCCACGCGCGCCACGAGAGGGTCGACCACGTGCGGTGCGGCCCCCCGTCACAGACGTACGTGTCCCTGAGGCCGAGGATGGAGCGATTCGCCGTCTCGCTGCGGTTGCCCTTGGCTCCCTTTGCGTCGACGAGGGCCTCGGCGTAGGTGATCCGCAGGGTCGCCCCCTTTCCCCCTTCCGTGGCGAGCTCGGGATACGCCGTCGTCATCTCGCCCTGGTCCATCAGGATGCTGGCCGCCGTGTGGGCGGGGATCGTGGCGGGAAAACCGGCGACCGCGCCCGCGCCCTCGGCGCGGACGATCCGAGCCGCCGGGATCCCGGAATGCTCCATGTGGGGCAGCGCGTCCGGCACGAGAAGCCACCGGTTGAGGCCCGAGCCCGTGCCCTCGGGGTAGCCGCCGGGGTACCGGCCGGGCTCGCCCTGGCCGACCGTTGCCGCCGGCTTCCAGCCGGCGGACCCGGCGCCGGACGCCTGCCATTCCCAGTCGTAGCGCGTGCCGTCCAGGACCTCGCCCGGGGGCGCGGCATAGTAGTTGGGCACGTCCGAGGGATTGATCGGGAGGAAGCCCTGGCCCTGCTCCCGCTCGACCTCCCAGGAGCCGTCGGTGTCGACCGCCGCCTCGGCGTCGGAATGGCCCTGCACAAGGAACCCGGACTGGTCGCTCATCTGGGCCATCGGGGCGAGCGCCCCGTAGTTCCAGACGGTGGCTGCGACAAGGTTCTCGCCCGCCCGCAGCAGGGGCGCGATGTCGAACGTCTCGTAGCGCCAGTGGTCGAGGTCGCCCTGGGCGGGCCCCTCGCCCGCGCGGACCCCGTTCACAAAGAGGACGAAGCGGTTGTCCGCGGAAACGTGGACGATGTAGCTCCCGGGCGCCTCCGGCAGTGCGACCCTCTTGCGGAAGTGGTAGACCCCGGGGCTGCGCGGGTCCGCTCCCGGGCAGGCGATCCACTTCGACGGCCAGGGCGAGTGCGCGAGGTCCAGGGCCGGGGCCCCGGCGGGTCCGCCCGCCGCCGAAAGCGCGGCGAAGGCGAGCGATGCGACGAGAACACCGACTGGGGGCGGGGGTTTCAGGCCGCCCATTCGAATCGCGCGGCGGCGCCGCGCCAAGCCTGAACGCTTGCGGGGCGCGGGCGGCGGCGGCGCGCCCGCCCGGCGCCTATAGCGTTGAAGAGCGGCCAAGGGCGCGAGAGTCTCTGGGTCCACTCCCTAGGCCAAAAAAAGATGAACATCGCCATAACGGGCGGGGGCGGCTTCCTCGGCCGGCGGCTGGCCCGAGCCCTGCTCGCCGACCGCCGCGTCGAGCGCCTCGTCCTGGCGGACGTCGCCGCGGCGCGGCCCCCGGAAGGGGACCCGCGCCTTGAGGTCCTCGCGGCCGATCTCTCCGAGCCGGGGGCGGCGGAGGCGGTCGCGCGGGGCGCCGACGCCATCTTCCACCTCGCCGCGGTGCTGAGCGCGCAGGCCGAGGCCGACTTTGACCTCGGCATGGGCGTCAACGTCGACGCCACCCGGCGCCTCCTCGAGGCCGCCCGGTCGGGGGGCCGGCGGCCGCGCTTCGTGTTCGCGAGCTCCCTGGCCGTTTTCGGGCCGCCGCTGCCGCCGGTGGTGACGGACGAGACGGCGCTCCACCCGCAGTCGTCCTACGGCGCCGGCAAGGCCGTCGGAGAGCTGCTGGTGGCCGAGTACGGCCGCAGGGGCTTTGTCGACGGCCGCGTGCTTCGGCTGCCGACCGTCTGCGTGAGGCCCGGCAGGCCCAACGCGGCTGCGTCGTCGTTCGTGAGCTCCATCGTGCGCGAGCCGATCCACGGCGAGAGGGCCGTCTGCCCCGCCGCCCCGGAGCTCGAGCTGTGGGTCTCCTCGCCGCGCGCGGCCGTCCTCAACCTGGCGCACGGCGCCTTCCTGCCCGCGGAGGCGCTCGGGTCCCAGCGGGCCGTCAATCTTCCGGGCATCACCGTGACCGTTGCCGAGATAATCGCGTCGCTGGCGCGCGTGGCGGGGCCCGAGGCCGCCGCCAGGATAGACTTCAGGGACGACCCGGTCGCGCGCCGCATCGTCTCGAGCTGGCCCGCCCGCTTCGACGTGGGCCGGGCGCTCGCCCTCGGCTTCACCCGGGACGCGGGGTTCGAGGCCCTGATCCGGGAGTTTGTGGCGGAGGAGGCTGCCGGGAAGGGACCCAGGTCAGCCTGACGACGAGGTCGCGCAGCGCGTCCGGCCCGCCGACGTTGCCGGGCCAGACCACGTAGCCCAGGCCGGGAAAGCGGGTCTCCGCGCCCATCCGCCAGACCGGGACGCCCGGCGCGGCCTGGCCCAGCACCCGCGCCCGGCGCATGCCGAGGCCGGCCGTGGCCACGTCGCTCGATGTGGTCCCTCCCTTGGCGACCAGGAAGCGCGGCCGGCGGGGGAGGGCGCGAACTATCGCCGCCAGCGCGTCGGAGACTACCCGGCCGGCGCCGAGGTCGCCCGCCCTTCCCAGGGCGCTCTCGAGCGCGCGGCTCGTGTAGACGACGGCGTGGCGGCCGCCCCGGATCGCCGCTGCGGCGGCGGCCGCAGCGCGGCGCGTCTCCTGCGCGAGGGGGGCCGGCCCGGCGAGGCTTCCGACGTCGACCTCGATGCCCGCGACGCGGTCCAGCGCGAGCACCGATTGGAGCTGGACGGTGGTCCTGGCGACGTAGGAGCCGACGACGAGCAGCCCGCCTTCCGGGCCGGGCCCGCAGATCTCCGGCGGGCCGAGGAGCGGCCGGGGGTGGACGCCCGCCCGGACCCTCACGAAGCTCGCCGCGGTCCGCAAGAGGTATCGCCCTCCCGCCGCCTCGGCGCGCAGGAGGCCGTGGGCGAACACCTCCAGGTCCGAGTAGGCGGCGGCGTTGACCACCAGGAACGCCCCGCGCGCAAGCGCGCGCAGCTGGCGCAGGACCCTCTCGGCACCGTCCGGCCCCCGCAGCGCGGCGATGTCGACCGCGGCCACGTCGGCGGAACGCACGGCGCCGCCCGTCTTCTCCTCGATCCATTCCGTCAGGTCGGAGTGCCGGTATCCGAAGGTCGCGTCCCTCGAGAACTCGGTTTCCGCCGCGGGCACGAGCCGCCCGCCCTCGGCGACGTAGTGGACGTTGCCCACGGTGTAGCGGCCGCCCTCGAAGAACGCGGGTATGACGATCTTCGCGTCGAAGGCGCGGCCGAGGCCCTGCTCGAGCGCGTCCAGCTCCGCCGCAAAATGGCCGCGCAGCGTCGAGTCGCTGCGGCTCGCCACGGCGAAATCGGCCCCCGCCGCGGCCGCGGCGGCAGAGAGGTTGGCCGCGACGGCGCGCACCAGGGCCGCCGCATCCGGCGCCGGCAGGCTGCGGGTGTTGGTGAGCACGTAGAAGCAGGGGCGCGGGTCGGAAAGGGCCGCCGCCAGCGACGGCACGGACCAGTCGGCGAGGACGTCGACCCCGTGCATGGTCTGGGTGCCCGTCGGGTCGTCGTCGAGCACGACCAGCTTCCTGCGGCTCGCGCCGACGAGCTCCCGGACCCGGGCGAAGTCGGCCCCCGCGGCAGGGGCTGGGAGGGAGTCGAGGATGGGGCTGTTCATGGGCGCGCTCCTTGGGCCGCGCCATCCTCGGCGATCGGGGCGCGCCGCGCTACTCGAATCCAGTTGAGTCCCGCCGGGGCCTTCGGCAGAAGGGGCGCATTCCATGGAGATCGATCGGCGCCAGTTCCTCGTGATGTCCGGGGCGATGGTGCAGGGAAGCGTCCTCTCAGGCCTCGGGGCGGGGTCGCTTCTGGGAGGGATCGCCGACGCGGCGGGGGGGGGCTCGCCGCCCTGGCACCAGCATATCCGGCGGATCGGCCAGCTCAACTTCAACGAGCGCGACCCGGTGGAGCTCGACGTCGAGGCCTGGGCCGACTACTGGGCGGGCCTCAAGGTCGACGCCGTCCTCGTGAGCGTCACCGGAATCCTGGCGTTCTACCCGACGCAGGTCCCCTTTCACCGCAGAAGCAAGTTCCTCGGCGACAGGGACCTCTTCGGCGCCTGCGCGCAGGCGGCGAAGAAGCGCGGACTGCGGGTGATCGCCCGCATGAGCCCGGACCTCAACTGGGAGGACGCCCTCTCGCCCCATCCCGAGTGGTTCATGCGCGACGCCGGCGGAGGATTCCTCCCGCACGGCGAGGAGCCGCGCCTCTACCGCACGTGCATGTTCTCGAGCTACTTCACGGATTTCGTGCCCGCGATCATGCGCGAGGTCCAGTCCCGCTACGACGTCGACGGGCTGTTCACGAACGCCTGGCCGCCCCTGGACGCCCTGCCGGTCTGCTACTGCGACGAGTGCCGCAAGCTGGCCAAGCCCAGGTCCCCGGACTACTGGCGCCAGTTCACCGAGCGCGTCGTCCAGCTCTGGAGGCACTACGACGGGATAGCCAAGGAGAAGAAGGCGGACAGCCTCTTCTTCGCCAACCTGGGCGGCGGGATGCACGCGACGCCGAACCTCAGGCGGCTTGCGGATGTCTGCGAGTGGTTCAACTGCGACAACCAGGGCCGCGGCGGCGACGGGGCCCCGATCTGGGGCGCCGCGCAGCAGGGGCGCGTCGCGACGGCCGTCATGAAGGGGCGCACGGTGACGAACGTGACCGGGGCCTGGTCGACCTGCGGCGCGGTGCGCTGGCGCAACGTGGCCAAGTCCAGGGCCGAGGCGGAGATCTGGATGGACCAGACGGCCGCCAGCGGCATGACCATCTGGTACCACTGGGTCGGCGGCCAGGGCGGCCTCGGCGAGGACCGTCGCTGGCAGCAGATCGGCCGCCGCTACATGGACTGGCTTTCGCGCCACGACCTGCATTTCGAGGGGCGGCGCACCGTGGCGAACGTGGGCGTCGTCATGGGGCAGAGCACCCACCTGTTCTACACGCCGCCGGGCGAGGGGGGGATGGCGCAGTTCATGGACGGCCTCTACTACGCCCTCCTGGAGGGCCGCTTCCTGTTCGACTTCGTGCACGAGGACGACCTCGGGCCGGAGACGGTCGGCCGCTACGCCGCGCTCCTGCTGCCCAACATCGCCTGGCTGAGCGACGCCCAGTGCAGGCAGCTGCGCGACTACGCGGCCGCGGGCGGCTCGGTGATGGCCTCGTTCGAGACCGCGATGTTCGACGAGGCCGGCGGGCGCAGGGACAGGCCGGGGCTAGCGGACCTTTTCGGCATCGAGTCGGCCGGGCCCGTGGCCGGCCCCAACGGGAACGGCTTCTATGCGCGGATCGAGCGCCCCCATGAGATACTCGCGGGCCTCGACGACACGAACCTGATCCCGGGAGGCGCCTACCGGCTGCCGGTCAGGGCGGCGGGCGAGCTGGTGCTGTCGGTCGTTCCGGCGCACACGGCCTATCCCCCCGAGCTCTCGTACGCCCCTGTCCCAAGGACGGACGAGCCCGCGGTCGTCGTCCGCGAGAACGGCGCCAGCCGCCTCATCTACTTCCCGGGCGACCTCGAGCGCGCCGCATGGCGCTCGGGCCACACCGACCTGAGCCGGCTGATCCAGAATTGCGTGGCCTGGCTCGTCCGCGGGGCGCAGCCGGTCACGGTCGCGGGTGAGGGGGTCGTCGAGTGCTTCGCGTGGGAAACCTGGTCCGGGTATGCCGTGCACCTGCTCAATTACACGAACCCCAACATGCACCGCGGCTGGCTCCGGCGCCATTGCCCGATCGGCGAGCAGAAGGTGAGGATGACCCTCCCGGCGGGCAGGTCGGTGGCCCGCGTCGAGCTTCTGCGCGCGGAGCGCAACATCGCGTTTCGCCAGGTCGGTACATCGGTCGAGTTCACCGTCCCCGGGGTAGCGGACTACGAGGTGGCCGCCCTCTACGCGTGACGCGGCCGCCGGCTCAGAGGAGGCCCAGGAGCTGCTGCGGATCCACGCCGAACCAGACGATCAGGCCGGCGGCCGCCAGGAGGGCGAGCGCCGTGACTGGCGCCACCGCGATGCGCCCCGCGCCCGCCGCCGGGGCGGCCACGAGCGCCTGCTTGAGGACGATCAGGTAGTAGTACAGGGCTACGGCGCTCAGGGCGATGGCCAGTATCGCGAGCAGGCCGGCCGGGCACGCAATCCCCCCCAGGTGAAGCGCCGCCGAGAAGACGGCGAGCTTGCCGACGAATCCCGCGAGCGGCGGAATGCCGGCGAGCGACAGGACGTACACGGTCAGGCAGGCCGCCAGGAGCGGCGAACGCCGGTGGAGCCCCGCGAGGTCCGCGATGTCCTGGCACCGGCCGCCGCGCTCGGCGGCGGCGATCACGCCGAACGCGCCCACGGTGGCGAGCCCGTACGTCGATGCGTAGTAGAACAGGGGCGCGGGCCCCGATTGCCCCATGGAGATCACGCCGAGCAGCAGGGCGCCGGCGTGGGCGATCGCGGAGTACGCGAGCAGGCGCCGGAGGTTTGACTGGGCCAGGGCGGCGAAGTTCCCGAGGAGCAGCGACGCGAGGGCCATGACAGCCAGGACCGGGATCCAGCCCGCGCCACCCGCGAGCGACCCGGCGGGGCCGGCCGCGCCGCGGAAACCCGTCCACAGGAGCCGGCCGAAGAGCGTGAAGCCGGCGAGCTTCGAGGCGGACGCTATCAGCGCCGCGGAGGTGGCTGGCGCGCCCTGGTAGACATCGGGCGCCCAGAGGTGAAACGGGGCCGCGGCGACCTTGAAGCCGAACGCGACAAGGACCATGACGATCGCCACCATGAGGAGCGGGTCGGGGCCGCGCAGGGAGATCTCTTCCGCGATCCGCGGCAGCTCGATCGAGCCGGTGACCCCGTAGACCAGGCTGAACCCGAACAGCAGGAACGCGGCTGCCATGGCGCCGAACAGGAAATACTTCAGGGCCGCCTCGGCCGACTCGGGCCGCTTCCGGTCGAATCCGGCGAGGACATAGAGCGAGAGGCTGGCGAGCTCCAGCGAGAGGAAGGCGAGCAGCAGCTGCTGCGCGGCCGCCATCAGGATGAGCCCGGTCGCCGCGAAGAGGACGACCGCCACGTATTCCGCAGGCTGGCCGGGCACGGAGGCGCCCCAGGCCACTCCCAGGGCAAGCAGCGTGAGCACCAGGACGGCGACGCGCGTGGCGACCGCGAACCTGTCGAGAACCAGGACCCCTCCGAATACCGGACCGCGCGCCCCGAGGCACGCGGCGAGGCCCGCCGCGACCACCGCGAGCGCCGCGACGGCCAGGGCGAGCCGCAGGCGCTGTCCGGCGGATCGGCGCCGGAAGACCGTGAGGTCCAGGCCGAGCGCGAGCAGCGCCCCCGCGAGAAGCAGCGTCTCTGGCAGCAGCGCAAGGAAGAGGTCCTGGTAGCTCGGGTTCATGGCGCGACCGCCTTCATCGCCGCCTGGAGGAGCGGCGACTGCAGCGCGGGGTTGATCCAGTCGAGAAGCAGGTCGGGCTTGAGGCCGACCAGGACGGTTGCGCCGACGAGAAGCAGCGCGCCGGCCTTCTCCGCCAGGGTGATGGGCTCAAGGTGGATAGCCTGCGCGTGCGCGCCCGCTGCGCCGGGCGACGCGGGCGCCTCCTGCCTCCCGAAGAAGCCCAGCGCGATCGCCCGCAGCGTGAACGCCGCGGCCACCACCACTCCCAGCGCGGCGACGGCCGCCCAGGCAGGCACCGTCCTCCAGGCGCCGATCAGTATGCTCAGCTCCGCCGGAAATCCGCTGAAGCCCGGAAGGCCCATGGACGCGACGCCGGCGATGACGAACACCGCGGCAGCGAACGGCAGCAGCCGGTAGAGCGGCATGGCCCGGAGATCGGCGAGCCTGCGGGTGTGCGTGCGGTCGTAGACCATCCGCCCGACCACGGCGAAGAGGAGGCCCGCGATCACCCCGTGCGAGAACATCTGGAGCACCGCCCCGCTCACCGCCTGGGGGGTCGCGGCGGCGATGCCGAGCAGGACGAAGCCCATGTGGCTCACGCTCGAGTAGCCGATGACGAACTTGAGGTCCTCCTGCATGAGCGCCACGAGGCCGGCGTAGACGATGCCGACCACGGCCAGCCACCCGATCGTCGCGTGCCAGTAGGCGAAGCCCACGGGAGAGAGGGGCAGCGCGACCCGGAGGCAGCCGTACGCCCCCAGCTTCATGACGACCCCGGCCAGCAGCATCGAGGCGGCCGTGGGGGCGGCGACGTGGCCGGTGGGCGCCCAGGTGTGCAGGGGGAAGATGCCGGCGAGCGTCGCGAAGCCGAAGAAGACAAACGCAAAGATGACGATCTGCTGGTGGCGGGAGAGGGAGGCGGCCGCCTGGGCGAGCTCGGCGAACCCGAAGCCGTGGCCTCCGCCCGCGGCGTAGACCCACAGGAGTCCGGCCAGCACCATGCTGCTCCCGGCGAACGAGTAGAGGGCCAGCTTCATCGCGCCGTACTCCCGGTTCGTGGACCCCCAGTTCGCGATCAGGAAGTACTTCGGCACGATCGCGACCTCGTAGAAGACGAAGAACAGCAGCGCGTCGGCGCTCAGGAACACGCCGTAGACCCCGGCTACGAGCGTCAGGAACAGCGCGAAGAACTCGCCGGCGCGCTCGCTGACGTTCCAGGAGAAGAGGACCCCGGCCGTGGCGGCGAGCCCGGTGAGCACGAGCAGCGTGAGGCTGATTCCGTCGGCCGCGAGATGGTAGCGCACGCCCAGGCCCGGAATCCACGCGGCGTCGGCGAGGGTCTGGAGGCCGGCGCCCGGGACGAAGCGGGCCGCGCCGGCCAGCGCCAGGACCCACGCCCCGGCGGCCGTGCCGAGCGCCGCCCACCGCGCCGCGGCGGGGGAGCGCCGCCCGGCGGCCAGCGCGAGCACCGCGCCCGCCAGAGACAGGTAGATGGTCCAGGGAAGCAGGCTCACGGCAGGGGCAGGTGGTTGGCCCACACGGTGATGAGCGGGTTGAAGAGCCTGGTCAGAAGCTGCGGCAGGACGCCGAGGGTGAACATGAGGGCGACCAGCGGGGCGAGCACCGCGATATCGGGGCCGCTAACGTCGGCGAAGCCGCCCGCGGCGGCGCCGGCGCGCGGCCCGTGGAACACCCGCTGCCAGAAGGTGATCAGGAAGAAGGCGGTCGCGAAGAGCCCGAGGCAAGCCGCCACGGCCGCCCACGGCAGCAGGCCCCAGACGCCGCGGAAGATCAGGAACTCGCCGACGAACCCGTTGAGGCCCGGAAGGCCGAGCGACGAGAACATCGCGATGGCGCAAAGCCCGGCGAAGATCGGCGCCGCCGACTGGACGCCGCCGAAGTCGCCGAGGCCCCGCCGGCCCCCGGCGCGGGCCTCCAGGACGCCGATGCAGTAGAACAGCGCGCAGGCCGAGAGGCCGTGGTTGAAGATCTGAAGCAGGGCTCCGCTGAGCGCCGCCGCGGCGGCCTCGCTCGTGAGCCCGGAGCGCCCCGTGGCCGCGGAGACGGCGAAGAGCGCGAGCAGACAGTAGCTGACGTGGTTGACGGACGAGTAGGCGATCATCCGCTTCAGGTCCGTCTGGCGCATGGCGGCGTACGCGCCCAGGACGACGCCCCCGAGGGCGAGCCACACGAGCGGCACGGCCGCTGCGTGCAGGGGGCCCGGGAAGAGGGGCCAGAGAAGCCGGAGGAAGCCGTAGACGCCCATCTTCGACATGACGCCCGTCATGAACATCGAAACGCCGGTCGGCGCCTCGGCGTAGGCCGGCGGCAGCCAGGTGTGGAAGGGGAAGAGAGGCACCTTCACGGCGAGGCCGAGGAGGACGCCGAGGAACACAGCCTGGGGCCAGAATCCGCCCAGCGTCGCCAGCCTGGCGACGAGCGTGCCGTCGGCGCCCAGCGCCGCGAGCTGGACAAAGTCGAGCGTGCCCGTGGCCGCGAAGATCGCCACGAATCCGAGCAGCAGGAACGCGCTGCCCCCGATGGTGTAGATCACGAACTGGAAGGCCGCGGGCGCCGCCTTGGGGCCTCCCCACAGCTTTATCAGGAAATACGCGGGGATGAGGCTCAGCTCCCAGAAGACGAACCAGTGGAAGAAGTCGAGGGCGAGGAAGACGCCGAGGGCGGCCCCCTGGAGGAGGAGGAAGAGCAGGCCGAAGAGCCGCGGGTCGCGCTCGGTGCGCCACGAGGCGAGCAGGCTCGCCGGCGCCAGCAGGCCGGTGAGCAGGACGAGCAGGAGGCTCAGGCCGTCGAGCCCGAGGTGGTAGTGGACGTTCAGGGAGCTGATCCAGGCGTGGCGCTCGATGAACTGGTAGCCCGTAAAGGCGCAGTCGAAGGAGCCCAGCGCGACCAGCCCGAGGACTATCGTGGACAGGCTGAAGGCCAGCGCGAGCACCCGGCCAGCCCGGGCTCCCATCCGGGGTAGCGAGGCGAGCAGCAGCGCCCCGGCCCACGGGACGAAGATGACGAGCGAAAGCAGGGGGGCAGGGCTCATCGGCCGCCTCCGAAAAGGACCAGCAGCGCGAGCACCACGAAGGCGAGCGCCAGGGTCCTCAGGTATCCGTGCGCCTCGCCGGTCTGCGCCCGCGAGTAGGCCTGCCCGGCGCGGCGGATCTCCTCGCTGACCGTGTCAAAGCCGGTGTTGAGGCCGACCTCGTCCACCTCGCGGTTGAGGAGCCCCACAAACTCGCCGAGGCGCGCGAGCAGGCCGACCGCGCCCCCCCACACCCAGCGGTCGAGGACGTCCGCAAGGGCCGCGGCGAGGTCATTGAGGCGCCCGAGCGTGGCGGCGTAGAGCTCGTCAAGCCTCATGCGGGCGGCCAGGAAGGCCATGAGCCTGGGAGCGGCGGCGGCGAGCGGGTCGGCCGCGGTGGCCGTGGCCCGCGGGCGCCGCCCGTAGAGCGCCCAGCCGGCCCCGAGTCCGGCGGCGACGAGGAGGACCGAGAGCGCCATGAGGGCCCCGCCGTCAAGCAGCGGGCGGGCGGGAACCTCGGCCCCGGTGAGCCTCGACTGGAGCCAGGGCCAGGCCGGCGTGCCGAGGAACCCCAGGCCGACGGCGCCGATTGCCAGGACGACGAGGGGGACCGTCATCACGGCCGGGCTCTCGCGGGCGTGGGAGGCCGCCGGGGAGCGAGCCGGGCCCCAGAAGACCTCGCACAGGAGGCGCGTCATGTAGAAGGCGGTTAGGACAACCCCGGCGAGGCCGGCGTAGAGCGGAAGGCGCGAGGGTCCCCACTCCGAGGCCGCGTGCAGGATGGCCTCCTTGCTCCAGAACCCGGAGAACACGAACGGCACCCCCGAGAGCGCCATCATCCCCACCGCGAAGGTCGCGAAGGTCGTGCGCATCCTGGAGGAGAGCCCGCCGATCTCGCGGATATCCTGCTCGTGGTGCACGGCGTGGATGACCGAGCCCGCCGCCAGGAAGAGGAGCGCCTTGAAGAAGGCGTGCGTGAGCAGGTGGAAGATCGCGGCGACCCACGAGCCGACCCCGAGCGCGAGCATCATGTAGCCGAGCTGCGAGACGGTGGAGAAGGCGAGGATGCGCTTCAGGTCGTTCTGGGCGGCCGCGATCGCGGCGCCCATGAGCGCGGTTATTGCGCCGATCCCGGCCACCACGGTGAGCGCGCGCAGGGGCGCGGCCGCCAGTTCCTGGTCGGCCGAGAAGAGAGGGAAGACCCTTGCGACGAGGAAGACGCCGGCCGCCACCATGGTCGCGGCGTGTATGAGCGCGCTGACCGGGGTGGGGCCCTCCATGGCGTCGGGGAGCCAGACATGCAGCGGGAACTGGGCGGACTTGCCGACCGCGCCGCAGAAGATGAGCAGGCTGATAGCCGTCGGCACCGCCAGGCCGCCCGCGAGCACCTGCGTCGCGAGGTCGCCGAGCGCGTGGCTCTCGAGGAAGCCGTTGCCCCCGTCGTAGAGGAGAAGCGAGCCCGTGGCGTCGTAGAGCCACACCAGCCCGATCAGGAACCCCAGGTCGCCGATCCGGGTGGTGATGAACGCCTTCTTCGCCGCGGCAGCCGCGGCCGGCCTGTGGAACCAGAAGCCGATGAGCAGGTACGAGGCGAGCCCCACCAGCTCCCAGCCGATGAAGAGCAGCAGCAGGCTGTTGGAGACGACAACGCACAGCATGGCCGCGGCGAAGAGGCTCAGGAAGCAGAAGAACCGCTTGAAGTTCTCGTCGCCCCTCATGTAGCCCAGGCTGAAGACGAAGATCAGCAGGCCGACGAGGCTCACCATGACGCACATGAGCGCGTTGAGCGGGTCCAGGAGCCACCCGAGGCGCACGGCGCCGTTGCCGAGGTCGAACCAGGAGAAGTTGTAGTACTGGTGCGCCGCCGGCGCCGCCAGCGCGCGCGCGAGCGCGAGCGACGAGAGGGCGAGCGCCCCGATCATCGCCGCGATCGCCGCGCCCGCGGCCAGCCTCCGCGCGCCCCTGGGCGCGGCGGCCCCGACGGCGGCCGCGGCGAGCGGCAGGGCGGGGATGACCCAGAGGTATGCGACCAGCGGCTCCATGGCTCAGCCCTTGAGGCGGGTCGCCTCCTCCAGGCGGATGTCCTGCTGGTGGCGGTAGATCGAGATCACGAGCGCGAGCCCGACCGCGGTCTCGGCGGCCGCAACGGCGATGGCGAAGACCACGAAGACGACTCCGGTGGAGGGCGACCCATGCGGGCTGAAGCGCCAGAACGCGATCAGGTTCAGGTTGGCGGCGTTGAGCATGAGCTCGATGCCGAGCAGCACGAGGATGCTGTTGCTGCGCGCGAGCGCGCCGGCAAGGCCGACGGCGAACAGCGCGCTCGAGAAGGCCAGGCAGATCTGGAGCGGGCTCATCGCGTCCCCTCCGGCCGCGCGGGGCCCGCGCCGGCGGCGAGCACGACCGCACCGATAAGCGCGACGGTGAGAAGCACCCCGACGACGAGCAGGGCGGCGGCGTGCGGCCCCATGAGCTGGACGCCGAGCTGGCGCACGGTGGAGGCCGGCCCGGGCGCCGGGGCGGCCGCGACGGAGCTTCGGGCCACGGCCGCAAGCAGCACGGCCGCGACCGCGGCCCCGGCAAGGATGGCGTAGGCCGCGCGGCTCCCCGAGGCCCGCGCCGGCGGGAAGTCCGAGCGCGTGCGCCGCGTGAGCAGGACGGCGAACATGAGGGCCATCGAGATGGCGCCGACGTAGATGAGCACCTGCGCGAACGCCGCGAACTCCGCGCCCGCCCAGAGGTAGAATGCCGCGATGCCGGTCCAGCTTACGGTGAGCAGCAGGACGCAGTTGAGCAGGCTCGGCCTGCTCATGGCGGCGGCGGCGGTGGCGACGGTCGCGAGGGCGACGATGACGAGGACGGTGTTCAAGCGTATCGGTAGGTGCGCGGGCCGAGGCCGGACGTCAGCCCGCGGCCCAGGAGGAAGAACGGGCCAGCGGCCAGGGCGATGGCGACCGCCCAGCGGAGCAGCTGGAGCGGGCCGGTCCAGGGGAAGGTTAGGGACCAGAAGGCGGCCGTGCCGACGTTGACGAGCGCCAGGGGCACCATGAACTTCCAGGCCAGCCGGGTCAGCTGGTCGATCCTCAGGCGGGGCATCGTCGCGCGGACCCAGATGAAGCCGAGGAGCAGCGCGAGGAGCTTGGCCGAGAACCAGACGTAGGAGGGGATGGCCTCGAGCGCCGGCAGCGGCGCGTGCCAGCCGCCGAGGAAGAGCGTCACGGCCATCGCGCTCGCGGCGCACATGCCGAAGTACTCGGCCATGAAGAAGAGGGCGTACTTGAATCCGGAGTACTCGGTCAGGTGCCCGGCGATGAGCTCGCTCTCCGCCTCCGGCAGGTCAAACGGCGAGCGGTTGGACTCGGCGAGCGCGGAGACCATGAAGATGGCGAAGCCGGCCGCCCCGCAGGGCGTGAACACGAGCCAGTGGGGGACGAGGTTCCACTTCCAGCCCGACTGCGCCGCGACGATGCCCGTGGTCGAGAGGGTCCCCGCCGCCAGCACGACCGGCACGGTCGAGAGCAGCAGGGGCAGCTCGTAGCTGATCAGCTGGGCAAGGGCCCTCATCGCCGCGAGGAGCGAGTACTTGTTGTGGCTCGCCCAGCCGGCCATGAAGACCGCGAGCTCCGTCGCCGAGCCCGCCGCGAAGAAGTACAGGAGCGCGGCGTCGAGCTCGACGGGCACCAGGTGGCGCCCGTACGGGATCACGGCGAAGGTCATGATCGCCGCCGCGAGCAGCACCACAGGCGCCAGCAGGTGCAGCACCGGGTTCGCGGCGCGCGGGACGAGGTCCTCCTTGATCAGCATCTTGATGCCGTCCGCGACCGGCTGCAGCAGCCCGAACCAGCCCACGCGGTTGGGCCCGGGGCGGTTCTGGACCCGCCCCAGGATCTTGCGCTCGGCGAGCGTCAGGAGCGCGAACAGCGTGGCGAACACCAGGAGGACCGCCACGACGGCGAGGAGGCTGCCCGCCAGCCAGCGCGCCGGCCCGGGCAGGAAACCCGTGAGCCAGTCGCGCGCAAGGACCGGGGCGCGCTCGAGCAGGGACTCGTCCGGCGTCGCGGCGGGGCTCATGCGGCGGGCGCGGGCGGCTTCGGGGCCGGCGCGCCGGGCGCGACAGGCGGTTGGTCCGGGGCGGCGGGCGCCGGCTTCGGCGGGGCCTTCGCGGCGGCGGCGGCCAGGGCCTTCTTCTCGGCCGCGGCACGCTCGACCGCGAGGCGGGCGTCCACCTCGGCCGCCTGGGTCGGGTGGATCTGCTGAAAATAGCTGTTGGGCCTCGCCAGCGCGCCGCGGTCGAGCATGAGGCCGGTGAAGCGGTCCGCCGCCGCGAGCTCGAAGACCTGGTCCATCTCTATCGCGTCAAACGGGCAGACCTCGACGCAGATCTGGCAGCTCATGCAGACGGAGATGTCTATGTCGAAGACCGCGGGGTAGAGCTGCATCTTCCCGTTGGCGTCCGCCTTCTTGTCCTTGCTCTTCTCGATGTAGATGCACTGGGGCGGGCACTCCTTCTCGCAGATCTGGCAGGCCACGCAGCGCAGCGTCCCCATCGGGTCGTCCGCGCTCTCGCAGACGAGGAACGGGAAGTTCCGGTAGGCCTCCGGCAGCGCCGTCCTCTCCTCCGGGTACTGCGTCGTGAAAAAGCGGGCCGGATCGTGGAAGCTGCCGACGAGGTTCCTCGCCGTGACCGCCAGACCCTGGAGTAGTCCTGTGCCGAGCATGGTGCGGTTGGTTCAGCGGTCGACCTCGCCGAGGACGATGTCGATGCTCCCGAGGATGACGACCGCGTCGGCCACGGTGTGGCCGAGGCACAGGTCCTCGAGGAGCGTGAGGTTGATGAACGAGGGCGGCCGCACCCGATAGCGGTAGGGGTTCGGCCCGCCGTCGCTGATCAGGTAGAACCCGATCTCGCCCTTCGGGCCCTCGATCCGGCTGTAGACCTCCCCCTGCTTCGGGCGGAAGCCGCGGAGCTTGGCCTTCGGGTCCATGATCGGCCCGGCCGGGATGTCGCGCAGCGCCTCCTGGAGTATCTTTATCGACTCCCTCATCTCGAGGATCCGGATCATGTAGCGGTCGTACGTGTCGCCGTGAGCCCCGAGCGGCACGCGGAAGCTGAAGCGCGGGTAGAGGCCGTAGCCGTCCACCTTGCGCACGTCGTAGTCCACTCCCGCGGCCCGCAGCATCGGGCCCGTGACCCCGGCGCTGACGGCGAGCGCCGCCGGCAGCCGCCCGACGCCCTGGGTGCGGGCCATGAGGATCTCGTTGCCCGTGATGAGCTCCTCGTACTCGTCGAGGAACCGGCCGAAGTTGTCGGCCAGGGCGCGCGCGGCGCCGAGCCAGGGGGCCGGGGCGTCGGCGCGGCACCCGCCGAAGCGCTGGTAGTTGCACATCATCCTGGAGCCGCTCAGCGACTCGAACAGGTCGAGGATCTTCTCCCGCTCGCGGAACGCGTACATGAGCGGGGTGCCGCTGGCGCCGCTGTCCTGCAGGAGGAAGCCGGCGAGGCAGGTGTGGTTGAGCAGGCGGGTGAGCTCGGCGAGGATGATGCGCAGGTACTCCGCGCGCTCCGGCACGGCCTGGCCGGAGAGCCTCTCGACGGCGAGCGCGTAGGCCCAGTTGTTCGTCATCGAGCAGAGGTAGTCGAGCCGGTCCGTGTAGGGCATCGACCCGAGATAGGAGGTGTTCTCGCCTATCTTCTCGTGGTTGCGGTGGAGGTAGCCGAAGACGGGCTTGAGCTTCGTGATCGTCTCGCCGTCGAGCGTCACGACCATGCGGAAGACGCCGTGGGTGGAGGGGTGGTGCGGGCCCATCGACACCTCCAGCAGGTCCCCGTGGAATTCGTCGCGGACGCTGCGCACGAGCGGGCCCGGGGCGGAATCAAGCGGCATGCCGGAGACGCTCATGGATTCGCCCCCCCGGTCCCGGCCGCCGGATAGTGCCGCCTGGCCTTCGCCAGGACGTCGCCGTGGGGCGTGGGCTCCCACTCGTAGTCGTCGGGCTCGGCGTAGTCCTTGCGCATCGGGTGGTCCTTGAAGCCGTCCCACATCAGGATGCGGCGAAGGTCGGGGTGGCCGGAGAACACGACGCCGAAGAGGTCGAACACCTCCCGCTCCTGGAACTCGCAGGAGCGCCAGACCGGCGTCAGCGAGGGCAGCTCGACCCGGTCCTTCCGGTTCGCGGTCCGAAGGCGCAGGACCACCGGCCCGTGCTTGAGCGCCATCGAGTACAGGTGGTAGACGACCTCGAGGAAGCCGGGCTGGATGCGCCTCGTCTTCGCCTCGGTGACCTTTGCCGGGCCGCCCGCCGGGTCGGGCGTGGAGACCTTGGCGGTCTCGACGATCTCGCGGTCGGGCCAGTCTACGCCGGTCACGTTGGAACAGAAGTCGAGCCTGAGGCCGGGGTCGTCGCGCAGGAACTCCGCGACGGCCCTGGCGTTGTCGGCGCCCAGCAGGAGGGAGTGCTGGGCCGCGGGTCCCGGGTTGGCGACAAAAGCCACCGAGGCGCCCGGGAAGCGCGAAAGTATGCGGTCTCGGATCTGCTCGGAGGTTTCCACGGCCTGCGGGGGGCTACGCCCCCTCCTTTCGCACGAGGGCGGGCGGCCGCCAGACATCGGGGTTCTGGGGCGGCTCGAGGTCGTGCGCGCCGAATTCCGGCACCGGGTAGTCGCACGTCGCGTCGGGCCGCAGGAAGCGCGGCACGTCGCGCCCGGAGATTGTCTGGCCGCGGATCTTCTCCTGCAGCGTTATCAGCGCGTGGAGGAGCGCCTCGGGGCGCGGGGGGCAGCCCGGGATGTAGATGTCGACCGGGATGTACCGGTCGATGCCCTTGAGGACGTTGTAGCCCTGCTTGAAGGGCCCGCCCGAGATGGCGCACGCCCCCATCGCGAAGCAGTACTTGGGCTCGGGCATCTGGTTCCAGAGGCGCACGACCTGCGGCGCCATCTTCTTGGTCACCGTGCCGGAGACGATGAGCAGGTCCGCCTGCCTCGGCGAGGGGCGGAAGACCTCCGAGCCGAAGCGGGCGATGTCGAAGCGCGCCATCGAGGCGGCGATCATCTCGATCGCGCAGCAGGCGAGGCCGAACTGGAGCGGCCAGACCGAGTTGCTGCGGCCCCAGTTGTAGAGCTCCTCTATGCTCGTCAGGAGGATGCCGTGGCGGCGCAGCTCGGCCCGCTCGGCGTCGGTGATCTCCGGGGAGGGGGGCGCCGCGTCGCTCATGTCATGTCCATTCGAGGTGCCCGCGGTGCCACGCCCAGACAAGCCCCTCGGCCAGCATCAGGATGAACACGAGCATCGCGAGCAGCGCACCCGCCGGGAGCGTGGTGAAGGCCACCGCGAAGGGCAGGAGGAAGAGCAGCTCGACGTCAAAGATCAGGAACAGGATCGCGTACAGGTAATAGTGGGCCTTGAACTGGATCCAGGAGTCCCCGGTCGGCGCCAGGCCGCACTCGTACACGGCGTTCTTGGTGTCGCCCGGCTTCGCCGGCTGGAACAGCCGGAACCAAAGCTGCGCCAGGCCCAGCGCCGCGAGAGGAAAGGCCACCGCGACGGCCGCGAACACCGCGAGGAACGCATAAGGGTGGGGGCTCATATGGTCGGCACCAGCATTACGGCAGCGCCGCGTTTTGGCTCAATGCTTATTGGCGGAAACTGCGCATTAATTGTCATTGCAGGCTGACGGAGCGCCCTGGGGCGCAGCGTCTTGGGCGCGTTCGCGGGGCGCGGCCGCGGGACGGTCCGCCCGGCGCCGCCGATGGGGCAAAGGGCCGCGGGCTCGGTGCGGGGATTCAAGCCGTCCAAACCCCTGCGACAGGAGTCCCGCAGAAGCGGCACTTGCCGGCATCAAGCTGGAACGACGTGACCGAGTACACGTCGCGCTCGATCACCGGCCGCCGGCAGTTCGGGCAGTACGTCGTCCCCGCGTCGGCGACCTCCCGGACGTTGCCGAGGTACACGTATCGCAGTCCGGCCGAGCGCGCCGCGTCGCGGGCGCGGACCAGGATGTCTATGGGGGTGACCGGGAGGTGGTCCAGCTTGTGCTCCGGGTGGAAGCGCGAGAAATGCAGCGGGCGGTCGGCGCCGAGGTTGTCGACCAGCCAGCCGCACATCCGCTTGATGGATTCGAGGTTGTCCGTGTAGGTCGGGACGATGAGGTTGATGACCTCGAACCAGACCCCCATCTGGTTGTAGGTCTTGAGCGTGCGCAGGATCGGCTCGAGCTTGCCGGAGTTGAGCCGCCGGTAGGTCTCGTCGTCAAAGCCCTTGAGGTCGACGTGCGCCGCGTCGACGAACTGGGCGAGATCCAGGAGGGGGCGCTCCTCGATCGAGCCGCAGCTCACGACGATGTTCTTCAGCCCGCCCTCTCGGGCCAGCCGGCAGGTGTCGTAGGTGTAATCATAAAAGGCCGTCGGCTCGGAATATGTGTAGGCGACCGAGGGGCAGCCGAGGGCCTTCGACACGGCGACCACGTCGTCGGGGAAAAGGCTGACGCGGGCGATGTCGTCATAGGTGAGCGACGACGGCAGCGGCGGGCGCAGCCTGAACTCCGGGCCGCTGGGATCCTTGGTCTCCTCCGGCATCTTCTGCGAGATTTCCCAGTTCTGGCAGTTCAGG
Source organism: uncultured Opitutaceae bacterium (assembly GCA_964496645.1). Lineage (GTDB taxonomy): Bacteria > Verrucomicrobiota > Verrucomicrobiia > Opitutales > Opitutaceae > Palsa-1447. Next base: position 23,526 of record CAZCAJ010000042.1, read on the forward strand.
CAGCGGAAGACGCAGCCCGAGGTCGCCAGCGAGAACGCGCGGGTGCCCGGGTAGAAGTGAAACAGCGGCTTCTTCTCCACCGGGTCGACGTGGAAGGTGCAGGGGTTTCCGTATACCATCGTGTACAGCGTGCCGCCCCGGTTCACCTTGTTGCGGCAGTGGCTCCGGTCGCCGGGCTCGAGGATGCAGTTGTTCGGGCAGACCTTGCACTGGACGTTCGCCCCGAGCTTGAGGTAGTGCGACGCCTCCCTGACCCAGCCCCGCTTGCTCCAGAGGGCCCAGACCTCCTCGCTCGGCGCGCCGCCCTTGAACACCTCGGCGGGGGCCTCCGAATCCCCGAGGCGGAGCAGGCTGTCCATCCACGACCCGCTGCATCGCAGGCTAGCGCCGGCGAAGGCCGCCGCGCCGCAGGCCAGCGCGCGGCGCCGGGTCATCAGGCCCCGGACCCCTGTTTGATCCATCCCCATCGCAGCATGGCAAGGTACAGCGAAGGCACGACGTGTGCAACCACGAGAATGGCCAGGGGGGCGTGCAACAGCTTGTGGAGGGTGAGGGCCGTGCGCTCGTCGGCGAGGGCGCCAAACCCGTACCGGCCGCTGATCGCGTAGCCCGTCGCGAAGAATGCGAGAACGAACGGCAGCAGGAGCCATCCGGTCCACCGGACGAGCTTCAGGCAGAGGGTGTTCAGGGCCGGCATGGCCTCGACCTAAAGGCTAGCCCGGCGGCGGCGGCGTTCAACACCGCAGTTAGCAGGCAGACCGCCGCCATGCCGAGGAGCGGGATCAAAAGGGAGCTGACGAGGAGGGCGCCCAGGGCCGCCCCGACCAGGTCCGCGCTGAACAGGCGGGCGGGGGACGCCCCCGGGCCGGCGGATCCGGCCAGCGGAAACTGCGCGCCGACCAGCGCGGCGAGGACGAAGGTGGCGAGCAGGATGGATCCCTGTCCCATGAATTCGCCGCCGGCCGCTCCGTCCAGGGCCGCGCCTGCCCGGAGGACGAGGGGAACGGCGGCCGACACGGCCGCGATCGCGAGCCCGAGGAGCGGCAGCGCCCGCTCCGGGACCCGGCGGCCTGGGCCGCCCCGCGTCGCCCATGCGCCCGACGCGAGGCCCCCCATGAACACGGTCACGACGAGCCCGACCTGGCGGTAGACCGACCCGTACAGCATCTGGAATCCGAGCAGGAGGACGATCTCGATGCCGGAGGCCGCGAATCCCGCCGCGAAGATGACCCGCGGCGCCGGACCGAGGCCGGCGAGGTACGCGGCCAGGGCGAGCGCCAGCACCGCGCCGAGGACGGCGCTCGGCGCCCCGAACTGGCTCAGCCACCGGCGGAATTCATAGTAGTAGAGCACCGGGTTCCTGTCGGCGTTCAGGGCGGCGGGGCGCTCCACGGCGCGGCCGATGTCGTCCAGGCGGTCCCGGGCGAGCACGGCCTCGAGGTAATGGCGATTCAAGAGGCGCGGCCGGATTCCGGCGGATTCAAGGAGGCCTGCGATGTCCTGGCCCAGCGGCCCGTCCGACGCCAGGAAGAACACGCGGCCGCCCGGGATCATCACCACCCGGCGGAAGGTTCCCCCGAGCGTGCGCCGGGCCGAGGCGAGGAGGCGCGCGAGCTCCGGGCCGACGAAGTTCTCGTAGCGTCCGAGGCCGAACGCGAGGACCCCTCCGGGTTTAAGGGCCCGGCGCGCCTCCCCGAAGAATTCGGCCGTGTAATACCTGTTGAGCTGCGAGGTCGATGGATCGGGCAGGTCCACGATGGCGACGTCGTAGAGCCCGCGGCTCCCCTGGACGAAACGCCTGCCGTCGCCCGGCGTGAGGCTGATCCGGGGGTCATCCAGGTTTCCCGGGACCAGGAGGCGCCCGGCGGCGATGATGGCCGGGTCGATCTCGACGTACCTCACCTCGGCGACGGCGGGATAGCGGAGGATCTCGCGTGCGTCACCGGCCACGCCGCCGCCGATGAGCAGGACGCGGCGCGCCTGCGGCCGCTGGCACATGGCGTAGTGCACCGCCTCCTCGACCTGCAGGGTGTTTTCCGTCGCGGCGACGGGGGAACCGTTCTCGTAGAACGTGACGAGCCCGGCGCTGTCGCACACCACGAGCCTGCCGTAGGGGGAATTCGCCCGGAACACGACCCGCTCCCCGCGGTGCTGGAGGGCCGTCGTCGCGGCGTCGGCGTCGACGAGCGCCACCTGCAGGGCGAGCCCGCCCGCCAGGCCCAGCCCGGCGCCGAGCAGCGCCCGCGACCGGCTCCTCCATGCCAGGAGGCAGCCCGCGGCGAGGTTCACGAACGCCGCCGCGCAGAGCAGCGCGTAGTGGTCGAGCCGCGGGACGAGGACGAAGACGAAGAGGGCCCCGCCGGCCACCGACCCTGCCGTGTCCGCGAGGTAGACCGGGGCGATGCCGCCGGCGCCGCCCTCCCGCGCGACGAGCCTGCATCCGAGCGTAAGGAGCGCCCCGGAGACAAGGCAGTACGGGGCGAGCAGGGCCAGGCTTCCGAGCCAGGTCCCCGCCAGGCCCACCGCCTCGCCCCTGAGGAAGACCACGTCGCGCAGGCCGCGGACGGCGGCGACCTGCGCAAGGGGGATCAGGGCGGCGGCGAACTGTCCCGCGACAAACGCGGGTCCGGGGCGGCGTAGGCGCGCGGCCGCCTCTCCCCCCCACGCGCCCGCGGCTGTCAGGATGAACCAGTTTCCCAGGCAGATCCCGAGCACCAGCTCGTTCCCCGAGAAGGCGCCCAGGAGCTCCCGGAGGAGGCTCAGCTGCGTGGCGATCGAGGACGCCCCGAGGCCGGCGACCGAGAGCAGGACCGCGCGGCGGATCCCGTCCTGCCGTGGCTCCGCCGGATCGCTCATTTGGGCCCGCGCCTACGGCTCCTTGAAGGATTCGACCTCGTAGAGGAATACGGCGGTCCCGGGTTTTCGCCAGTCCGACGCGCCGCAGCCGGCCTTTTCGGCGAGGCTGTCGAGGAAGGCCGTCTTGTCGGGCATCTGCTCCCAGACCTGCGGGAGGTAGGTAGCCATGCGGTCGCCGATCTTGAGGATGACGCCGTCCACCCCCGGCTGGAGCTTCTGCAGGAGGTCGTCGGGCGATGAGAAGAACAGCTGCTGCGGCTCCGTAAGGACGCTTATTTCTATTTTTAGGGCAGCCTCCTCGCCCGCCGTGACGGCGCTGAAGCGGGGGTCGTCCAGCGCCGCGCTCCGGGCGTTCTCGGCCACCTGACTGTAGAGCGGGCCGCGGGCCACCAGGTTGCCGATGCACCCGCGCAGCTCGCCACGCTCGGTCAGCGTGACGAAGCAGCCCCTCGGCTCCTCGAGGCCGGGGACGGGGCCCGGCGCGTCCGTCCGTCCGCCGGCGCCGACGGCCCCGCGCAGCGCGCCGCGCGCGATGGCCAGGAGCGACTGGCGGCCGGCCGGGGCGAGGTGCTGGCCGAAGGGCGCGTAGAACGCGACCGCCGCGTAGCCCACGACGCGCGACTTGTCCCCGGCCGTGTCGCCGCTGTTGCGGCTGTCGAGAAGGCGCGGCCTCCAGCCGCGCTCCTTCGCCACGTGCATGAGGATGAGGATCGGAATCCGTCCGCACGCCTCCTGGCCCTCCATCGCGCCTATATCGAGGCGGCAGATCGCGTCGACGCAGGCGCGGTCGAGCTGGCGGGCGCGGTCGTAGGTGTAGTAGTGGCTGAGGTCGGAGCTGGCGACCACCAGCGTCCTCTCGTCGAGAAAGGGCTCCAGCGCCTTGGCCGCCCTCTCCGGGTCGATCTCGCCGCAGACGACGGGAACCAGCTCGAAGCGCCCGAGCGTCCTCTGGAGGAAGGGAACCTCGACCTCCACCGAGTGCTCCCACGTTTCCGCCGTGTCCACGGCCGGCGCCCGGCGCGACGACTCGAGCCACCAGTCGGGCCGCTGCACGGGGCAGGGCGGCTCGAGCTCAAACGGCCGCGCCAGGGCGAGGCGCCCAGCCTTGGCTGAGACCGGAACGTCGCCGAGCGGCGTCCGGTAGAGCGTGGCGTTAGCAACCGAGCCCGCGCGGACATCGGCATAATGGCTCGGACCCATAACGACGACCGTGTCATAGTGGCGCCCCGCGAGGAGCTTGTAGCCGTAGGCGGCCACGGGCCCCGAGTACGGGTAGCCCGCGTGCGGGCAGATGAGGGCCTTCAGCTCCCCCACGGGCTGGACCCGTGCCGCCGCGAGGCAGGCGTCAATCATCTTGGAGAGCTCCGCCGGGTCCTTCGGATAGAACAGGCCGGCGACGGCCGGCTCGCGCACCCTCGAGGGGGCCTGAGTTTGCGCGGACGCCGCCGCCGCAAGGAATGGACACAGCCCGGCCAGGGCGAGCATCGCGGCCAACGGGCCGCGGGAAAGGAGCCTTCGAGACGGCATACAGGCGTCCCCTGGGACGGCTTGGAGCCTAGGGTGCTTGGCCTCGAAGGACAAGCCTGCCGATCCCCAGCTCCGCGATGTCCGCCAGTTTGGTGGGGGCCGCTGGCGCACAGCCGGCTTGCGCTCGCGCGGCCGTGGACGACGGTGCACCGGACAGGCGCCCGCAGCCGTGCCTGTCCGCGGCCGGGCGATTTTGCAAAGCCCTCGCGTCGCGGGGACCGCTACAGCTCCAATAAGCTGGCGGCTTGGGCCGAATTGCTGTTGGATCAAAAAAAAGCCTGACGGCGGGGAGGACGACCCGGATTGCTGGGTTCGGATGCGGACGCGGCCCCTGGCCGAATAATCCTGCAAGGATATCTCACGACAATGGAGGGTCTGCTCAAACCGAGGAAACCGCGTTCGCGGGGCCCAGCTCATGCGATCGCAATTTTGGGGGCTGGATTGGCAGTGATTCCTCTCCTGGCGCCGATGCTTCCCGCCGCCGAGAGCCCCTCGACGGGCCTTGTTCGCTGCGGCCACGACGAAGCCGAGACAGTACTACACATCAGTTACCAGATTCCCGGTTCAATGCCGATACAGGACGAGGTCTATGCAAAGCGCTACGCGGATGGTGACGAGAAACGTCCCGTGGTAGGCCCTTCAAAGGCCACTGACACGATGGGTACTGTGACAACCATGCGGACCGTTTTCCTCAAGACGGAGGTCACGATTACAATCAGGCAGGTCCCGGGCCCCGACCGGCTGAACCCGTATCAGGTAGTCATTCATGCCCCGTTCGGGCAGGACACTTCAGGTACGATCGACGGGACCAATTACAAGGTCGCCTGGAAACCCGTGACTCAGCGCGGCCATGCCCCCCAATACGCTGGCGCGGAGATGGACCCGTTGGGTACCGCTTCGAGTGGCCCGGCAGGCCCCGTCGTCAACTCCGTGTACCTTTCGCCGAGCGAGCTGATGATGCTCCCGCACGACGCGCGCCTCGCGTTTGACGTCCAGCCCGACTCCGAAACCGGGTCTGGAGGCTGGATAAGGCTTCGGGCCAACGGTCCGGCAGGAGAGGTTGCCCAGACTTTTCGACTGCAAGTCCTCGATGACCCAGGGGGGAACCTGGGGACGGCCGAGGTTGCCGAAGAGGAGGTCAAGAGCCTGTGCGCGCCCTATCTCCCGAACTCCCTGGAGAGGAGGTGCGAGGTCCAGAGCGTGAAAAGGGCCTCGGGCGACGTCTACTACTGCCTCATTAGCAACGCCGCGTTTGCGAACAATCCGACGCCTCCCGCAGACCAGTTCCGGTATCTCTTTCTGGGCGTCTTTAGGATCAGCGGCAACGTGGCCTTCGTCATCGGAAACCTCAGTCAGAAGGATGACGTTAACGTTCGCATGATGATGGAGACCTTGGGACGGATCTCGACGATACCCGTAATCAACGGGTCCAATCCGCCGGTCAATCGCGGCAATAGTGGAAACTCCCAATGACAACGAGACGCACGGCCGAACCGCGGCGCCCGACTCTGCCGCTTCGAGCGGGGCCTCACATCGCTATCGCCTGCATTCTTGGAGGCGCATGCATAGCCTGGGGGACTCCGACGTCCCCGGCCTCTGGGTCAGGCGCCGCGGCAGCCCCCGAGGTCCACACCGCGGCCGCTACCGCGGGCGCCGCAGCGGCATCCCGGGTGACTCCCGACGCGGTGAGGACCCATGCGCTGGCTTTCGGCGCCATCCTTGATTCGCAGAATGGGGAGCCCCATTCGCGGCTGGTTCCGCAAATGGGGGCGGCTGAGCGCCAGGAAGCCGAGAAGCATGAGAGGGAGCTTCTTGCCTCCTCGTGGGATATTCACAGCCGCGAGGAACTGCTAGATACGCTCGACAAGATTCAGAGCGGCGAAGAGGGCCACAGGGGCGCCTATTGGGAAATCCGGCGAAGGCTGCTCGAGGGCAAGATGGAGAACTATCTCCGTGTTGTCTCCGAGACGCCAAATGAGAACAACGGCCAGGTGCGCGCATTCATTGTGGCCACGCACCTCGGTCCCCTTCGTGGCGCCACCCTGCCCATCACCGCATGGGATTTTGGACGATACATAAACCTCTGCCGATTCGGGGTCCTTTGCAGCTGGATAACCGAGCAGGAGGCGTGGGATCGAATTATCCCGGCCGCACGGTTGCTTCAGGCGTCCTACGCCTCATGGGACGACTATGCGACCGACTACCTGCTTGGGCGCAACTTTTGGAATCCACTCGCCGCATCCGAGAACGAGACGCTCCGGTACATAGTGGCCCTTCTCAAGCTGCCGCCCAAGGGTGTTTGGTCGACGATTCAATGGAACGAGTCGCTCGGAGCCGGGGAGGCGCTTCGGGACACCCTCGCTTCTAGGCTCCTCGAGCACTACGAGGACCCAGATCCAAATGGCGTCTCGCTGGATCACATACCGAACCGGAACCCGGTGCTTATCATGCTTCGCACCAGCGTCGATTCCAAGTAGGCGTTTCCGCCGCGGGCCCGCCGAACCCCCTCCGCGGAGCAGCGTGGTTGCCTATACGGCGCATGCCGCACGCCCCGCCCCGGTCTCCGTGATGGCGAAGGCCCGGTTCATACGCGGCTAATGGCGGCTGACGATCGTCAGGACGACGCAGCCCGCCACCGCGATCAGGCCGCCGCAGATTGAGCGGCGCGAGGGACGGTCTCCCTCGAGCCAGAACGCGATCGGGATCGAGACCAGGGGCGTCGTCGCCGCGATGGGAAGGACGACGCCGCTCGGCGTCGTCGAGAGCGCCCATTGGTAGCAGCCGACGCCCGCCACGGGGCCGGCGAGCCCGTTCGCGACGGCCCAGAAGAACGGTGACCGTGCCGTCGGATGCGACGAGGCCGCGCCCGGCGGGAGGGGAAGACGGCGCAGGAGCCGCAGCACGAAGAACCAGCCGAGCGTGAAGGCCAGCCCGGCGACGAGCCGCTCATACGCCGCCGTGAGGCCGAAGGTCACGTTCGTGACCGACTCGCCCGCGGCCGCCGCAACCATGACGGCCTTGCGGCTCAGGAGCGCGGCGCCGAGGCCCTGTCCGCACGCCCCGATGAAGCCGTAGAGCAACCCGATCGGCCTGACCCGGACGCGCGGAGGGTTCTCGCGGCCTGGCGCGATGGCCAGGGCCACCCCGGCAAGGATGGCCGCGCCGCAGAGGATCTGCGCCGCGGAAAGCCGGGTTCCAAGCCACCACCATTCGCCGATGGCGGCCAGGGGGGCCGCGAGGCACTGGATCATGAGCACAGTGAGGCGCGAGCCGAGGAGCGGGAGGGCGGCGTACGAGCCCAGGTCGCCGGCTCCGAGGCCCACGACGCCGCTCACGAAGAACCAGGCCGTTCCGGCGCTGGAGAAGCCCCTTCCCAGCGTGTGGGCGAAAAGCCCCAGGACCACCGTGCCTATGACGAGCCGGCTCAGGTTCGCCCGCAGCGTGCCTATCAGGCGGATGCTGTGGTTGGCGCAGGTCGCGTTGAGCGCGAAGAAGAACGTGGCGAGGAAGGCGGGCAGCACGGGGAGCGCGCATTCAATGGCCCCGCGGGTTCCGACGCCAATCCGAAAGCCCTTTGCGCGCGGAATCCCCGAGGCGAGCGCGCCGACTCGTGCCGGCCTCCGGCCGGAATCGCTCCCGGCCGGGCCCGGTGAATTTCCCGGCCAGGCGCCTCGATTCAGGTCCGCAGCGGCCGTTTCCTGTGCACGCCCCCGCGGCTGGAACGGCGGCCACTCGGTCGCCGGCGGGGCCCAGCATCAGCCCCCCGCATTCTGCGGCCGAGGCCCGAACCGGAACCCGTATCCTTTGTCAAAAGCGGGATGAAATCAGTACATACGCCAATTCCGAGCACCGCAAAGGCGGGGGTGTGTGCAATCGGACTGTGCCTGGTCGGGCTGGCTGCGGCAGGATGCAGCCGCACGGTCGTTGAGGCGCCTCCGCCGCCGCAGGAGGAGGTTGTGGCTGCCTGTCCAGGCCCGGACTATATCTGGATCGGCGGCTACTGGGATTGGAGCTGGGGTCACTACGTCTGGGTTGGCGGCCGCTGGGAGCGCCCGGCCCATGTGCGCGCCGAGTGGGTCCGGCCCAGGTGGGAACACCGCGGGGACCGCTACGTGTTGATCAAGGGCTATTGGCGCTGAGGCTCGCCTGGGCGCCCGAATTCGCCCCGGGGTCCGCGTCCCAGCCCCATCCTCAGATGGCGCCCTTTAGGGCGCGTCATTATCAGAGGGGAGCGTAAGGCAGGGAACGTAAAGGGAACAAAGTTACCAGTTTGGAAAACCCATTGCCGCCCTCCCATGGACTTAGAAGGGCGGATTTCGCCACGGCCGTCGAAAATGTGGGGGGCCAGCCTGTCGCTGTGCTGTCGCTCACAGAACGTGACCCTTCTCCTGCGGGTGCGGATGTGGGAGCTCTGGTTGCTCTAAGCGAACTGCAAGAACCCGCTGGCGCGGGTGGGGGAGTTCCGGCGTGGTGACGATGGTGTGAATCCGGCGAGGACGGCCTGCCGGCATTGCGAAAGGCCTGCTGCCTCGGCATCGGGTCCCCCCGGCATTGGCGCACATCGCTGTCGCCAGGACTGATCCCCGCTCGTCGAGAGTGGCGCAGCCTGCGAGCTTTCGCCTTCTCCCAAGGGAAAAACTGCGCCCCCGATGGGAGTTCCTGCTCAAGCGTGGGCTCAGGCAAGCCCGCGACGGCCTCGCGCTGCCGCGGGAAACTCCTCAAGATCGTCGGTCGAGGTCGCGACGGAGTGCCCAAGCGAAGACGGGATCTCGTGCCGAGGGCGGTGGGGCGCCACGGCGCGGGCCACCTCCCTGGGCAACGCGTGCCAGTAGGTGTCGACGTGCTTGTCGCGCACGTGTTCGAGGAGCCGGATGTAATGCTCGACCGGATAGGTCATTTCAGTAGGCGCTTCGCCGGGAAACTGAAGGTAGTCGGGGTGGACGTCGACGAGCGCCATTCCGCCCTGTGCCGCCACCCAATCGAGCTTCTCCAGCCAGATGGCCGGCGTCTTTTCGCGAAAGACTAGAAAAAGTGTGGAATCCTGCGGAAGCGTGTAAGGAAGCTCGACGTAGCCTCTCCGGTTTATTTGGTCTTTACCGGGAACGACCCAGAACGGGAAGATGGTCCCGGCGCCATCCGCTTGGGGTTCGAACGGATCGGTGTCGAATGTGGACGCGTCGTACTCGATTTCTAGGTCGTGCATCCAATCTAGCCTGTGGAACATGAATCCGGAACGGAACCCGACCGAACCCCATTCCCCAAGGAACTGGTTGATGCTGTAGGCCGATTCCTTGAACTCCTTGCGCGAGGCGAAGAGCCGGCCTTTGTGGTACAAATCGTGAACGCCGACTTCGAAGCCCTGCTCCGCCAACCTGGCGCGCAGGCCCGCGGGAATGCCGTAGGTGCCTCTCGGAATAAGGTTGAACGAAGAGCGGAAGCCCAGCGAGCGTTCCAACGCGGCGAGACGGAGGCATCTGCTCAGTCCTTTCTGCCCTTCGACATCGTGAGTGAGGACAAACGCGAATTTCTTTCCGTCGGGCCAGCCGGGCCAGCCCCCCGGGGGTCCGGCGGCCGAAGGCTGGATTGGCCAGATTGCGTGCGAGGCGTCGCGCTGACGGGCGGCGACCGCGCGGCGAATCGCGATGCGAAGCCGCCAAGGCAGGTAGGGCTTCAAAAAGTAATATATTCGCCGGTGCATCGGCCTCTCTGGGGAGACTCGACAAGGTAATTCCTGCCTACGAACGGAATTGCTCCGACTAAGTAATCTTACCCCGAGCAGGCTGTCGGTCAGGCTCGCCGTCAATCCCCGTTGCCCAAGCAGATGGCGCCCTCAAGGGAAATTGAACCCCTGTTTATCGCCAAAAAGGGGTAACCGTTGGTCGATTACGAGTAAAGTCAGTCACCCTGGCCCAGGACGCCCCTAAGGCCGTGTCACAGCCCAAGACCTCCGAGACCCGTCCCGGGCCGCGTGGACGGAGGCGTGTATCCAGGCAGCGGAAGCTTTATCCCGGCTAAGGTGGGCTGGTTCGAATACGCCGTCCCCGCGAACGTGTTGAGCAGCGCGATGTGCTGCAGCAGGTAACCGAGGCTCGGGACGTCGTCTTCCTGGGTGACGGTGAGCGTGACCTGGACAGAGACCTGATAGGGCGACAGGTTGGGCCCGAATACGCTTTCGGCGATGTTGAGCGCGGTTATCCTGACCGGGACGATCCTGTTCGGGCCCCAGACGAACAGCGTGACCAGGTCGGCGCCCAGCTGGGGCGGATACATGAGGAGTTCGATCGCGGAGAGCACCGGATAAACGCCGGTCGAGGCAGCCTGCGCGTTCGACTGCTCGAGCGCGTCTGTCGCGTCGAGCATGAGCGTGAAGATGATCGTCTCCAGGGGATCCCCCGCAGGCTGGTTCGGCTGGCCTGAGCCGGTCGC
>CAZCAJ010000043.1:0-34274 GCA_964496645.1 uncultured Opitutaceae bacterium
TACGAGGAGCAGAAGAAGCACTCCCACGCGAAGTCGACGGCGAGCAAGATCAAGGAGATCGAGTTCACGGCGCGGATCGCACCGAACGACTTCAACACGAAGCTGCGCCACGCCGAGGAGTTCCTGGACCACGGCAACAAGGTGAAGCTCCGCCTGAAGTTCCGCGGGCGCGAGATGGCGCACACGGAGCTCGGGTTCGAGGTGGTGAAGCGGGCGGTCGCCGACCTTGCGGGGATGGGCCACCCCGACGCCGAACCCAAGCTGATCGGGCGCAACATCCACGTCATGCTGACGCCGCTCCCGGTAAACAAGCGCAAGTCGAAGTTTCTGGTGAAGGGCGGGGACGGCGAGGCCGCGCCCCCCGCTCCCCGATCCGCGGAGGCCTGAGCCGACCGCGGCCATGCGCCGGGCGCTATTGCTCCTGGTCCTCGCGTCGGCTGTCCCTGCGGCCCCGCGCGGCGCCGAGCTTCGGGCGATACGGATTGCGGGAATAGACTACGTGCGCCTGGAGGATGCCGCGGACCGGCTGGGTCTTCGCCTAGTCCCCATGGACGCGCCTCCGGCGGCGATGCTCAAGGACGGGGCGCGCCCCGTCGCGCGCCTCGTGGACCACAGCCGCGAGACCGACCTCGGCGGACTCAGGGTGTTCTTGGGCGATCCCGTCCTGGCGAGGGGCGGCGTCTTCTACGTGAGCCGCACCGACTACCTCGCGCGCGTCGTCCCGCGCCTGCGTCCCGGCCTGTGCGGGCCGCCGCCCCGGGTGCCGAGGGTGATCGTCATCGACCCGGGCCATGGCGGCACGGACCAGGGCGCGACCAACAAGGCGCTGGGCACCATGGAGAAGACCTACACGCTCGACGTCTCGCTAAGGCTCAGGAGGCTCCTCGAGGGCGCGGGCTACAGGGTCCTTCTCACGCGCGACGCCGACTACGACCTCCCCAAGCTCCTGCGCTCGGAGACGGCTAACCGCGCGGGCGCGGACCTCTTCGTGAGCGTCCACTTCAACTCGCTCTACCCGAACACGAAGACGACCGGCGTCGAGGTGCTGTGCTTTCCGCCGCGCTCGCAGAGGTCCGCCGACTCGTGGAGCCCGGGCAGCAGGGACAACGCTGAGAGCAAGGACGCGCCCGTCAACGTCTTCGACCCCTGGAACGCGATCCTCGCCGGGAGCCTCCACCGCAGCATCCTCGACGCGCTCAAGGACGGCGACCGCGGCGAGAAGCTTGAGCACCTCGCCGTGCTCCGCGAGCTGAGGTGCCCCGGCGTGCTGGTCGAGCCCGCGTTCATCTCGAGCGACTCCGAGGGCGCCAAGCTCGAGACCGAGGCCTTCCGAAACGCGATCGCGGCGGCCCTGTTCGAGGGCATCCAGGACTACGCGGGCGTGGTCAAGGCGCTGCGCCCGGGGCCGCCGGGGGCGCCGGAAGGGGTCCCCGCGCCCCGCTCGCAGCCCACGCGCCCGTCGGGACCGTGAACCGCCCGCGAAAGGTCTCGCCCGCAGAGGCGCGCCTCTTCATGCGGCGCGCGCACCTTGTCGACTCCCCGGCGCCCGACGTCGGGGCGGCCCTCGCGCACCACGGCTACGTGCAGATCGACCCCATCAACGTCTGCGGCAGGATGCACGACCACATCCTGCGGAACCGGGTGGCCGGGTACGCCGAGGGCGGCCTCATGCGCCACCTCCACGGCGCCGACGGGGCGGGCCTCGGCGCCGAGGAGCGCAGGGCCCTTGAGCACCACCTTCCCTCGAGCCACGTGCTGGCTGCCCTTCCCCTGGATGCCTGGCCCCACCTTCTTGCGGCCATGCGCGGGCGCTCCCGCAGGCAAGGCGCCTGGATGGGCAGGCTCACGGCCCGGGAGCGGGAGCTCGCCGCGGGGATCCTCGGAGCGATCGCCGGGGGCGGGGCGGCCGGCCCGGAGGAGTTCGGGGACGGCCGCAAGGGACGACGGGTCTGGGGATCGGCGACGCTGGCCAAGGCGACGCTCCAGAAGCTCTTCTTCCACGGCCGCGTCCTGATCGCCGGGCGCCGGAGCTACCGCAGGCTCTACGACCTGCCCGAGAGGGTGCTGCCGGCCGCGGTCCTCGCCGCGGGGGAGCCCTCCGCCGAGGAGACCGCCCGCTGGTGGGCGGTCGCCCGGCTGCGCCAGCACCGCCTTGTCGCGCTCAGGCGCGCCGAGGTCCCCCTGGTGGAGGACCTTGTCCAGCCCGTTGCCGTCGCCGGCTGTCCCGCGCTCTACTGCCTGCGGGAGGACCTGGGCTGGTTCGAGCCCGATGCGCGGCCGGAGGCGGCCGCACCCGAGCCGCTGCTCCTCGCCCCGCTCGATCCGCTCGTCTACGACCGGCGCGTGACTCGGCAGCTTTGGGGCTTCGACTACGCGTGGGAGGCCTATGTGCCGGCCCAACGTCGCAAGCGGGGCTTCTACGCGCTCCCGGTGCTGGCCGGGACCGAGCTTGTGGGCCATGTCGACGCCAAGGCGGACCGCGGGCGGGGCCGCCTTGTCGTCGTCTCGAGGCGCGTCCGGGGCGTGCACGCGACGGCCGGCGCGGTCGGCAAGCTGGCCGCGTTCCTCGGCCTCAGTGCCCGCTGAGCTAGCAGCCCGCCGGGGTCGCGTGACCCGCGCCCCGGGCCGGCTCAAACCACTCCGTCGGGTCGCTCCCGCACGCGAAATCAGGGCACTCCTCGGCAAGCCGCTTGCGAAGGCGCTCACGCGCCCTGGCGATGCGGCTTTTCACCGTGCCGACATTGATGCCCAGCGACGACGCTATCTCCTCGTACGACTGGTCCAGGACGGAGCGCATCGCGAGGATCCGGCGGTAGGCGGGCTCGAGCTTCTCCATGGCCCTCTCGACTGCATCCATGAACTCGCTGCGCGAGTATTCCTGCGACGGATCCGGCTCCGAAGCCGAGCATATGTCCGAGAACCTCGAGCCGCCGTCGTCCCCCAACTCGGCGTCGAGCGAGAGCATCGCGCCCCTGCACCTGCGGAAGAAGTACCAGTAGCGGTTGCGCGCCAGGTTGACGGCGATCCGGTGGAGCCAGGTCGCGAGGGAGGAGTCGCCCCGGAACCTGGAGAGGCCCCGGTGGGCGCGCACGAACGTGTCCTGGGTGATCTCCTCGGCGTCGGCCCTGTTGTGGAGGAGGCCCATGGCTGCCGCGAAAATCCTCGACTGGTGCCGGCTCATTATCTCAAGAAAGGCAGACTCATCGCCGCTATTAAAACGCTGCACGAGACTGGCGTCGTTGATGGCTTCTGCGTTCATTCTGGCCAAACGAGTACCTTTCCGCGTGCCAACTCGCCGGCGCCGTCCCTAAGCCGCGTCGTCCCGCGGTGTTAGAGTTGTTTCCAGCGATTTGCACCCGGGGAAGGGTGCCGACGCCCGTGCATTTTGCGGCCGGACCGGGGGCCGAAATCGGCAAATGGCACGATTCCGGCCGGGCGCCTGTCACGATTTTGTGCCGCCGGATTTTTTGGAACTTCGATGCTTGACTGGAGCGGAGCATCGCGATCCTCCTAGTCACCACAAGTCCGAGACCCGGCTAGCTACTGACCGGGTGCAGCGGTGGATCAGAACCGTAGTTGTTTGCTACAAACCTATGAAAATGCACTGCCCGTCTATGAGAGGGATCTGGGCCGGGGCGATCGCCTTGGCATTAGCTTCGACGACCACCATGTTCGGCCAGGGCCTCACGACCTCCGGCCTGAGCGGTTTCGTCACCGACAAGGCAGGACACCCTGTCGCGGGCGCCCTGGTGACCGTCGTGCACGACGCCAGCGGCACCCGCTACACCGCGACAGCCCGCTCCACCGGGCAGTACACGGTGGTCGGCCTTCTCTCGGGCGGGCCCTACACCGTCACGGCGACCGCAGCCGGCCAGCCGCCCGCGGAGAAGAAGGGCATTTACCTGGAGATCGGCGCCGTCGGCTCGGTCGACCTCGAGATGTCGAACGAGATCGTCCAGCTCGAGGCGTTCAAGGTTAGCGAAAGCGCGGGCCAGATGATATTCGACTCGGGGTCAATGGGCACCGGGAGCAACTTCACCCCGAGGGAGATCGCGGAGATCAGCTCGATCCGGCGCGACCTCCAGGACATCCAGAACCTGGACCCGCGGGCGGTCGTCATCCAGGTCACGCCCTCGGATCCCGCGTACACGTACAGCGTCGCCGGCCAGAACCCCAGGAACAACTCGCTGCTCATCGACGGCGTCTCGGCCGCGGACAACTTCGGCCTCAATTCGAACGGCTACGCGGGCCTGCGCAACCCCATCCCGCTCGACTGGATCTCCTCCTTCTCGGTCCAGATCAACCCCTTCGACGTCGTCTACAGCGGATTCCTCGGCGGGATAACCGACGTCACGCTCAAGACCGGCACCAACGACTTCCACGGCTCGGCGTACGAGCTCTACACCGGCACGAGGATGCGCGGCCCGGATCCCGTGGTCGGCGTGCTCGGGCCGCACGAGGAGACCCAGCAGCACACGACCGGCGCCACGCTCGGCGGGCCGATCCTCAAGGACAGGCTGTTCTTCTTCGTCGGCTACGAGGCCTTCCGGCAGATAGCCGCGGCGCCCGCCCAGCTCTTCAACCCCGAGGGATCCCCCGCGGGGCAGGCGGAGGTCACCCAGATCGTCCAGACGCTGACGTCGCGCTACAACTACAACCCGGGCCCGCTCGTCGCCGTCGCCCACACGTGGGAGCAGAACTTCGTGGCCAAGCTCAACTGGAACATCTCCGACTCCCAGAAGTTCACGTTCACGTTCCGGCACACGATCGGCGACGCCCCGGTCTTCTACAACTACGCCTTCTCCAACGAGACCTCGTTCGAGACGTCGTGGTACAACTCGAACCGCAGCGACCAGTCGTACACCGCGCAGCTGAACAGCGACTGGAGCCAGTTCATCCCGAACCTCCACACGGAGGTCGAGGCCACGTACAAGCGCTACAACGGCACGGCGACACTCGACGGCCCGAAGCTGCCGGCGATCACCATCCTGAACATATCGGGCTTCAGCCAGCCGCTCAACTCGATCGTCACGAACGGCGAGCTCTTCGCCGGCACCTACTGGGCCTACCAGGACAACAACATCTATACCTGGGAGCAGGAGGAGCACCTCTACGGCGACTACTCCGTCGGAAACCACACCTTCAAGTTCGGCTCCCAGTTCGACCGCACGGGCTACACGGACACCTTCATACCGAACGCCATCGGAAGCTACTCGTACTCGAACGTCGCGAACTTCATGGCGAACACGCCCTACCAGTCGATCGTGGAAACACCGGCGGCGGGCTTCACGCTGGCCTCCGACGTCTCGCACTACTACCTGCTCGATATCTCCCCGCTCATCCAGGACACATGGAAGCCAAACGCCCAGCTGACGATCGTCGGCGGCCTGCGCATGGACTACCCGTACCTGCCGCAGAGGCCGATCTTCAGCCCGGTGTTCTTCAACGCCTACGGCTTCTCGAACAGCATCTCGATGAACGGCAACTACACCGTCTCGCCGCGCTTTGGGTTCAACTACGACTTCCAGACGAAGCAGCCGACACAGCTGCGCGGGGGGGCGGGCCTGTTCCTTGGGCAGAACCCGGTGGTCTGGGTTGAGAACTCGTACAACAACGCCGGCCAGCTGAACAGCATCACCAACGGGGTCGCCTCGACGGCCGCCCCGGGCTTCGACTACACGGACCCGAACTTCCACTGGCCGGCGAACTGGAAGGAGAACCTCGCCCTCGACAGGACGCTCCCGTTCCTGGGCATGATCGCCACGGCCGAGGTCGACCTCACCCAGGTGCAGAAGGACGTCTTCTACCAGGAGACGAACCCCTATGCCGTGCCGAGCTCTGGCCCCCTCACCATGCCCGACGGTCGCCTGCGCTTCGCAGGCAACATCACGCCCTCCGCGATCGGTTCCGCATATTATCTACCGAACGCCCCCTCGGGTTTCTACTCGTCCGTGACCAACTCGCCGACGACGCTGTACCAGAACCATGCGACGGGCGCCGTCTACGAGCTCACCAACACGGACAAGGGCGGCAGCCAGGAGTACACGCTCGAGCTGAACCGCCCCATGACGGACCACTGGGCGTTCCAGCTCGCCTACACCTACACCCACGCGACCCAGGTGGACCCCTTCACCTCGTCCGTCGCGGCCTCGGGATTCGCCGGCCAGCCGTTCATCAACCCTAACCAGAACGTCGCCTACCGCTCGAACTACGCGGTCCCGAACAAGTTCATAGCCGCGGCGACGCGCGAGTTCAACTTCTTCAAGAGGAAGTATGCGACGACGAGCCTGACGGCGCAGTTCATCACCGAGAACGGGGTGCCGTACAGCTTCGTGTTCAAGGGCGACGCCGACGGCTCGGGGATCACGGGTGAGAGCCTGTTCTACGTGCCTTCGGGGCCGAACGATCCCAAGGTCCAGTGGCTTAGCGCGACCGAGGAGGCGAACTTCTTCAACTACCTGGCCACAAACCCGAGCCTGTCCAAGTGGGCGGGCCAGATCGTGCCGCGCAACAGCGTCTACGCGCCCTGGCAGGAGACCCTCAACCTGCACTTCGAGCAGCAGATCCCGGTCTGGCGCGACGTGCGGGTCACGCTGTTCGCGGACTGCTTCAACTTCTCGAACCTCCTGGACAAGCACTCCGGCCTCGTGGACAACTACCTCAACGCGTTCTACACGCAGACCATCGCCGGCACCGGCTACAACGCGAAGACCAACCAGTACGAGTACGTGTTCAACAACGGGACGCTGGGGACGCCGTCGATCTACTCCGACGAGTCGCGCTGGCAGGTGCAGGTCGGCGCAAGGCTTGATTTCTGAGAAGCGGTCCCATCCTGGCACCGCCTAGCAACGGCCGCCCCAATCGGGCGGCCGTTTTGTCGCCGGGGGCGCTTGTCGCGGGGCCCGGCGCCCGCTATAGGCTTCCAAGCCCTCAACCGTGAACGCCCCCCTGCTGCCCCAGCCGGCGCCGGCCCGCGACTCCCGCAGGACGCTGTCCCTTTGCGCCGCGGTGATCGTCGGGGCGACGCTGGCCGTGTACGCGCGCGGCCTGGGAGGGCTCTTTCTCTACGATGACGTCGGCTCGATCCCCGGGAACCCCTCGATCCGCAGCCTCTCGGGCGCGCTGAGCCCGCCGGGCGGCCTGACCGTCACAGGCAGGCCCGTCCTCAATTTTTCGTTCGCTCTCAATTACGCGGTCTCGGGGACAAGGCCTTGGAGCTACCACGCGCTCAACGTGGCCATCCACGCCGCCGCGGCGCTGGCGCTCTTCGCGGTCGTCCGCAGGACCCTCGCCAACGCCCCGGCGGGGTGCCGGCCGGAACCCGAGCGCACCGGGCTGGCGTTCGCCGCGGCGCTCCTCTGGGCGCTTCACCCCCTCCAGACGGAGTCGGTCGAATACGTCGTCCAGCGGGCGGAGTCGCTGATGGGCCTGTTCTATCTGCTTACCCTCTACGCCTTTGTCCGCAGCGCCGCCTCGGCGGGCCCGGCCGCCGCCGCCTGGGCCGGCGCATCCGTCGGGGCCTGCCTCCTCGGCATGGGCACCAAGGAGGCGATGGCGACGGCTCCGCTGGCGGTTCTCCTCTACGACCGCACCTTCATCGGGGGCTCGTTCCGCGAGGCCTGGCGGCGCAGGGGATCCCTCCACCTCTCGCTCGCCGCGTGCTGGCTGCCGCTCGCCTTCCTGGTCGCCGGCTCGGGCGGGCGCGGGGGAACGGCGGGGTTCGGCTCCGGCATGGACTGGTGGAGCTACCTGATGGCGCAGCCGAGGGCCGTGGCCCTCTACCTTCGCCTGGCCCTGTGGCCCCATCCGCTCGTCGGCGACTACGGGCGGATACTGGGCCGGGACCCGGCCGCGGACGCGGCCGGCGCCGCCGTTGTCCTCTGCCTCGCGGCGGCGACCTTCGTCCTGCTGCGGCGCAGGCCCGCGGCCGGGTTCCTCGGGGCGTGGTTCTTCCTCGCCCTCGCGCCGAGCTCGAGCGTCATACCGGTCTCGACCGAGATCATCGCTGAGCACAGGGTGTACCTCGCGCTCGCGGCGGTGGTGACGGCGGCGGTCCTTTGCCTCCGCGCCGCGCTCTCGGGTCCGCGCCTGTTCGCGGCCGCGGTCGCCGCGCTCGCGCTCGCGTGCGGGGCCCTCACTATTCGCCGCGTCGGCGCCTACGGGAGCCCGTTCGCGTTCTGGAGCGACGTCGTGCTCAAGAATCCCGCGAACGCCGGAGCGTGGAACAACCTCGGCAACCTCCTGGAGGCGCGGGGCGACCAGGCCGGCGCGATGGCGAGCTACCGCCGGGCCCTGGGCCTGGTCCCGGCCTACGCCGACGCCCATTACAACCTCGGCAGGGCGCTGGCGGCGGCCGGGCGCCTCGACGAGGCCGTCGCGAACTACGAGGACGCGCTGCGCTTCCGGCCGCAGGACCCCTCGATCCACTTCAGCCTCTCCAACGCGCTGGCCGCCGAGGGGAGGGCGCCGGCCGCGGCCGCGGAGTTGCGGGCGGCGCTCAGGCTCGACCCGGCGAGGGCGGACGCATGGTACAACCTCGGCGCCGCGCTGGCCGGGGCCGGGGACCTGGCGGCGGCCGCGGACGCGTACGCCAGCGCCGTCCGCCTGCGCCCGGACTTCGCGGACGCAAGGGTCAACTACGGCGCCGTTCTGGCGCAGCTGGGCAGGACGGCCGAGGCCGTCCGGGAGTTGAACGAGGCCCTCCGGCTCGAGCCGGCGGCCGCCGACGTCCACAACAACCTCGGCAGCCTGCTCGCCGGAAGCGGACGGCTCTCCGAGGCGAGGGCCCAGTTCGAGGAGGCCCTGCGGCTGAAGCCGGACTACGGGGACGCGCGGGAGAACCTTGAGCGGCTGCGCGCGCTCGAGCAGCCGGAGGGCGGCCGATGAGGAGCGCGCTGCGCGCCCTAGTGATCGCGCTGGCGGCCGCCTGGGTCTACTCGCCGTGCGTCCGGGGCACCTGGCTCTGGGACGACGGCCTCGAGATAACCGGGAATCCCGTCCTGCGCGCCGCGAACGGGTGGTGGCAGCCCTGGGTCCACCCGCAGGGGATGGACTACTTCCCCCTGAAGAGCAGCCTGCAGTGGGTCGAGTGGCAGCTCTGGGGGGCCAACCCCCTCGGCTACCACCTGGTCAACGTCGGGCTCCACGCCCTGAGCGCGCTCCTGATCTGGCGCCTGCTGCGGCTCCTGGGCGCGCGCGCCGCCTTCCTGGGAGGGCTCCTGTTCGCCGTGCATCCCCTGGCGGTCGAGTCCGTCGCGTGGATCTCGGAGTTCAAGAACACCGCCTCGCTCCCCCCGCTGCTCCTCGCCTCGATAGCCTACGTCGAGTTCGACCGCAGCGGCCGGCGCGGCGCCAGGGCCCGGGCGCTCGCGTGGTTTGTCGCGGCGCTCGCGTGCAAGACCTCGACGGTGATGTTCCCGGGGATCCTCCTGCTCTTCGCGTGGTGGCGAAGGGGCATGATCCGGGTCCGCGACCTGCGCTCGACCGCCCCGTTCTTTGCCGCCGCGCTCGCGATGGGGGCGGCGACCGTCTGGTTCCAGTCGACCCGGGCGATCGGGATCGCCGGGACGCCCGAGGGCCTTGGCGCCAGGCTGGCCCAGGCGGGCTGGAGCATCGTCTCGTACGCCAGGACGTGCGTGTGGCCGGCCGGCCTGGAGCCGATATACCCCCCCGCGCCGGCTTCGGCGCCCGCGTGGCTGCCCTGGCTCGGGATCGCAGCGGTCCTGGCCCTATTCTGGGCCCGGCGCGCCGGGTGGGGAAGGCACGCCCTCCTCGGTGCGGGCTGGTTCCTCCTCGGGCTGGCCCCGGTCCTTGGCATCGTCCCCATGTCCTACCTGAGGGTGGCGCCCCGGGCGGATCATTTCGCGTACGTGCCCCTGGTGGGGTGCGTCGGCCTGGCCGCCGCGGCCTTCGGGGCCGCCCTGGCGGAATGGGAGCGGCGGATGGGCCGGGGGGTCGCCGCCCGGCTCCCCGCCGGCGTATGCGCGGGCGCGGCGCTTTGCGCGCTGGCGCTCGAGGCGAACCGCTACGCCGGCGTATTCCGCGACGAGAAGGCGCTCTGGACCTGCGCGGTCGAGCGCAACCCCGGGGCGTGGCTCGCCCGCAGCAACCTGGGCAATGCGCTCCTCGGGGAAGGCCGGCCCGCGGAGGCGGCCGAGCAGTTCCGGCAGGCGATCCGGATCCAGCCGGATTCGTTCGAGACGCACGCCAACCTGGGAAAATGCCTGGAAATGATGGACAGCCCGGACGAGGCGCGCCGCGAATACGAGGCAGCCCTGGCCGTCAACCCCGGGTTCGCCGGCGCCTATTTCCACCTGGGGCTCATGCTGCTGCGCGCCGGCAGGCCGGACGAGGCGGCCGGGGAGTTCCGCGCGGCTCTCAAGTGCGATCCCGGCCACGCGCAGGCCCAGAACGACCTCGGCCTCGCCCTGGCGGGCTCAGGCCGGCTCGAGGATGCGATGGAGCAGTACCGGGGCGCGCTGCGCCTCGATCCCGAGCTTGCGGAGGCCCACCTCAACCTCGGGAACGCGCTGTTCAGGCTGGAGCGGGTGGAGGAGGCCGTCGGCGAGTACCGCGAGGCCCTGCGGCTCCGGCCGGCCTACTCCGGGGCCCACAACAACCTGGGCCAGGCGCTCGCCAGGCTTGGCCGCGAAAGGGAGGCCGAGGCCGAGTTCGAGGAGGCGCGGCGCACCGCTAATCATTGACTCGGGAGGGGGTAACGTCGGACGGTTGTTGCCCATGCGGCGACCCGGACCAAGAGGCGCGGTTGCGCTCGCGCTGCCCGTCGCGGTGCTGGCGGCGTACTGGCCCGCCCTGTCCGGCGCGCTGGTCTGGGACGACGACGCCCACGTGACCCGCCCGGACCTGCGCTCCCTCCACGGGCTGTGGAGGATCTGGTTCGAGCCCGGGGCGACCCAGCAGTACTATCCGGTGCTCCACAGCGCGTTCTGGGCGGAGCATCGCCTGTGGGGGGACGCCCCCCTCGGATACCATCTGGCCAACGTCCTTCTCCACCTTGGGGCGGTCCTTCTTCTTTACCGGATCCTGCGCCTTGTCTCGGTGCCGGGGGCGCTCCTTGGGGCGTCGCTGTTCGCCCTCCACCCGGTGTGCGTGGAGACCGTTGCGTGGATCTCGGAGCAGAAGAACACGCTGTCGGCCGTGTTTTACATGGCCGCGGCGCTCGCGTACCTCCGGTTCGACGGGGAGCGCCGGTGGCGCTGGTACGGACTCGGCGTCGGGCTGTTCGGCCTCGCGATCCTCAGCAAGAGCGTGGCCGCGACGCTTCCGGCCGCGCTCCTGGTGGTCCTCTGGTGGAGGCGGGGGGGGCTCTCCTGGAGGAGGGACGTGCTGCCGCTCCTGCCGTGGTTCTGCATGAGCGCGGCCGCCGCCGCGATGACGACATGGGTGGAACGCACCTTCATCGGGGCCCGGGGCCCCTCCTTTGAGCTGGGCGCGGCCGAGCGCATCCTGGTGGCGGGCCGGGCCGTCTGGTTCTACCTCGCCAAGATCGCCTGGCCGGCCGACCTGGTCTTCGTGTATCCCCGCTGGACCGTCGATCCGCACGCGGGCTGGCAGTACCTGTACCCGGCCGCGGCCGTCGCGGCCCTCGCGGCGCTGTACGGGATCCGGCGGCTGTCGCGAGGCCCCCTTGCCGCCGCGCTCCTGTTCGCCGGAACGCTCTTCCCGGCCCTCGGGTTCATCAACGTCTATCCCTTCGTCTTCTCCTATGTCGCGGACCACTTCCAGTACCTGGCGGCGGCCGCGGCAATCCCCGCGGCGGCTGCGGGCCTGACGCTCGCCGCGGATAGGCTTACCGGGGCGGCGAGGGCTGCGTCCCGGGCGGCAGCGCTGGGTGTCCTGGCCGCGCTGGCGGGGCTCACGTGGAGGCAGGCCGGCAACTACCGCGACCCCGAGACATTCTACGCGTCGATCCTCGCCGGGAATCCGGCCAGCTGGCTCGCGCACGACAACCTCGGCGTCCTTCTGGCGCACCGCGGAAGGCTGGATGAGGCGGCCGCACACTACAGGGAGGCGATGCGGCTTAACCCGGGGTATCCCGAGGCGTACAACAACTACGGCAACGTGCTGGCCCAGAAGGGCATGTGGGATGAGGCGGCGGCGGCATACGCCGGGGCGCTGCACGCGAGGCCCTCGTTTGCCGCGGCCGAGAAGAACTGGGGCAGGGCGATGAGCGATGCGGGGCGCCTCGGCGATGCGGAGCTCCATTTCAGGAACGCGCTGCGGATCCAGCCGGACTACGCGGACGCCCGCTACGGCCTCGCGAACGCGCTTGCCAACTCGGGCAGGCTCTCCGAGGCCGTGGCCGAGTACGGCGCGGCCCTTAGGCTCCAGCCCGATTCCCCGGAGGTGCATGCAAACCTCGGGCTTGCGCTCGCCGAGCTGGGCCTGTGGACCGAGGCCCTGCCGCAGATCGCCGAGGCCATCCGGCTCCGCCCCGGCTACGCCGAGGCCCATGCCTACTACGGGTACGCGCTGGCCGGGGCCGGCCGGCTCACTCAGGCGATCGACGAGTACCGCGAGGCGCTGCGCGTGGGGCCGGACAATCCCGACGTCCACTTCCAGATCGGGTCGGTCCTGGCACGGCTCGGCCGCCCCGACGAGGCGAAGGCAGAGTTTGAAGCGGCCCGGCGGCCTTCCGCCCCCCGCTGAACCGGGCAATCCCGCGGCCATGGCTAGCGATCTGCGCGACGATTCCAGAAGGTCCCGGCTGGCGCACTTATCCCTGGCGCTGCGCGCCGCGGCCGTCGTCCTCGCGGCCGCCTGGGTCTACGCCCCGGCGATCCACGGGCGGTGGATTTGGGACGACACCCAGGAGGTGCCGGCCAACCCCGCGCTGCGCGACCCGAAGGGCCTCGCAGGGATCTGGCTCGCGCCGGCGGGACCGGACTACTTCCCCCTGAAGACGACCGTCCAATGGGCAGAGTGGCGCCTGTGGGGCGACGCAGTGGAGGGATACCACCTTGCCAACATCGCGCTCCACGCGCTGAGCGCGCTGCTGCTCTGGCGCCTGCTCGGCAAGCTGGGCGTCCGCGCGGCCTGGTTCGGCGGGCTCGTCTTCGCGGTGCACCCGGTGGCGGTCGAGTCCGTGGCGTGGATCTCGGAGCTCAAGAACACGCTGTCCCTTCCGCCGCTGCTCCTGGCGATGAGCGCCTGCGTCGACCACGACCGCGACCGCCGGCCAAGCGACCTTGCCCTCGCGGTTGTCTGCTTCGCCGCTGCCATGCTGTGCAAGAGCTCTGCGGCCATGCTTCCGTTCGTGCTTCTCCTATACGCGTGGTGGCGAAGGGGCCGCGTCGGGCCGCGCGACCTGATGGCGGCGGCGTCGTTCTTCGCGGTCTCGATAGCGCTCGGGGCCCTCACCCTGTGGTTCCAGGAGCACCGGGCCATAGTGGGCCAGGACCTCGGGATAGGCGGCCTGTGGTTCCGATGCGCCGCAGCGGGCCGCACCCTCGCGTTCTACCTCTGGAAGTTCATCCTGCCGGTCCCCCTCATGCCGGTTTACCCGCGCTGGGGCGCCGCCTCGCCGCCGGCCCTCCTCCTGCCGTGGCTGGCGCTCGCGGCGCTTGCGGCCTGGATGTGGCGCAACCGCGCGGGCTGGGGCCGGCACGCCCTGCTGGGAGCGGGCTTCATCGCGCTCAACCTCGCCCCGGTCCTGGGACTCGTGCCGATGGCCTACCTGCGCATCTCGTGGGTCGCCGACCACCTGGCCTACATCGCCCTGGCCGGGGCGGCGGGGCTGTCCGCGGCGGGGCTGGACCTATGGCTTGGCAGCAGGCGCTGGGCGCCGGCCGCCTGGCCCGTCGCGGCCCTGGCCGCGGCCGCGCTCGCCGTCGGCAGCCGGAGCTACGCCGGCGTATTCCGCGACGACGAGACCTTCTGGGCGTATGCGGCCGCGAGGAACCCCGGGGCCTGGATCGCGCACGGCAACCTGGGCCTGGACCTCTACGGCAGGGGCCTGGTGCCGGAGGCGATCGCCCACTACAGGGAGGCGCTCAGGCTCAAGCCGGACTACGACGCGGCGCACGTCAATCTCGGCAACGCCCTCGCGCGCTCCGGGAGGGATCCGGAGGCGCAGGCCGAGTTCAGGGAGGCGCTGCGGATCCGCCCCGACAACACGGACGCCCGCACCGACCTGGGAAACCTAGCCCTGGCCGCGGGGCGGTACGGCGAGGCGGTGGCCCAGTACACGGAAGTCCTGCGCCTCAGGCCCGGGGACCCGGACGCGTCGCGAAGCTGCGCCGAGGCCCACTACCGAAGCGCCAACGCGCTCGCCAACGCCGGCCGGGTCCGGGAGGCCGAGCCCGAGTACGCGGAGGCCCTGCGGCTGTGGCCGGGGTTTGCCCAGGCCCGCGCCAACCTGGGCCTGGCGCTGGCGACCGAGGGCCGGCCGGCCGAGGCCGTGGCCGAGCTCGAGCAGGCCGTCCGGCTCAAGCCCGGCTACGCCGAGGCCCACGCCTATCTCGGCCTGGCCCTCGCGGGGGAGGGACGGCTGGAGGAGGCCATCGGCGAGTACGAGGAGGCGATCCGGCTGAGCCCGGGCGCCGCGGACGTCCATTACAACCTCGCCCTAGCCCTTCGCGCCGCGGGCCGCCCGGCCGAGGCCGAGGCCCAACTCCAGGCCGCCGCCCGCCTGGGCGCCGCGCGCTAGGTTCCACCCGCTTGAAGGCGATTCCCGCGATAGTCCACCTAGACGCCGACGCTTTCTTCGTGTCGTGCGAGCAGGCGCGCGACCCGTCGCTCGTGGGCAAGCGGTGCGCCGTGGGCGGGCGCGAGCGCGGCATCATCTCGTCGGCCAGCTACGAGGCGAGGGCGTGCGGCGTCTACACGCCCATGCCGACCTCGCGCGCGCTGCGCGTGTGTCCGGACCTGATCCTCATCCGGCACACGCCGGGCCTCTACGGAGAGGTCTCTCGGCGGATGTTCGACATGTGCGAGGGGCTGACCCCGGCCGTCCAGCGCAACTCGATCGACGAGGGCTACCTCGACGTCGGCCCCTGCGCGTTCGGGGACCCCGGGCAGGTCGAGCGGGCGGTGCGCGCCCTGCAGGGGCGCATCTGGGACGAGCTGCGCATCCCCGTGTCGATGGGCATCGCAGCGAACAAGCTCGTCGCGCAGATAGCCTCGAAGCTGCGCAAGCCGAGGGGATTCGTGGTCGTGCCGCCCGGAGGGGAGGGGGCCTTCCTCGCTCCTCTGCCGATTGGCCGGCTGCCCGGCGTCGGGGCGAAGACCGAGGCGGCGCTCGGGCGCCTCGGCATCCGCGTCGTCAGCGACCTCTTCTCCCGCGGCGAGCGCGAGCTGGCGGCGGCCCTCGGGCGCGGCTGGCGGGCCTTTCTGGAGCGAGCGAGGGGCGTCGACGACGGCCGCGTCGAGACCGCGGACGAGGACGCGAAGAGCTACTCGAAGCAGGAGACATTCGCGGCGGACGTGTCGGACTTCGCCGTCGTCGAGCGGGTCGCGAAGGGGATGCTCGACGAGCTCATGCCCAAGGTCCGCGAGGACCGCGTGAAGGTGCGCACGATCACGGTCACGGTGCGGTATCCGGACTTTGCCCAGGAGTCGCGCGGGCGCAGCATCGAGGCCGCCACCGACCTCGAGGAGCCGTTCTATGCGGTGGTCGCCCCGCTGCTGCGCGCGGCCTGGGAGCGCGCGCGACCCCTTCGGCTGGTGGGGGTGCGCCTCTCCGGGGTCGACGCCGGCCCCGAGCAGCTGGAGATGTTCGCGCAGGCCGATGAGAGGCGCCGCGTGCTGGCGGGCGTGCTTGACCGGCTCAACCGCGGCGGGCGCGAGCAGGTGGTGGTGCGCGGACACCAGCTCCCGCCGGTGCGTAGCAAGGACGCGGATACCAAGGGGCGGCCGGGGGGGGCGCGGCCTGCGGAAGGGGGATAGGCGGGGCGCCTGCTCCCACGGGCCGCGACACAAGGAAAAAATTTAACATTTCCGGGCAACAAACCTGTTGACGGCGCAAGCCCAAAGCCCAATAGGTTGTGGCCGTCAGGCGCGGCGACCACATCCTGTTGTGGTCAACAACGCGTAAATAAGTTCCAGCAACTTTGTGTCGCCTGGGATCTTTGCGCGTTCGAAAAACCCTAAGTTTACCCCAATAGCACCCAATTTAACGAGAGTTGCCATGCAGAAAATCTTTCAGGTGGGAACGAAGACATTCGTTCTCGATCAGGACAAGGCGGAGGCCGCATTTGCCGCGAAGCGCGTGATCAACGGGCGCCAGACGATGACTTTCAATCTCCTGCCGCTGAAGTACCAGTGGGCCTACGACCTCTACCGGAAGATGAAGGCCAACCACTGGGAGCCGGAGGACATCCCGATGGGCAAGGACATAGAGCAGTGGAGGGATACGAAGACCGTCTCGGACGTCGAGCGCTGGATCATCCGCATGGGCATCGGCTATTTCTCGGCCGCCGAGGGCATCGTCGGCGACAACATACAGCATGTTGTCCGGGAGCTCGTGACGGCGCCGGAGCTCAAGCTCGTGCTGGGGCGCCACGCGCACGAGGAGAACATCCACGCCGATTCGCTGCTCTACATGATAGCCTCGCTCGGGATCAACCCGCACGAATGCGAGGCCATGTTCGAGGATGTGCCGACAATTGTCCGGAAAAACGAATTCGTAACGCGAATTTCACGCGATCTGCGCAGGGACCTGGACCTCACCAGGGTGGAGAGCAAGAAGCTGCTCGCCTCAAACATCTTCGTCTTCGGCCAGTGCATGGAGGGGACCCAGTTCTACGGCCTCTTCGGCATGATCCTGTCCCTGTACCGCCAGAACAAGTTCCCGGGCATCGGCCAGATGTTCAGGTACACGCTCCGGGATGAGTCGAACCACATCGAGGTCTTCCGCGACCTGTTCATGGACCTGGTGGAGGAGAACCGCGAGATCTGGACTCCGGAATACAAGGAGGAGCTGCGGGGCCTGATGCGCGAGGCGATCGCCCTCGAGAAGGAGTTCATCCGCGACTGCCTTCCGGTCAACGCGGTCGGGCTGCGCCTGGAGGATTTCCTGACCTATATAGATTATATCGCCGATCGCCGCCTCGAAGGCTGCGGTCTGGCGCCGCTGTCTGGCGGCATCAAGAATCCGCTGCCTTGGCTCGCCGAGATGATGGACATCGCGAAGGAGCAGAACTTCTTCGAAGGCAGGGTCACCGAATACCAGAAGGCATCCTCACTGGCTGTAGCCTCGGACGACGAGCTCTGACAAATGGGCCGTTCGAAACGGGCAATTCCCTCCAAGAGCACCGCCTGTCGACCCTAATCCCTTAGGGACACTCTGGTCCGCCGCCGTTGGCGCATGGGGTCTCTCGTCGCCCCGCCGCGAATTTCGCTAATGCAACTCTTTAGTAAGACTAAACTTAGACAATGAATCACATCCCCTTGGCCCACGACCTCGCCCTCAAGCGCACGGTCCACGCACCCACAGAGCAAAAACCCGTTTACGCCTGGCGCGACGTCCTCGCGCCCGACGAGATCCTGCTGCCGCCCGTGGTCCTGCTGTGCCCCCACGGCGAGGAGCGCTTCGACATGACGGAGGTCGCCGACACGCTCGGGAAGGCGCTCACGAATGTCTGCATCGCGCAGGGCGAGAAGGAGATCTTCACGAACAAGAACCGGGCCTGGATCGCCCAGATCTGCCGCGAGCTCGGCGGGAACCTGGCCGAGATGGCGCGAAAGCAGAACCCGCTTCGGCTCACGCTCAGCGCGCTTTACGAGCTGATCGAGAAGACGCTGGTGGACAACAACGCCTATATGGTCGCCAAGAGCCTCCTGCTCAACCGCTCGCGCAAGATCTCGGGCAGCCGCGAATCGGCGGCCCAGAGCACGATCCGCGTCATCCGGCGCAACAGCCAGGTGGTCCCCTGGAACGACAGCAAGGTCGAGATCGCGGTCCGGAAGACGTTCCTGTCGCTCGCACGCGACTCGGCGCCCGCGGTGGCGATCGCAAAGTCTGTCTCGGACCGTGTGCAGGCGTCAAACCAGGCCTTCGTGAGGATCGAGGAGGTCCAGGACATCGTGCAGGAGGAGCTCATGAAGGCGGGGCATTTCAAGGTGGCCGAGGCCTACATCCTCTTCCGGGCCGAGCGGGCCGCGGCCCGCGCGAACGGGACCTCCGATGCCGCGGGACCCGCGGCGGACGCCGCGACAGCGGGCCAGGGAACGCTCGTGGTCGTGAAGCAGTCGAGCGGGGAGACCGAGCTCTGGGACGGCGCCGACCTTCGCGAGCGGATTGAGTTCGCGCGGGCAGGCCTCGATCTCTGCCTCACGAGCGAGGAGATCGAGCACGAGCTCATGCGCTCCGTCTACGACCAGATCTCGCGGAAGGACCTCGATTCCACGATCATCCTCAACTCGAAGACCCTGATCGAGAGGGACGCGGATTTCGCGAAGTTCGCGGGGCGGATCCAGCTGACCTACATCTACGAGGAGGTGCTCGGCTGGGACATCGCCAGGGACGGCATCGGCAAGCTCAAGGAATCCCACCTGAAGGCGTTCAGGAAGTACATCGAGCACGGGATCGCGATCAAGAGGCTCAACCCGAGGCTGGCCGAGTACGACCTCTCGAGGCTCGCCGCGGCGCTCGACCCGTCGTCGGATCTCGAGTTTGACTTCCTGGGCGTCCAGACCCTCTACGACCGCTACCTGATCGTCGACAAGGTGTCGAAGACCTCGCGGCGGATCGAGACGCCCCAGTTCTTCTGGATGCGGGTGGCGATGGGCCTGTTCCTCGACGAGAAGGGGGACCGCGAGGCCAAGGCGACGGCGCTCTACGACCTCTACAAGACCCGGCGCTTCTGCTCGTCCACGCCGACCCTATTCAACAGCGGGACATTGCATAGCCAGTTGAGCTCGTGTTACTTATACACAATAGACGATTCGATCGAAGGGATATTCCAGCGGGGCATCGCCGAGAACGCCTACCTGTCGAAGTGGGCGGGCGGGCTTGGCGGATCCTGGACCGCGGTGCGCGGCACCGGGGCCTACATCGGCGGGACGAACGGCGAATCGCAGGGGGTCATTCCCTTCCTCAAGCTACACAACGACCAGCTCGTGGCGGTCAATCAAGGAGGAAAACGGAAGGGGTCCGGCTGCGCGTATCTGGAGAGCTGGCACAACGACATCTTCGAATTCCTCGAGCTGAGGAAGAACACGGGCGACGACCGGCGCCGTACCCACGACATGAATACGGCAAACTGGGTCCCGGACCTGTTCATGAAGCGGATGGAGGCCCGGGAGCCGTGGACGCTGTTCCGCTCGAACGAGGTCCCGGAGCTCCACGAATGCTACGGGAGGAGGTTCGAGGAGCTGTACCTCGGCTACGAGAAGATGGCGGAGGAGGGGAAGATCTACGGCCACAAGATCGAGGCGCTCGACCTCTGGAAGAAGATGCTCTCGATGATATTCGAGACGGGCCACCCGTGGATCACGTTCAAGGACCCGTGCAACGTGCGCTCGCCGCAGGACCACGTCGGCGTCGTGCATTCGTCAAACCTGTGCACCGAGATAACGCTGAACACGTCCAAGGAGGAGACCGCCGTGTGCAACCTGGGCTCGGTCATCCTCGAGACCCATCTGCTGCCGGACGGCGCGCTCGACCATCGCAAGCTCCGCGAGACGATCCGGACCGCGGTCCGGGCGCTCGACAACGTGATCGACATAAACTTCTACCCGACCGAGGCGGCGCGGCGCTCAAACCTGCGCCACAGGCCGATCGGCCTCGGGGTGATGGGGCTCGCGAACGCCCTGTACATGAAGGGGATCGCGTTCGCGTCCCCGGAGGCGGTCGAGTTCAACGACGAGGCGATGGAGGCGATCGCCTACTATGCCTACGAGGCGAGCTCCGACCTCGCCGGCGAGCGCGGGACGTACTCCTCGTACAAGGGCTCGAAGTGGGACCGGGGGCTTCTGCCGCTGGACACGGTCGAGATGCTCGAGCACGAGCGCGGCCTCCCGATCCAGGTCTCGCGCAGGGCGCGGATGGACTGGTCGCCCCTTCGAATGAAGATAGCGGCCCAGGGCATGCGCAACAGCAACGTGCTCGCGATCGCGCCCACGGCGACGATCTCGAACATCACGAACACCTCGCCCTGCATAGAGCCGACCTACAAGAACCTCTTCGTCAAATCGAACCTCTCGGGCGAGTTCATCGTCCTGAACCCGTTCCTCGTGAAGGACCTCAAGGCGCGGGGCCTCTGGGACCGGGACATGATGGACAACCTGAAGTACTTCGACGGCGAGCTGAAGGACATCGAGCGGATCCCGGCCGACCTGAAGCAGAAGTACCTCACGGCATTCGACATCGACCACAAGTGGGTCGTCGACGCGGCGGCGCGCCGCCAGAAGTGGATCGACCAGTCGCAGTCGGTGAACCTCTGGATCAAGACCCCGGACCTGAAGACCCTATCCCATATGTACCGCTACGCCTGGCACGCCGGGCTGAAGACGACGTACTACCTGCGGGGGCTCGGCGCGTCCAACATCGAGAAGGCCACGGTGCAGGTGAAGAAGGAGATGCGCGGGGCGGCCGGCGAGACCAAGGACGAGACGGCGAACCGCGACGCCGCGGCGCTGCTCTCGGCGCCGCCGTTTGCCGAGGGCACCAAGGCCGCGAAGCAGTACACCGCCGAGGCCAAGGTTGCGTGCTCGATTGAGGCCATGCGCAGCGGCGGGACCTGCGAGGCGTGCCAGTGACGTTTTTGCCCTCGATGAGATAATAATCAAGGCCTCGCGATTCCATAGGACGGTCAACGAGGCTGCGAGGCCCGTTCTTGACAAACAGGCCTGTTAATCTAGCCTGTTTGTCATGAAGACCGCCGATGCGTCCGTGGGCGCCTTTGAGGCCAAGAACAAGTTCTCCGAACTTCTCGAACGCGTGGGCCGAGGAGCCGAGATAACCATCACGAAACACGACAGGGCGGTAGCTCGCCTGGTTCCAGCCGTCTCACGGACCAACGATAAGCGCAAACGTGCGACCGCGGAACTGCGAGTCTTGCGTGGGCGCTACCGTCTTAAGGGGCTATCTGTGCGAGCCCTGATTGAACAGGGACGGAAATGAATGAATTTGTCCTAGACTGCTCCGCTACCGTTCCCTGGGTGTTTGAGTCTGAGTCAACAAAGGAGACGGATGCGTTGCTCAATCGCCTAACTGCTGGAGGGAAGGCGTGGGTGCCTGCGCTTTGGCACCTGGAAGTAGCCAATGTGCTCATGGGCGCCCAACGCAAAGGGTGGATCGACAAGGCGGGCATAGAGAAATTCCTATCGGCATTGGACGTCTATGACATTGAGGTGGATTCCGAGACAATGGCCCTGGCTTGGTCGAAGACCCTTGGTATCGCGGAAAGCTTTGGGCTTTCGGTCTACGACGCATCCTACCTCGAGCTTGCCTTGCGACGTGGATTGCCGCTCGCGACGCTGGATAGGTCCCTACGGGCGGCCATACAGAAAGCGGGCGGCCGCCGGCTACTTTGAGAATTGCGCGAACGTCCTCTGCCAACCCGAGACTGCTCCAGTCTGTCATCAACCTGGTTATCGTCCTCGCGGGAGGCTTCGGGCGAAGAACCTCGGCGGCTTCGCCGGCCGCCATGGGTCGCTAACGGATTGTGTCACGGGCCTGCGGGGCCTCTTCTTCCCTGATGGCACCTTCCAAGAGACCGGGAGCCCTTCCGTCCCCGAGGGCCTGCGGACGCCCGCTTTCGCTTCTTCTCCTGCTGTGCATCGCGTGGCGGGGCGCCTCGGTGCCGGCCGGGCAGGACGCCGGGTCTCCTCCGGCTATCCCGGTGGGCCTCGACTGCTACCGGCAGTGGGAGCGGTGGCCGTACCAGCGGATCGGAGCTCGCGCCTACCTTCGAAGCACTTACGACCGGAGCGGCGGCAACGAGGGCGCCGACGCCAGCCACTTCCTGTACCAGCTGGCGGATGACATGAGCGTCGCCCTGGACGTGGAGGGGCCCGGCGTCCTGTACTTCGTGCGCACCAACCACTGGCACGGGAGCCCGTGGCACTACGCGGTTGACGGCCTGGACCACGTGGTGAGCGAGAGCGCGACGGCGGACCCGGAGCGGCCACCGCCCGCCTCGGTCTTCCTGCCCGCCGCCGTGTTCCCGGCCCCGTTGGCGCTGACCTGGGCCCAAACCAAGGGGGCGGACCTCGTGTGGGTGCCCATCCCGTTCGAGAGGTCCCTCAGGCTGGCCTACGGCCGGACGCACTATGGCACCGGTTACTTCATCTACGACCAGTACGTGGGAGGCGCCGAGCTTTCCCGGCCCATCCGGACCTGGGACGCGGAGATGCCCCCTGACGCCGACGTGCTCGCGCTTGTCTCGCGCGCCGGCACCGACCTCGCGCCGAGGCCGGGCACCCCGGACGGCGACAGGACCGGGGTCGTCCAGCAGGACTCCAGCCTGGCGTCGGTCGGGCCGGGCGAGGCGGCGGTCGTCCGGCAGCTCCGGCCGGGCCGCCCGATGCAGCTGCGCGCGATCGAGTGCTCGGTCTCCCGGGCGCAGGCGGTGGACCTCGGCCGTGCGCGGATCCGCATCACCTGGGACGACCGGCCGTTCCCGTCGGTGGACGCGCCGGTCGCCCTGTTCTTCGGCGCCGGCACCCTCTACAACCGCGACGGCCGCGAATACCTGGTCAAGGCGTTCCCCGTCTCCATCCGCTACGACGCCGAGCGGGTGCACCTGGCCTGCTATTTCCCGATGCCCTTCTTCGAGTCGGCAAGGATCGAGCTGGTCGGAGGCGACAGCGAGCTCAGGGACGTCCGCTGGAGCATCCGCTCGCAGCCCCTCGACGCCCCGCGCAGCCATGTCGGCTACTTCCACGCGACCTATGTCGACCATGCGCGCCCCGTCCGCGGCCGGGACCTCGTGCTTCTCGACACCCGCTCGGTGGAGGGGGGCGGCGACTGGTCGGGCAGCGTGGTCGGCACCTCGTTCATCTTCTCGGACCGCGCGAACCTGACGACGCTCGAGGGCGACCCGCGGTTCTTCTTCGACGACAGCCGGAGCCCCCAGGTCCAGGGCACCGGCACCGAGGAATGGGGCGGCGGAGGCGACTACTGGGGCGGGGAGAACATGACGCTGGCGTTCGCGGGCCACCCGGTCGGCGCGCGCAGCGCGGCGGCCGCGAAGTGCGCCGAGGACCAGATCGAGTCGGCGTACCGCTTCCTGCTCGCGGACCTGATGCCCTTCGGAAGGAATGCCGTCGTCGGCCTCGAGCACGGCGGGCTTGACGACTCGGAGGAGCACTACCGGACGGTGGCGTACTGGTACGGTCTCCCCGGGGCGTCGCTCGTCAGGACCGACGAGCTCCAGGTGGGCGACGAGGCCAGCGAGCGGGCGCACCGGTACGAGTCGCCCGAGGCCTCCGCCCCCTATGAGATCCTCTCGCGCTTCGAGCTCGGGGTGGACCACCTGCCCGGGCCGGCGGGGCAGGGGGCCCCGCCCGCCGAGGTGTTCCCGGCGCACCTCGAGCGCGGCCGCAGGACGGCGGGGTCCTCGGAGTTCACGCTCAGGCTCGAGCCGCGCAACCTCGGGGTGCTCCTGCGCCGCACGCTCGACTATTCGTTCCCGAACCAGCGCGCGGAGGTGTTCGTGGCCGACGGCGGCGTCGGGGCGCCCGCTTGGCGCAAGGCGGGGACTTGGTACGTCGCCGGCTCGAACACGTGCGTCTACTCCAACCCCGCCGGGGAGCTCGGGGCCGCCGAGCACGTCGTCCAGACCTCCAACCGCCGTTTTCGCGACGACGAGTTCCTTGTCCCGCGCGGCCTCACTGCCGGCCGCCCGTCGATCCGCGTGCGCGTGCGCTTCACCCCGGTGAGGACCCCCCTGTTCCCCGGACGCGAGCCCGGCGAGCTGGCCTGGAGCGAGATCCGCTACGACGCCTACTGCTTCGTCATGCCCTGACGACGCCGGCGGGGGCCCGCCCGGCTCAGCGGCCCTCGGCGACGATCAGCGCGGCTATCCGCTCCGAGAGCGCGCCGATCGTCCGCGACGGGTTGACCCCGAGGGCCTCGGGTATGATCGCCGCGTCGGCCACGTACAGGTTCCTGTAGCCGAAGACCTCGCCCTTGTGGTCCACGACGCCGCGGGACGGGTCCGCGCCCATGTTGCACCCGCCCAGGGGATGCGGCGTGACGAGGTCGTGGCCGAGCCCCCAGGTCGGAGGCACGAGCGGCACGCCCCCGGTCGCCTTCGAGAGCCTCATGTGCATGGCGACGATCGCGTCGATCACCGGCTTCGACTTGGTCACGTCCCAGTCGAGGTGCAGCTCGCGCGGGCCGAAGAGCCACCACCGGCGCCTGAGCTCAAGGACGCCGTTGCCCGCGTCCACGCCCTGCGCGAACCAAGGCATCACGCCCTTGAATGGGTCGGGCCTGGCCAGCAGGTCCCGGATGCCGTCTATCAGGAGCTTCGCGTACAGGCTGGACGGCGACCGGGCCTGCCTCGTGCGCAGGTAGTCCCGCGCCAGGTTGGGAATGCCCCCGTCCTCGATCCAGAACGTCTGGCCGGCCTGGCTCCCGTCGAGGAAGTCGATCGCGCTCGCGATCGTCGGGCCCATGCTCGGCGACACGTCGCGCCCGTCGTAGAGCGCGGGCGTGAGGAAGTCCCCGTTGCTGCTCCAGTCCCGCCCGAGGAACGGGCTCACGCCGGGAAGGCTGCGGTTGACGTCGCGGCAGCGCAGCAGGAGCTCGGTCGAGCCCAGAGACCCCGCGGCGACGATCACCAGGCGCGCCGTGGCGCTGCCGGGCACCCTGGCGCCGCCCCTGAGCTCGTCGTAGCTCACCCGGTAGCCGCCCGCGGTGGGCGACACGTCGCCCACCAGATGGAGCGGGCGAACCTGCGCCCCGTGCCTCTCCGCCCATGGGATGTAGGTGTGGTCGAGCGTGTTCTTGGCGCCGACGTCGCAGCCGATGTCGCAGTTGCCGAGGTGGATGCAGGTGCCCTGCTCGACGCCCTGGGCGTTCACGAAGCGCCTGGAGGAGGACGGGTCCTGCGCGTTCGGCTTCCCGTAGGTCCAATCCGGGTCGAACGAGACGGCGAGCTCGAGCTGCTTGAAGCGCTGCGGCTGGCCGATCTTGCCCGCAGCCTCGTTCATGAGCTTCATCCGCTGGGTCCACTGGTTCAGGGGGACCGGCTGGACGTTCATGAATTTCGCAACCCTGTCGTAGTACGGCTTGAGCTCGCCGTAGGTGACCTCGGCGGGCCACCCCCTCTCGAACGTCTTGGCGGGCGCCTCGCACGAGATGTTGGCGTAGATGAGCGAGCCCCCGCCCACGGCCGCGCCCTGCGCGACCGTCATCGACCCGAAGGGCCGGAGGTCTATCCAGCCGTTCTCCGCCTCCGGATTGAGGTGGTTCCACACCCAGGGATCCTCGGGCTTGCGCGGGTAGGAGGCCCGGTCCCAGCGGCGGCCCCGCTCGAGGATGAGCACCCTGTAGCCCGCCTCGGCCAGGCGACAGGCCGAGATCGCGCCGCCAAATCCGCTCCCGATCACTATGGCGTCGTAGTCCATGGGTGCGCTAGATCCTGCAGTACGTGGCCCAGAGCTCGCCCATGAAGAACTTGCCGAACCTGCCGACGGCCTCGGCCCCCGCCACGGGCGAGTCCGCGTTGAGGGCGTGCATGGTCGAGACCATCTTCGTCAGGTCTAGCGGCCCCAGGGAGAGGATCCCTGCGCCGACGACGGGGCCCGACTTGTCGGTCCCCTGGTGCAGCTGGGTGAGCAGCGTCGTCGTGTCGTGCCACAGGTCGAGGATGGAGTGCTTGCGCACCTCCTTCTTGCCCGCGACGTAGTAGTCGGCCCCGCCGTGCTGGAAGCCCATCTCGTAGACCATCAGCTTGAGGTCGGGGTTGTCCGTCGGCGAGAAGAGGTTGAAGACACCGCTCGTCGCGAGGATGTTCTCGCCGAAGGGGGTGTAGTCGATCGAGCCGTTGATCTGGCCCACGTGGTCGGGGTCCGCGATGAAGCGGTCCACGTCCTGGATGGTGATCGCGGCGTGCATGGCCATGATGTCGCCGCTGTTCTTGCCCTTCGCCGCGCCGGTCGCCGGGTCGGTCTCCCCGAGCGCGAAGCCTCCCGACATAACCTCGCGGAAGGCGATTCCCAGTTTTGGATCATTCATTCTTGTAACCTCCGGTGTCCATGGAAGCCCTTCGGGCTTCATTGTTGCAACGTAAGTCTTCGCGTCGGCGTAGCCCATCGCGATGAGGGTCGCCGCGTCGATCCTGCCGAGGAAATAGTCCGGGTCGAGCGGCAGGGGCCACTGGGGCCTCACCAGGTGGAGGCGGATGGGCCTCTTGCGGCCGCCGGGGGAGCCGCCCGCCAGAATCGCGGCGTTGAGCTCGCTGATCCGCTCGAAGTCGCCGAAGAGGGCCCCGTTGGCGCTGAGCTCGATCATGTGGACGTACTGGTTGAACGCGCCCCTGCGGTAGACGCCAGCGTTGCCGATGCACCACACCACCCAGATCTCCTCCGCCCCGCGCCTGACCGCCTCCATCAGGTTCGCGTCCCGGATCCAGACCGAGTCCATGTAGAGCGACCCCGCCTTCGCCACCGGCGGCATGAATATGGGCAGGGAGATGCCCGCGACCAGGTAGTCCATGTCGAGCTTGGCGTGGGGGATCACCTCGCTCGTCTTGCTCGAGAAGTCGCACACGTTGAAGGTCCCCGCCATGCCCTGCGCGGCGTTGATGCGCGCCATGTCGACCCCCAGGTGGGGGAAGACCTTGTCGACGACGCCCTGCGCGGTGCCCACGGCCTCCAGCTCCGCGGGCTCCAGGTAGTCGCCCGCCGGCATGAGCGCGGCGAAATCCTTGACGTCCAGCGTCCGCCAGCGGTCGCACATCTCGTCGGCCGACAGGCCCGAGAACAGCATCGCCAGGTTCATGGTGCCCCCCGAGGTCCCGTCCGCGTGCGAAAACGTGAGGCCGGCCTCGAACAGGGCCTTGACGACGCCGGCCTGGTAGGCGACGCGCATGCCGCCGCCAGCCAGTATGAGCGAGCGCCTCGGGCCCGGGTCGGAGGCGCCCTGCGCGCCGTCGGGGATGTTGCTCGTCCCGCTCATGGCCTCTGGAGGGTCGTCCTCGTGTAGAGGAAGATGACCACGCCGCCCACGAGCTCGATGATGAGGAACCCGTAGAAGACCGGCAGCGGCCGCCCGTCGAGCGCGAGCGAGACCACGCGCGCGGCCACGCCCCCGAGCATCGTCCCGAGGAAGAGCCGGTTGAAGGGCCTCTGCTCGAAGATGGCCGGGCGGAACATCAGGGCGAACACCCCGAAGCCGCATTCGACTGCGCGGAAGAAGCGGTACTGGCTGAGGAGGCTCGCCGCCGTCGCGGCCCCGAGACCGGCCGTGTCCAGGTTGTACAGGAAATGCTGGTCGAAGCGCGCCGTGAACACGCAGACCGCCCCGAAGACGACGAGCGAGGCGACGTACAGGTAGAAGAAGAAGTAGGCGGCCGCCTTCATGGCGCGGAGCGGATCCTTCCCCAGTACCAGAGCGCGAGGATCCCGGAGCACAGGTCGAAGCCGGCGACCAGAAGGGCAAGCGGGGAAAGGATGTGGTGAAGGACGCCGATCGCGACCGCGGCGCACGCGCCCACCTTCTGGAGGGCGCACCAGAGGACCAGCATCGGCTGGGGCACCGGGCTCAGGAGGGCGTTCAGGAGCGCGCCGCCGAACACGACCATGAACATCCCGACGGTCGCGAAGAAGTGCACGCTGGTCGGCGTGTCCTCCGAGGAGAGCAGCCTCAGCTCGAATCCCGTCGCGAACACCTGCACCAGCCCGCTGGCGATGGTGAGCACCGCGACGGCGACCAGGGCGCAGTGGAGCCAGTCCCTCCTGCTCACGGGGCCTCCTTGTCCGCCGCGCACGCCTTGCAGGCGAAGTAGGCCATCATCGCGGCCCACTCGGCGGTCCACATCCAGACGCGCACCTTGTTGAGGGCGGTCCAGCGGGCGAGGATCGCCTGTAGCTCGCCCGGGTCCTTGATGCCGGCGCTCATCTGTGTGTTTAGCGGGAAGATGGCGCGCTCGGTGAGCACCGTTGCCGCGACGACGGCCAGCAGGACCACGGCCGGGGCCCAGAGGTAGCCGGTCTTCCATTCCGCCACCGCCATGATGATCGCCGAGACGAGCATCGCGATGGTCATCCCGGTGAAGAAATGGGTGGCCGCGGCGACCTCGGGCACGAAGGCCAGGTAGTAGTTGGCCGGGGTCAGCTGCGGCACGATCGGGAAGGTGAAGAGGATCAGCGACCAGCCGGTGCCGAAGTACATCGACGCGCAGGCGAACAGGAACGCGCTGTTGAGGATAAGGAGTGCGGATTTCAAGGGGGTATGGGGGCTGGGCGCTTCTCCGGGCTAGAAGTTCTGCGGGGCGGAGGCGCCCGGCTTCGTCCCGATCGGGGGTATGTCCCTGGGCCATGGCTTGGGCGGCGCGAGCCATTCCTGGCCGAGGCCGAGGTTCACCACGCTCTCCATCCCCTCCGGGGCCGCCTTCGGCGGCGCCTCGTAGCTGAGGAACCAGCTCTCGGTGTGGTCGTCGAGCATGCCGTCGGCGGCCGGTATGAACGCGGTGGCCACGGGATTGGGGTCGATGCCCAGGCCGAGGAGGGGCTGGACCCGGGGGTGCGTGCCGATGTACAGCCGGGCCGCCCCCTTCTTCATGAAGGTGAAGCCGGCCTTCCCGCTGAAGTTGATGGTCGACTTGAACAGCATGCCGCGGAAGGCGCAGTAATTGGCCGCCGACGTGCTCAGGGGCAGCCATGCGCTCCTCGGCCGGTCGATCTCGATGCGGACGGCCGGCTGGCCGTCCAGGTCGTACTGGCTGCTCACCACCGTGTCGCCCACCGTGTAGTCCAGGTTCGCCTGGTGCTTCGGCATGCCCCAGATGCCCTTGCCGCCCTTGACGGAGATCTCGGTGCTCACCGGCAGGTCGACGACGAACTGCCCGAAGCCGTACAGGCCCTTGAAGAGCGCCGGGAGCAGCGGCGGCGCCGGCCGCTCGCCGTGCGTGCAGGCGATGGCCACGCTGAACTCTATGTAGCGGCCGATCGTCGTGTTGAGGTAGTCGACGACGGTCACCACCAGCAGGGCGCGCGAGCCGAACAGGAACGGGAACACCTCGTTGCCGGGTATGAGCGCCCGGGCCTTGGCGGCGTCGATCCTGAAGACGGCCATCAGGACCGGGGAGCCCTTGCAGCTGACGGGCAGGTGGAACGGGATGGTGTCGACCAGGGAATAGCGCCCGCTCTGCTGGATGAGTCTGTTTGGGATCGGCATTTTGGGTTCTCCTAGGGTTGCAGGCGGGTGTCGGAGGGTTTCTCCAGCTCGGCCGCCATGAGGGGGAAGACGTCCCGCGCGGCGTTGTCGCCCATGAACATGTCGAGGTGCCCGTACTTGGGCAGGACCCGGAGGGAGTGGTAGTTCGGGCGCACAGAGTCGAAGAACGCAAAGGACCTGCGCTGGCTCTCCGGTACGAAGCACAGGTTGTCCTGGCCGCTGAAGAAGGCGAAGCGGGCCGAGGTGCGCGGGGGTTGCGCGGCAAAGTCCCGCGGCAGCTGCGGTAGGTCCTGGACCCGGACCAGGTGCCCCGATCTCACGCAGTGGGCCATCTGGTGGAAGAAAGTGGTCGGGACCGCCGCGAACTCCCGCTTGAGCCACTCGTGGGTGTCGTCGTTCAGGTTCGCGTGGCTCCAGAGCGCCGGGAAGCCGCTGCCGTAGGTGAAGCTCACCTGCTTGCACACGGGGTTGTGGCACTCGTGGTGCACGGCGGCCACCGTCAGCGCGATCGCCTTTGCGAACGGGGTCGGGGCGTCGAGGCCCCACTGCGGGTTCAGGCAGTCCGAGAACCGGGACACCACCGGCAGTGCGTAGTAGAGCTTCAGCTTCGAGAACCCGGGCACCACCGTGTGGAGGGAGACGGCGTTGCTGACTATCGTGGTGACCTCCGGGACGAGGCCCGCCATGGCCGACATGGTGAAGCTCGTCGATCCTTGGCAGTGGATGATCGCCTTCATCGTCGACGCCCCCGTCTCCCGCAGGACCGTCCGGACCGCAACCGGGTGGTCGTAGACGGCCGCCTGGTCGAGCGTCCACGGGTTCGGCTTGAGGTCTATGCTGGCGCGCCAGTTCTCGAGCCAGACGTCGTAGCCCCTTTCCACAAGGTAGTCCACGATCGTTGTGCGCACCGGCGCCCGGAAGATGTTGGCCCGCACCCCCGCCCCGTGCACCAGCAGGACGGGGCCCCTGTCCGGCCGGCGGGGCCCGGTGACGTGGATGACGTTGCACGCCATCCCGTCCCCGGCCTCGAACGGGACGACGCGCTCGCTCAGCGCAGCCTTGCCGGGTTCGTCGGTTGGGTTCGGGCTCATCGCGGCCGGGCTAGTGCGCTATCTTGTACAGGAGGTTCCTCCGGTGGTCCGCGACGCAAGCGGCCGCCAGGGCCGCGAAGGAGTCCCAGGGCGCGGGATCGGCCGCGACCAGCCTCTCCAGCTCCGCGCTCAGGGGGTTGGCCGCGCCCGTGGCCGTCGCGATCCGGACCCGGCTCGCGCTGGAATCGGGCGTCTCCTGGTACAACCGGACGGAGGCGGCGTTGAGGTCGTCGTCGACGACGACGATGGCCCCCCCGTGCAGCGGGTCCGGCTCCATGGAGTCGACCACCCATCCCCCCGAATTGAGCACCTTGACCGGCTGCGCGTAGCCCCGGAAGGCCCTCAGCTCCTCGAAGGGCTTGTGGGTGTGCCCGAAGATGAAGGTCACGTCCGACGGGACCCTCCCCTCGTTGCCCCTCAGCACCTCCCCGTGAACGTATTTCTCGATGTAGCGCCTGAGGCCCGCGGCCGCGTCGGCGCTCAGAGGCGAGCCTGACTCGAGCACCTCGCGGCGGGCCGACTTCCCCACCGTCGCCTCGAGGACGCTCCTCACCAGCGGCCTCTTCGCCGGATCCAGCAGGCCCCACTTCGGCGGGACCCCGGGGGCCACCGCGCGCGCGATGTTGTTCAGGATCTGGTCAAACGCGGGCTCGGACTGCATCTTGTCGTAGATGCGCTCCACGTCCCGGCCGGACTCGCCGGAACGCCCGAGCGTCGACCAGAAGAAGTCGATCCAGGCTCCGTTGTCGGACTCCAGGTTCCAGATGTTCCTCGGGCGGACGCTGGACGGGAATAGGACGTCCGTCAGCGTGCTGATGAGGGAATAGATCGACTCGACGTAGTGGCCGTGGTGGATGACCACGCAGCGCTCACGGTCGCGGCCGAGGACAGCAAGGTTCGGGTACACGATCTGGAACGCCGGCTTCGCCTCGAGCCTGGAAACGGCGGCCAGGGCGTTGACGAGGTACGCCGGCACCGGCCTAAGCCGGTCGTTGAGGAACATGTTCGTCGCGTAGTATTCCGGGTTGATCTGGGCGCCCGGTGCCAGCTTCGAGACGTAGTTGTCGATGTACTGGGTCTCCCGCGCCATGTTCCACAGGTGGTGGTCGTGGTTGCCGGGCAGGCAGAACACCTCGCTCCTGAACGTGCCGGCCGGCGAGAGCGCGGACTCGATGAACCGCTGGAAGGTCATGCCGGCTTCGTTTATGCCTGCGAGCGCGAGCTCCATGAAGTCCCCGTTGAGGACCAGTTGCGGCGGCGAGTCGCCCGAGAGGGAGGCCAGTTTCTTGAGGCAGGCCCCCAGCCGCGTGAGCAGGGGACTCGCGACCTCGGGAACAGTCTGCGTCGCGTCGGCGCTCAGCGCCGTCAGGATGCTGTTCGAGGCGCCGAGATGGAGGTCGGAGACAATTATGAATCGGATCGGGGACATTCCGCGGCGCCCGGCGCCTTCCTAGCTTCCGGCCTTGGGTTCTGGGTTGGGCTCAAGATTCATGCCTGGGGGTCGATTCGAGCGCGGGCTTTCGAGGGGCTGCGGGGAATCCGGGCTATTTCGGGGCGAATGTCGTCGATTCCTCCCGACCCGGTGTCGAGGGCCCAGATTACGCGATTCCACGTAAGGAGGTGCCCGGGTCCGGAACGGGAAGGTGTCGACGGATAACGGGAACCGATGGCGTGTCGAATCCTAATCTTGCGGGTCCCAGGCGCGGCCCGAGGTCCGGAGGGCCGTGAGGGGGCCCTGCGGTCCAATCGCTCGATCGCTTCTTAACGGATCGCCGCGCAATATATTATGAAATCCCCGCCTGGGGCGCACCCTTTGGTCAAGGATTCACGGCCGCCGGGGCGTGGCTCGCCGGGCGCGCGGCGAGGACCGTCAATTGGTCCATGACCGAGACGACGGGGCCCGGGCTCCCGTCGGCGTTCCAGGCTTCCCTCTCCGGCGCCCAGTACATCGCCCCGAGCCCGTGCGGCGCCTTCCTCACCGTGTTCAGGACATCCGCCATGAACTGCAGGCGCCCCTGCGGAGTCTGCGGCCAGAGCATGCACGTGTTGTCCGGAACCCGCGAGCGCCCGTAGCCGGTCTCGACGACCAGGAAGTCCCGGCCGTAGCGCTCGGCGCACCGGTTCATGTTGTCCCAGAGCTGGTCGAGGGTTCCGTGGCCCCATTCCGGGTAGAAGCTCTGCGCGATGATGTCGTACGGCACGCGTGCGTCGTCGAGATGGTCGAAGAACCACCTGGTCACGGTCCAGTTCGCCCCCTTGTCTATGTGGATCGCGATGCGCGGCGGCTTGTCGCCGGACGCCCTCTTCACCCCGCGGATGCCCGCCTTCAGGATCCGCGCGAGGCGGTCCCACTGGCGCCGGTCGTCGTAGGGCTCCGGCGGGTTGTATTGGGTCGAGCCGGGAACCCTGACCTGCGCCACGGGCCAGAGCGTTCCGCGGGTGATCTCGTTTCCTACCTGCACCCAGTCGGGCATCGCCCCCGCGTCCCTGAGGCTCTTGACCGTGTCATACGTGTAGGACTCCACGCGCCTCTCGAGGCCGTCAAAGTCCAGGCCTCTCCAGGCAACCGGTATGTCCTGGTGCTGCGGGTCGGCCCAGGTGTCCGAGAGGTGGATGCACAGCAGGAATGTCGCGCCCGCCGCCTTGATGCGCCTGGCCAGCGGAATCGCGGCCTCGAGGGTGTTGTCGGGAGCGTTGCGCACAGGAGCCACGAACACCCGCACCCGGAAGGCCGTCCAGCCGTGTCTGCTCAGGATCGACAGCTCGTCGCTCGCGGCGCCGTTCTCCTGGTAAACCAGGGGCCTTGCCGTGGCCCTGCGCCACGGGGCGTCGAGAAACGAGATGTCGGCGCCCAGCACGGGGACCGCCGCGGCCGGTCTCGTCCGCATGGACTGGGTCAGAGCGCAGCCCGCCGCGAGGGCAAGCAGGCAAACGGGGAGGAGCGGCCTGGCGGAGGCCCATGCTCGCAGGACGCGCTTTCGCAGGCGGAACCCCATCGGATCAGTCGCAGCGCGGGCGCCGTCTTTCACAGCGGCAGGGGATCAGAATCGCCTCGCCCTATCAACACGGTTGGCCGTCCGCGCTTGCGCCTCCCAAAGGTGGGTGGCTGCGGCACCGGATTGGCCGGTCCGCGCCGGGTTACCAGGCATTTGGCCGGCGCACGGCGGGAGCCATCCTTTGCGAAGAGGCACGAGCCGGCGACAATGATACATAACTAATTATAAATAAATTGCTTATGGTTCTGTGGTATTGCGGACACCCCGGATGCCGACGGGATTCCCGGGCTAGAGGCCTGCGGGGGGGATCCGGGTTGAGGTGTGTGCCGTTTCGGGAAGGCATTCCCTCTGGGTCAGGTTGCAGGCCATTGGCGATTTTCAAAACGAGCACTTACATAAATAATTGAAGGATAACAAATTCATATATATGGCCCGCGCGGGAAGCAAACAAAGAA
The DNA here is from genome assembly GCA_964496645.1 of uncultured Opitutaceae bacterium. Lineage (GTDB taxonomy): Bacteria > Verrucomicrobiota > Verrucomicrobiia > Opitutales > Opitutaceae > Palsa-1447. The sequence goes on from CAZCAJ010000043.1 coordinate 33,857, forward strand.
TGCGCGGCAATCGACAAGATTTGCGGGGATGACGCCCCCGCAACGACGTACCATCGCATCTGCGCCAAAACGATGTGTTCGCAAGGCGCCCAAACAGTGGATCAGAAAACAAACGAAAAATCATGAGTACTGAATCTTCAATTCCCGCTGCAGTTCCCACTGCAACACCCACCGAAACGTCGGCTCAGGCCCCGGCCGCCCCAGTGATCGCCGGCGCCGCGCCTCAGCCCGCACCTGTACCCACCAGCCCGGCAGCTGTGAAACCCCGCAAGGGCAACAAGAGGAGCAAGGCGCCGGTCGCCTGAACCGCGCCGCCTCGTTCCCTAGTCGGACGGCCGGCCCCGCAAGGGGCCGGCCGTCTCATTTGGTGCGCCCGGCAGGGCGCACCTGCTTAACAGTGAACGTTGATAGCAAAGAC
>CAZCAJ010000044.1:0-34014 GCA_964496645.1 uncultured Opitutaceae bacterium
GTTTTCCGGTTACGCATGAGATTCCTTACGCCCTTCACATAGGTGAACTTCCCCTTAGGCTCCTTACCGTCGGATTTTCTCCCAGCGGATTCCTTCCGATTAAAGATCGATTCCAGCACGAGAGTGTAGAATCACAGTGTAGAACGCCTAGCAACACAAAAACATCGCACTCACGTAATACATTATTCATCAATATGGTGCCCAGGGGGGGACTCGAACCCCCATGCTGATAAGGCACAGGCTTCTGAGACCTGCGTGTCTACCAATTCCACCACCTGGGCATTCAAACGAAATAACCCTTTCTTCAGCACCCACCGAGAACTCAGGCGCCGCGAAGGGATATTAAAGAACAGCCGCCAACTTGCCGCCGCGTGATCCGCGGAGGTGGACTACTACGCGCCCGTCAAAATCAACGGCAAGCAGAAATGGCGGAGCCTCTAGGCGGGCGAATTCCGCTCAACAGGTCGCAGCGCTAAAAACTCGTCAATCCGCGAAACCTAAGGCACCTATGATCAATAGGACACGAATGCGGGTTGAATCCGGAATTGCCGCGGCGTTATCACTAAGGGCGATGCCCTCTCTGGGACGACTCGCATTCGTTCTCGTTGCGCTGTGCCTGGCCGCCGCGGCGGCTGGCGATCCCCTGCCCCCGGACCTCCAGGCGCTGAGGGCCAAGGCGGAGAACGGAAACGGGATCGCGCAGTACAACCTGGGGCTGGCCTATGCCGAGGGTCTCCGGGTGCCGGTCGACCGAGTGGAAGCCTATGTCTGGCTGATGCTCGCGTCGGACCACGGCAGCACGGGCAAGTACCTGGGCGTCCTTGTCTCGCGGATGACCGCGGACGAGCTCGCCGAAGGCAAACGCCAGCTCGCCCTCGCCCGCCTGCGCCTTGGCATGCCTGCACCGGTCGCCGTCGCTCCTCCCTCTCCCACACCCACGCCCGTCAGGGAAGCGCCCCAGCCGACCGAGGAGCCCAAGCCCGCGGCCGAACAGCTCGCGGCGCTGGTCCAGGCGCCGACGGCAGAGCCCGATGCCGGCGAGCTCAAGTCGAGGATCACCCAACTGGAGCAGGACCTCGCCAAGCAGACGACGCTCAGCCAGCAGCTGTCCCAGCAGCTCGACGAGCGCGGCCGCGCGCTGATCGAAGCCATGAAGTCCCTCAGGGACGCCAGGGACCTTCTCGACACGCAGAGCACCGCGAAGGCCGCACAACTAACTGTCGCGCAACAGGCGCTTGAAGCGGCAAACACGGCCGCCGCGGACGCCAGGAGGGAGGCGGCTTCGCGAATCGCCGCGCTTGAAGGCGACCTTGCGAAACGCTCCTCCGAGGTGGAGGCCGTCTCGGCGAAGCTCGCTGCGGACGAGGCGGCCCTCAGGTCCTCGGGCGATGCGGCCTCAAGGAGCCAGGCGCTCTCCGGGGAGCTCGAGCACGCCAAGGCCGACCTTGAGGCGACCAAGACCCAGCTTGCGGAGGCGCTGAAGGGCGCAGAGGCGGCGAAGGCCGAGGCAGCCGACGCAAGGAACCGCCTGGAGACCCAGGACGCGGCGAAGGCCGCAGAGCTTGCCTCGGCACGCCTTGCGCTCGACGCCGCGAATGTCGCGGCCGCGAAGGCAAAGGAGAGGGAGGTCACCTGGTCCGCGTCGCTCGAGAAGGAGCTGACGGCGCGCACCGCCGAGGCGGAGGCACTGTCGGCAAAGCTGGCGGCGGCCGAGGCGGCGTTGAAGGCGACCGGTGAATCCGGCACAAAGGCGCAGGCCCTCGAGGCCGAGCTCCAGCAGGCCAGGGCCGACCTCGCCGCGTCCCGCACGCAGCTCTCCCAATCGGCCGGCAATTTCGACGCGGCGAAGGCGGAGGCGGCCTCCCGGATCGCCTCGCTCCAATCGGACCTGGCGAAGCGTTCCTCGGAGGCCGACAATCTCTTCGCCAAACTTGCGGCCGACGAGGCCGCGCTCAAGGCCTCGGGCGACTCCGGGGCGAAGGCGCAGGCCCTCGCCGCCGAGCTCGCCTCGGCGAAGCAGGCCCTCGACGGCGCCAACGCAGCGGCGGAAGCCGCAAGGAAGGCGGCGTCCTCGCAGTCCGCAGCCCTCGAGCAATCGAGGAACGACCTGGACTCGGTGCGCGCCCAGCTTGCCCAGGCCGTGAGCGAAAGGCAGGCGGCCAAGGCCGAGGCCGCCTCCCGGATCACCTCGATCCAGTCGGACCTTGCCAGACGTTCCTCGGAGGCGGAGGCGCTCTCCGCAAAGCTGGCGGCAGACGAGGCAGCGCTGAAGGCGACGGGCGAGTCCGGCGCCAAGGCGCAGGCCCTCGGGACCGAGCTCCAGCAGGCCAAGGCCGATCTCGCCGCAGCCCGAAGCCAGCTTTCCGAATCCGCACGGAGCTCCGACGCGGCAAAGACGGAAACGGCCTCCCGGATCGCCTCGCTCCAGTCTGACCTGGCGAAGCGCTCGGCGGAGGCCGACGCGCTTTCCGCGAAGCTTGCCTCGGAGGAAGCCGCGCTGAAGGCCTCGGGCGATTCTGGCGCAAGGGCTCAGGCCCTCGCCGCTGAGCTCGCCTCGGCGAAACAGGCGCTAGACGGCGCAAATGCGGCTGCCGAAGCCTCGAGAAAGGCGGCGTCCTCCCAGTCCGCGGCCCTCGAGCAATCGAGGAGCGACCTTGCGTCGGTGCGGGCCCAGCTTACCCAGGCCGTAAAGGACCGGGAGACGGCCAATGCCGAGGCGGCCTCGCGCATCGCCTCGCTCCGGACGGACCTCTCGAAGCGCTCCTCGGACGCCGAGGTGCTCTCCGCCAGGCTCGCCGCTGACGAGACCGCGCTGAAGGCCTCGGGCGATTCCGGGGCGAAGGCGCAGGCCCTCGCCGCCGAGCTCGCGAAGACCAGGGGCGACCTGGACACGGCCCGCGCGCAGCTCGCCCAGCAGCTTAGGGACGCTGAAACGGCCAAGGCGGCAAATGCCGCGGCCCTCGAGAAGGCCAAGGGCGACGGCGAATCGGCCCGCGCGCAGCTTGCCCAGGCAATCAAGGATCGGGAGGCGGCCAGCGCCGGGGCGGCCTCGCGTGTCGCCTCGCTCCTGTCGGACCTGGCGAAGCGCACCTCGGACGCCGACGCCCTTTCAGCCAAGCTGGCGGCGGACGAGGCGGCGCTCAGGGCCGCCGGCGGAACCGGGGCCCGGGCGCAGGCCCTCGAGGCCGAACTCGCCTCGATGAAGCAGGCCCTGGATTCGGCGAACACGGAGAGGGAGAAGGCGAGGACGGAGGCATCCGCCCAGTCGGCGATCCTCGAGCAGTCGAGAAGGGACGTCGCCTCGGTGCGCGCGCAGCTCGCCCAGGCCATCAAGGACGGGGATGCGGCCAGGACGAAGTCGGAATCCCGGGTCGCCTCCCTGGAACAGGACCTGGCGAAGCGCTCCTCCGATGTGCAGGCGCTGTCCTCCAGGCTTGCGGCGGACGAGGCGGCCCTGAAGGGCGCCGGCGACTCCGGGGCCAGGGCGCAGGCCCTCGAGACGGAGCTCGCCTCGGCGAAGCAGTCCCTCGAGGCCGCCAATGCGGCCGCCGAAGCCTCAAGAAAGGCCGCGTCCGCCCAGTCGAGCGACCTTGCTGCGGTTCGAGCCCAGCTTGCCGAGGCCGTCAAGGACCGGGAGACGGCCAACGCCGAGGCGGCCTCGCGCATCGCCTCGCTCCAGTCGGACCTCTCGAAGCGTTCCTCCGACGCCGAGGCGCTCTCCGCCAGGCTCGCCGCGGACGAGGCGGCGCTCAAGGCCGCCGGCGGAACCGGAGCCCGGGCGAAGGCCCTCGAGGCCGAACTCGCCTCGGCGAAGCAGGCTCTGGATTCGGCGAACGCGGAAAGGGAGAAGGCGAGGACGGAGGCCTCCGCCCAGTCGGCGATCCTCGAGCAGTCGCGGAGCGACCTTGCGTCGGTGCGGGCCCAGCTTGCCCAGGGCGTCAAGGACCGGGAGACGGCCAATGCCGAGGCGGCCTCGCGCATCGCCTCGCTCCAGTCGGAGCTCTCGAAGCGCTCCTCGGATGCCGAGGCTCTTTCCGCCAGGCTTGCCGCGGACGAGGCCGCGCTGAAGGCCTCAGGAAATTCCGGGGCGAAGGCGCAGGCCCTCGAGACGGAGCTTGCCTCGGCGAAGCAGTCCCTCGAGGCCGCAAATGCTTCCGCCGCCGGCGCCTCCAAGGAACTGTCCTCGCGGTCCGCCGCGCTCGAGCAGGCCAGGGGCGAGCTGGGCTCGGTCCGGGCGCAGCTGGCCCAGGCCCGGAAGGACGGGGAGGCGGCAAAGGCGGAGGCGGCAGCGGACAACGGCCGGCTCGGGGCGCAGCTCGCGGCGGCAACGAAGGAGCTTTCGGAGACAAAGACCGACCTCGGGGCGGCAAGCACGCTCCTCTCCAAGGCGCTCGGCAGCGCGGACCAGGCGAAGGCCAGGGCCGCCTCCCAGATCGCGTCCCTCGAGGACGACCTTGCAAAGCGCTCCTCCGAGACGCAGTCCCTCAACGCCAAGCTGGCCGCCGATGAAGCGGCCCTCAGGAACACGGGCGACGCCGGAGCCAGGGCGCAGGCCCTCGCGGCGGAGCTGGAGAAGACCCGGGGCGACCTCGACGCGGCCCGCGGCCAGCTCGCCCAGGCCCAGAGGGCCGCCGAGGCGTCGAAGGCCGACAAGTCCGCCGCGGCCGCCTCGCTGGCGCAGGCCTCGGCCGAGCTCGGCTCGGCCAGGGCGCAGCTTTCCCAGGCTCAGAAGGACGGGGACGCGGCAAAGGCGCAGGCGGCGTCCCGGATCGCGTCGCTCGAGGCGGATCTGGCGAGGCGCTCCACCGAGGCGCAGGCCCTGGACGCCAAGCTGGCCGCGGACGAGTCGGCGCTCAGGAACGCGGGCGACTCCGGGGCCAGGGCGCAGGCCCTCGCCGCCGAGCTCGCCTCCGCGCGGCAGGCCCTGGACGCCGCAAACGCGGCGGCCAGGGAGGCGCGGGGCGAGGCAGCCTCCAGGTCCGCCGACCTTGCAAGGGCCAACCACGATCTCGACACGTCCCGCTACCTGCTGGCGCAGTCGCTTAAAAAGATCGAGGAGGCAAGGGCCGCCTCCGAGGCGCGGGAGACGGCGAGGGCCGCGGAGCTTGCCTCCGCCCCACACGCGCCCGCGGCCGGCGCCGACGCGAGGGCGCAGGCCCTCGCCGCGGAGCTCGACAGGGCGAGGAGCGATCTCGGCGCGGTCCGCGCCCAGCTCGCGGACGCGCTCAGCGGCGCCGAGGCGGCAAGGGCCGAGGCGGCCGATGCCGCGGGCGGGAAGGCCGCGCTGGACAGGCAGGTCGCCGACCTGTCGGCCAGGCTGGCCGACGCGGCGCGGAATGCGGCGCTGCTCCAGGAGGAGAACACGCGGCTCGCGAAGGCGCAGCCGGCCCGGCCGTCCGCGCCGGTCGCGGCGGCGCCCGCTCCGGCAGCCCCGGCCCCAGCGCAGAGGACGCACGTCGTCGTCGAGGGCGACACGCTGACGAAGATCTCCCTGGAGTACTACGGAACCGCGAGCCGCTGGTCGGCCATCTACGAGGCCAACCGCGACGTGATGCCGAGCGAGGCGAGCCTTGCGATCGGCACGACGCTGCGCATCCCGTAGGAAGGCTCAGCCCCGCGCCGGCGCGAGGAAGTCCCTGATGTCGGGGATTTCCTTGACCCTTCGGCCGCCCGCCCTGCGCTCAAGGTAGGGGTCCTCCTCGGGCTTCATCTCCTCCTCGTCGCCGTCCTCGGCGTCCTCGTCGTCATTCTCGACGATCCACTCCGCCTCGTCGAAGACATGGGACATCCGCCGCGCGACGGGGGCGAGCACTAGGGCGGGGTTCCCGACCCGGCCCTCCCTCACATATTCGAAGATGCAGGGGTAGAACCTGTCCTCGAACTTCTTCCTGAAGTCGCCGATCCACCTGTTCGGCACGCCCTCCCGGCGGCTGAGGAGCACGACGTCCGAGAAGTGGACGCAGGCCTCGAACCACGCGAAGAGCTTCGGGTTCCTCTCGGCGAGCCGGCAGTCCACGACGCAGATGACGCGGGCGACCTCGCAGGCCCTTTCCGCGAGCCATGCCTTGAAGGCCTCTATCTGGTCGACCGGGTTGCCCCTGCCGTCCGTCACGATGAAGACATGGGTCGCGTCCCCGGGGAACTCGGCCTCGATCCCGGCCCCGGGCAGCAGGCGCCAGCGCAGGAACCCGGGAAGCCGCGCGTCGGCGGCGTCCGCCGGCTCCCCCTCGGAGACGAGGACCGCCGGCCGGTCCCCCTCGACGAGGCCCCCCTCGATCAGGTCGGCCAGGACCTCCCGACGCCCGGAGCCGGCCGCGCCGAGAACGAGGTACACCAGGGGCTTGTCATCGGGGATGCTCAGAACTTGAAAACCTGGTTCTGCGCGGCGTTGCGCATCCAGTGGTCGACGAGCACGAGCGCCGTCATCGCCTCGACGATCGGCACGGCCCGGAGCAGGACGCACGGGTCGTGGCGGCCGCTGCCGGCCAGCTCCGTCGGCCCGCCCTCAAGGTCCACCGTCCGCTGGGGCTTCATGATCGTGGCCGTGGGCTTGAAGGCCACGTTGAAGTAGATCTCCTCGCCGTCGCTGATCCCGCCCTGGATCCCGCCCGACCGGTTGGTCGCCGTGCCGATGCGCCCCTCCTTCGGCACGTACGCGTCGTTGTGCTCGGAGCCCTTGAGGTAGGTCCCCGCGAAGCCGCTGCCGATCTCGAACCCCTTGGTCGCCGGGAGCGAGAGCATCGCCTTGGCGAGGTCGGCCTCGAGGCGGTCGAAGACGGGCTCGCCCAGCCCCGCGGGGACGCCGCGCACGCGGCACCGGATGACGCCCCCCACCGAGTCGCCCTGGGAGCGGACCTCCTCGATCCTCCTGATCATGGCCGCCGCCGTGGCGGGGTCCGGGCACCGGGCGGGGGTCGCGTCGACCGCCTCCAGGGTCGGGAACGCCTCCGCCGCGCCCTCCGGCATCGCTATGTCGTGGATGCGGGTCACGAAGGCCCGGATCTCGACCGGGCCCGCAAGGGAGAGGATCTTCCTGGCGACGGCGCCCGCGGCGACCCTGCCGACCGTCTCGCGGGCGGAGCTGCGGCCCCCGCCGCGGTGGTCGCGGTAGCCGTACTTCGCCAGGTACGTGAAATCCGCGTGGGACGGCCTGAACTTGGCCTTCATCTCCTCGTACGCGCCCGGGCGCGCGTCGGCGTTGCGCACGAGCATCATGATCGGGGCCCCGGTCGTCCTGCCCTCGAACACCCCGGAGAGGATCTCGACCCGGTCCTTCTCCTTGCGCGGCGACACGACGGGGCTCTGGCCGGGCTTGCGCCGGTCCAGGTCGCCCTGGATGTCGGCCTCCGCGAGGGGCAGCCGCGCCGGGCACCCGTCGATGACCACCCCCACCGCGGCGCCGTGGCTCTCGCCCCAGGTCGAGATGGTGAAGAGCTTTCCGAAGGTGTTGGGCATCTCCTCGCGGCAACGTTGGGCTGCCCCACCGGCCCGGCAAGCGGCAAATGGCAGCCCCCGGGGCAACCTTCGCCCCGCCATGGCGTCTTACCACTAGGCCATTTACAATCCCCGCGCTTTGCCCTTTCATCTTTGCTCCCAATTTGCATGACAATGCGCACCCCACGCCTGCGGCTGGCCCTTTGCTTTCTTGCGGCCCTCGCCGGCCTGAACGCCCAGGTGCCCCCTCCCGGCGGCCTTAGGCCCGTCGTGCCGGCGGTCCCCGCGGCCGCGCCCAGGCCGAACGACAACACGGTGGACTCATTCAAGCTGAGCGACGGCGACATCGACGCCGTCCTGAGCGCCCTCGAGATCTACACGGGGCGCACCGTGGTCAGGCCCGGCCAGCTGCCCACGGCGACCTATTCCCTGCGGATAAACAGGCCGATCCCGAAGGCCGAGCTCGTGACCGCCCTGGAGACGCTCCTCTCGCTCAACGGCGTGGCGGTGACGCCCATGGGCGACCGGTTCCTCAAGGTGACCGCTCTCTCGCAGGCCAAGAGCGAGGCGCCCGAGATGATCACGGGCTCGTCGCTCGACCTGCCGCCGAGCGGCAGGATCATGACGAAGCTCTTCGAGCTCAATTTCCTGCGCACCTCGGAATTCGTGCCGCAGGTCCAGGCGTTCATGACGCCGGGGATCGGCGGCGGCATCATCCAGCTCGACAAGGCGAACGTGCTGATGGTCACCGACTCGCTCGAGAACATCCAGAAGATCGAGCGGCTCCTCGCCCAGGTGGACAAGCCGCGCGTGGACGGGTTCACGCCGAAGTTCTACCAGCTGCACAACGCCAAGGCGACCGACGTGGTCAACAAGATCCACACGGTGTTCGGCGGGCCGGCGGCCAACCAGCTCCGGCAGACGACCACGTACACCCCCGACGACCGGACCGACCAGATCGTCGTGATCGCCGACCCCCGCGAGTACCCGATCTTCGACGCCATCATCGAGAAGCTGGACATAAACGCGGACCCCAGCACCCGCAACGAGGTGATCTACCTGAAGCACGCCGACGCGAAGGACGTGTCGACGCTCCTGTCGCAGCTGATCTCCGGGCAGAACAGCGCGGCCCAGAAGTCCGGCGCCCAGGCGATGAAGCCGGTCGTGCCGGGCGCCCAGCCCGCGCCGGCGGCCCTGGGGGCCGCCCCGGCGGCGGCCTCGTCCGCGAACGAGGGGTACTTCGGCGGGGCGACCGAGTTCAGCAGCTTCGTGACGATACAGCCCGACGAGCGCACGAACTCCGTGGTCGTCTCCGGGACCGTCGACGACATCCGGCTCATCAAGGAGATCGTCCGCAAGATCGACATCCTGCTGGCGCAGGTCCGCATCGAGGTCGTGATCGCGGAGGTGGTGCTTAACGACGAGACCCAGTCGGGCATCAGCTCGGCCGCGGTCAACGTCGGCAAGGGCCCGAACGGCGGCACCGCCATCACCGACCTGACCGCGACCCTCGCGGGGCTCGGCATCGGCCAGGGGATCGCCGCGGCGTCCTCGGCGGCCACCACGATATCGAACAACGTCAACCCGATCAACATGCTCGCCAGCCTCTCCGAGCTCGGCGACATCTCCCGCTCGAAGATCCTGCAGCAGAGCACGATCGTGACGACGCACAACAAGGAGGCGATGATCACCGTCACGAACCAGCTGCCGGTCATCACGGGATCGACCTCCGAGCCCCTGGCCACGACGGCCACGTCGCCGTCGTTCGCGCAGTCGTCCACGGTCACCTACAAGGACATCGGCATCACGCTCAAGGTGACGCCGCTGATCGGCGACGACGGGAGCATCCAGCTCAAGGTGGACCAGACCGTCGACGACGAGGGGCCCTCCGTGACGATCGACGGCAACTCGCAGCCGTCCATCAACCACCGCGAGGCCACCTCGTTCATCAACGTCATGGACGACCAGATGACGGTCCTCGGGGGGTTCCTCAGCTCGACGAAGTCGATCGACCGCGGCAAGATCGGCATCCTCTTTGAGATCCCGATCCTGAGCAACATCTTCGGCGCCCGCGACGACAAGTTCGAGCGCTCGGAGCTGCTCCTGTTCCTGCGGCCCCACATCCTGAGGGTCGACGAGGGCACCCCGGACACCCGCAGGGCCATCGACGGGATGACGAACAAGGAGCAGCTGAGGAAGTTCCTGTCCGACCCGAGCCACCTGCCGGACGCGAAGATGAGCCTGAAGGAGCACCTCGAGTAGCCGGTCCCCGGCTCTGTGCCATGCTGACCGTGCAGGACTCCCTCCCCCAGGCGCTCGCGTCCCGGCTGACCGACGAGCAGCGCCAGGCGATCCTCGAGGCGCCGCGAGGCTCGCGGCTCGCGGCGTTGGTCGCGGCGCTCGGCGCCGAGGAGAACGAGGCCCTCTCGGCGCTGGCAAAGGCGGCAGGCCTCGACATCGCCTCCAACCTCGAGACCGACCCGGGCGCCCGCGGGCTCCTGCCGGCGAGGCTCGTCCACGACTTCCAGATCATCCCGATCCGCTTCGGCGCCCCGGCGCCCGCCGAGGGCGACCCCGAGCCGACGCCGTCGACCCCCCTCCACCTGGCCACCGCGTGGCTGCCCGACCCCGCGATGGCCGACTGGCTGCGCACCTTCACGCCGAGGCCGCTCGTCTGGCACCTGGCGGTGCCCGAGCGCGTCCACCAGCTCATCATAGAGAACTTCGGCGTCGGCTCCGGCGCGCTGGAGGACAGCGACGAGGGCTACGTGGCGCCCGAGGCCCAGATGGAGGCCGAGGCCGAGGTCGACGAGGACGCAGCCGTCGTCCGGTTCGTGACGGACGTGATCACGCAGGCCGTCGACGACCAGGCGACCGACATCCACTTCGAGCCCCAGGAGGGGGAGCTGCGCATCCGGTACCGCGTGGACGGCCTCCTGGTCCCCGTCTCGGTGCCCGAGAACCTCCTGCGGTTCCAGGACGCGATCATCTCGCGCGTGAAGATCATGGCGCGGCTGAACATCTCCGAGCGGCGGCTCCCCCAGGACGGCCGGATCAACTTCAAGGCCCAGGGGACGACGCTCGACATCCGCGTCTCGACGATCCCGACCATCTACGCCGAGTCGATCTCGCTGCGCCTCCTCAACAAGAAGAAGGAGGCCTACACGATGGACAAGCTCGGCATGAGCCAGGAGGAGCAGGCCCAGATCAAGCAGGTCCTCGACTACCCGAACGGCATCATCCTCGTCACGGGCCCGACCGGCTCCGGCAAGAGCACCTCGCTCAACGCCTTCCTGCGCCAGATCAACTCGACCGACCTGCGGATCATAACGATCGAGGACCCCATCGAGTACGAGGTCCCGGGCGTCAACCAGATGCAGGTCCGCCCCGAGATCGGCCTCACCTTCGCGAGCGCGCTCCGGCACGTGCTGCGCCAGGACCCCGACGTCATCATGGTCGGCGAGATCCGCGACCGCGAGACGGCCGACATCGCGATCCGCGCCTCCCTCACCGGGCACCTCGTCTTCTCGACCCTGCACACGAACGACGCGCCGGGCGCCATCACGCGCCTGGTCGACATGGGGATCGAGCCCTTCCTGGTGGCCTCGGCCATAGAGCTCGTGATCGCGCAGCGGCTGGTCCGCAGGCTCTGCCCCGAGTGCAACCGGGCGGAGCCCGTGACGAGGATCAAGCTCCTCGAGTCCCTCGCGATCCTGGGCTGCAACCCCTCCGAGGCCGACTCGGTGAGCGTGCTCCGGGCGCCGGTCGGCTGCGACCGGTGCCGCGGGACCGGCTACCGCGGCCGGATCGGGCTCTTCGAGATCTTCCGGCTCAACGAGGACATGCACGCCCTCGTCCTCAAGCGCGAGAGCACGAGGACCCTGGCCCACTGCGCCCGCGAGAACGGGATGCGCACGCTCGGCCAGAGCGGTTGGGAGAAGGTCAAGGCCGGCCACACCACCCTGGAAGAGGTCCTGCGCGTCATCACGATCGTCGAGAAATAGGCTCGCCCGGAAGCCGCGATGCCCCGCTTCGCCTACAAAGCCCGCGACCAGGCCGGCAAGACGGTCGACTCGGCGATCGACGCGCCCACGAAGAAGGACGCGCTGCGCCTCCTCTCGGCCCGCGGCCTTGCGATCGCCTCGGTCGCCGAGGCCGCGGCGGACGCGGCCCCCTCGGGCAGGCGGCCGCCCGCGGCGGCGCCCGAGCCCGCCGCCGGCCCCCGGCCGGGGTCGGACGCCGCGCCGAGGCGCTCCGAGAGGCTCCCCTTCCTCGAGTCGCTCCACGACCTCACCTCGAGCGGGATGTCCGCGGGAGAGGCCGTGCGCCTCCTGTCGATCCGGATAAAGGAGCCGCGCCAGCGCGTCCTCTGCGAGGGCCTCTGGGCCCGCTTGAGCGAGGGCGCGCCGCTCTCGCGGGCGATGGAGGCGTTTCCGGCGGTCTTCGACTCCTCGACGGTCAACCTGATCCACGCCGGCGAGGCCACCGGGTCGCTCAACGACACGCTCTCCCGCCTGATCGCGCACCTGACCGAGCAGCGCGAGCTGAGGACGGCGCTCCTGACGGCGCTGGCCTACCCGGTCCTGATCGTCACCATCTCGTTCGGGGTGATCCTGTTCTTCCTCTTCTTCCTGCTTCCCCGGCTCCAGACGCTGCTCAGCTCGCTCGGGGGCAAGATGCCGCTCTCGACCCAGATCCTGATCGGCCTGGCCAACTTCACGCTCCACTACGGGGTGTTCGTGGCGCTGGCCGCGGCGGCCGCCCTGGTCTCGCTGTGGCGGTGGCGCGGGACCCCGGCCGGCCGCGAGAAGAGCGACGCGCTGCTCCTCAGGATGCCGCTCGTCGGGCCCTTCATCGTCTCCCAGACGGTCCTCCAGTTCAGCCAGAACCTCGGGGTCCTCCTCGAGAACGGGATAACCGCGGCGGACGCGCTGCGCATGACCGAGCGGCAGATCGAGAACACGGTGCACCGCAAGGCCTTTGACGGCGCGATCGACCGCGTCCTCGAGGGCGAGTCCCTCTCGTCCGCCCTCGCCCGGACCGGATGCTTCCCGGAGCTCGTCCTCGACCGCGTGGCGGTCGGCGAGAACACCGGCAACGTCGTCCCGAGCCTGCGTGACATCGCCCAGACCTACCAGAAGCGGATATCGAGGCAGCTCAACTTCTTCACCAAGGTGATCGCGGGCGTCATCCTCTTCGGCGTGTTCATCCTGGTCGGCTTCATCGCGGTGGCGATGGTGATGGCTGTCTTCCAGGTCAGCGCGAGCTTCAAGGTCGGGTGACCGGGAGCCTGGAGATGATGAGATCCGGCCCGCGATCCGCCGTTGAGGGGCGGGGATTCCCGAAGGGAGCCTTGGGCCGGAGCGCCGAATCGGCTGGGCCCGCGCCGTGAATCACCTGGCACGGTTTGCCGCCCTCCTGGTTCTCTCGGCCGCCGCCGCGCTTGGGACCAGCGTCGGGGACACCTACGAGCAGGTTGTCGCGGCCAGGGGAAACCCGGCGAGCCAGATCGTGGCGGGCCCCATCCGCGTGCTCACCTACCCGGACGCCGTCATCAGGCTCAGGGACAACCTCGTCGTCTCGATCAAGCCCGTCCCGGCGGAGCCGAAAAAAGACCCCGAGCCCGCGCAGGCCCCCACCCCGCCCCTGTCCCCCGCGGCGCAGATCGCCTCCCTCAGGAGGCAGCTGGACGACGCCGTGAAGCGGGTCCAGGCGATCGTGAACCAGGAGGTGCCGCCCCTGCCCAGGGACCCGGGCATGAGGCTGTGGGAGTACTATTTTCACGACGGCGCCACGAGGCCGGACTTCAACACGGTCGACGTGCGCGCCACGCAGGAGACGCACTACGACGAGCACGACTACATCACCTGGAAGGGCCACCCGGACCTGATGTGGCCCGGGAGGGAGCTGGAATTCAACTCGATGACGAAGTACTTCTACGCGGACCGCACGGTCCCGAAGAAGAAGCTGACGGAGGCCGAGATGCTCGAGATCAACAGGCTCTACCGCATCATCGGGCAATGCGAGCAGCGCCTGGGCCAGCTCGGCTACTCCGGGCCGGTACCCTAGCGGGGAAGGGCGATCTGCGGCCGGTTCGGCGCCCCGGGATCACGGGACCTCGTAGACCTCGACGAGGGCCACGCCCGTGTCGCCGCTCGCGCCGGACACCTGCGCCGTGTAGGCCCCCGGCGGCAGCGTGACGAGGAGCGCGGAGTCGGCGCTCATGGGGGAACTCCACTGGAACGCCCCCACCGAGGACGCCGCGGAGGCGATCTGCGGATTTCCGCCCCAGCCCTTGTTGCTCAGGATGACGGTCGAGCCCGAGTAGAGCTGGAGCAGCGGGTCGGGCAGCGTCCCCGGGACGCCGAACGGGACGAGCGCCGGCCCCGACGCGCGGACAAGGACCGTCCTCGACGTGGAGCCGCCTATCGCGAACCCGGCGATCAGGATGTCGCCCCCCGTTCCGACCTGGACGCGCGCCGAGATGTTGACGATCCGCGCGGCGGCCGCCGTGTACGCGCCCGCCGGCGTCGCGTCGTAGACCTCGGCCAGGGCGACGCCGGTGTCGCCGCTCTCCCCGGCGACCTGCGCCGTGTAGGCGCCGGCGGAGAGCTGCTCCAGGAGCGCCGCGTCGTGGCTCGCGGGCGAGTTCCACGCGAACGCCCCCACGGCGGCCGCGGTGCTCGCGATCTGGGCGCTTCCGCCCCAGGCGTCATTTGTGCCGAGGAGCGTCGGCCCCGAGTAGAGCTGCAGCTGCGGGTCGGGCAGCGTGCCCATCACGCCGAACGGGATGAGGGCGGGGCCGGACCCGCGGAGAAGGAGCGGCTCCGCGCCCGAGGTCCCCGCCCCGCCGACGACGAATCCGGCTATGAGGATGCTGGCCTGCGTCCCGACGGTCGCCCGGCAGGAGATGTTCACCAGGCGGCCGATGTCGGCCGTGTTGTCGATGGCGACGGTCGCGGCGCTGCTCGTCGTCGATCCGGCCGGGTTGGTCGCTACGCACGCGTAGGTTCCCGCGGCGGCCGCGGCATTGGGGATCAGGAGTATGGGGCCCGTCGCTCCGGAGACCGGGGCGCCGTTGAGCATCCACTGGTACGTCGGGGATTTTGTCGCGACGGCGTCCAGGGCGACGGTGCCTCCGGCCACCGTCGCCGAGATCGGCTGCGTCGTGAAGGCCGGCGCGTTCGGGTTCGGCGTCGGGGTGGGAGTCGGCGTCACGTTGGACGTGACGATGACCTCGTAGGTGAACGTGCTGGAGAACAGGCCCGTCCCGCCCTGGTATTCCCAGGCCTGGAGGACCATGGTGTAGGAGCCGGCCTCCGTGGGCGTGCCGAACAGGAAGGGGTTCTGGAGGTTGACGTAGCCGGGCGACGTGATGGTCGGGCCGCCCGGGTTGCCGAAGGAGAGGCCAGGCGGGATCTGGCCCATGACCGTCCAGGACTCCGCGGGATTCGTGACGGTGGGGTTGGAGATCAGGGCGAACGCGACGGCAGCGGCCTGGGAGCCCTCGGCGACGGTGTACGGGCTCGGGTGGCCCGGCGACCCCGTGGAGAGCGTGTACGTCGTCGCGCCCGCCACCGAGTCGATCGCGCCCAGGGCGGCGGCGGCAGCGACGGCAGCCCTGGCGACCGCGGCGATCGGGGCCCGGGCGGCCTCCGACGCCGCGGCGGCCATCCTCACGGCCGGGGTCCGCTGCAGGAGCGCGACAAGCACCGCGGCCGGCATCCTGGCCCGGCCGACCCAGGGGGCTAGGGCTCGCCCGCGCGTCATGGGCGCAGCCCGGTCAGTTGCATCCGCACCCGGCGCCCCCGACGCCCCGGCCGCCCTGGGCGGCCTCGCGCGAGAAGTACACGTGGTCCGACAGCGCCGTGCCGAGGGGGTCGCGGTTCGGGTCCATCAGCGGGTCCGCGAGGTACTCCCTTTGCCAGGGCTTGACCCGGGCGAGCTGCGGCGACGCGCACCCGGCCAGCGCGGCAAGTGCGAGCGCGGCTAAAACCAGGCGGCGCGCGCCCGCCCCGGCGGACCGCCGGTCGCTGCCCCCGTGCCCCGTTTCCATCCGGGGATCCTGGCCCGCCGGCTCAGCTTGAGGCGACATAATTGAAGAAGCCCCGGGTCTGGGCCCTCTCCTTCTCCGTGAGGATGATCCCCTCCGCGCCCGGGCAGGCCCGGATCAGCTCGAGGCCCGCGGTCGCCCCGGCGATGAACGCGGAGGTCGACAGCATGCCCGCCTGGAGGCACGTGTCCGCGATCACCGTGGCCTGGGTGCACCCGTTGGCGACCGGCCACCCCGTCCTGGGGTCGATGATGTGGCCGTAGCGCCGGCCGCCGATCGTGAAGCACCGGATGTAGTCGCCCGAGGACGCTATCGACTTGTTGCGCAGGCCGACGCTCGCCCAGGTCTTTCCGGGGCTCTTGGGGTCCTCGAGGCCGATGTGCCACGCCGGCCGCCCCGGCGGCGCGCCCGCCGCGCGCAGGTCGTGCCCGAAGTCGACGAGGCAGTCCGCGATCCCGTGGTCCTTGGCGATCAGGGCGACGATGTCCACCGCGTACTCCTTGCCGAAGCCGCCGAAGTCGAGCGCCATCCCCCGCTGCGGGAGGAAGACCCTCCCGGGCTCCCGCTTCACCTTCGCCCAGCCGACGAGCCGGAGCGCCTCGGCGATCGCCTCCCTGCCCGGGATGGCCGGCGGGTCGGCCTTCCAGTTCCAGATGCGGATGAGCGGGAGCGCGGACGGGTCGAGGATCCCCCGCGTCATGAAGTGCAGCGTGTCGCACATGGCGAGGAGGCCCTCGGTCTCGGCGTCGACCGCGACCCAGTCCCTTCCCGACGCCTCGTTGATCCGGCTGACGATGCTGCCGGGCTGGAAACGCGAGAACTTGGCCTCGAACGCGTCCACCCAGCCGTGCGCCGCCCCCTCGAACGAGGCCGCCTGGGAGTCCCCGCCCGGGGCGGTGTACTGCACCTCGCACTGGGTCGCCATCGCGCGGAACGAGAGGCGCCTGAGCGGGAGGTCCGCGCCGCGCCCGGCCGGGACCGGGTCGGGGGCTCGGTTCTGCTGGGAGAAGACGGCCATCGGGTTCCGGGCTTCGGCGGTCGCCTGGCGGGGCGCGGTGGCGCCTCAGTGCCTCGCGATCTCGACCGACGAGATCTGGAAGTTCGCGTCGAGGAGCGCCTGGTTGGCGCGGTCCACCTGCAGCGAGCACTGCTCGATGCCGATGTACGGCGAGCGCTTGCCCAGGGCCAGGTAGAACCCCTTGAGCGCGCCCCAGTCCGCCTTGGTGACGTTGAACTGCAGCGTGTGGACGGCGAACTGCCCGTTGCTCACGTCCTTGGCCTCGCCGCTCGTCGTGTTCTTGAGGCCCGCCTCGGTCGCGATCGCCGAGACCTCGGCGATGAGCCTCGTCGTGTCGAGCGTGCGCACCGCGTCGAGCCGGGCCGCCGAGGCCTGCGCCGACGCCTCGATCGCGGCACGGTTGGACAGCCACCGCGCCTGGTCGGCCAGCGAGGTCGTCGTGACCCGCACCACGTGGACGAAGCGGCCGGTGCGCTTGGCTACGCCCGTCATCCAGATGGCGGCCACGAGGACGGCGATCCCCGTGAGGAGGAGCTTCTCCCGCAGGAGCCGCGAAAGGAACAGCGCCCGGATCGTGCGGATCATGAGCTGGCGGGCGCGAGGGCCCCGGGTTTGAAGGTCACGACGAGCCTGAAGGAGACCACGTTGTTCTGGGTGCGCTGGTCGCGGATCTCGACGTGGTCGCAGGAGGGCGTCTGCTCGATCGCCGTCTTGTAGGCCGCGATCTCGCCGGCGTTGCCCGTCTGGGCGTCGATCTCGATCGTGTTGGCCGAGGCCGAGCTCGCCGTGGCGCGCAGGAACTGGATCGCCGGGGGGTTCTTGGGCATGGCCATCTCCGGGGACACCACGGAGATCATCTCGAGGGCCAGGAGCCGCTTGGTCGAGAGCTCGTCGATCCGGCTCGCGAGGTCCTTCTCCTCCATGATACGGGCGACGGTCGGCCTCTGGGCGGCGATCTTGGCGACCCGGGCGGCCTGCCACAGGCCGGCCCCGAAGAGCGCCGCCTCCCCGGCGGCGAAGAGGGCGCACGCCGCCACGGCCCCGATCGCCGCGCGCCACAGGAAGAGGTCCCGCCGGCGGGCGCGGGCGAGCGCCTCGAGGTCGCCCTTGTCGCGGACGTCGAGGGCGCCCGCCACGGAAAGCGGGAGCGACGAGCGCAGCGCGCCCGCCTCGAAGACAATCTCCCCGTCGCTGCGTCCCGCCCGCGCGACGGGCGGCGAGGGGGCGTCGAGGACCGTCCTCGCCTCGCCGGCGCTCCTTATGAGGGCGGCCCGCGCCTGGGCGCGCTCATCGTCCGTGGCGTCGGGCTTGAGGGGCTGGTGGAGCACGACCGAGGGCACGGGCCCCCGGTCCCAGTGGACGGCGGTCAGGCCGTCCTGCGACGCCAGGACGACCGTCGTCGCGGGCTGGGCGTCGCAGCCGAGGACCGCGGCGAAGGCCGGCAGCACGAGCTCGGCGCCGTTCCATGCCTCGAGCTGCTCCGCGGTGAACCGGCGCCTGTATGCGGCGAACGCGAGCGCCCGGTCGGCGCCGGGCGGCATGTAATAGCCGAAGTAGAGCTGGGCCAGGGGGAACGGCGAGAGCGCCTCGAGCGCGAGGCCGACCTGGCCGACCACCTCGGCCGTCGAGGCCCCCGCCGCGACGGGGATCGTCCTCGAGAAGAAGACCGCGTCGTGCAGGACCGCCACCCGGGGCGGGGGCGGGCCGGCGCGCAGGAAGTCAAGCGGCGAGGCGCACATGCTCAGGGCTGGGACGCGTCGGACGGGTTCTGCGGGATCTCGTCATTTTCGAGGATTTCCAGGATCGTATAGGGATAATTTATGCTTTGCGAGGCCGCTGCGGCGGTCGCCGCGCTGCTCGCCGTCGAGGACGGCTGGCTCGCGTTGGTGACGGGCGTCGCCGCCGTGGTAGACGTACTGGCGGCCGCCGCGGTTGCGTTTGTCGCGTTGGTCGTGTTGGCCGTCGCGCCCCCCTGGGGGGCCACGACCGCCGAGAGCCGGTACATCGACCGGCCCTCGTGGACCGTCACGAGGATCCTGAGGGCCGAGATCGTCGTGCCGAAGGGGGCCGCGTTCCCGCCGGCGCCCGCGATGGCGGACAGGGTCGCCGTGCTCTGGAACCACTGCCGGCCCTCCTGGGCGTACTGGCCCGTGCCCGCGAGGTAGCCGCTTATGGCCTGCATCTGCGTGTCCGTGTACTGGCCCGCGGCGGCCAGGACGTCGGCGTTCGCGCCGTTCACGTTCGGCTGCGGGTAGGCGAAGATCGAGACGTCGTTCACGAGCCTCCAGTAGTTGGCGTTCGGCAGGCCGTTCTCGTCGAAGAACACGTCCTTCGCGTAGTCGATCGCGGCGAGCTCGCTGAACGAGCGCATCGGCCTCTGGGGCTCAGCGTAGGGGATCTGCGCGTTGGTGTAGTCCGGCGTCACCGCGGTCGCGTAGACGTAGCCGGTCTGCATCCAGCCGAGGAGCACGTCCGCGAGCTTGCCGGCGTCGGCGGGCGACATCTGCCAGTACTCGAACAGGTTCGTCAGCGTCGTCATGTCGGCGCGGGAGAGGGGGATCTTGCCGCTCTCGTCCTGGAAGGAGACGTCGACGGTGCGGCCCTCGGAGGGGGTCCAGCCGGCCCAGCCAAGGGGGTCGCCCCAGCCCTCGGCGACGCTGTGGAGCCCGTTGTCCGCCTGCCGGAAGTCCTCGAGGACCGCGATCGTCACCTCGAGCGCCGAGAAGGCCTCCTGGCGGAGCCGCTTCGAGTCGTACTGGCGGACCTCGACCAGGAGGTCGTTGCTCGCCTTCTCGATGAAGACGGTGAGCGCGGCCGCGGTGAAGGCCAGCATGACGAGGACCAGCACCAGCACGGACGAGCGCTGCGGGGCGTTGCCTTGGGTGCGCGGCATCGGGTTCACCACGGGTTGGGCAGCCCCGGCTTCGCCAGGGGGAGCGTTATGACGGACTCGCGGGTCAGGCGGTCGTACGAGAAGGTGAACCGCAGCCTCTGCGGCGGGAGCGGGTTGCCGGAGGCGTCCGTGCGCATCACGGTCTCCGTCATCCACTTGTTGAAGTCCGTGTCGAAGTAGTCGTAGGCGACCGCCGTCACGAAGGGCGACACGAGGGCCTCGCGGGGCGGGTCGTCGTTGAAGTGGTTCTCGAGGTCGGAGTGCCAGAGCATGAACAGGCCCTGGCCCCGCCTCACCTCAAGCGAGCAGAACACCTCGGGCAGCGGGTTGTCGGGCCACCTGAGGATCCGGCTCCCGGACAGCTCCATGTAGGTGATCAGGTTCTCCCGGGGCATGCCCTCAGGCGACACCGGCTGGACGCCGACCGGGGTGGCGTTCACCGAGGCGGCGGGGGGAAGCGTGGCCCGGAGCACCTCGCGCTGGAGGAAGCGCGTGACGGCGCGCACGTGCTGGTCGAAGAGCCGGACGTCGGTGTTCCTGCCCCAGAGCTCGCCCATCGAGAAGACGAAGGTGTTGAGCCCGACGAGCACGAGCCCGACGAGCGCCATCGAGAGCAGGATCTCGACCAGGGTGAACCCGCGCCGCCTCATTGGGCCTGCTTCCCCTGGACGAGCGCGATCCGGTCCGCCGCGTTCTGGCGCAGCGTGCTCCGCGTGGTCGGGTCGGACCAGGTGGGGCGCACGAGCATGAAGTTCTCGACCACGGTCCTCGCCTCGACCCCCACCCCCCCCGTGACCGTGCAGGTGAACGTCACGCTGAACAGGTCGGTCGTGCTCCCCTGCTCGATCTCCGCCGTCCATCTCACGTGGCGGTCGCCGTCGTCGAACTCGGCCCCGTTCTGCGCGGTCTGCAGGTCGGCCTGCGAGAGGAGCTGCGACCGGGCGAAGAACACGTCCTCGTCGTTCATGTTCGCCTTGCGGGCGATCTCGTAGCCGTTGAGCACGTTCAGGTACGCGCTCCCGAGGACCACCGCGGTGAGCGCGAAGATGACGAGGGCGACCAGGACCTCGACGAGCGTGAATCCCCTACGGAGAGGCATCGGTCTTGGTGAGGACGGGCGCGCACGTCCAGGGGTCGACGGAGAGCATGTGCGCCCCGGCCGCGGTGCGCAGCTGGACGCGGAACGGCGTGCACGTCCCGTCGTCGTAGAAATCCACCGATGTGAGCGGCTGCGTCTCGACCAGGACGCCGCCGATGAGGATCGAGGAGGAGCCCGAGCCCGACTGGCCGGGATGGAAGTCGATCGCCAGGTCGTCCGGGCCCGCGACGGGAAGGGCCCTCTGGTGGGCGCCGTCGGAGAGGACGAAGCTGCGCGACTTGGTGTCGAAGCTCATGAGCACGGTGCGCTGCTCCTCGAGGGCCTCCTTGCGCGCCTGCGCGCACGCCGTCCAGAACTGCTCGTCGGGCGACGCCACCCGCTCCGCGAGGAGGGAGTTGGTCCCGCTTATGAAGATCGTGCCGAGGAGCGCGACGAGCGCCAGGGCCAGCAGTATCTCGACGAGCGTGAACGCCTTCGCCTCACCAGTTGCCGATGTCGTCATCGGTTCCGTCCGTCCTGTCGGGGCCCTTGGACCAGAGGTCATAGCCGTCCTTGTTGTGGACGCCCGGGCACTTGTACTGGTAGGGCTCGCCCCACGGGTCCGGCGGGATCTTGTTGCCCTCCACGTAGGGCCCGCGCCAGCGGTCGGCCTTGCCCGGGGGGGCGGCGAGGAGCGCCTGGAGGCCCTCGTCGGTCGACGGGTAGGCGCCCATCTGGAGGCGGTAGGTCACGAGCGGGGTCTTCATGCTCTGGCTCACGAAGAGCCTGGCGATGTCGACCTGCGAGCCCCCGAAGAGCTTGCCGAAGTTGGCGATGGTAAGGCCGGCCAGGAGCCCGATTATCGTGATCACGACGAGGATCTCGACGAGCGTGAAGCCTCTCTGCCTGGGGTTCTTTGGATGGGGCATAAACGCGGGATGTTTGGGGCACGCGGCCCCAATGTCGAGACGCGCCCGGCACGGCAAAGTTGCGCCAGGGCGCCACTTCAGGCCCCGTCCCTCCGGCCCCGGTCCTCCGTAAACACGTAGTTCACAAGGAAGCTGAGACCCAGGACGCCGCCCAAGGTTCGGATATTGCGCATGGCCCCGACGACCGTCGAGAACGGGCTCGCAGCGGGCTCGCGCACGCGCAGGAGCAGGAAGGCCCCGGCGAGGGCGATGACCGGCTGGGCGGCGAAGCAGGCGTGGTAGACCCGGAGCGGGCCGCCCCACCCCGCCGGGGCGTGCGCGATGACCCAGCCGCCGAGGACCGGCGCCGCGGCGGCGACCAGCGACGTGACGGCGAGGTTGAAGCCGATCGCGAGCATCTTCGCCCCGACCGGGATCACCCGGAGGCTGAACGTGAACTGGCCGAGCACGAACCCGGCGCTCGTCGCCCCGGCCCAGGTCCAGAGACCGTAGAGCATCGCCCGGTTGCCCGGGTTGACGACGCACCACAGGAACATCGAGAGCTGCCAGAGGACGAGCGAGAGGACCATGACCGGCTTGTTGCCGTGGCGCTCGAGGAGCCGCCCCCAGGCCGGCAGCGAGAGCGCCCCGCCGACCTGCGAGAGGCCCGTCGCGACGGCGACGTCCAGGGCGGAGAAGCCGACCGGGCCGAACATGAACACCGTGTAGAAGGGCCCGAAGCAGTTGGCCGCGAAGCTCCAGACCGCGCCGAACGCGACGAACATGAGGAACGAGCGCGAGCCGAGGAGGACCGCCGCCTGCCCGCGCAGGGAGCCGCCCGGCGGGGGCGGCGGCCGGTGCGGGCGGGTGGGGCTCGCCCACTGCCACCTCAGCGAGAAGATCCTCATGAACGCCGAGGCGAGGATCACGGCCTGGAACGCGCCGACCGAGTACTCCCACCGGGAGAGGACCCATCCGGACGCCATCAGGAACACCACGACGGCGAACTGGAGGATCTGGTTGCGCCGGCCGAAGAACTTCGCCCGGATCCGGCGCGGCACCCACTCCTCGATCCACGTGCTCCACGTGACGCCCGCCACCGCGCCGAGGCAGCTCGACACGAGGAACCAGCCGAGGATCCACAGGGCCGCCCTGTGCGGGTCGCCGCGCGGGATCCACGGCAGGAGGACGCCCAGGGCGATCCAGCTCACGAGGTGAAGGGACGCGGCCGACACCGTGATCGCCTTGGGCGGCCGCCACCGCATCAGGAACGGGGAGACGAAGATCTGCAGAAAGTTGCCGACGAACGGCAGCGACCCCAGGACCCCGATCGCGGTCGCGGAGACGGGGAAGGCCTTGGTGACGAGCGCCGTGAGCGCCATGCTCGCCGGGAGCGCCATCGTGACGATGGGCATCGCGACGATCCCCTCCCTCGTGCAGTTGCGCAGGCACAGGACCAGGTCCGCCTTGCGCCCGCGCGCGAGTTCGCGGCCCTGGGTCGCGGCCTGGGGGTCGGGTTCGGTCGGCATGCCCCGGGCCGCGGCTAGAGCCGGACCGTGAAGGAGTCCCCGGCTGCCCCCTCCCCGGAGAAGAGCGCCGCGCCGGCGCGGGTCACCTC
Source organism: uncultured Opitutaceae bacterium (assembly GCA_964496645.1). Taxonomy (GTDB): domain Bacteria; phylum Verrucomicrobiota; class Verrucomicrobiia; order Opitutales; family Opitutaceae; genus Palsa-1447. The sequence goes on from CAZCAJ010000044.1 coordinate 23,003, forward strand.
GAGGCGGATCCTGCCGGGCGCCGCCGCCCGGGCCTCGACGGAGAACACCGTGCCGAAGGCGTGGATGTCCCCCAAGGACATGCGGTCCCAGCCGGCCGGCAGCCGGGGCGCGCACGCGAACTGCCTCAATCCGAGGGGGCGGATGCCGAACAGGCCCTCGATGATCACCCGGCAGTACAGGGCGCTTTCCGCGGCAAGCTGGGCCTCCCCGCCCTCCGGGTGGGCCTCGACCGGGTAGGGCGCGTGCTCGCCGAGGAGCCTGCGGCGCGTGTACTGCCTGAGCCGGGCCACCCCCTCCTCGGCCGCCCCGCTGATCAGGAGCCCGCGCAGGGCGTACAGGGTAGCCCTGTCCCAGTAGCTGTTGCTGCCGTCCTCGACCCGGAGCCCGTCCGGCGACCAGAGCCGCTCCAGGAGCGCGCGGGTCGTCCCCTCCCTGCGCTCGTCGATTCCCATCGCGAGCGGCAGGCAGATCCAGTGGCGGAGCCCGGCGCAGCCGGCGTAGTAGCGGTAGGTGTGGTAGCCCTCGACGTCCGCCCCGAAGTGGCTCTCGATCGCCGCCCGAAGCGCCGCGGCCCTGTCGGCGTAGCGCCGGCCGACGCATTCAGGCTCGCCCATCTCCCCGGCCAGGCGGCTCGCGCTCACCAGGGCGCCGTAGGCCAGCGCGGAGGTCGACAGGTTCGCGGTCCCCGTGGGAAGGCGGCCCTCCATCTCGTCGGTGTCGGAGGCCACGACCCCGTCCGGCGTCGTCCGCCTCGCGCAGTACTCGAGGCACCACTGGATGGCCGGCCAGAGCGTCCGGGCGACCCCCTCGTCCCCGAGGGCGAGCGCGTACAGGCCGGCCCCGTTGGCGTACATCGCGGCGTCGCCGCGGTCGACGCTCGCTATCGGGTGGGCGCCGTCCATCTCGAACGAATAGGGGACCCGGTGGAACTCCGGCGTCATGTAGGGCATGTACAGCCGGTACCCGTTCAGCGCCGCCTCGTTCGCGGGGCCGTAGCCGAGGTACGCGAAGAAGGGATGGGCGTACTCGGCCTGGTCGTTCGCCCAGACGCCGCCGTAGAACCTGACGCCCCCCGGGGAGTGGACGAGCCCGGACCGGGTCGCGAATATGCTCTCGGCGGTCCGGACCTTGGCCATGCCGAACTCCCGGTCTATGTCGGGGTCGGGGGTGCGCAGCTCGAGGCGGGCGCCCAGCGTCGCGATCAAGTCGGTGCGCGCGCGAAGCTCCGCCTCCCCGTCTGCGCCGGCGGAAGGGGCGTCGGCCTGCCGGCCGCTGTGCTCGACCCAGAACACCGCCCTCTCCCCGGCCGCGAGGACGCTCCTTGAGCCGCGGATCCCGGTCTCGATCGCGTAGTTCGCGTCCGCCCCGTGGACCGGGTCCGACCGGAGGAGCTCGCCGACCGCGAGCTCGACCGGGGACGCGGAGGCGTTCCTCACCTCCCAGAGGTCGAACACGGCGGGCTTGTCGGGCGACGGGAAGAGGCGCCGGCTGACGGCGACCCGGCCGGGCTCGTAGTCGACGCGGAGCACGCCGTCGAACGCGATCCTCTCCACCGCGGGCTCCGCGAAGGGCCGGCCGTCGACGTAGAACGCCGGCGCGTCCCCGGGGAATTCGCGCATGAGGTAGCCGCGGTAGTCGTACTTGACGATGAAGCCGGGGAATACCGCCAGGTCGCGGATGTGGATCCTCCGCTCGGCGTCGACGCGGTAGGTGACCACCATCGAGGCCCTGAGGCCGCTCATCTCCACATGGTCCTCGTGCGGCAGCCTCGCGTCCGCGGCCACGTTCCATTCCACGCCGGCCCTGTCTCCCAGGCGCCACCGGTCGCCCCCGGGATCGGCCCCCGGGGCGGCCCCGCCGGGCGGCGACCCGGTGGCGGGCCCATGCGGCAGGACGAGCAGGGCGACGAAGAGGGCCGGTCTCATGGCTCGGGATCAAGGATCGGCCCCCGCGCCGCGCCCCACAAGTAAAGACGGCGCCCGGTGGCTCCCGCCGGGAAGCCGCGCCCGCGCCGCCTACCTGAGGAGAAGCACCACCGCCGCGGGCCCGGGCACGCGGCCCCGGTAGCCGTCCGGCGCGGGGGCGAGGTCCCGGTGCAGCCAGAGGTCGCGCAGGCCGGCCGGCGCGGAGGACCTGCCTACCAGGGCCCAGGTGACGGCCGCGTCCAGCTCGCCGGCGTTGCGGTTGAATACTGCGACCGCCTGGCCGCCGCGCACCGGCTTGACCCAGACCTCGACGCCGTCCTTCCCGGACACGCGCACGCCCTGTTTCCCCAGCGGGTCCTGGTCGATGGCGATGACCTCGCGGTTGGTGAGGATCCCGATGGTTTCGGGCGACATGTGGCGCAGGTCGTTCCCGGCGATGAGCGGCGCGGCCAGCATGCACCAGAGGCTGAAGTGGGTCCTGTACTCCGTCGCGCTCATCCCGCCGTTGCCCACCTCGAGCATGTCCGGGTCGTTCCAGCGGCCCGGGGCCGCGTATTTTGCGAGGCGGTCCTGGCTGAAGCCGTTTGCGGCCATGGAATCCCAGTTGTCCTGGATGTCCCCCGTTGTGCGCCAGAGGTTGGCGCCGGCATCGGGGCCCCACCCCGAGACGCCGCCCATCCCGTATTCGCAGAGGCTGTAGACGATCGGGCGGCCGCAGCGCTGCAGCGCCTCCCCCATCTTCTGGTAGACCGGGCGCAGGTAGGCGTCGCTGTAGACGCGGCCGGCGCTGCACCAGTCGTATTTCAGGTAGTCGATGCCCCACGCCGCGAACGTACCGGCGTCCTGCTCCTCGTGACCGTAGCTTCCCTCGTAGCCTCCGCAGGTGACGAAACCCGGGGAGGAGTATATCCCGAGCTTGAGGCCCTTTCGGTGCACGTAGTCCGCGAGCGCCTTCATGTCGGGGAATTTCCTGTTGGGCACGATGTCGCCCCCGGCGTCGCGCCCGCCCTCCCACGTGTCGTCGATGTTCACGTAGGTGTAGCCCGCCGCCGCCATGCCGGTCGCCACCATGGCGTCGGCCGTCTCGCGCACGACCCTGTCGTCGACGGACTCCGCGAAGTGGTTCCAGCTGTTCCAGCCCATCGGCGGCGTCCTCGCCAGCCCGTTGTCCGGGAGGGCGCGGACCGCGGGCACCGGCAGCGCGGCGGGCGGGCGGGTGTCGGACTCGGGCACCGGGACCGCCAGGGCCTCGTCCCTCCCGCCCCCGTCGTACGACACGACGACCCGGAGGTTGGCGCCCTCCGGCCTGACCCGGAAATTCCAGCCCCAGTTGATGCTGAAAACCGTGTCCTGGCCCTCAGCGTGGGCCCCCCTGATCGGGACCCCGACGGAGCCGTTCGCGATGACCTGGCCGCTGATACTGGTCCCGTCCTGGTGCAGGACGAGGAACGAGTGGAGCGTCGCGCCGGAGGGCTTGGGCACGTCCATCCTCCAGGTTCCGTTCAGGTCCGATGCGAAGGCGGCCCCCTGGATGACAAGCGCCGCGACCGCAATCCTCCCGACCAGCATGAGGGCCGTGTCGGCAGATCCCAGCCGCTTGGTTTCCATGGGGCGACTCTTGCCGCGAGCGCCCGGTCCGGCCACCCCTAAATGCCCCGGAGCCGGCCCCGGTGGAACTGGTACGGCAGATGCTTGCATGGAGGCGTGAAAAACTCGACCTCCAACATCCATTATAGGCCGGCCGGCCAGCCGCAGATCTCGACCAAGGCGGCACTGCTCGTGTTCGCGGGCGCGATCGGCCTGGCCGTCGCGGTCTTCTCAATAATTCACTAGACCTCCTGCGGCCCGGCGACGGCGCCGTGCAATTCGAGGGGATGGGCCGTGAACGATCCGTCCACGGCTGTTGCGATCATCGACGTTCCGGGGAAGCCTGGCGACCCGACCGCTGCGAGCACCAGGGGAAACGGCGCCTCCGCCGGCGGGGTTTGGCGAAAGCCGCTAGGCCTTCTTGTCCTCCTTCACCCCGCACGTGCTGAGGCCAAAGGGCATGTATGCGGGACATACGCGGATGACGGCAGTCAGGATCGGCCCCAGGCCGACGAGGCCCCACCAGCTCTTGAAGTAATAGCCGGCGCCGAGAATCGCGAGGCCGGCGATGATGCGGATGATGCGGTCGATGCGGCCTATGTTTGCTTTCATGGTGTCGATTCAGGTTCGTTTTGGCGCGAGTGCGCCTCTTTGCGGTTCGAGTGGACTGTATAATAGATGAGCGGAACCGCCAGCGGGCTGATGACCAGCGAGGCCAGGGCGCCGAACAGGAGGGATATCGCCAGGCCCTGGAATATCGGGTCGGACAGGATGACGAGTCCGCCGACCACGACCGCCAAGGCGGTGAGCATCATCGGCCTGAAGCGGACGGCCCCGGACTCGATGCAGGCGTCGCGCAGCGACCGGCCGTGGCTCATGCGCAGCTCGATGAAGTCGACCAGTATGATGGAGTTGCGGACCACGATGCCGGCGCCGGCCATGAAGCCGATCATCGAGGTGGCCGTGAAGAAGGCGCCCAGCGCCCAGTGGCCGGGAAGGACGCCGACCAGCGAGAAGGGGATGACCGTCATGACGATGAAAGGCGTGGCGTAGTTCCTGAACCAGCCGACCATGAGCATGTAGATGAGGATGAGCACGGCGCCGAAGGCCAGGCCCAGGTCGCGGAACACCTCGATGGTCACCTGCCACTCGCCGTCCCACTTGATGGCCGGTTCGCGGTCGGTGCCCGGGATGACGGCGTTGTAGACCCTCACGCCGGGCCGAGAGCCCCCAAAGTCGCGCCCGTCAAGCCTCGCGAGCTCCCTGTTCATCGCGAGGATAGCGTAGACCGGGCTCTCGACGACCCCGGCGACGTCGCCCGTCACGTAGACCACGTCCTGGAGGTTCTTGTGGTAGATGTTGCGCTCGCCGAGGGTGCGCTCGACCGAGACGAGCTCGCGCAGGGGGACAAGCGGCGCCCCCGGGTTGACGCCCGACCGGACCTGGAGGGCGAGCAGGTCCTCCGGGCGGGATCGGAGCGCCAGGGGAAGCTCCAGCGCGACTTCCACGGTCTCGCGTTCGCCGGCCGCATGGAGCGGGGTGACCGGGTAGCCCTGGGTCGCAAGCTGCACGGCGCGCGAGATCGCGGCCTCGCTTATGCCGCTGAGCGCCGCCTTGGCCCTGTCGACCCTCAGGACCGTCTTCGGCTGGAGGGCCTCCACGTACCAGTCGACGTCGACGACCCCGGGAGTTTCCTCGAAGATCCGGCGGACCCTGGCCGCCAGGCCGAGCCTGGAGTCCTCGTCCGGCCCGTACACCTCGGCAACGAGCGTCTGGAGCACGGGCGGGCCCGGCGGAACCTCGGCGACGGCCACGGCGGCGCCGAACCCCCGGGCGATGGCGGCGAGCCGCGGGCGGACCCTCCTCGCGATTGCGTGGCTCTGCGCGGCGCGCTCGTCCTTCGGCAGGAGGTTCACCTGGATGTCGGCGATGCTCGGGCCCCTGCGCAGGAAGTAGTGCCTGACGAGGCCGTTGAAGTTGAACGGGGAGGCCGTGCCGGCGTAGACCTCGTAGTCGCGGACCTCGGGCTCTGCGCGCAGGGCCGCCGCCATTTCCCGGGCCGCGCGCGCCGTCTGCTCGAGCGTGCTGCCCTCGGGCATGTTCAGGATGACCTGGAACTCCGACTTGTTGTCGAAGGGCAGCATCTTCACCTTGACCGCCCCGATGCCGACCAGCCCCACGGCCCCGGCGGTGGCCGCCGCCACGGCGGCGAGGAAGCCCCACCGCCGCGCCCGGTGGTCCAGGAGAGGCCGCATGACCCGGCTGTAGACGCGCGTGAACCAGGTGTCGGCCATGGCATCGCCGGCCGCCCCCTCCCCCTCGGATGGGGGCGCGTCGACGAATTCCGCGGCCCCGGCGGCGCGCCCGCCGCGCCCTCGGAGAACCTTCAGCGCCGCCCACGGGGTGACGGCGAACGCGACGAGGAGCGAGAAGAGCATCGCCGCGCTCGAGCCGATCGGGATCGGCCGCATGTACGGGCCCATCAGGCCGCTTACGATCGCCATGGGGAGCACGGCGGCGATCACCGCCCACGTGGCCAGGATCGTCGGGTTGCCGACCTCGTCGACCGCCTCGACGGCGACGCCGAGCAGGCCCTTGCGCCGGCATCCCGGCAGCCCCATGTGGCGCACGATGTTCTCGACCACGACGATCGCGTCGTCCACGAGGATGCCGATCGAGAAGATGAGCGCGAAGAGCGTGATCCGGTTGAGCGTGTAGCCGTAGAGGTAGAAGACGAGGAGCGTGAGGCCGAGGGTCACGGGGATCGCGAGGAGCACGACCAGCGACTCGCGCCAGCCGAGGAAGAGCAGGATGAGAAGCGCCACGCCGAAGACCGCGAAGCCCATGTGCAACAGCAGCTCGTTCGACTTCTCAAGGGCCGTGGCGCCGTAGTCGCGGGTGACCGCGACGCCGACGTCGGCGGGAATGAGCGTCCCCTTGAGGGAATCGACCCTGGCCAGCACCGCCCTGACGACGCCGACGGCGTTCGCCCCGGGGCGCTTCGCGACGCTCAGCGTCACGGCGGCCTCCTCCGCGCGCCCGGGGGCGCCGAAAAGGACATAGTCCGCCGGCTCCGCCGGGCCGTCGACGATGGCCGCCACGTCGCGAAGGTACACCGGCCGGCCTCCGGACACCCCGACGACGACGTCGCCCACATCCCTCGCGTCGCGGAAGAACGAGCCCACCTGGAGGAGCGTCTCCCGGTTGCCCGCGGCCTGGGCGCCGGCGAACGCCTGGGCGTTGGCCTGCTGCAGCGCGGGGATGAGGGCGTCGGGGCTCAGGTTGCGCGAGGCCAGCTTCTGGGGGTCGAGCAGGACCCGGATCCCGCGCGCCTGGCCGCCCGTCACCCGGGTCTCCGCGACCTGCGGAACCTGCCTCACGGCGTCGTCCACCTGCACCGCCAGGCGGCGGAGCATGGCGTGGTCGTAGCGCGCGCTGTGGAACGTGAGGGCGAGGATGGGGACGTCGTCGATCGTCCGCGCCTTGATGAGGGGCTGCGTGACCCCGGGGGGGATCCGGTCAAAGTTGGACTGCAGCTTCTGGTGGAGGCGAACGAGGGCGGCCTCGAGGTCGGTCCCGACCACGAAGCGCACGATCGTCAGGTCACCGCCAGGGCTAGCCGTGGAGTAGAGGTACTCGACACCGGGAATCTCCCAGAGGAGCTTCTCCATCGGCCGGGTGACGCGGTTCTCCACCTCGTGCGCCGTTGCGCCGGGCATGGCGACCATCACGTCGATCATCGGTACCTTGATCTGCGGCTCCTCCTCGCGCGGGAGCATCAGCACGGCAAAGGCGCCGAGCAGCAGCGAAGCCGCGACAATGATGGGCGTCAGCTTGGAGTCGATGAACCGCGACGCGGTCCGTCCGGCGAAGCCGTAGGCGCGCCGGTCGGCGGCCGGCGATGGCCACGGACCGTTCACGGCTGGATCTCCAGGGGCTGGCCCTCGCGAAGCCCTACGGGCGGCGCCGCCACCACTCGCTCGCCGCCGTCGAGGCCCGAAAGCACCTCGACCTGGTCCCCGCGCGGGGCGCCGGTCCTCACGAGCCGCAGGCCGGCGCGGTTGTCCGCGTCGGCCACGAAGACAAGCTGCATCTGTCCGTCGGTCACGACGGCCGATGCGGGCACCATGAGGGCGGATTCAGGGGCCCCCTCCACCTGCACGCGGGCGAATTCCCCCGACCGCACCGGTACCCCGGCCGGGACGCGGATCTTTGCCGTGACGGTGTGCGCGCCGGGATCGGACGCGGGGGAGAGCTCCTCCAGCTTCCCGGCGAAGATGGCGTTCCTCGCGGGTATGGAAACCGTGAGGACCGCGCCCGGGGCGAGGCGCGAGGCCAGCGAGTCCGGCAGGGCGGCCTCGACCTGGAATTCATCCATTCCCTCGAACTCGAGGAGCGGGAGCCCCGGCGAGGCCAGGTCGCCGACATCGGCAAACTTCCGGGCGACGATGCCGTCGAACGGCGCCCGGACCACGGTGTAGGCGAGCATCGCCTCGGCCTCCCGGACCGCCGCCTGCGCGCCGGAGAAGCGGTCCTCGAGGTCCCTCACCGTCTCGGCGGTGCTGGCCTCCTTCTTGAGGAGCTCGCGCTCGCGCTCCAGGTCGCGGCGGGCGGCGCTCAACTGGGCCTGCGCCCGCGCCGCGCGCGCCGAAATCTCGTCCGCCCCGATCCGGGCGAGGAGGTCGCCCGCGCGGACGCGCTGGCCCAGGACGACCGGCATCTCCTCTATCGCGCCCATCAACTTCGCGGCGACCTGCGCGGACCTAAGGGGCCGCACCGTGCCGGTGCTCTCGGTCACGGACGCGAGGTTCTCGGCGCGCACGGCCGCGAGCCTGACCTTCGCCGCGGGAAGCTTCGCGTCGGCCTCCCCGTCGGACCCGGCCCGTCTGCCGCAGCCGGCGGTGAGCGCGATGAGGGCGGTCGAAAGGAGCAGGCGGGCGTGTCTCATGATTTTAGGCTAGGATGGAGGGAGCGGGTCCAGCCCGAGGGCGCGGCGGAGCTCGACCAGCGCGACGCGCTCGTCGGCGGCCGCCACCGTGCGGCGAAGGCGGGCCTCGAGCAGGCGGCTCTCGGAGCCGATCAGGTCGGCTGCCAGGAGCGCCTCCCTGTCGAACCTCGCGCGGCTCAGCGCCGCGCTCTCCTCGGCCTGTTCCACGGCGCCGGCGCTGACGGCGAGGCGCTCGACGGCATCGGCATGGGCGAGGCGCGCCTGCTCCACCTCGAGGCGGACGCCGAGCGTCGTCTTGCGCAGCATCTCCTTGGCCTGCGCGAGCTCGTCCCCAGCCTGGCGGATCCTGCCGGCGGTCTGGCCGCCGTCGAATATGTTGAGGTCGACCGCGACTCCGGCGAGCCAGCCGTCGCCGTGGCGGTCCAGGACCCAGCCCTGGTCCACCTGGTAGCTCGCAAAGGCGTTTACGGTCGGCCGCCTTCCGCCCCTGGCTGACTCCACCATCGCCTCGGCTGCCCTCACCCGGGCTCCGATCGCGGCCAGCTCCGGCCGGCGGGTATAGTCGCGGGTGTCGGGCTCGACGAGTCGGGCCAGCGCCGGGTCGCCGTCAGCCAGGTCGACTGCCGCGTCGCCGGGCTCGATCCCAAGGAGAAACTGGAACGCGCGCGAGGCGAGCGCGGCGCCGTGCCGGGTTTCCGAAAGCGACTCCCGCGTCTGCGCGAGCTGGACCTGAAGGCTCAGGAGGTCGGCCTTGAGGAGCTGCCCGGCGTCAAAGCGCGCGCGGGCGACCGCGACGGCCTCCTCGTAGGCCCGGACGGCCGACCCCATCGCCTCAACCGCTTCCCGCGACTTCCGGATATTCAGGACCGCCTTGACCACGTCGGCGGCGAGCTGGTTCTGCGTGGCGCGCCACTCGCAGTCGGCGGCCTCCGTGCCCGCGCTGGCGGCGGCCCGTGCCGCGGTCGCCCTGCCGCCGCTGTAGAGGTTGTAGGCCACCGTGCCCGTGCCGTTCAGGTCGTCGATCCGCCCCGGGCTGTTGAAGTTCAGGCCGAAGTTGAAGGCCCGTTCGTTCAGAATCGAGCCGAAGGCCATCATGGGGCTGTTCGTGCCGGTGTACCGGCCGGAGACGGAGAGCTGCGGCAGCCAGGCCGACTGCGACTGCGCGAGCAGCGCCTGCGCGGCGTCGATCCGCGCCCGCGCGATCTGCGCGTCGGGGCTGCGCTGGAGGGCGGTCGCCACCGCGCGGTCCAGCGTCCAGACCTCGGCCCGGGTTGGGGACGGGAACGCGCCGGCCAGCAGCGCCAGGAGGAGGACGGGGTTGGCGCCGCGGTGCATGGGTTCGACGGGTCCGGGGGGGCCGCTCACTCCCCATTCCAGGACAGCGCGATGAAAAGCCCCAGGACCGCGCCGAAGACGGCGCCGCGCCACCAGGTTGACGTCAGCGGGCACGCGCCCGAGGTGCACTGGCCGAAATGCCCCATCACCGCGCCGACGGCAGCGGCGCCCGCGACGGTGAGGACGAACCTGAGCAGGGCCGATTTCATCTGGGGGAACCGTCAAGCCGGTCGCGGCGGCCGCCCCAGTGGATCGTCCCGTCCGGGCCCAGCCATCCCAACTTCGACAGGATGAGCGTCGGCGGGCAGAATCCCGTGAATCCCGACTGGAGGAGATTGGCGCCGACGAAGGAGGGCAGCAGCAGCCACCAGCGGCTGACCAGCAGCGTGAGGGCGATCCCGGCGAGCACGAAGCTGCCGGCGAGGATGCGGACTAAGGACTCGGGTTTCACGATTCGTGTTGACGAATATGCGCATATACGGATATGATTGAATAAGTGTCAAGCCTCCATTTAATCCCGCCCTGCATGACCCCGAAGACCCTCCGCCCCCTCACCGACGAAGCGCTGGAACTGATCGCCCGCCGGTTCGCCGTGCTCTCCGAGCCCATGCGGCTGCGCCTGCTGCACGCGCTTTTCAATGCCGAGAAATCCGTGAGCTCCCTGGTCAGGGAGACTCGCGGAACCCAGGCGAATGTTTCCCGTCACCTGCAGTCGCTCGCGGGCGCGGGCATACTCGCCCGCCGCAAGGAGGGCCTGCAGGTCTTCTATTCGATCGCTGATCCGTCGATCTACAAGCTCTGCGACCTCACCTGCGGGAGCATAGAGAAGCAGCTCGCCAGGCAGGCCGGGGCATTTGGCGCGGGCGCGCCCTGACAGACCCTGGCCGGCTCGCCAGACACATCTCCGCAATGTCCGGGAAAACGCCGCTCAGCAGGGAATTGGTGCCCCCGCCCGGACTTGAACCGGGATCTACGGTTTGGGAAACCGCATGCCCTCACTGGCTACGAGGGCAAAACTAACCGCAAAAGCCGGCGTTTTTTTTCAACTTTTGGCAAGGATTCCGAAAGCGTACGCGGTAGCTCTTCAGAGCTCGACAAGCCGCGCCATCCTCGGGTCAAGGGTGAAGGGCTCGCTCGATCTCGGCATCGTTTATCTTATTGCCGCAATGCATTCCTCGACCGCCGGGTGAAGTCGCGGCCACTCTGGGTCGGTACA
>CAZCAJ010000045.1:0-32809 GCA_964496645.1 uncultured Opitutaceae bacterium
TGGTCGATGTTCTTCTCGATCGCCTGCTGGGTGCGGTGGATCAGCTCCTCGCGCCGGACGGCGTTGCGGGTGAGGTTGTAGAGGAGCCTCGCGTCGCGGCGGATCGCCTTGCGGATCTGCTGGTAGTCGTTGCCGTAAACGAGCGACCCGACGCCCTCGTTCGAGAAGATCTCGTTGAGGAGGCCGTCGAAGATCCGGCCGTCGACGATGTGGACACGCGGCGTGCCGGTCTCGATCGCCCTGATCGCGTGGGCGGCCTTGCTGCGGCTCGACTCGGCGATCTGCTCCGGGTGCTCGCTCAGGATCGTGCGCAGGGCGTCGGCCGAGATCTCGTGCCTGACCGCGCCGCCTATCTCGAGCCCGGTGCTCGGCGCCAGGTAGATGATCTTCGTCGCATTGAGGGCCTCGGCCATCTCGGCGGCGAGGAGGTCGGAGTTGACCCGGAGCGATTTCCCGTCCGGGCCGAATGCGAGCGGCGACACGAGGGGGACCACCTGGCGCTCGATCAGCGCGACGATGAGGTCCTTGTCGATCCGGTCCACCTTGCCGGTGAGCTGCTGGTCGACCCCCTTGATGATGCCCACGGGCACGGCGCGCACCGCGTTCGTTATCGCGGCCTTGAGCGAGCTCTGCGTGAGGCCCTCGAGGATCAGGTGCGAGACCCGCGAGGAGGCCCGGATCGCCAGGTCCAGCGTGGCCGCGTCGGTCGGGCCCGTGCCGTCGCTGTTGGAGATCGGGATCGCGCGGAGCGCGGAAAGCTCCTGGAGCTGGTGGCCGATCCCGTGCACGAGGACGACCTTGATCGCGAGGCTCCTCAGGACGGCGATGTCCACGAGGAGGTTGCCGAAGTTCTCGTCCGCCACGATCGAGCCGTCCACCGCGATGATGAAGATCTGCCCCTGGAACCTCGGCACGTACTGGAGGATGCCACGCAGGTCCGTGGGTTTCATCGTCGTGGACTGGGCCGACGGGGGCGCCGCCGGAGGTGTGTGCCCGTTTTCGCTGGTCATTGGCAGTCTCGCGTTCTCATGGAAGCGGCCCCGCACGTCAAGGGACCTCTAAGGCGGCGGGCGCTCCTCAGCGCACGCGCAGGGTCCAGGTCCGCGACTCCCTTTCGCCCACGAGGGTCACGCGGTACGTTCCCGGCTTCAGGGCGCCGGGGGGGATCGTGAGCCGGGCGGCGCCCTCCCGGGTACGCGAGAGCAGGTCGCCGCCGAGCCGCTCAAAGTCGGCCACGATCACGACCTCTCCCCTTCGCTCGTAGAGGTGCGCCCCCGACAGCTGCCGCTTGTTGTCGGCGAGCGTGTAGGTGAGCTCGACCTGGTAGTCGATCCCCGAGACGGCCTCGGGGGCCGCCGAGACCGAACCTATCGTCAGGGGAAGGAGCGGGGACTCGACAAGCGTCGCCCTGAGCTCCTCGGGCAGGCCCCCGGGGGCCGGGGACGTGGCGAGGCCCGACGCGGCCGTCGGGTCCGCGGGGCGGCGGGCCTCGACCGCCACGCGCTGGTAACCCGCCCTGAGGAGTCTCGAGACGTCGGCCCTGTCGCGCATGTCCTGGTAGGGCCTGAACGCCGGCCCGGGCCGGCGGTAGTGCAGGGTCAGGAAGGTGTACACCGGGACGAAGAGCGCGATCGCAAGGACGATCCACTTCATCGGCCAGGGCTTTCGGTCCTTGCGGGCGGCGGACATGGGCGAATCAAGGGCAAATCGGCGTTGGCAAATTGGCAACATGCGTTTTCGCGTGTTGCCATCCGGCCGCCCCTTTTCTTGGCTGTCCCATTCCAATGAGGTTCTGGTCGCGCTATTTCATACCCACGCTCAAGGAGAGCCCGGCCGACGCCGAGATCGCGTCGCACAGGCTGCTTGTCCGGGCCGGGCTCGTGCGCAGGCTGGGCGGCGGCCTCTACACGTACCTCCCGCTCGGGCTGCGCGCCATGCAGAAGATAACGCGGATCTGCCGCGAGGAGATGGAGCGGGCGGGCGCCATCGAGCTGCTGATGCCGCACATCCACCCGGCCGAGTTCTGGGCGGCCGGGCCCCGGTGGGGGCCCGTGCGCGAGATCATGTTCCGGGCGGACAGCGCCGGCATGGGCAAGCGGGAGCCGAGGGAGCCGGAGCTGGTGCTCGGCCCGACGCACGAGGAGGTGATCACGCCGCTCATCAAGGCGGAGATATCCAGCTACCGCGACCTGCCGAAGATCTTCTTCCAGATAGGCACCAAGTTCCGCAACGAGATCCGCCCCCGCTACGGCCTCATGAGGGCCAGGGAGTTCTCGATGATGGACGCGTACTCGTTCGACGCGGACGACCAGGGCGCGATCCGCAGCTACGAGGCCATGAGGTCGGCCTACCAGGCGTTCTTCCGGCGGATAGGGGCAAACGCGATCGCCGTCGAGGCCGACACAGGGGTCATGGGGGGGAGCTATTCCCACGAGTTCATGGTGCCGGCGGAGGTGGGCGACAACGACCTGTTCTTCAACGAGGAGAGCGGGTACGCGGCGAACCGCGAGAAGGCCCGCAGCTCGATCGTGCCCGAGGGCCTCGCGGACGCGGCGCCCGCGGGGGAGCCCGAGGAGTTCCCGACTCCCGGCGTGCTGACGATAGCCGCGCTCGAGGCGGCGCCGTACGGGGTCCCCGCCGACCGCCAGTTCAAGACGCTCGTCTACATCGGCGACGGCCGGCCGTTCGCCGTGGTCCTGCGCGGCAGCGACGAGCTCGAGGAGGCGAAGCTGGGCTCGCTGGGCTTCACACTCGTGCGGCCGGCGACGCCGGAGGAGATCGAGCCGATCATGGGGGCGAGGCCCGGCAGCCTGGGCGTCGTCAGGGGCACGATCAGGAACCTGGCGGCGCTTGCCGGGATACACGCCGACCACGCGATACGCCTCGTCGGAAACGGCACGACCGGGGCGAACCGGGACGGATTCCACCTGCGCAGCGTGAACGTGGCGCGGGACCTCCAGATCACGGGCTTTGGCGACTTCCGGCGCGTGCGCGCGGGCGAGCCCGACCCCATCGCCGGCAGGCCCCTCATGGTCCGGCGCGGGATCGAGGTCGGCCACATCTTCATACTCGGCACGAAGTACTCGGAGAGGATCGACGCGGGCTACACGGACGACAAGAAGGAGCGGCACCTCTTCGTCATGGGCTGCTACGGCATCGGGATCAGCCGGACCCTACAGGCGGTGATCGAGCACAGCCACGACGCGGACGGCATCATCTGGCCGTGGGCGATCGCGCCGTTCCAGGTCATTGTGTGCCTGCTGGATCCGCAGGTTTCCGAGGCGGCGCTCGTCGCGGGCAGGCTCGCGGCCGCCGCCGAGCGCGCCGGCGCCGACGTGCTTGTCGACGACAGGAGCGAGAGGCCCGGGGTCAAGTTCAAGGACGCGGACCTGCTGGGGATCCCGCTGCGCATCACCGTGGGAGGCAGGGGGCTGAAGGAGGGCGTCGTCGAAATGAGGTGGCGTGGAGCCGCGGAAACGCTTAAGGTGCCGCTCAATGAATCGGAAGCCAGGGTTGAGGCGGCCGTCCGGGAGAGGGCCTGAGCGCCCGCTATGCCGTCCGAATCGACGTGCCTGAGTATCGAAGCCACACGCGCACCGAGAGCCGCCCGTCCACGGAGCAGCAGCTGGAGGGCGCCTGGCGGGTCGTCGTGCTCAACGACCCCGTGAACCTGATGTCGTACGTCGTGATGGTGTTCAAGAAGGTGCTCGGCTTCGACGAGACCAAGGCGCGCAAGCACATGCTCGAGGTCCACGAGCAGGGCCGCTCGGTCGTGTGGACCGGCGTCCGGGAGACGGCCGAGGCCCACGTTTTCAGCCTGCAGCAGTGGCACCTCACGGCGGTGCTCGAGCCCGATGAAACGCGTTGAGGTCAAGCTGAGCCTTCCCGTGGTGGCGCCCCTGCTGGACGTCATCCGGGAGCTGTCGTTCGAGCTGGAGAAGATCCTCGCAGCGCCCCAGGCGCTCCACGACCTCGACCAGGAGTTCCGCGGGGCCTGGATCGGCGAGCTGCTGCAGGGCCAGAACGAGGACCTGCGGGCGCTCCTCGCCCTGTTTGACGGGAACTTCTTCGCGGAGGGCGTCGTGGCGTTCGACGAGACCAACGCCGAGCCGATCGTGCGGGCCTGCACCGCGTTCCGGCTTCAGCTTCGCGAGCGCCGCCTGAAGATGCTGAGCGACGAGGCGCTGGAGACCGGCGACATAGACATGGAGGGGCTCGACGAGCCGGTCCGCAAGGCCTTCATGTGCTACCTCTTCCTGGCCACCGTCCAGGAGCTCATCATCCAGCACCTCGACTCGAGCATCATAGGTTCCTAGGCGGTGGCGCGAGATTGAGCACGCGAGAGCCGAGAACGACGGGCCGGCCTTGCCGGGCGCAGCGATGAGGCTTTGGTCGCTGCATCCGCGCTACCTCGACCCGAGGGGCCTCGTGGCCCTGTGGCGGGAGGGCCTGCTCGCCCAGGCGGTCCTGGCGGGCAGGACGCGCGGCTACAGGCGCCATCCCCAGCTGGCGCGCTTTCTCGAGGCGCCTGCCCCGGGGAGGCGGATATCCGAGTACCTGCGCGCCGTCCATGCCGAGGCGCAGAGGCGCGGCTACCGCTTCGACGCCTCAAGGATCGGCCGCGGCGGCGCCGTCGGCCCGCTTCCGGTGACGCGGGGGCAGCTCGACTACGAGTGGGGGCATCTCACCCGGAAGCTCGCGAAGCGCTCCCCGGCGTGGCTGTCGCGGCTGGAGGGCGTCAGGCGGCCGCTGGCTCATCCGCTCTTCCGGGTCGTGCCCGGCCCCGCGGCCGAGTGGGAATCGGTCCAGGGGCGGTGAGCGTCACTCCTGGCGAGGCCAGCGCGTTTTCGGGGGCTGGCTTTTGCCCCCAAGCTCCTCGATGAGCGCGCAGGCGCGCTCCAGCGAGGCCGCGCTGTCGACCCTGGCCGCGTATTCGCGGCAGCGCCCGCGGATCTCGGGCGAGCGCAGCAGGCGCCCGATCGCCCCGGCGGCCCGGCCCCGGCTGTAGGTGCCCGGGGCGATGCACACGCCTAGGCCCAGGCGCTCGATCCGCCGGCCGTTGTCGGGCTGGTCGTGGGCGTTGGGCACGACCAGGTGGGGCACGCCGGCCTTCACAGCCTGCGCCAGGGTCCCTATCCCGCCGTGGTAGACGACCGCCGAGCACTTGGGCAGGACCCGGCTGAATGGAACGTACGGGAACGCGCGGATCCCCGGCGGCAGGCCCTCGGGCAGCTGCCCGGGATGGTTTGTGACAAGCATGGCCCGGAGCCCCGTGCGCCGGCAGGCCTCCACCGTGTCCCTGAAGAATCGCGAGCGGTCCATCGCGGCCGAGCCGGGGGTGACGAGGACCGGCGGCGCGCCGGCGCCCGCGAACTCCTCCGCCTCGGCCCGGGCCTCGGCCCTGCCGCCGGAGTCGTTAAGGATGAAGCCCGTCAGGCGCGTGGCCGCCGGCCAGTCGGGCTGGGGCGCCGCGAACCACTCGGGGAAGAGGCCCAGCACCATCCGGGGCGAGTGGATGTAGGAGCCCAGTATCCCCCGGACAGGGGAGAGGCCGAGCTGCGAGCGGAACGCGTTGAGCGGTGGGCCGACCCGCCGCTCGACGAGGAGGGTGTCGATGCACCAGTAAAGCAGCCGCTTGACGGACCGCGGCACGCCCGGCCCCAGGTCGACGTACCCGATCCTGCCGGCGTCGACCAGGCTCCGGATCACGCCGGGCTGAAGGTGGATCGTGGCGGTGGGGACCCCGAGCCTGTCCTGGGCCACCCTGGCGCCAAGGCACAGGGTCGTGGCGGCCACCACGGTCGACGGGCCGCGGCGCCGCTCGATGATATCGTACAGCCGGCGGATATTTGGTTGGATCGCTCCCTCGGCGATGCAGGCGAAGCCCTTCCTCAGGTTCCAGAGCCTCGGGTCGCCCGAGAGCCTCTCGAACTCCTCCGCCGTTCCCATCGGGGCGAACTCGAGGCCGGCCCCCTCCACCTGCCCGGAGTACGTCTCGTTCGCCACGACCTCGACCCGGTGGCCCCGGTCCCTCAGGGCCCGCCCGAGGCCGATCACGGGGTTGACGTCGCCCGCGCTGCCGATCGTCGCTAGCAGAATCCGCAAGGGCATACTTGACGGTGGGCCGACATTACCCAGACTCAAGGCCAGACACCCTGCAGTGTTCGAGGTGCTTACAATAACCGCTCTTTGCCTTGGAAACATTACGGGAGCCAAAACCGGCGCGGAAGCTGCTAGGCCGTAAACCGGAAAGCAAACACCGCGGCGGCGGCACCCACCTTGAATTGAAAAGGTCTTGAGCCTTTGGGCATACGGCACAGGCGGGGTGTCCTAATTCTCCCTGCGGCCCCCACGATGACCCTCAATACAACCCTCGTGCTCCACCTGAGCTCGATCATCGTGCTGCTGGGGTACACCTTCTACGCGTTCGCCGCCCCGGCGGAGACCCGGAGGCGGGTCCTCATGATAACAGGGATTGCGGCGCTCCTTGTCCTCGTTACCGGATTCAGCATGCTGCACAAGCTGCAGCTCGGATTCCCCGGGTGGGTCGTCGTCAAGCTGGTTTGCCTCCTCGGGCTCGCCTCGATCGCCGGCATCGCCTACCGAAGGCGCGCCATGGCGGACCTTTTCATGATCGTCGCGCTCGTCCTTGCGATCACGGCGGTGGCGATGGTGTACGTGCGGCCGTTTTGAGCGGTCAGGGGACCATGGACGGGACGCTCTGCGGCGTCTGGATCGACGGCGAGGGAGGGGCGCGGGTCTCGGTGGCCAGGCCCGACGGCGGCCGCGAGGAGGGGACGCTCCCGTTCGAGCCATTCGCCTGGCTCGCGTCGGCGTCGTTCGACGCCCCGGTGCCCGGCGTCGTGTTCGAGCGCCTGGGCGGCGACGCGGCGCTGGGGACGCTGGCCAAGGCCCGCTCGCTCGAGGCGTTCAACACGCTCCTCGGCGCGGCGCGCGACACGGTGGCGGTCGACGCCATCCGGCCGCTCGAGAGCCAGTTCCTGCTCCAGCGAAGGGCGCGCCTGTACGCCGACATGGGCTTCGCGAAGCTGCGCCGGTGCCAGGTCGACATCGAGACCGGCTCGGCCGACGGCCGGTTCAGCGACGCCGAGCGGCCGGGCGACCGCGTGCTCGCGATCGGGATGCGGATGGGCGGCGCGAACCACCTGCTGCTCCTGGAGGAGATGAGCGACGCGGCCGAGAAGCGGCTGCTCCTGGCCTTCAACTCCAGGCTGGCCTCGCTCGACCCCGACGTCATCGAGGGCCACAACATCTTCAAGTTCGACCTGGACTACCTCCGGGTGCGGTGCCGGATGCGCCGGGTGCCCTGCCTCTGGGGGCGGTTCGGCCAGAGGGCCACGTTCAGGAGCAGCCGGATCAAGGTCGCCGAGCGCTGGGTGGACTTCCCCCGCGCCGACCTGCCGGGCCGCGCCGTGGTGGACACGTACCTCCTCGCCCTCCTCAACGACATAGCGACCCGCGAGCTCAACTCGTACGGGCTCAAGGAGGTGGCCGTCCATTTCGGGATCACCGAGGAGGAGGGCTCGGACCGGACCTACATCGAGGGCAGCCGGATAGCCGAGGCGTTCGAGAGGGACCGGGAGCGCTTCTGCGCCTACCTGGGCGACGACCTCAGGGAGACCCAGGGGCTGGCGGACCTGCTGCTGCCGACCTATTTCGAGCAGGCGCGCACCTTCCCGATCGCTCTCCAGGAGGCGACGCTGCGCGGGACCACCGTGAAGATAGACCTGCTCTTCCTGGAGGAGTACTACCATGCCCGGCAGTCCTGCCCGCAGCCCCCGGAGATCCGTCCGTTCGACGGCGGCTACACGCGCAGCTTCAGCGAGGGCGTCTTCCGCCACGTGCTCCACTTCGACGTCGCGTCGCTCTATCCGAGCCTGCTGCTCAACATCGGCAGGAACCCGGCCGATGACTCGCTCGGGGTGTTCATTCCGCTCCTGAGGAGGCTCCTCGAGTACCGGCTAAAGTACAAGCAGATGGCGCGCAGCGCCCCGGAGCGCGAGGAGCGCGCAGAGGCGGAGGCGCGCCAGCGGGCGTTCAAGATCCTCATCAACTCGTTCTACGGCTACCTCGGGTTCTCCGGGGCGAGGTTCGGGGACGGGGAGCTCGCGGCCGAGGTCACCCGGCGCGGGCGCGAGCTGCTGCAGCAGCTGATCGACGAGTTCAGCCGCCACGGCTGCACGATGCTCGAGGCGGACACCGACGGGATCTACCTGTCGTCCGACGCCCACTATGAGAACCCCGGCGCGCTCCTCGCCATCGTCGCCCCGATCCTTCCGGCGGGGATCGAGCTGGAGTTCGACGGCCGCTACGACGCGATGTTCTGCTACAAGGCGAAGAACTACGCGCTCAACGACTCGGGCCGGCTCGTCGTGCGGGGAAGCGCCCTGCGGTCCCGGGGCGTCGAGCCGTACCTCAGGCGGCTGACGGACATGCTGATCCGGTTCATCCTCGGCCTTTCGGGCGAGTCGCCGCTGGGGCTCCTCGAGGGCTACCGCAAGGGCCTCCTCGAGCGGTCGCTCGGCGTCTCCGAGGTCGCGAAGGGCGAGATCCTGGGGATGAACCCGGAGGCCTACCTGCGCTTCATCGAGGGCGGGGGCAAGCCGAGGCGGGCCTCGGCCGAGGCGGCGCTCCAGATGTCGCCCCCGCCGAGGATGGGGGACCGGGTGACCTACTACGTCACCCCGAAGCAGAAGGGCAGGACCAGCGACTGGCAGCGGGCGCGCCCGCTGGCCCTGTTTGACCCCGTGGCGGCGCCCTACGACGGCGAGTACTACGCTGCGAAGCTCGACGACTGGCTCGAGAGGTACGGGAAGTTCCTGGGGGTCAGCGCGCCCCCGGCAAAGGCCGACCCGACGCAGGGCGAGCTGCTCTGACGGCGGCCCTAGGAGGCGTTCTTGCTCCTGGCGACGACCCAGTCGATCGTCGCAACGTCGTCGTCCCCGTTCCGCCAGACGATGCCGAGGAACTCGGCGGGCAGGATGTTGTTCGCCTTGAAGAAGCGCCTGTCACCCCCGCAGCAGTACATGAGGCTCTCCGGGAGCTCGCCGCGGAGCTTCGCCTTGGCCTTTGGGATTATCCGCGGAAGCCACTCGATCCCTTTCGCAGAGTCGGTCTTGGCCGGCATCTTCGACTCGTCGAGCACGACCCGCGTCGGCTTGGCGTCCTGCACGTTGAGGAAGTAGTTGCGCCGGAAGAGCTCGATCGCGAGGGCGTGGCCGAAACCGGGCTCGCCGTAGGCGCTCTCGTCCTCGGCGTAGTCGTACATGTACTGCGGGCTGATGCCGTTTGCGGCGAGCCACGCCGCCTGGCCCTTGCTGAAGTAGGTCCCTGCGCCGCGCCTGCCCTTCCTGTAGAGGTCGACCGCCTGGTCGTAGAGGGCCCGGAACTCCGTCGGGAATTCGTAGTGATTCATGGAGGTCTTTGAGGCCTAGGCAGGCCTGAAGTCGATGATGCGCTTAAACCGGTCCACCTTGTCGACGACGACGTCAAGCCGGCCGTTCAGTTCGTAGGCCCGGTGCCTGCGCCGCCCCACGAGCCTGTTGCCCTCGGCGCTTAGCTGGTAGTAGTCGTCGGGGAGCGTGTCGGAGGATACGAAACCGAAGGTCATGGACTCGACGAGCTCGATGAAGAACCCGTGCCTGCGGACGTCGGTTATGACCGCCACAAAGACGGTGCGCTTCCTCTTCGCCAGCTCGCGCTCGAAGAACTCGAGGAGCTTGATCTTCACGCTCTCGCGCTCCGCCTCGGCCGAATTGATCTCGGTAAGGCTCAGGTGCTCGGCCAGCTGCTCGATCCCGCGGATGTCGTGCCTGTGGCCGCCCCCGTGCGCGAGGTAGGACTGGAGGACCTGGTGGACGACGAGGTCGGAGTAGCGCCGGATGGGCGAGGTGAAGTGCGTGTAGTCCCTCTTGTGGAGGCCGTAGTGGCCGTCCGGCGTCGAGCGGTAGCAGGCCTTCTTCAGGCTGCGCAGGAACTGCGTCCGGAGCGTGTGGCCCTGGGGGTGCGTTCGCAGGATCCCCAGAAGCTTCGACACCTCCTCGCGCCGCGTCAGGTCGCCCACCTTGATCCCGAAGGTCGCCACGAACTGCCGGTACTCGCTGAGCTTCTCCGGATCGGGCTCGTCGTGAACGCGGTAAAGCGACGGCAGCCGGTTGGCGCGGGTCAGCCGCGCCACCGCCTCGTTGGCGGCGAGCATGAACTCCTCGATGAGCTGGTGGCTCTCGTCCTGCTCGATCTTCTCGAGCCGGTCTGCGTAGCCGAGCGGGTCGACGAATATCTTCGTCTCGGGCATGTCGAGATCGAGGCTCCCGTGAGCCATCCGGCCGGCGCGAAGGGCGCTCGCGATCCGCCACAGGGATCCGATCCAGCCCCTCAGGTCGGAGAGCTCCCGGTCATCGAGCTCCCGGAGCGCCCGGCCGGTGGACCCGGTCTGGTGCTTCGGAGGGACGGGGAGTGCGCGGATCTTCTCAAGATTGTCCTCGAAGAGCAGGGCGTAGGCCTGCCTGTAGGTGAGCCGCTTGCGGCTGCGGATCACCGTGTTGGCGAAGCCCGTGTCCTTGAGCTGGGAGTCCGCCCCGTAGGTGAGGAAGACCGCCTTGCAGATGCGGTCCTGGCCCTCGACGAGGGAGCACAGGCCGTTGGAGAGCTTCTCGGGCAGCATGGGGATCACGGTGCCGACCAGATAGGTGGAGTTGCCGCGCTTCCTGGCCTCGCGGTCGACGGCGGTGCCGGGTCTCACGTAGCTCGACACGTCGGCGATGTGGACGCCCACCCGGACGTCGCCGTGGGCGAGGTGCTCGATCGACAGGGCGTCGTCGAAATCCTTCGCGTCGTCCGGGTCGATGGTGAAGACGGGGATGGTCCTGTAGTCGAGCCGGCCCTCGGTGTCCCTTGCGCCGACGCGGTCGGGAAGGCCGGCGGCCTCGCGCTCGACGTCGGCGGGGAAGTTCGGCTCGAGGCCGTGCTTCACGAAGATGCCGAGGAGCTCGGCCCGCGGCTCGTGGGTGCGGCCCAGCCGCTCGGTGACCTCCCCCACGAGGGGCTGCTCGCGCCGCCGCCATTCCCCAAGCTTGACGACCACCTTGTCGCCGGGGTGGGGGACGGGGCGCGCGGGGGACGTGGCGGGGTCGGGGACCGCGATCTCGTAGACGAAGCGGGGGTCGTCCGGGGCGACGAAGTAGTTGCGCCCCTCGCGCCTGAGGTCCCCCACGATCGTCTCGCGCCCGCGCTCGAGAATCTCGATGACGCGCCCAACCCGCTCGCCGGGGCGCTTCCCCGCGACCCCGCGGTAGATTCGAACGACGACGGTGTCGCCCGGCAGGGCGACCCCCGTGTCGTCGGGAGCTATCTGGACCGAGGGCGCGTCGCGGTTTCCACCGATGATGACATAGGCGGAACCGCCTGCCCTGAACTGGATTACGCCTTTGACTGAGTCGTCGGCATGGGGCCCCTTGTGGGCCGGCTTGGTGTTTGACATTTCTTGCTGGGACCCGCGTGTGGCGAGTCAACCGGATCCAATCTCCCCGAGAGGGCGGAGATTGGCGAGCGCATTAAGCAGAAAAGTCGCGGGGCTCCCTGTCCCGGCCGCCGGCCGGGCCCGGGCGCCCCTCACTCCACGGGCCTCATCTGGATGGAATCGATGGTCCTCTCGCCGGCGAGGACGTTTGTCACGACGACCATCCAGTCGCCCGGCCGGACCCACTCGCGCCTGAGCAGGTACGCGAACGCGTCCCGGATCGTCGCCTCGGGCTCCGGCTTGATGTCCATGAGGAACGGCTCGACGCCCCACATGAGCAGCATGTGCCGGAAGACCTGCGGCTCGTCCGTGAACGCATAGATGGGGCACCGCCATGCCCGCAGCGCCGACAGCGTCTGGGGAAGCAGTCCGCTGCGGGTGAACACCACGATCCCGGATTCCCCCAGCTCCTGCGCGAGCACGACCGCGGCCCTGAGCAGGCGGTCCTTGTGCGTCTTGAGGGGAAGCTCGGTGTTGAAGCCCTTGGTCGCGCTGCCCTCGATGCGCCCCGCCACGCGCTTCATGAACTGCACGCACTCGAGCGGGTACCGGCCGGTGGTCGTCTCGCCGGAAAGCATGATGGCGTCCGCCGAGGACCACACAGCGCCGGCGATGTCGCTCACCTCGGCCCGCGTGGGCACGGGCGAGGTTATCATCGACTCTAGGAGCTGGGTCGCCACGACGACGGGCTTGCGGTGCCTGATGCACGCCTCGATCGCCCTCTTCTGGAACAGGGGCACGTCCTCCATCGGCACCTCGATGCCCAGGTCGCCGCGCGCGACCATCACGGCGTCGGCGGCGACGATGATCTCGTCAAGGTTCGTGATCCCGGACTGGTCCTCGATCTTCGCAACGATGCGCGCCGTGCTCTTCAGGTCGGACAGGAGGCGCCTGAGGATGTCGACGTCGTCCGCCTCTCGCGCAAACGACAGCGCGAAGAAATCGACCTGTTCGTCCACGCCGACGGCGATGTCGGCCCGGTCCTTGGCAGTGAGGGCAGGCAGCCGGACCTTGACGCCGGGCAGGTTGAGGTGGCGGCGGCTGCACAGCCTCGCCGGGACGACCACCCGGCAGCGCACGCGCTCGGGCGTGGTGCTCAGCACCTTGAGCCGTATGAGGCCGCTGTCCACAAGGACCGTGGTCCCGACCGAGACGTCCCCCCCCATCATCGGATAGTTGACGCCGACCGCGAGGATCCCGTCTGCGGCGCTGCCCGGCGCCGGCAGGAGGTCTATCAGCTGGCCCTCGACGAGGTCGACCGGCTCCGGCAGATCGCCGGTCCTGATCTCCGGGCCCTTGACATCCATGAGAAGGGCGATGTGGCGCTGCGTCCTGCGGCAGACCTCCCGCACCCGCCGGATCATCGCGCGGGTCCAGGCCTCGTCGGCATGGGCCATGTTGAGCCGGCACACGTCGACCCCGGCCGTCACCAGCCTCTCGAGCATCTCCTCGCCCTCGGTCGCCGGGCCCAGGGTGAATACGATCTTCGTCAGGCGGTAGGCCGCCTTGGGCATCGGCGCGGGGGACGGGTTCACCGGGCATACAAGAGCACAACTGATGCCGAATGCCAGTTCGACCGGCCCCCGCGGGCCAAATTCGCGGCGCCGCTGACGGCGCTTGTGCCGTCGGGGCAGAATCTGGTCCGGCGCCGGGGCGGCCATACCCATGCGCGCCGCGGGTCACCTGCACATTTGAGACGCCGGCGAGTAGGGCAAGAATGGTTCCTTGCCTTCCTCGCGCTCGACAATCTGCGCGAGTCCGCGTTAGACTCCATCGCGCGCCGCAGAGCGGAAGCATCTGCTCGAACGAGCAAGAATACCCCAGCGGGCAGGCGCATCCACCGCCTCTTAGACCAAGGATAACCAGACTCCCATGAGAACATTAGCCGGATTTCTGTCACTTGCCTTGCCGATGCTGGGCGCGGAATTGCAGCCGGTGGCGCCGGTGCCCTACAAGGCTGCGCCTGCAATGCCCGACGTCCTGCAAGCCCTCGATCCTTCCGCAGTGAGGCTCGACGGATGGCTCGGGGCGCGGATCGACGCAAACGTGCGCGGGCGCCTTGAGGTCGTGGACACGGTGCCGCTTCTCGCCGGCTACATAAGGAAGCCCGGAGAACATCCCTGGATAGGCGAGCACATAGGCAAATGGCTTCATGCAGCGACCCTCGCGTGGGCCTACACGGGTGACGAGGCGCTCAGACACAAGCTTGATGCCGCCGCGTCGCAGCTTGTCGCGGCGCAGGAGCCCGACGGCTACCTAGGCACGTATCTGCCCGCGCAACGATTTGGCATCTACCCCGGCGCCGACTGGGATGTCTGGTCCCACAAATACAGCATCATCGGGCTGTTGACGTACTACCGCTATACCGGCAACCGGCCCGCGCTCGACGCGGCGCGCCGCGCGGGCGACCTCTTGATCGCCACTTTCCCGGCGAAGAGGAGCATCATCGCCGCGGGCACCCATATGGGAATGGCCGCGACAAGCGTCCTTGAGCCGATCGTGGAGCTTTACCGTGTCACGGGCGACGAGCGGTACCTGGCCTTCGCCCGGTACATTCTGAGCGCTTACGACGAACCGGGCGGGCCCTCGATCGTTCGGACCTTGCTCTCGGTCAAGCAGGTGAGCAGGACCGCGAACCGCAAGGCCTACGAGATGCTTTCGAACCTGGTCGGCCTCTGCGAGCTCGCCCGCGCCACGGGCGACCGGCGTCTGCTCAGCACGGCCACCAACGCATGGACGGACATCGTCCAGAACCGGCTCTACATAACCGGCACGTCGAGCAACTTTGAGAAATTTGGGGCGGACCACGAGCTGCCCAATGGCGAGGACGCGGACGTCGGCGAGACGTGCGTGACGACGACATGGATCCAGCTGAACCTGCAGCTGCTGCGCCTCACCGGCAACGTGGCGTGCGCAGATGAGATCGAGCGGTCCCTCTACAACCACCTGACGGCCGCCCAGAACCCACGGGGCGACGACTGGTGCTACTTCACCGCGCTGGAGGGCATGAAGCACTACGACAAGGGCATCACATGCTGCCACTCGAGCGGCCCGCGCGCTCTCGCCCTGGCGCCAACCGCCGCCTATCTCCAGACCCCCGACACCCTCTACGTGAGCACGTTCGAGTCCTCGCGAGCGCGGTTCATGGTGGGCGGCGACGTCGTGGAGATTGTTCAGCAAAGCGGCTTTCCCGCCGAGGGCCGGTCAACCCTCGTCGTCCGGACCGCCAAGCCGGTGTGTTTTGCCCTCAAGGTACGCGTTCCCCAATGGGCGGCGCCGCTGCGGGCCGGCAGCGTCGTCTGTGACGGCGGATGGGCCTCGCTGGCGTCGAGGACGTGGAATGACGGCGACCGGCTCGACCTGTCATTTACCCTGCGCGGGAGGGTGATCCGCGGCGATTACACGAACTTCGCCCGGGCGGCGTTCGCTTGGGGACCCTTCGTCCTGGCGGCCGACTCCGCCCGCAATCCAAAGATCGAGTCCATTTCCGCGCTGCGCCTTGCGCCCGATGCCGAGCCCGTGCTCACGGCCTCCGCGGGCGGGCTGCTCTTCCGCGCCAGGCTGCGGGGGCCGTGGGAGGATGTTCCCGTCGACGTCACGCTCGTGCCGTTCGCTGACGCCGGCGCCTCCGGCGGCGAGTACCGCATCTGGCTGCGCACCGAGCTTTGACGTGGCGCGAGGCCGCGGCGGCCTCCCTTCGGCTCCTAGAGGGGCCGACGCCTCCGACTATTTCGGTCCTCGGCGTAGATATTGTAGAGGAGGACAAGCGCCCCCAGCGCCGCCCCGAGAAAGCAGAGCATGGCAAATCCCGGGTAGCCGAAGAAGCGCCAGTGGGTGTCGATGCGCATCATCAGCGCCGCGCCCATGATAATGGCGGCGAGGAGGATCCCCTTGGTGACCCGGTTGGCCACCTTCTCAATCCCGTCCACGACCATCCTTGCGTCCGTCGCCCTCACCTTCACCTCCAATTCGGCATTGGTGAGCGCATCCATGATCCGGTTCAGCCGGGCGGGCAAGTGGACCGTGAAGTCCTTGAGTTCGAGCAGCGTATTGACGGCACTGCCCTGAGAGGTCTGCCGAACCATGCGGGTCGAGGCGATCTGCCCGGCGTTGCGTCGGATCGAGGCGTTGGGATCGAATGCGGGATCCAGTATGCGCCCCACCTCGTCCAGCTGGAGGAGCGTCTTGCCGAGCAAGACCATCTCGCTCGGGACCAGCAGGCCGTTCTCCCTTGCGTCCCGGCTGATTTCCAGGAGCGATTGGCCGACATTGAGCTGCTGGAGGCCCTGATTGCGGCTCGACGCCACGAGCTGGCCAATCTGCTGGCGGAAGTTGTGCAGGTCGAAGGCGTCCGTTTTCTTGCTCATCGCCACGACTTGGTCGGCGGCCTCGTCACCCTTCCCATCGCTCACGGCGATCAGGACTTTGAGGAGATGCTCCTGCATCGCCGGGCCGGTGTGCCCAACCATGCCGAGGTCGAGCAGCGCGATCCGCCCGTCGTCCGTGATGAACACGTTTCCCGGGTGGGGGTCGGCGTGGAAGATGCCGTCCACCAGCACCTGCTTCAGGTAGGCCCGGAAGAGCTCCTCGGCGAGGGGCGCCCCCTTGATGTCCAGCTTGGCCAGGGATCCGAGTGCGGTTATCTTCTGGCCCTTGACGTATTCCATCGTGAGGACGCTCCGGGTGCTGTAGTCGGGGATCGGCTGGGGCACCTGGATCAACTTGAACTCCTTCAGGTTCGTGCCGACCGCGATGAGGTTCTGGGCCTCGCGTTCATAATTGAGCTCCTGCTGGATGACGGTGCGGAACTCATCGACGACGGCGCCAAATCGGTACCGCCGGCCGATCTCGGTGTGCTCGTCGAGAAAGCCCGCAATCTCGGCCATCACCTCGAAGTCATCGGCGATCTGCCGGCGGATGTCGGGCCTCTGCACTTTGACCGCCACCTCGCGGCCGTCGCGAAGCGCCGCCAGATGGACCTGCCCCAGCGACGCGGCCGCGATGGGCTCGGTGTCGAACCGGGAAAACGCCTTGGAAATCCGCACTCCCAGCTCCGCCATCACGAGCTGTTCGACCTCCTCGTAGGCAAACGGCTTCACCCTGTCCTGAAGCCGCGCGAGCGCCTTGAGGTAGGCGGCGGGAAGGAGGTCGGGGCGTCCCGCGAGCACTTGGCCCAGTTTGACATAGGTAGGCCCCATCGCCTCAAGGTCGTCCGCCAGCTGCTCGGGGGCGGCGTCCTTGGCATCCGCCTTCAGCTCCTCAGGGTCGAACCCGTCGTGCGCCGCCATTTGCTGCACCATGTCGGAACGGCCGTATTTCCAGAGCAAAACCGCGATTTGTTTGTAGCGTTTGAGGTGGGTGGCGGAGAGATTCATGGGCTCCAGGCGGGAGTGCGGGCCGATGGCGCGCGTGCGTGTTGGGAAGGTGGGACCTCAATCATACCGATTGGTTCTCCAATGCGGTATGGGGCGTTGGCCGTATATGCCTGCGGGACAAATGGTCGGGCAAGGGGCCCAGCGCGGCCCCCCTGCGGTCGCGCTCACGGACTAGCGAGCGCTGGGAGAAGGCCGGCCTTTTCCGGCGGCTCCAAGGCGCCTTCCTCGGACTTGATGGGGATCTTCGGCGACCACTTCAGCCATTCCTTGTCGGGTTCAGACGCGAGGCTGAACTGGGTGCCTTCGGGGGCGGGCGGCGCTAGGGGCCCGGCGTCCGGTGTCGCAAAGGCCACGCCGCCGGTGACCAGCGATTCGAGCGAGGTGTCCTTCAGCTCGGCCCCGAACAGGCTGACCTTGAAGGAGAAGCCTCCGGTGTTCCAGAACCTGGAATTGGTCCTCACCAGGTCGGCATAGGGGGCCTCAAGGTGCACGCGGACGAGCACCGCGGTCGAGTCGCCGGACAGACGGCTCGTCTCCACCGCGCCCACCTTGAGTTCGCGATAGAAGACGGGGGCGCCGGACGTAAGGGAGCCGAGCTTGTCGCACTGCAGGATGAAGGAGCGGCCCTGGTCGGTGACATTCGGGGGCGGCGTCTTGTCGAGGCCCCTGAACCTCCTCGCGGGCGGACCTTTGCCGGGCAGCACGTTCAGGTGCACGCCGGTGACGAGCGTGTCGAGCCCGTGAACGCCGGAGAAGCCGATCTCGGGGCGCACGATCCAGAACTGCGCTCCGGCGCGCGCGAGCTCCGTCGCCTGCTTGTCGAGGCGCAGGCGCAGGCTGATGCCGTCCAGGGCGGAGTTCAGCTCGACCCTTTCGACCTTGCCGGCGGATACCCCCATGTACTCGAGGGTGGTCTTTCCCGCCTCGACGCCCGAGCCGTCGGCAAAATCTATCGTTATCTCGGGGCCCCGGCTGGCCAGCTCACGATAGCCCATCCATCCGCCCACCGCCAACGCGACCAGGGGAACCACCCAGATGAGCGGGAGCGTCGGCGCGCGGGAGATTACTGGGGCGGGAAGGGAATTCACGGCTGGAATGAGCGGGGGGATGCCTGAGCCTGCGTTGGCCAGAGGACGCGCGGATCGAACGCATTTGTGGCAAGCACGGTGAGCACGACGGCGGCCGCGAACGCGACAATCCCGCTGCGGGCCTGCACGGTCGAGAATTCGCCGAATTGCACCAGTCCCGAGAGGAAGGCGGCGAGGAAGACGTCGAGCATCGACCAGCGCCCCACGAAGTCGATGACGGCGAAGGTTCGCGTCAGCCGGCGCGAATCGCGGGGGACGCCGCGCCTTACGCTCAGCAGCAGCCAGCCGAGCCCCACAAGCTTTACTGCTGGAATGCAGATGCTTGCCGTGAACACGATGGCTGCGATCGCCCAAAGGCCCTGGCGCCAAAGCTCGACCGTCCCGGAGAAGATGGTGTCGCTGCGGCTGTAACCGGAAGTCTCGGTGCTCAAGACGGGAAGCAGATTGGCCGGCACGAGCATCACCGCGGCGGCCACCGCGAGAGCGGCCGCGGTCGAATTGCTCCTGAACAAGACTGGCGAGAGACGAAGGTTCATGGCGCTGCAGCAGTCCCGCGATGGACAGGGGCCGGGTCGCGCAGTTCGAAGTCGAAGCTGCGGTGCGCGAGCACCACGCATACGGCCATCGCGCAGTAGCACCAGAAGCCGGGTCCGATCGCGACATCGACCAGGTCTCCCAGCTTCATCAGGGCGACAAGCACAGCGAGCACCTGCACCTCGGGAAACGCCCAATGCTCCAGCGTGTGGACGATGCGGGGCAGGAACGGGATCTCGACCGTGCGCCATTTCAGGCCTGCCGGAAGACTCAGGGCCGCCATGGCGCCAAGAAGGGCGACCGGCAGGAGGGCGCCGCAGAGGAAGACAAGGACGGCCAGCGCACGCATGCCGTTGTCCCAGAGGGCGCCAACGGCCGTGAACAGGCGGCAGACCCGCACATCGCCCAGCTTGCCCGCGATCACGAACGGCAGCAGGGCTGCCGGGAAGGCGAGAATCAGGCCCGTGATCGAGAAGGCGAGGGCGGCGTCCGGCCCGAACCGACCCTCGGCGGCCATCAAGGTGCCGCAGCGCGCGCAGAGCGCCCTGTCTCCCGGCGCGAGGCGGATCTGCCGGTGCTCGTGGCCGCACAATCGGCATGTCAGGTGCGCATCTATTCCCATGGTGGAATCTGGTCGGGGCGAACTATGACCCTTGGACAGCTCTGGCGGTATTAGGTGTTGACCCCTCCCCGGGCTTTCCTGTGTCGCCCCGGGAGCCGGATTCGCGGCGGCCGTGGATCCACAAGCCCGTCGGCCGGATCTGCGTGACGGCCCGCCGAACTGACTCCTAGGCCAGGGCCATCAGCCCAGCCTCGGCCACACCGGCTCACTGGCCCGGCTTGCTGTCAGAGCGGCCGCGCGGGCCCGGGAGCTATTTCTTCTGCACGCAGACGCGGAAATGCTCCGTGATCAGCAGGACGCCGGCGAGAAGCGCGAGCATTCCGGTGACCCAGATCGGGACGGATAGTCCGAAAAGGAGGTTGAGGCCGAAGACGATCAGGAAAAGCGCGACAAATATGTGGGCCATGGGGGGCGTGAGTTGAGGATTCGTTCAGATCCGGTTTGTGATCACCAGGACGAGGAGGATGAGCAGCAGGAGGCTTAGGCCGCCGCTGGGGTAATAGCCCCAACTGCGGCTGTGGGGCCATGTGGGCAGAGCGCCGATCGCGAAGACGAAAAAGACTATCAGGAGAATGAATCCGAGGCTCATGGTTTTCCTTGTGAGGGCGGGGAGAGGCGAGTGCGCCGGCCGCCGCCGTGCGCAGTCGAACTTCCGGGAGGGAAGTCTTGGTTGTCGCGCTACCAACCTAGCAGGTGCTGCGATGCGTCGCTATGGGGTGTTGCCCTGCCGGCGAAGGTTGGCTTCCTAAACCCAGCCGGATGCCCCGTGTCGGGC
Source organism: uncultured Opitutaceae bacterium (assembly GCA_964496645.1). Taxonomy (GTDB): domain Bacteria; phylum Verrucomicrobiota; class Verrucomicrobiia; order Opitutales; family Opitutaceae; genus Palsa-1447. Next base: position 19,934 of record CAZCAJ010000045.1, read on the forward strand.
CGCCAACGCGTCCTGCACCTCCACTGTCAGGCGGCCGGCGCCCTTCTCCGGGGGCAAGGCCCGCGGCCGCTTGGCCTGGCAATTCCCGTTGTCGCGCGGGCGCCTCCTCGAACTTCTGGGTCCAGCGGCCGCAGCAGGATTCGAGGATTGGGCGGTGTGCGATCGCGAGAGACAAGGCTGCGTGTTCGTGCTAGGATGCGGTGACCAGCAACAATGCGATGACGCCCTGTTTGAGTAAACTCCGCGGTGCGTTGAGATAGCGAAATGGAGAAATAATATGTCACAGCCAGATCTGCCGCAAACGGACGGCCCGGCCCCCCTCACTCGCCGCGAATTCCTCGGCACGGCCGCAGGCGCCCTCGCCGCGGCCGCGCTGCCCTCCATCATCTCGTCCCCGGCCCTCGGCGCGGACGGGGCCGTGGCCCCCAGCAACAGGATCGCCGTCGGGGTCATCGGCTGCGGCCCGCAGGGCCGCGGCGACATGCTCAATTTCCTCGGCGAACAGGACTGCCGCGTCGTTGCCGTGTGCGACCTCAAGACCGACCAACTGGACCTCGCGAAAAGGGCGGTCGACGAGTACTACGGGAATCAGGATTGCAGGACCTACCACGACTTCCGAGAGCTCGTCGCGCGGAAGGACATCGATGCCTGCCTCATAGCGACGCCGGACCACTGGCATATCCTGGCCGCGCTGGCGGCGGTGAACTCCGGCAAGGACGTCTACCTTGAAAAGCCGCTTGGCTTGACGCTCGAGGAGGGCCAGGCGCTGCGCGCGGCGGTGCGGCGCAAGAGGCGCGTCTTTCAATTCGGCACCCAGCAGCGATCCTCGAGGAACTTCCGGCTTGCCGCCGAGTTGGTGCGCAACGGGCACATCGGCAAGCTTCAGCACATCAACGTCTGGGCGCCAGGCAGCGCGCCCGGCGGCTCGCGCAGGCAGGTGCCTCCGCCCCCCGAGCTGGACTACGACTTCTGGCTGGGCCCCGTGGCGTTCAGCCCCTACGTCGAGAACCGCTGCAGCGCCGACGCAACGCTCAAGACATGGTGGTTCAATTCGGACTACACGCTCGGCTTCATCTCCGGCTGGGGCGTTCATCCGCTCGACATAGCGCTGTGGGGCGGCTCCGGGCTGCTCGGCGGCTCCGTCGCGGTCGAGGGCCGCGGGAACTTCCGGCTGGCGGAGGGCGATTGCGACACGGCGACCATCTGGGACGTCGACTACGCTTTCGCCAGCGGTGTGACCATGAAATTTGTCGGCGTGCCCAACGGGGAGAACAACGGCAAGCCGACAGGCGAGCCGTTCCTCAACCATGACACCTGGGAGCAACGCTATCGCCGCATCGACAGCCACGGCACAGCCTTCGAAGGGACCGGCGGCTGGGTTCACGTGGACCGCACCGGCATCAACGTCGAGCACGAGGAGCTGCTCCATCTCGACCCCGAGGGCTTCGAGGTGAAGCTCACCCGCTCGGCCGGGCACGCCCGCAACTTCCTCGACTGCGTAAAGAGCCGCGGCGAGACCGTCTGCCCCATCGAGGGGGCCGTCACCGACGACGCCCTCTGCCACATTGCCGACGCCGCCATCCGCCTCAACCGCAGGCTGGCCTTTGACTTCAAGGCGGAGAGGTTCTCGAACGACGAGGCGGCGGACCGCCGCCTCAGGGCCCGCCCGATGCGAAAGCCGTGGCACCTGTAGCCGCCGATCCCGGCCCAATTCGATAGGTCCGCCTCCATGAAATCATCCGGGCATGTTGCAGGCCTGCTGGCGGCGGCCCTGGCCCTGAGCTTCGCGCCCATCGGCTGCCGCGCAGCGGATGCCGCATCCGCGTTCCGGGTGCTGGTCTTCTCGAAGACGCTGGGCTACCGGCACGCGTCGATCGCGGATGGCATCAGGGCCCTCCGGGAGCTGGGCCGCGGGAACGGCTTCGCCGTTGATGCGACCGAGGATTCGGGCGCGATCGCCCCCGACAATCTCAATCGGTACCGGGTGGTCGTGTTCCTCAGCGTGACGGGCGACGTGCTCAATCCCGACCAGCAGGAGGCCTTCAAGGGCTATGTGCTTGGCGGCGGCGGCTTCGCGGCCATCCATGGCGCGGTCTTCGGGCCGCTTGCGTGCGAGGACAAATGGGCGTGGTACGGGGAGATGTTCTGCTGCGCGTTCAAGAACCATTCCGGCATCGTGCCGGCGACGGTGGACATCGAGGATCCCTCGCATCCCTCAACCGCGGGGCTGCCGAGCCGGTGGGAGCGCACGGACGAGTGGTACAACTTCGCCGGCACGCCTCGCGGCCGCGCCCACGTGCTGGCCACGGTGGACGAATCGACCTACAGCGGCGGCACGATGGGCGCCGATCACCCGATAGCGTGGTGCCGGGACGTGGGCAAGGGGAGGATGTGGTACACGGCAATGGGGCACACGGAGAGCAGCTTCACCGAACCGCTCTTCGTGCGGCACCTGCTGGGAGGCATCCTCTATGCCGCGGGGATTCAGGGCCCTGGTGGCGCCCCGGCGCCGGAATCGCACGCCCCTCTGTCCTGGAGGCAGGGAGCCGGCGCGGTGGCACTGCTGCAGGGTCAGAAGGTAGTCTGGCAATTCAATTTCGGCCCCGGCGCCACGAAGCCCTTCTTCCATCCGGTGGCGCCGGCCGGGGGGCCGGTGCTCACGTGGGACCAGCCGGCCGATCACCGCTGGCACCGCGCCCTCTGGTTCTCGTGGAAGTTCATCAACGGCGTCAACTACTGGGAGGAGGACCCGAAGACCGGCGCGGCCCAGGGCAAGACCGACTGGCGCGAGCCGCGGATCGACATCCGCCCCGATTTCTCGGCGCGCATCGCGATGGACCTCAGTTACCGGCCCGCGGCCGAGGCGCAACCCGCGATGGGCGAGCGCCGTGTGATCGAGATCTCGCCGCCGGACGGGGACGGGGCGTACCAGCAGGACTGGGCGATGACCTTCACGGCCGGGGACAGGGACGTCGTATTGGACCGAACCCCGCTCCAGGGTGAGCCCGGGGGCCAGCCGTGGGGCGGCTACGCCGGCCTTTCCGTCCGGCTTTCGCCCGATATTGGGGACCCGCGGGCGGTCACGTCCTCGGGGCCGGTGGAATTCATCGCCGGAAGATTCCGGGGCGCGGCGACGGCGGCGGACTACTCCGGGTCGCTCGGGGGACGAGAGGCCGGGATCGCCATCCTCGACTGGCCGACGAACCTGAACAGCCCGTCGCCATGGTATATCATCAGCGACAACCCCATGCACTACTTCTCGCCGGCCTTGCTATGCTACCGGCCGCACACGCTGAAGGCGGGAGAGCAAATGTCCCTGCGCTACCGCGTGATCGTGCATCCGGGCCGCTGGAATGAGGAGCAGCTTAGGGAGGCTTCCGGGCGTTACTCGGCCGCGAGCCCCTAGGCAGAATCCACGGCAAAGAAACGATCAACCGCGCTGTCTCCCATGGGCAAGATCCACATCGGAATTAACCTGGAATTCGTCCGCCACGAGGACAAGAACTTCGAGTGGGCCGTCAACAAGGCCGCCCAGCTTGGCTACGATTACGTCGAGCCGATGGTCCACCTGGGCCGCGAGCTCCTCAGCGAGGCCGGCTATTTTCACAGCGTCTCGATGCTCGACGATCCGCTGCGCATAAGGCGCGCCTGCGCAGGCGCCCGCGTCAAGCTTTCCGGCCTCTCGGCGCACACGCCGCTCTGCAGGCCGGAGGTCGGCGTCGAATACCTCAAGCAGGCCGTTCGATTTGCGGCCGAGTGCGGCGCGCCCGTCGTCAACACCGACGAGGGCCCAAAGCAGGCGTGGACGACCGAGGAGGAGGACCATGCGTTGATGCGGTACACGCTGATGGAGGCGGCGAGGGTGGCCGAACCGCGCGGGATTCTCATCGGCCTCGAGCCGCACCAGCAGTACAGCAAGCACCCGGCCGGCCTCGACCGCATCTATAGGCTGGTGAAGAGCCCGTCCATCGGCATCAACTTCGACACCGGCAACAGCTACCTGAGCGGCCATGATCCGTGCAAATGGCTCGCGAGGATCGTGGGCCGCCTTGTGCACCTGCACGCCAAGGACATCTCCATGGCGCAGTCCGAGGCGCAACGGGGCAAGGTCACGGGCACGCCGGTCGGTTGCGCTTGCGGTGAAGGCGTGGTTGACTGGGCGCGGGTGATCGCCATCTGCAGGAAGGCGAAGCGCAACATCGTCCTGTCGGTCGAATGCGGCACGGTCGACCAGGCTGAGCGATCCATAGGCTACCTGCGGGGTCTTGTTTAGGTAAATGCCTCCCCACCTTAGGAAACGCGCCCAGGCCCGGGTCACGTTCGCTGTCCGGTGCCCAAGAGCCAGCGTCCATCCCCGAGCTTCAAAGCCTTCGCCCGAAGGAGCATAGCCACGCGGGGATTGCGGCAAGGAATTGGCGACGGTCCGGCCGAGGGAGGGGAATCGCATTGAAGGTCATTCACGCGGCTAGTCACTTAACATACTGATAATCAGTTCTTGGACATCTTGTGGTTCTTGGCCTCCGAGGGGACGTTGGCGGGGACAAACGGGCACGAAGTTTCCAGTCGTTTGACCGTGTGGCACGCTGTGGCATTTGCCAGATCATGATCTCAATTCGAGCTGTGTTCGCCCACCGCTTTTCAACTTCTGCACGGCCGCCCGATAGATGGATCGCCATCAATCGCGGCCCGAAGGCGGTGTCTGCGCTCTCGGTGGTATGCCTTGGACGCCACTGCTTGCCCACCATGAAGCAGGGCCAAGGCCCCTCCGAATTCACTCCTCGGGCGTTATCAACTTCACTTTGGGGAAGTAGGTTTGATACCGGCCGACATCGCGCGTTACCAGAATAAGATCCGCGTGTTCGGCATGGGCTCCGATGTAAAAGTCGGGCAGCGGAGAAGTCCGGTTGCCGCCGGCGCGGCGGTAGGCCAAGAATGCACGGCTCGCCCGGAACCCCGCCTCATATGGCAGCGGCAGTCGCTTGAACAGGGTGGGGCGCAGCCAGTGGTCCAACTCCTCACGCGACTCGAAGGATGCAGCGAGTTCGGCATACAGCACCGGGTTGATAGGGATGGGTCCCTCGGCGGATGCCTTGCGAAACTGCGCTTGTGACCAGTCGAGCCACCTTGGATCGGCCGTCAGGATGTCCAGCAGGACATTGGTATCTAGCATCCGGGCCATCAGTCTTCACCCCGGGTGAGCCGCATCGCCTTTGCCGTGGTCCGTCCCTTCACCGCCCCGGTTGCCTGGCGCAGCCAGTCCTCAGCCAGGCTCCGGGTCCGGCGCTTGGGCAGCAACAGCACTTTGCGCCCCTCGGCCACGAACTCGACCGCAGTGCCCGGTTTTAGCCCGAACTTGTTCCGTATCCGCTGCGGAATCGTGACCTGTCCCTTGCTGGTGATGTTCATTTCCAAGAGTAATACCAGTATCGGTAATACCACAATCCAAATCATCTCATGCGTCCGTCATCCACAACTCGGGTTGCGATTCCTCTGTCTCGATAATTCGCCCGTCTCTGGAATAGATTCGGCGTCCGGTGTCCCCGAGCCAGCGTCAATCCCCGAGCTTTATAACCTTCGGCCGAAGGGGCGGTTCTGCGCGGGGACTGGCGCCCAGGCGTGGCGAGTTTTTGGCCGTCGGCGGGAGGAGGCCATGAAGGTCATTCATATGCGCATATTGGCAATCAATGAATTGTGAGCCGCAGATCAATTCTCGCTCGATAAAAATGACGGCAGAAAGACGGCACTGACTTCGCCTACGCCTTTTGAGATGGCAGAACATGGCATTTCGCTCGCCGAAAAGGGCTAAATTGGGGTCCAAATTGGCCCGGTTTGCGAAGGTTGGCATTCCATCCATCACAGACCGACGGTGCAGTTCGTTTTGATTGCCCCTATGTCGACCGCATTTGGGATGACGGCAGATTGGTTCGTTCTCGTCGCAAGATGCATCGGGTCCCCTTATTGCGACGGCGGTGCCTTCGTGGCGCGAAGGCGCTCGATGTCTTTCAATGTTTCCTGCACATCTACTGTCAGCCGGCCGGCAACCCTCTCTGGGCTAAGGATCGCCGCTGCTTGATCTAGCAGTTCCTTGCAGCGCGCGGCCTCAAAGGGAACAGTAGGATCAAGGAAGCTTGCCGCACGAATACTAACGATGGCCAGTTGTTTCTGGGCTCTCCAGTATTCGGAAAATCTCGGCGCCCACAGCTCATTAGCCCACAGTAAGTCATCCGCCCATTTTCTAGCCCGCGCAAGGTCGCCATTTTTACGCAGCTCCTCGATCAAGGCGTTCTCGGTAGCGCACACGACCGCGTCGCCATCCCAAACGCCGTAGACGGGTCGCGTTTCCTTAGGTGTCCTCATTCCCTCTCGCGCCGCCTGCAACCGGGTCTCAGCTTCGCTGTTCTGGCCGGCTCCGGCCATGGCCAGCGCCGCGAAGTCTTCGGCGATTGCCCGACGCCTGACCAGTTCGTCGTTAGCTTGCTGCTCCTTCAGTGCGGACTCGCACTCGGACTGCGCCTTCTGAGCCAGCCGCGCCAGTTCGGGCCAATCTTTCAGCCACCACGCACTCCACGCGGACTCTTCCAGGAAACGGATAGAGGCGAGGCTGCGGTCCCGCGACCCTGCCGGTACGCGGTCAACGTACGCATCGAATCGCTCTTGCGCCTCCTTTAGCCATCGGTTGGCATCGGCCTTGTCGCCGACTGATGCGGACAGCTGTGCGAGGTGCAAGCTGTTGAAAAGGCGTGTCCGCCGTACGCTGTCGTATCCCTTTCGCCCTTCGAATGGTTGGAGCAGCGCATCATATTGCCGAAAGGCCGCACGCGCCGGCTCGACCTGTCCGTCCCAGCCGAAATGGACGTAGCATTCCATACGGTGCGTTTCTGCGAAGAGAAAGCGGTAAGCTTCGTTCCCGGGATAGCGTGCCATCAACGCGCGGTAGCCTTCGCGCGCGGCAAGTTCCGATTGGCGTGCGTCCAGAGATGATATCGCCGAGGTGTTCGGCAGGAAATTCCAAGTGGCTTCACCCGCCCGCGTGAACCGCTCGCTGGCTTCCGGGTCGGTCGCCGCTGCTGCGTCGAGATAACGCCCTGTTCTTTCCAGCGCATCCGGCGCCAGCCTCTCTGCCGCTTCGGCCCGCAGCCGCGCGATTATGGCCAAATTCTCTTTCCCAGCAAACGTGAGCCGACCTATGGCCGCAGTACTAGTTAGTATTGCTTTCGCCCGGTCTGTGAGCCCAATGCACCGGGTCGCCTCCACCGAATCGCATAGGCCCGCGGCGAGGGTCAAAGCCCCGGCATCCCAATCCTGTTCAGGCAACGTTTGGAAATTAGACGGGTTGATCACGAGCAACAGCTGCTCAGCAGCTTGCTTGGCGTCCTCGATGTCACCGTGCTGCACAAACGACTCAGTCAGCGCTTTCTGAGCAATTCCCAGAATCGAGTGCAGTTCCAGCTCCGAATACGCGAAGGGAGCCGCGCGCATAGTCTCGATGGCTGGCCGCAACTGAGCGATGGCCTCGGCGGATCTTCCGTCGTGTTGCGCTGCGACGGCGAGAAAGGCGTCGGTATCGGCCTTACGGAGAAGGAGTGAGATGTTGTCCGGCTTTTGTCGAAGCCCGGCTTCGATCTCGGCGCGACAGTCCCGCGAGGCTCCCGCCATCGCGGTCCAATCGCGCAGCCAATAGAGCGCATACTCCTTCAAGGACAGGAATTTGACACGCGTGTAAAGCCGCTCGAACGAACCTTCAGGGAACCGGTTTAGATAATCAGCGAAACGAAGCTGCGCTCGTTCAATTTCTTGCCGGGTTTCGGTCGGTTTGCCGGCCCACGCAGCGAATACTGCGAGCGACATGTGGTTGCAGATCCAAGTCCACGGCCAAGAGGCATAGTATCCACCGCGCCCGATGAACAACGGCAGCGGCTCGAGTAATGCGTGGAATTCGCGAAAAGCCTTCGGAGCCGCTTCGAAATCGGGGCCGTAATTGAATAGGTACCAGGCCTCCATCATATGCGTCAGGGCGTAGTTAAGCCGGTACATCTGATCGTCCGGGCTCATTGCGATGAGCACCCGATAGTGGTCGCGGGCTATGCGCTCCGAGTCACGCGACCTCTCGGGAGTGATTGCAAAGTAGCTCAGATCGCGCGCCGCTTCCGCCGTTTGTTCGCGAAGCTTCAGGTTTCCAGGGTCGGTTTTCAACGCTTCGGTACAATAGGTTAGCGCCTGTTCATACAAGCCGGCTGCGCGGCCGGGGCTGACCTCATCGTGAGATATCATGGCGTTGGCCAGAGTGATCAGGCTCTTTCCAATCCAGGAGGGAGGTGCCTTGTCCTTCGGCTGGGAGGCCAGCAGCTTCTCGATCAACTCTTGGCACTCGGCTGCCACAGCCATGGCCTCGCGCGGCTTGCCGAATTGTTCGTAGGCAACATGGACGTACCCCCACAGAATGTCCGACAGGCACTGCGTTACGCGTAAGTTGTCGGGAAACCGCCGATGGAGTTCCCTCCCGCGGCGGACCATTTCCTCCCAGCGCTTCTCGGAGATTCCCGCAGTCGGGTCGCCGATGATCTCAGGCATTTCAGACTCGTCCGACAACCATGCGGCGGCCGCCTCGGGATCATTGGGATTCTCTCTCGCAATCTTCTCCCGCAACGCCAGCGCAGTCCGCAGGGCCGTCTCGGCGCCCCTGCGGTTATTTGGCGAGCGCCCCCGCAATCGTGCAAGCGCGGCCATGGCATCCGCTTGACCTTGATCGGTCTTGGTATTGCGGAGTTCCGGCGGCAACGTCTCGTAGTAATGCACGGTGGCCTCGGTCATCTGAATCAATTGCGGCATTCCGCCACGCTCCTCGAGGACCGGCTCTAGCTGGTGCGACATGAGTGCGATCAGCTGGGCTGCCTGGCCGCGGGCTGCGTCGGTTGCCCGCCGTTGCACGACGGCCCTGCGGAAGCCGAAAAGCGCGAGAACCAAGCCAATAACAAGCGCAAGAAGAACAGCTGCTCCCGCACCGACGGCGGTGCGGTGGCGCGAGGCGAACTTTCTCATCCGATAGAACAAACCGGGCGCCTGCGCTCGGATCGGCCGCCCGCTGACGAATCTCTCCACATCTTCGGCCACCGCTGCCGCCGTCGCATAGCGCTGGGCCGGGTCCTTCGAAAGACACTTTAAGCAGATCGTTTCAAGATCGCGCGGAAGCGCGGGATTGAGCAGCCGGGGCGGCGGGGGTTCGGTATCGAGTAGCAGCCGCAGCGTATCAGTCGGGGTCGCGGCATTGAACGGAGCCCGGCCGGTCAAGAGGTGGTAGAAGAGGGCGCCTAAGCCATAGACATCGCTGGCCACCGTTATTTCCGCGTCGCGACCGGTAGCCTGCTCGGGAGCGGCATAGCTTGGAGATCCGAGCATCTGGCCGGTCAGCGTCGCGCCGTCCGCGCTGCCGAGCAGCTTGGCCAGGCCGAAGTCGGCGATCCTCGGCCGATTTTCGTCGTCGACGAGCACATTGGAGGGCTTGAGATCACGGTGAAGGACACCGCGCCGATGAGCGTAGTGCACCGCTCCGGCCAGTAACCGAAGAAACTCCGCGGCCTGCCGCGCCAGCAACGGCCGGCCGGCGCAAAGCTCCGCAAGGTTTCGACCGGCCACCAGGTCCATTGCATAATACGGCTGGCCCTCCACTTCGCCGTAGTCGTGAATCGCGACTATATTCGGGTGCTGGAGTCCGGCAGCGGCGGCGGCCTCGAGCTGAAACCGTCGAAGCGCTGCCTCGCTCGCGTGGACGCCCGAGAGCAGGAGCTTCACCGCCACGGTGCGGCCGAGCTGGGGCTGGCGCGCCGCGTAGACCACACCCATGCCGCCTCGGCCGATCTCCTCTGTCAACACGTAGGGGCCAAATGCCCGCGGCAGCGCCGGGTGCCCCGGCACTGCCGCGGGTTCGTTGGGCTCTGCTGCCAGGGCCAATCGCAGCAGGCAACTCGGACAGAGCCCGTCAGCCGACGCCGCGCTCAACAGGGCGCCGCAGTTTGGGCAGGTCGAAACCTCATTCATGCGATGCGTAGACCGATTTAATTGGTCTAAACGAGATCTCGAGCAGGGTTACATGCTAGCAGCCGCGAGCAGATACCGCATCTCGTCCTCAAGGTCGCCAAGATCCATGACAGTCTTGGCCACCTCTGCCCTAAGCGTTTCTCGGAAACGCCGGCGCAGCCGGTGCGCCGCCACTTTGATTGCGCCCTCGGTAGAGCCAAGCTCGCAGGCGATCTGGGCATAGCTCTCGGCGCCGTGCTCGCCCCACAGGACTGCCTTTAAGGCATTGAACAGCGGCCCCTTGCCGACGGCCGCATACTCACGGCGGACGGTTGCAATGGCCTGTTCGATCAGGCTCAACGCCCATTTCCGGTCGTAGGCCTTCTCAGGCGACTCAGTGGTGGCGGCCTCGTCGTGAAACCGCCCCTCGGCCGCCTGAATGGCCTCGAACGACACGATCGTCTTCCCTCCGCCACGCTTCGCGGCGCAAGCGCGCGCCCGCTGGCACGAATGGAAGTTTTCGAAGGAGGCGAGCAGAAACGTGCGGAAGCGCCCGCGCGCCGCTTTGGCCTGCGCCACGGCGCCCCGGGCTAGCAGGTCCGCAAGGAACCCCTGGGTGAGATCCTCCGCGTCAGCCGGCGCCAGCCCGCGTCGCCTTGCGAAGCAATAGAGCGGATGCCAGTAAATCCGACAAAGCTCCGCCAAGGCGGCGCGGCCCTCGGGCGTACCGGTCTCTGCAGCCCGCACGATCATGCTCCAGTGCGTGGTCGCAAACGTATTGGGGCTGCGTGCTGCGGCCTCGACATCGTCCGCCAATGGGCTTTCCGACGTCACGGAGGGTGTTCTTTGCCCGTTTTCAGGTTGGAATGCAAGCCCGGGACCTGGACGAAGGGCCCCCTGTAACCTTCGGCCCCGAATTCTTTAAAGCATAGTGGCGCAACTCCATGTCTTTGCGGCGCCCTGCGCCCCGCCGCCACCATCAAAAAATCCAACCCGCAATCGACTAGAAAATACAAATCCCAGGGGCTTGTCGCCTCGAACACAGGAACGTTATGAATAAATCAATACAACAGACAAAAATTGGAAGGTCCTGGCTCACGGACCTTGGGCCATCGCTGCTGATGGTTGCCAGCCTCGCAATGCTAGGCACAACCGCGCCGACCGCACTCGCTTCACCACCCGCACTCGCGCCGTCAACGCAACTCTACACATTCAGGACAGTAGACGCGCCCGGCAAAGACTTCGCAAACGATTTCCAACTCACTTGGATGAACGATAGCGGGCTGATCATCCAGCAGTATTCGGATACGGCCGGCAACTGGCATACCGCCGTACTCTCAGGAAGCAAATGGACCGTCATAGACGTGCCCGGAGCTGTCGGCACCGGAGCGACGAACCCCAATTCGCAGGGACAGGTCGCGCTGTCCTATTTCGGATCGGACGGGGTCTTCCATCTCGCGATCTGGCAAAGGGGCCATTACACCTACATCGCGGACCCGTGCCCAGGTTATGTTTTTGAAGGTGCAGATGGCATCAACGACTTGGGACAAGTAACCTCTTCAGTCTATGATCCTGCCACCCAAACCTACTTAGCGTATGTGGGGGATAGCTGCTGGCACACAACCTTCAATTATCCCGGCGCGACATTCATAGTCCCATACATTACCAACGACTTCGGGGTCACCGTCGGTACATATTGGGATTCGGAAGGTATCGAGCATGCCTTTATCTACAACATCTACGATGGAACGCATTTCAGCTTTGACGTTCCCGGCGGGGTCAATGCTTGCGCAAACGCCATCAACAATGAGGGCGACATTGTTGGATTATATTTTCTGGCCAGCGGCAGTTTCAATGGCTTTGAACTTCAGAACGGCAAACTGACAGCCTTCAATGTGCCTGACGCGCCACAGAACAGTCCTCAAATGATCACGGACACCCATATGATCTCGGGCAGTTATCAGGACACTAACGGAAACTGGCACGGTTTCGTAGCGACACCTGTAGGCCGCAAATAACGATCCGTTCTTCAACCTCAGCGGCCTCAAGAAGGCCAACTGCAGACCCGGCACGGCCAAGGGTGCATGTCGGGTCTCGCAGTTGTCTTGCGCGCCATGAGAGGCCGCGCGCCCACCGGGCGCGTGATGTGTCACGGCATGTGGGGCGGGGCTTCTCTGACCTTCCTCCACCTTGCTTTGGATCGTTCTTTTCCTTCCTCGCTCTCGACATTTTACCGGTCTTTGAGATAGATTCGGCGCCCGGTGTCCCCGAGACAGCGTCCATCCCCGATCTCCAAAACCCTTGGCCGAAGGAGTGGATCTGCGTGGGAATTGTTGCGGAAACGCGGCGGTAGTTCGCATGCGGAAGGGATTTTCCCTTGAAGATTGTTCACGCGGCAAATCGCCTAAAAATTGAAGATCAATGATTGGAGATCTAGGCGTCTTTCCACTGGGAGGGGGCGATGGCGGGCACAAAACGGGCACGACACCTTGCAATCGATTTGTCGTGTGGCACGGCTTGGTATTTCGCTCGCCGGAAAGGGCTAAATCGTGATCTCGATTCGACCGGTATTCGCCCACCGCTTTCCGCCGGTGGTGTCCGTCAAGTTTCGCACATTTGGTGACCGGCAAGTCCGGAGGAAGGCTCTGAGTTTGGATTTGGGTTGATCGGCCAGCGGAGTGCCGGGAGCTGGGTCTGAGGGAAGTCGTTTGGTCTCAGGTAGTTCTTCTCCGTGAAAGCCTCATTGCCTCTCATGGCTGACTATTCCGCACGCGGAATTTCTACGCCCTCGTCCCCAAACCCTGGGTTCCAAAAACACCAACATGCCTGCTAATCGTACCCTGGCGTTGCTGCGAGCCCTCA
>CAZCAJ010000046.1:0-31875 GCA_964496645.1 uncultured Opitutaceae bacterium
GCAAAAGCCATTGAGGAAATGTTCCCTAGTCTGGAAACGTGGTCACAACTACTGTGGTCACAGCATATCAGGGGGCGTTCGGAATGGACGCGCCCGGAATCGCCTCCGAGCTTCAATCCAAGCGTTTCGTTAGCGACTTAAACCGAGAATTGGCCGAGCAAAAAAAACGCAGCGGAGAAAATCCCCGCTGCGAGTGGCGGACACCCGGTCTTTTACCTTTAACTCTGGCGGGAAGATGCTCAGAGCGCCGCTTGGGAATCCCCTCGCGAACGATTAGCACTTAGCCGCCTGGATCTTTCCTTAGGTGGGGACCGTAAGTCCGCAGTTACATGGTTCTCTAGGCAGAGCATGATTCAAGTTCAAATTGGGACACTACCCAATCTCCGTTGATCGAAGTTAACCCTGGCCCGGGGACGCGTCAGACCAGAGGCTTCCCACCGAACGAATACCGCTCAATCCACCTTTCCAGCTCAGCCCTGCGCACCCGCACGAGCCTCGTGCTCGGCCTGAATACCCTCAGCTCGCCATCCTCGATCCTGGTCTCCAGGAAGCGCCGCGTGCAGCCGATCTCCTCGGCGGCCTCGGCAAGGGTTAGGAATTGCCGCTCCACGGCCATCAGCACCGGCTTTGCTCGATCACAGCCGCGATCTCGGCTTCGTCAAAAAGCACCAGCCGGGCGTTGAGCTTGTACCGATGAATGGCCCCAGAATCGGCCCAGCGCATGATGGTTTTCACATGGACCCCAAGTCGGGCTGCTGCGACCTTGGGCTTGATAAACTGCCGTAGATGGACCGGGGCCTTGACCTCTTTTGTCATGGGCCCATCCTCAATCTGCTCCAGGGTGCATTTCCAAGCCAAAATTGGCGAGGGCGACCCCTTGATTCATTACCAGTTTCAGCATGGCCCTCCGCTGCCCCCAGCTTCAGATGAATCAGAAGAGTTCTACACTCATTGTTCTACACTCGAAGCCTGTTTTTGGGCGGTTTTGGCCAGTTTTGGGCGGCATCGACATTGATCTGTCAGAGGGACATTCCCTCTGTAACGGCGTTCAACGGCGTTGGCCGGTGATATTCGAATAGGTCTCAGAAGCCTGTGCCTTATCAGCATGGGAGTTCGAGTCTCCCCCTGGGCACCAACAAGCTAGGGGAAATCGATTAAGTGGGTTCTACACTGCTTTTCCACAGTGCTCTAAGGCGCTGACGAAATCCGCAATTATCGGCCAGAGCTAAACGTTCCAGAACGGGATTAGTCTCAGAGGGATCCAGGGATCGTGCCGCGGTCAGCAACAGATCGCAGGCTCTCTCGAGCGTGGGTTGTAGGTCGGCATCGCCGCTCTGACTGACGATCGGCTCTTCACTCTCGAGCACCTCTACAAGCAGATCGAATGCCGCGCGCGGATGGTCACGCAGGACTGCAAGTTCGATTGCGTCGAGAACATGGTCCACTCGTCGGATAAACAGATCCCCTCGGCGGTGCCGATAATCGTATTCCCGCTCTCCGGATTTGATGAACGCTATTTCCGTCTTCAGGGCTTCCACGGCCTCCAGCGGATCATCTGCTGCGATGAATGCTCTCACATACGCTCCGACGCCTTTTTCATCGTATGCCAGGGTGAGGATGAATTCTGCCAGCTTTTCAGCGCCCCGCTGGGCAAGTCTTGATGCTTCGGGTCTCATTCTTGTCGATTGGGTAGATTGGCGAATTCGAGAAGGCGACAAAGACGCGCGTCAAGTGGGATTGGCTACCACTGATTGAGCTCGCGCTAGCTGAGTCAAGTGCCGTCAAGCGCAATGATTAAAGCTACTTGCTCTGCGCTTTCATCAGATGTTTTTTGCGTCCGTGAAGCTCCCCAAAGGATACCGCCAATGCCCTGCGCTCGCGGGTCCTATCAGTTCCGCCGACTGCGGCGCTCGGCGCAACAGCGCGCTCACCTGTCCCCCGACCTGCGCCTTTAATCCCTTCGCGCCTCCCGGATATGACTTCTGGCTGCGGCTGGACGGCACCTGGATGCCGAAGGCTGTTGCCTGGGTTGTTAGCTGCGTGGGCGAGGAGGAACTCCGCGAGACGGTCGAGGATTTCCGCCCGGAAGGGGACATGGAGGACATGCCCGACGTGGACCTGGCGTTCCCAGCAGCGGTACACTGGCTCCTTGCCGGGTTCCGGGACGACGATGGACAGACGTTGGGTGAACGCTGGGAGAAGGCGGGTTGGCCGGGGTTAAACAACGACGAGCGTGTCATGAGCGGGTATCGTTGTCGGTCATTTGCGACCCTGCTTGAAGTCCAACGAGTGGTTGACGCCCAGAGCGTTTCGGTGATCGACCTTTGGGCTGGGAAAGAAGCAAAGCCGTTCCTGATGGTGGATCGGATGGCGGCCGGAAGATTCCGACCCTTCGAACTGGTCTTGAGCTGGGTTACCCCCTATCCCCATTTCGTCCGCTTCGTCGGGACGGCCGTTGCTGTGCCGCGCAATTTAAAGGAGGCTTTCGAAAGGGAATGGAGGGCATTTACGAAGGAGGAATTGACCTTGAAGCGAAAGCCCACGCCCAGCCAGATGAAGGAGATGCTAGCTATGGATTTTGGCTACGCCGTTGACCTGGTGCGTGACGTTGGGCGGAAGTCGATGCAGCATATGCTGCGCGGCTCAGACATCGAGGTTTGCCGCACTTACTTCAGCATTGTCGGCGCGCGACTCCAGGTTCTCGGGGCGCTGCGGAGCCTGCCCGAATTCGAACCCGATGATAATCCTTCGGAGGACAATTTGCCTGAATCCGACTCGTTTGTATGGCTTCGGCGCGGCGAGTCCAAGCGGATCGAAGCGTCCATGCCCGAGGCTTTTCGCCATTCCGATGATGAGTCAGCAGGCGTCGGCGTCCTCGGACGGATCTCGGTGGGACGTGCGGAAGTCATGGTGCAGACCATGGGCAGGCTGAAGAGCGATTTCGCGCGTGCTCGCCTAGCCGAGATCTTCGGCCCTCAGCTTCGTTTCGAGCGGGACAGTCGGATCGATTTGGCGTTGCAGATGGCCGAGAGGCTTGAACGGGAGGGCAACGCAGGGGAAGATGGCGACCTCGCGGGTACTCCCTCCAAGCGACAGAGCAAACCTGGCTCCGAAATCCCTCCCGAAGCCAGAGCCCAGCTGATCCGGACAGCCATGGAGAGGCACTTTCAGGGTCTGGCTGACGCGAAATTGCCAATCTTTGGCGGCCGCTCGGCGCGCGAGGCTGCGCATGACCCTGCTTCCCGTGCCGCAGTGGTTTCATGGGTCAAGGACCAATGGAACAACACGATCGGGCTCGGCCGGCGCGACGGGATCATACTGGACGACTTCCCGCGACAGCTTGCGAGGGAACTGGGCCTCCATGAGTTGCTGGACCTCTGAAGGCCTTGCTGCGGGTGTAGGAGCCCGCATGCTGGATGTTTTCCATGAAGCTACCGGCCAGCTCCATCATCGCCCGCGAAAAGGTCACTGAGTACTTGCTCGTCAGGCAGAGCCGGAATGACAAGTCCGCCTTCTTGGAGAAGGGCGGCTACTCGTCGGGAAACCCGGATGCTCTGATTGTCGGCCTCAAAGCACTGCAGGAACAAGGCGACGCAACGCCGATTGATAGCAACCAGTTTGGCGTCTATTTCGAAATAGTCGGTATTCTACGAGGGCCCGTGGGAATTGGGCTGCGCGTCAGGACCATCTGGATGACTGAGCACTTGTCAGGCGTCACAAAATTCATAACGTTGATACCCATCGAGACGCTCGACCTATGACCTTCAGACTCTACACCGATTTTGCACTAGCGCACGACCTACCGAAATACCGGCTATGTCGCGGCGATCTCGTGCGTTTGGTTGAGCGTCATATCTCGCCATCAGGTGAAGAGGGCTATTCAGCCGAGGTGCTGGGGGCAAAGGGACAGACATTGGCTGTCATCGCAGTTGCGGCGACATCGCTCGAGTCACTCCGGGATGATGAGGTTCTGAGCGTCCGGGCGATGGCGGTCTAGCATTCGAGGCGTAAGATCTGACGGGTAGCGCTCTAGGATTGGTGGCGCAATCGGCCTCTGATACCCGACTCATGTTTCAGCTTTCTCTCCGGATCAGTTCTACACTTTTCTACACTGCCTTGGCACAGGGAATCGCATCAACATTAAGAGTGGATTTCACCGAAGCCTGTGATGTTACGCCCCAAAAACGATCTACACTCTGTTCTACACTGACGCTCTGGTTTTGGGCCGAATTGGCCGGTTTTGGGCGGTTTTGAATTCACGCCGAAGGGCGATTTCCCCTCTGAAACGGCGTCAGGCGTATTTAGGCGGTGAATACGTTCTCGATCTCAGAAGCCTGTGCCTTATGAGCATGGGAGTTCGAGTCCCTGTTGTGACTGCGGATGAGCCATTGGGACATTGGCCCCCCACGATTAGGTTAAACCCGCGCGGGCCGTCCAAGCTCAGGCCGGTTCGCTAAGGCCCCACGGGGTGGGGGCATTTAATCGCTGAAAGGCATTGTCAATGGATGAAAATGAGGGAATGCGGCGAGTGACCGGTGCACCGAAATTGGCCAGGCGGATGCGCCGATCGTTGGAACCCAAGCAGGACCCGTAATCTCTAGGGTCCATCGGCTTTGTTTCCAAATGCGGGTTGTTTCATCTTCGGCGTTGCTCCGGCAGCGGCCAGATGGCTACTTCTCCTGCCGTGAACCGAATCGGTCCACCGTTTTCCATGTTGTCTTTGGCCGAAATCTCGTCAGGCGACGTCAAGCTGTACGTAGGAATTGCCTTTGCTGCGGCGGTCCTGGTTCTTCTCATCTACATCTTCTTTAAGACGCCGGTCCTCACTGACGATCAGCGTAAACTCCTGAGAATATTCTGTGCCTTGCTCGCGGGCTGCGCGGGGGTCTTTATTTCCGGCGAGGCGTTGTTCAATCTCTCCAGAGAAGCCGGTTCAACAAAGATGGCCGTGCAGGGAACCGCTGGTTTCGCTCTGTTCTTCTGCGTTTGGTTTACCTTCGACCCGTTGAGGAGGAAGAGCGGAGCGAGGGGATTCGCCATTAGTTTTGTGGAAGACATGACGTTCAAGCGCGCGACCGAGATCCTCGGCAGCGAGCTGAGCCTCGGGGTCAACCTGGATGCGCTAACGCCGGAGGAAAGGGCCGCAAAGATCCGCGGTGTGCATGTCGAGGGCAGGGATGCGCAAGACGTGCTGGCCAAGCTGAATGAATTTGTGAAACAGCCCGACCGAGTTCGTGCCTTTAACATCGAAAAGCAGGGCGTCGTGCTGAAGATTGTTCCGATCGCATAGAATCATGAGCGCGAAAAACGTCTGCAATTGTCCCAACCCTCCCGGCGGGACCCATAGCTGCCCGGCGGACCACGTTGCCGTTTGCCGGGTAAGGGATGGAGTTGCCTACGGTGATTGCTATCCCGCATCGGACGAGGTCCGCCGATTGATTCAAAGCCGCGGGGCGGCAGATCCGTCCGTGCAAGCCTGGCTTTTGAAGACGATCTTTCCAGACGCGACCGCTTACGACTTCCAGACCCGCTTCGAGGCTGATTTTCTGGGCGGCCGGATCGTTGATCGGGAGAAGAACGAAGAGGTCCGATTCGCATTGCCCGGACGGAGTGACAGCCCTGGCGCGATGCCTTTGGATGGGCTCTTTAAACCCGTAGCCCCGCCCGGTTTCGAGCATCGAGCCGCTGCCGGTCAGTCGCGCCCGACAGTCGCCACGCAGGAAATGGAAGCCTAGCTGGGCCGAACGAGTCAGTTGGTCAGTGCTTCGCGACGCACCGAGTTCAGTGTGACGGTGCGTTTTCCTGGAGGCGGCAAGGAGGCTGGGCCGATCGCCAGAGCGTCCAAATCGCATCTGGAAATCCTCAGGAATTGAATTGGTAGAGTACCTGCAACAGTTCCTCGATCACCGCTCGCATCTTGGAAAACTGGGGGCCACGCGATGCTCTTTCCTCATCCATGTAGGTTCGCCGGTTCACCTCGATCATGATCGAGGCAACCCGCGGATCCCTGCGGTAGAACGCCATCGGGACAAGCGAGCCGCCGTAGGGCTCGTTCTCCGCAACGGAGAACCCCTTGCCGACAAGGAAGGTATGGGCGATTCCCGTCAGCGCGGCAGGCGTGTGGAAGCGATCGGTGCCGATGCAGAAGTCAGGCCTTCTGGCGCCCGGGCTCTGCTCAAGCCTCCAGGCGATCGCTGGGAACGAGCGCGCGTCGACGAGCAGCGCCTTGTTGTCTCTGGCGAGCTCGGATCGGACGACGTGGGACAGGCGGGCGTGGTGGGGGTGGTAGATCCGCCGCAGGAGGGTGGCGCGTTCCTTAGGGGTAATATGCCGCCGCAACGGGAGGCCGTCCTTCGTGGAAAGGTAGACGGCGCCGCGTCCGACCGCAGACATTGGCTCGGAGGCATCATTCTCAAACCGCTCAGGATCAACCACCAGCCGCGAGACCGGAAAGCGCACCACGGGACACCCTCCAAGCGTGAAGAGCTCGTCCGTGAACCAGTCGGTCGACCGAAGCAGTTCCTCCTGCAGCTCCGGAACCGGCAGGCTGAATTGCCCGCGCAATTCCGGAGGTATCGTCGGATCTGCGTGGGGAATGTGCAGGATCATCGGGCCGTCGTGTTCCTGCTGGCGGGCCCCTGTTCACCCTTGGGCCCCTCCTCCGGAAAGACCGACTGGTATGAATTGGGGGACATCCGCCTGAGTCTGTCCATCATCCTGGATATCTCCCTCCCGGTGAAACGATGGTGCCGGTCCTCGTGCGAGGAGAAGGGGCTGAACTCGGACGGCGGGGCGTCAGGCATCCGCCTCCAATGCTCCAGAAGGATCACCAATCCCTGTATTTCACAAATCATGGCTATGTTTTCCAAGGCCACGCACCACGGCGATTTTGGTCCGCGAAAGGTGCGGCCCACATCATTGGACCACCGTGGCTCGTGGAAGCTCGGTTGGTGACGCCCGGTGTTCGGGAGTCGTCTTGATGCACTGACTTTAAGGAACTCTTGTAGGCTAGTGCCGCCGCGGCGCCGCACAAGGGCTCAGTGTGTCATCATTTGGAGCGGGGGACGGGGCCCGCGTTTCCACTCCCGTGACGCCCTAGTCCAGGGGTCAGGCCGGCTTCTGCGGGGCGACCCGCCGCCGGGGAGACCCCGGCGCCTCACCCGGTGCAACATGAGCGGCGCAACGCCGCACCCCGGGGTTCCGAAGCAAGGTCATGGGCCTGTGGCTCCAGCAGAGGACGGGCGCACCGGAATTGCCCGCGCGAAAAAGACGTTCTGGCCAAGACTACCGGCTCGCTTGATGAGTACTGGCGCGGCGAGGTTATCTAGCCGGGCCCTGCGGCAGACCCAATCAGGTCGTCTGCTTTTTCTCAAAAAACATGCGTTCATGGTCCATGATTTTCCTGAGGAAGCAGACCTGCTGGTCGTTGCGCCTCAATGACTCAATCTGGGTCCTGAAATCCTTTTCAACGCAGTATCTAGGGAGGAGCTTGGACGCAGCCCACAGGGCCTTCGGCAGGCGCGATAGCTTAAGAAGGTTGGTGCTGCTCCGACCCCAGCGGCTCAGCGTCTCGATGTAATCCAGTCTTCCGTTGTTCGAATACAGGAAATGGAAATGGTCGCTGGCCGCCGCTGTGATCTGGTCCCTGCTTGTTGGCAGCCAGGACCCGGGAAAGAATCTGATGAGTCGCGCCACGATTCGCTCGGGACTGCCTTGCGGGGCGTCCAAGCTTAGCTTCCCGGGATCCGGCACTTCCCGGCCCCAAGTCATGGTTTGAAGAAAAAGCCTTCCTCCCGCGGGCAGGACCTGTGCGCAGAATGCAAAGAATTCCCGGTAGATCCGGTCCTGGGCCCCCCTGATGTACTCGTCCATCGAGCAAAAATGCTCAAAGGCGCCGATCGAGACCACCCCATCGAAAACCCCCAACGCCGACGGTTTCATCGTCTTCCAGTCCTGGAGGAGGACCGTGAGCCCTTTTGCGGCGCAGTACTTGGCTTGCGCCCTCGATAGCGTCAGGCCGATGGATCCTCCGCCTCTCTTCTCGACTGCGTCCAGCATGGGACCCCATCCCGATCCCACATCCAGGATACGACCGGGCGGCCTGAATCCTATGCCATCCAGCACCCATTGATGCTTCGCTTTTTGGGCCTTGATCAATGTCTGGCTGAAGTCGCCATTGAAGAAGGCGCAGCTAAAGTCCGGGTAGTCACCTGTCCGCAGCAAATGGAAGGGATGCACCCAATCGTATAGGGTCTCGATTTCTGATTGCGTCGCCATGCTTAGTCCGCGGGCGTATGACTCGTGCCACTGCGAGTGCGGTGCTTTATCCGTTTCGTCGCTTCGTGAGCGGCCCCTTCTTTTCGTGACACCTTTAGTCGGTCAGGATTATTGGTTCAAGGTGATGCGGCCGAGGCCGGTTGTCCATCCCTGGCGGAGGGGGCGCCGAGCCCGGCGGGCCAGGACGAGTCGAGGGCGGCGGCCGCCCGCGCTAGGAAGATGTCGACAAACGCACGGCGGCCGGGAGCATGGCCGCCGATATGGGACAGCTTGACCATCTCTTCGAACAGAACAGGGCCTGGGCCGAATCGATTCGGGCGAAGGACCCTGGGTTCTTTCACAAGCTCTCGCGCCAGCAGTCGCCGGAATACCTGTGGATAGGGTGCTCGGACAGCCGCGTGCCCGCCAACGAGATCGTGAACCTGCTGCCGGGCGAGCTCTTCGTGCACCGCAACATCGCCAACGTCGTCGTGCACACGGACCTGAACTGCCTGTCCGTGATGCAATTCGCCGTGGATGTCCTCAAGGTCAAGCACATCATGGTCGTCGGGCACTACGGGTGCAGCGGCGTCCGTGCGGCGCTCCGTTGCGACCGGATAGGCCTTGCGGACAACTGGCTGAGGCATGTACAGGACGTCGCGGAGAAGCACAGGGGGTGCATCCACGCCGCGACCGGGGAGCCCGCGCAGACAGATTTGCTGTGCGAGCTGAACGTCATTGAGCAGGTCGGAAACGTGTGCCAGACGACGATTGTCCGGGACGCGTGGGAACGCGGCCAGCCACTCACGGTTCACGGCTGGATCTACGGGCTGAAGGACGGGCTCATCCGCAACCTGGGCCTGAGCGTCAGCGCGGCCTCCGAATTCAATCCCCAGTACGAGGCCGCCCTTGCCGCAGTCCGCGCCTGAGGGAAGTGCAGGAACAGGGCCACCGGAGTTCACAACGCCGGGTCTTTGGATCTCTCGCAAGCGGCGCTGCACGATGGCGCCTCCGGTTCACCGAGAATCGGTCAAGACTGCTGCGATTTGGCGGCCTCCGGAGCGGCGGCTTTGAAGGCGAACGGGATCCGCACCCTTGTCACGACGGCTTTGCCCTTGCTCATCGGCGGGGCGAATATCCACAGGGCCGCGGCCTGCACGGCCGAGTAGCCAAACGCCGGCTCGCTGGCGGAAACCACGCGTTCCAGGTGCGGATGCCCGGCTTCGTCAACCAGGAGGTCGACAACGGCATTCCCGCTCGTCGCCTTTCCCACCAGGGAGCGAGGGAAGATGGGGGCCCTCGTCACAACGGGCTTGATCGGGGAGTCCAGGTCCGCGGCCTTGCCGATGCGTTCGGGATCCTTCTGCTCAAGCCGAAGCAGGGCGTAGTCGGCGTCAGTGACGACCCTGGGGTCGGAAAACCCGAAGTCCATCTCGAAGCCCAGCAGCGCCTTGTTCGGTTGGCCGTTCTTTATGGCGGGTTCGTACTCGAAGCGTTCGACGGCGGCCTGCAGGGCAAGGCCAAATTCCGGGCGGTCCGCCTTCACCACCTGGGAATTGGCGACCTGGCCCTGTTCATTGACGACATAGGTGATCCTTGAGGAACCCTTGGTGTGGCTTTTCAGCATCTCATAGGGATAGACGGGCATGACCGTGCCTCGGGCCCTGGGCGGGACGTCCACCTGCCATTCCGCGGGCAGGCCCGACTTGTCGGCTGCCTGCCGGACCGTGATGCCGTCGCCGCCGCCATCGTCGTAGCCGCTCAGATTGAATATTATCGGGACCTCCATCTTCATGTAGGCTGGCACGCCGTCTTCCCGCCCCGGCTCAAACCGCCAGCTGCTCACCGCCTCGATGGCGGGGGCGTCGAACGCCGGGTTGAGCGACCTGACCACGAAGGGGCTTCTCACGCGCCCTTCGATGTCTACTGCGAACGCAACCAGCACCTCCCCGCGCATCTTGCTCCAGCGCATCGACCTTGGATATGTCGGATCAACCTGCCGGACAACCCGCGGGGGTATCTTGTTCTTGGCGATGCGATGGTTCGCGGCGATTACAATGAAGGGAACCGACACGTCCTGCGTCACGGCGTGCCCTGCGCGGCGCGCCGGCGCAAACTTCCAGGCCTTCAGGGCCTGCCCCAGGAGCGCGGCCACGGGGGCGGGCGCATCCTTCACGCCCTCCGGCTGGCCCTTCTCGTCGATTGTCACGGTTGCCCACACCACGTCCTGGGCGATGGCCCCGTAATCATCCTTGGACTTCCTTTCCGGATCAACGACCGGCCAGGCGTCCAGCAGCCGCGGGGTCGAATCCGGGGCCGAGGCCGCTGCCGAGGCTGGGTTGAAGAGCACCGCATAGTGAATCCGGGAATTGACCGGCTTCCCGGCGCGCATCGCCGGATTGAACCTCCTGGACCATGCACCCTGGGACTCAACCGGGAAGAGCTCACTTGCGAATGCGGGCGTCGAGCCGTGCAGTTCGGCGGACAGCACCTCTCCCCGGTCGTCGACAAACACCTCCTCGGCAACATACCCGATGTTCGGGGTCTTCAGCATGGCTTCCGGAAAATCAGGTGGCCGCGGGTGCCGCAGCGTTGGGTACTGGTCGGGGGGATCGTCGTGGTACACCCAGGCTGGCTGCGAATAACTCACATCCTGGGCCGCGAGACGGGCGACAAGCGCGGCCATGGGCAGCACTCGCCATAGTTTCGAGGGGGCCCTCATTTCGCCCGAATCATCTTGAGGACCGACACCCCACGAGGACGGCAGACCCTTCGTGATTGAGTGAGCCTGCGCCGATCTGGCGGCAGACTGGAGTCATGGTCGGGCCGTGGCGACGTGGCATGCTGGTGGAATGCAGTTCGCAGGACATAGCCTTTGCCGCCTTGTCGTTAAACGCCTCATCAGCGCCGCGCAAGTCCCTGGGATTCGTCTTGCATGACCCCCTTGAGCCGCCCCGGCGGGAAGGGCGGTTCGGGCCCATCGCGATGAAGCGCGCCCATTCGTTCGAATACCGCTCGTCTCCTATACCCGATCGTACCTGCAAAGCCGGGCTTCATCGGCAAAGGCCGCGAGCAAATCCGGTTCCGCCTCGAAGAAATGATCGGATGGTGAAAGGATGAAACCGCCATTGGCTCCGGCTTCGGCAAAACAGCGCCGAACCTCGGCGCGTGTCCTTTCAGGCGTGCACCTCGTGAGGAAATGCAGCTGATCAAAGGCTCCGATCATGCACACCTTGCCGCCGATGCGGCGCTTGGCCTCGCCGAGATCCGCATCACCGCCCATGCCAGGCGGTGTGAACGTCTCCATGACGTCGGGACCCATGGCTGCGATACGCTCCAGCAGCGGCATCATTCCGCCACAGGTATGGTAGACGATGCGCTGTCCCGCTGCGTGCGCCGCCTCGATGATGGGGCCGTCGTACGGCGCGACAAAGGCGTCGAATATGGCCGGCGATATCACGGTTGAGGAGGCCGCCCCGCCGCCCAGCTCGATGAGGTCGTACTTCGCGCCTCTGAGCGACCGGGTGTAAACAAGCTTTCTTCGCTGGAGGATCCCTAGGAGTTCATGGACCCACGCGGGATCGTCGAACGTCTCGATGATCAGCCGTTCGATCCCCACGAGGCATGCCGCGTCCTGCCAGCAGCCCGGCTGCCCAAAGACATCAAACGTGCACATGTGGCTCCGGATGATCCCCCGCTCCCCAAACGCCTCGGCGGCGCGATTGACCGCATCGATGTCGGACTTGGGTGCGGGCATGAATGCGCCCAACAGGTCGATGTCCCTTTTTTCCTTGATCAGGTGCTCGACAACCCAGGAGGTGTGCTCGTTTGACTGCAGGACCATGGAAAGCTCGCCGCCCGGCGTGAGGAACCTGAACCGCTGCGTCTGGAACTCGCCGCCGGGAAAGTCCCGGGAGGCAATGCGCCATTGGTCCGTCACGATCCTGCGGGCCTCCAGGAAGCCGATCTTTCCCTGCGCCGGATCGTAGCCCTCGCCCGCGGCGCTGTCCGGCCTGTGCGCCACCACCCAGTCGATGGCGTCCAGGTTGAATAGGTCGAAGAACCTGCGGCTGTCCGCGCCCTCGAGGTATCTCCTCAGGAAGGACTCCATCAGGTGGTGTGTGGTCACCGGCAGCCGGTCGGGGACCTGCCGGTTCAGCGCGCACAGCATTCTTTCCCTTGATGTCATCGTGCCAGGGGAGTCGCACGAGGCGGCGTTATTCAGGCCTTCGGCTCCCACAGGCCCTCGATCTGCTCGAGCGAGCGGCCCCTGGTTTCGGGGACGCAACGCCAGGTGAACCAGGCCTGCAGCAGCGCCATCGCGGCGAGAAAGCCGAAGGTCATCACCTTGCCCGCCTGCTGGAAGGCGAGGGGGAAGAGCAGCACGACGACGGCATTTGCCACCCACTGCGTGAGCACGGGCACCGTCATGGCCTCGCCGCGCACGCGGTTTGGGAAGATCTCCGGCACCAGGGTCCAGAAGACGGGCCCGATGCAGGACGCAAAGAACGCGATGTAGATAAGGATCAGGGACAACACCAGCCCGCCCGTGAAGTGCCTGCTTGCGGCCGCGGCCATCAGGCCCAGCAGCGCCGAGGTCATGCCGAGAGAACCCAGGATGTACGGGGGCTTTCGGCCGTGGCGGTCGATCACGCGGAAGGAGACCAGGGTGAACAGGAGATTCGTCACGCCGATGCCAAAGGTGGAGAACAATGCGACATCCACGGGCCAGCCCGCCGACTGGATGATCTGCGGGGCATAATCGATCACGGTGTTGATGCCCGAGACATGCACCAGGATTGCCAGGGTGAACCCGACCACGAGCGGGCGCCGCAGGGCCGGGCGGCGCAGTTCCCCCCATCCGGACGATCGATGGGCCACGCTCTCGCGGACCTGGGAGAGTTCCGTCTCGGCTTCCGCCGGGGAGAGCCAGCGCACCAGGACCGCCCGCGCCTCGGCCTCGCGTCCGGCCTTGACGAGATAACGCGGGGAATCCGGCGCCTTGTAGAGAATGATCCAGAAGAAGACCGACGGGATCGCTCCGGACAGGAACATCCACCGCCAGTTCCACGGCCCGAGGTCGCGCAGCAGGTAATTGACCGAATACGAGACGAGTATTCCCACGACAATGGCCAGCTGGTAGAGCGCGCCCATTCGTCCGCGGCTCGGCGCCGGGGAGATCTCCGACACGTACATCGGAGCCAGTACCGAGACCGCCCCGACCGCCAACCCGCCCGCGAAGCGCGCGGCGATGAAGACCGCATAGATGGGGGCCAATCCTGTGCCGACGGAGGTCAGCGCGAAAAGCGCCGCCACCCAGAGCAGAGGCCGGCGGCGTCCGTGGTGATCGGCGATCCATCCCGTGATCGCAGAGCCCAGGACGCAGCCGAAGAGCAGGGAGCTGAAGGCCCAGCCGAGTCCCAGCGGGCCGAGCTGGAAATGCCGCAGGAGAAACGGGCCCGCGCCGGTGATGATGGCGATGTCGAAGCCAAAGAGCAGGCCGCCGAGCGCGGCGGTGGCGCCCAGGGCCAGGACACGCCGGGGAATGGGGGACGAAGGCACGGGAGGCATGTTCTTGCGAGTTGGGTCCGCTGCTGCCGTGGGTGAGCATTCAAGCGAATCGCCGCGATTCCTGAAACTCAAGCCGCTTGAGGAGCCGGTCTGGAGCGGACTGGAAGGGCCCAGACCGGTTACACTACCTCGAATCCGCGCTTTCCAGCACCCTGGCGGCGGAGACCTTGCTTCCGGATCGCGCGGTCAGGCCTTCAATCGGTACCCCGCCTTGGCGATCCACCCGGTGGCCTGAACGACCGCGAATGCCAGGACAAGGGATCCTATCACGGTCGCAGCCGGTGACAGGCCATGATAGAAGAATACGGCCTCGACGACACGCTCGCCCGCGAGGCCGAAAACGAGGTAAAGGAACGGGTGAAGCAAGTAGGCGAGAAGGGGATTGGCGCCGGCGGGCTGAAAGATGCGGCTCCAGCGGCGTTTGCCGCGCACATCCATCAGCCAGTAGAGGAGCGCCCAGGCCGCGGCCGTGATCGCGGAGCAATACATGCACCACGAGGGCGTTGCCCGGATCTTGTTGATGCCAAAGGGGGCGTCCAGGACCACGCCGAGGAGGAACAGGCCGAACGAGAACAAGAGCGCCCAGCGCAGCCGATGCGCCGGTTCGACCACGTCGGAGCCCTCCGAAAGGATCGAGCCCAGGCAGCACCCCGCCACGGAGATGGATGCCAGGGATCCGAGCTCACCCCCGATGCCCACGTGCCCGTTCACCCAGCCAAATCCGGCTTCAAGGGCGGCGACGGCGGGCGTGGCCCACGCCAGCCAGGTACGCGACGCGAGCTGGCCCGGGAGATCCGACTTGGCCGCCACATAGAGCAGCACAAGCCAGCCGGTGGCTCCCACAAGCCACTCCCTCCGCCTTCCAAGCACGAGATAGATGAGCGAGGCGACAAGATAGGCCCATGCAATCAACCCGAGGATCCCCCACCAGGAATGCCTCAGCCAGATCGTGTCCGAGGGGTCCCAAAGGGGACCCAGGATGAGGGCTTTGCCGTCCGAGGTGCGGTAGGCGAGCGCGAGCGCGACCAGGGAGGCCGCGCCCAGGATCTTGCCTCCCAGGAAGAGGGTTCGGCCACGGCCGGGCTCGGCGGGAACAACGGAGAAAGCCAGGAACATGGAGACATACGCGAGCGTCCCCCAGAGGCCGCGCGCCCACGGCTCATAATGCTCCATGTTGACCATGACGACGCCCATGGTCAGCAGGGTCCCGACTCGCAGGAGCACCTTCCGCAGAAGCTGCACGCGCGTCTGCCCGGCTGCCAGCGCCCGGCCCATTGCGAGCGGAACGGACATGCCGGCGATGAACAGGAAGGCCGGGAACACGAGGTCCGGGAGCCTCATGGAGTCGGCATCGACCTTCACGTGCTTGAGCAGAATCGGGGCCTGGGGGGTTTCGCCCAAGTCGTTGACGAAGACCATCAGCGTGATGACCAGTCCGCGGAGGGCATCGACCGAGGCGATTCGCGGAAGCACGGTTCCGGGTTGGGATTTGGCTTCGGGCATGGGCATTGGGGAGGTGGGGTGGGGCAGGCATGAAGCAGGCTGCGCGGCTCGCCCCGGGGTGGAGTCACCGTACCGAGCCTGTGGGCCCTTGAGCAACAAGGTTTGGACGGACTCGGTGCGGTCACATGCAAACCCGCCCCCTGCCGGGAATTCCTTGAGGAGCCTGTGTGGATCCGGACGCCCCTTCCGGCGACCAGACAGCGGGAGCGGCGGCAGCTCAAAGCGCCGCCGTTCGATTCTCCGCGACACACCACCGCCATGGATGTCTGTAGGCTATTGCTGCCCATGAGATCCCTGTCCCACCGACCCGTTCTTGAATGCATCCGCCAGGCTTCCGGCGCCCTGGCCTGCTCCGCCCTGCTCTTCGGCTGTTCAACGACCGGCCCGGCATCCTCGTCGGCAGCTCCCGCGCCAGCGCCAGCCACGGCAGGGCATACCCAGGCGGCCGACGATAAGATGCAGGTCCGAAATAATGCCTCAAGCCTGCTTGAGCAGCTCCTCGATCAGGAGAAAAACGTCAGCAAGGTCCTGATCATAAAGCATGGATCCCGTGAGCTGTCCGGACTCATCAAGGCGATCTCGACCGCCGCCTCCGATGGCGCCAAGCGCCTCAAGGGCCTCGCCCAGGACGATCCCACGCTCGACCTGGGGCGCCAGGAGCTGCCCGTCGGCGAGAAGGCGAGTCGGGATGCGATAGGCAGGACGGAGGAGTACGACCTGCTCATGTCGAGTGGCGCGGACTTCGAGTTCACCCTTCTGCTCACCCAGGCGCAGGCGCTTAACTACGGCTCCCACCTGGCAAAGGTCGCCGCCGACAACTCCGCGGATCCCAAGGAGGCGGACGCCCTCCATGCAATGAGCCGGACCCTGGATCAGCTTCTCACCCAGGTGAAGGCGATGATGCGTTCCCTTCCGCCCAAGTGAGGATGTCGCAGCCCCTGGCGCCTTAAGGTCCCAGGATCTTCCGCTTCTCCTTGCTGAACTCCTCGTCCGTAAGTATCCCCTTCTCTTTCAATTCGTTCAGCTTTAATAACGCCGCATATGGATCGTTTTGGGGCGGCGCGGGTGGCTGCGGGCCGGGAGCATTTGTCTGGGAGATGCTGCGCTCAATTTGCTCCTGGACCGCCATCCTGAACTTGAGCGGGCCGGCGATTCCTTTGTAAGGGGTGCGGTCGCTCCCGGTCCCCTCAACGACAATTGTCCCATAGTCGAGCATCCTGCCGAGGATGCCCTGGTCCACCGTGATGCCCTCCACCTGCCTGAGCAGTATCTCCGTGGAATGCCGTCTCAGCCAACCGGTCTTTACCAGCACCCTTTTGTTCGTTACCGCAAATTCCGAAGCGCTTCGCATTACGGATCCAACGATCGCCGCCAACACGGCAGCACCAAGAAAAACCATCGGAACCGGCATCGCAGCCTTCGTTCCTTGGCCTCCCGAGAAGACTACAGCGAATAGGAGGATCGAGAGCGCAAAGAAAATCATGGCCGGTACATAGATTTTCCAGTGAAGGTGGGTTTCTCGCCCAATCGTTTCCCCGGACATGAGGTGTTTCTTGGTGTAACTCATCGCTGACCGTCAGAGCCTTTCAAGGATCGTCTAGCGAAGATCACCGTTGCTGCAAGCGTTCGCCTGCGGGTGGGGTCCGAAACTTGCGCGAACGCTTTCGTCATGAACGAAAGTTACACACACAGTTACACAGTACAGGGCCATCTAAGGATGTCTGCCGTTGTAACGGGGAAAGTTGCACACAGAGTCACGCAAAGGGCCCTCATTCTAAAGAGCTCGGGTTTCTTCGGGATCAAGGGGCTGGTAGGAATCGCGGGAAACTGGGGATCGCAGGTCGCAACGAGGTCGCGCGACGGAGGCCCCCCGATGGACAGCCGGCATGAGCCGGCTTCCTTTCGCCTCGCCACCGCTCCCGAGCGCCTTATGGGTGCGGTTGAGCCAATTCCCCGCCCCGAACCCGAGTCGCCCGATGTTGCTGGTCCGCCAGATCTTCATTTCGCCCGGCCACAATTTCTTCGGCCGGTACGGCAAGGCTGCCGGCACGCACCCGACCGTGGAGGTCGACAAGGTGGAGTGCGTCGCGGGCATGGGTCTCAAGGGTGACCGGTTCTTCGGGCACCGCCCGGACTACAAAGGCCAGGTGACCTTCTTCTCCGGGGAAGTCTGGCGGCAGCTCCAGGCCCGATTCAACCTGTCCGCCTTCGTCCCGTCGGTCCTGCGCCGCAACGTCATTGTCGAGGGCGGCGACCTGAACACCCTCGTCGGCCGCCGGTTCGCCCTGCAAGGCATCGAATTCGAGGCGACCGAGGAGTGCAGGCCATGCTGCTGGATGGACCAGGCGGTCGCACCGGGAGCCGAGGAGTGGCTCAAGGGCCGCGGGGGCCTGCGCTGCAGGGTCCTCTCGGGAGGCACGCTCAGGCGCGAGGACCCGTGAGGCCCGCGCGTTTGGCGGGCGTCGTGCTGGTGGGCGGACGTTCGGCCCGGATGGGCCGTGACAAGGGCCGGATTCAGGTGGCCGGCGTGGAGTTGTGGCGGCGCCAGCTCGGCGTGCTCATGCGCGCAGGCGCACGCCCGGCGCTCCTTTCCCTGAGGCCGGGGCAGCGCTCTTTCGGCTGGCGCGGTGGCGAGATCCGGGACGCGGCCGCAAACGCGGGTCCGCTGGGGGGAGTGGCCGCCGCCCTGGCCGCCGCCCCGGCCCCCCTGGTCGCCGTCCTCGCCGTCGACCTGCCGCATATGGATGCGGCCTGGTTCAGGCGCCTGGGGAGGAGGTGCCGGCCGGGGTCCGGCGCGGTCGTCCGCGGGCCCCTCGGCTACGAACCCCTTGCCGCAATCTATCCACGCGAGGCCGCGGCGCTGTGCATGGCCCGGCTGCGCGCGGGCCGGCTCTCGCTTCAGTCCCTGCTCTCGGCGCTCGTGCGCCAGGGGCGCATGGCAGTGCTGCCGATGCGGATGGGCGACGGCGCCAGGCTCGCGAACTGGAATACGAGGGAGGATGCCGGAGGCCGAGACGACGGCGGGGCGGGATGGAGGGCGCGGCCGCAGGTCGCTCCCGCAAAACGCCAATCCCGCCTTTGACAGGCCGTGTTTTCGGGCTATCAGCAAGGACCGCCATCTGGCGGCGCAGCCCCGGCACCCCATGCCAGTCGGTTCCATGCCCCCGCAATCAGGCCACGACCCAAGCGCTCGCGCGACGCCCGTGAGCATCCTCCGGGCGACCGCCGCGGGCCTGTCCGCGCATGGGGACTCCCTGGCCACGGAGGAGCCGTTGGAGATTCGGCTCGGCTATGAGAAACGCGGCGGGGTCCGGGTGAGCCGGGTCGTCTCGGTGACGATGCGCACGCCCGGGAACGACGCCGAGCTTGCCGCGGGTTTCCTGTTCGGGGAGGGCCTTATCCACGAAAGGAGCCAGGTCCTGGGAATCGCCCCCGATGGCGCAAACGCGATCCGGGTGGACCTCGCGGACGGCGTCGAGGTCGACCTGCGCTCCCTTGAGAGGAACTTCTACACGACCTCGAGCTGCGGGGTCTGCGGCAAGTCCTCGATCGAGGCCCTGGGCATCGCCCGCCCGGTCATGCTGCCCGCGGACGGGCCCGTCATGGATTTCAGGACCGTCATGGGCCTGCCGGACATGCTTCGCGAGAGGCAGGCCGTGTTTGAGCGGACGGGAGGGCTGCACGGGGCGGCGCTGTTCGAGGCCGACGGGCGGCTGATCTCGGTGCGCGAGGACGTGGGCCGGCACAACGCCGTGGACAAGGTGATCGGCGAGCGGTTCCTCGCGGGCGGGACGCCGCTCTCCCATGCGGCCCTCGTCGTAAGCGGGAGGGCGAGCTTCGAGCTCATGCAGAAGGCCCTCGTGGCCGGCATACCGATCCTGGTGGCCGTGGGGGCGCCCTCGAGCCTTGCGGTGGGGGTTGCCCGCCAGTTCGGCGCGACGCTCCTCGGCTTTGTCCGCGACGGGCGCATCAACGTCTACTCCGGCGCCCATCGCCTGCGCGAAGCCGTACCCATTTCCCCGACCTCCCGGGTATGACGAATCCCGACGGACCCGTTCCGGCCGCCCAGCCCCCGATCGAATCGGGGGGGACCCGGGTCGATGCGCCCAGCAAGGCGGCCGCCGGCATCGGGGGAGTGTACAGCACGATGGCGACAAGTTTCCGCGAGATGGGGGTCCTGCGGAGCGCGAAGCTCTTGCTGAAGATAAACAAGAAGGACGGCTTCGACTGCCAGAGCTGCGCGTGGCCCACGCCGGACGGCGACCGCCACGTTGCGGAGTTCTGCGAGAACGGGGCCAAGGCCCTGGCGGACGAGGCGACGACGAAGCTCATCACGCGCGAATTCTTCAGGGAGCACGCCGTCGCCGAGCTCGCCGCCAGATCGGACCACTGGCTTGGCAAGCAGGGCCGGCTGACGGAGCCGATGGTCCTGCGGCGGGGGGCCTCGCACTACGAGCCCATAGGATGGGACGACGCCTTTGCCTTGGTCGCCGCGGAGCTCAGGAGGCTGCCCGTCCCGGACAACGCCTCGTTCTACACGTCGGGGCGCACCAGCAACGAGGCCGCGTTCCTCTACCAGCTCTTCGCCCGGGCGTTCGGCACGAACAACCTGCCGGACTGCTCCAACATGTGCCACGAGTCGAGCGGCGCCGCCCTGGGCCAGATGATAGGCATCGGCAAGGGCTGCGTGACGCTCGCCGACTTCGAGAAGGCCGACACCATCTTCATCGTCGGGCAGAACCCGGGGAGCAACCACCCGAGGATGCTGACGACCCTGCAGGCCGCGAAGAGGCGCGGCTGCAGGATCGTCAGCATCAACCCGCTGCCCGAGCTGGGGCTGGCGCACTTCAAGAACCCGCAGGAGCTCATGAACCCCCTGAGGGTGCCCGGGATCCTGTTCGGGAAGGGGACGACGATCGCGGACCTCTGGCTGCCGGTCCGGATCGGCGGCGACATGGCCGTGTTCCAGGGGATGATGAAGGAGATGCTCGAGGCGGAGAAAGCGGGGCCCGGCACCGTGCTCGATCGCGGGTTCATCGCCGAGTACACGAGCGGCTTTGAGGAACTGGCCGCCCACATCGGCGCGGTCACCTGGGAGGAGATCTCCGGGGGCAGCGGGCTTTCCCGGGACCAGATCCGCGCCGCCGCCGCCGTCGCGACCGGCTCGAAGGCCACGATCGCCTGCTGGGCCATGGGCCTCACCCAGCAGAGGGATTCAGTCGCCACGATCCAGGAGATCCTGAACTTCCTCCTCCTGCGCGGGAACATCGGCCGGCCCGGCGCGGGCCCGTGCCCGGTGCGCGGGCACAGCAACGTCCAGGGCGACCGGACCATGGGGATATGGGAGAGGCCCCCGGCCCGCTTCCTGGACAGGCTGGAGGCGGAATTCTCCTTCAGGCCCCCGCGGGCGCACGGCCTCGACGTCGTGGGCACGATCAAGGCGATGCACGCCGGGCGGGTGGGGGTGTTCTTCTGCCTCGGCGGCAATTTCCTCTCGGCGGCCCCGGACACGGAATTCACCGCGGCGGCGCTGCGCCGGTGCGCGCTCACGGCGCACGTGGCGACGAAGCTCAACCGCTCGCATCTGGTGACCGGGGAGACCGCCCTCATCCTGCCCTGCCTCGGGCGTTCCGAGGTGGACCGCCAGGCCTCGGGGGAGCAGTTCGTGACGGTAGAGGACAGCATGGGGATCATCAACCCGTCCCGGGGCAGCGTGCCCCCGGCCTCGCCCCGGCTCCTGAGCGAGCCGTCGATCGTCGCCGGGCTGGCGAAGGCCGCCCTTGGGCCGAGGACCCCCGTGGACTGGGACGAGATGACCGGGAACTACGACCGGATCCGCGACGGCATCGAGCGCGTCATCCCTGGATTCGCGGACTTCAACCGCCGGATCAGGGAGGGCCCGTTCTACCTCCCCAACGCGCCGCGCGACGAGAGGAAGTTCAACACGGCGAACGGGAAGGCCAATTTCACCAGGCATGTCCTGCCCAGGGAGAGCCTCGGGGCCGGCCAGCTGGTCATGATGACCATCCGCTCGCACGACCAGTTCAACACGACCATCTACGGCCTCGATGACCGCTATCGGGGCATCTACAACGGCCGGCGGGTGGTCTTCATGAACGAGCGGGACATGGGCGAGCTCGGCGTGGTCCAGGGCCAGCTGGTGGACCTCACAAGCCACTTTGGCGGCGAAAGGCGCGAGGCGCCCTCGTTCATGGTGGCCCCTTTCGACATCCCCCGCGGGTGCGCCGCAACCTACTTCCCGGAGGCCAATGTGCTGGTGCCCGTGGACAGCGTCGCGGAGGTGAGCAACACGCCGACCTCCAAGTACGTGGTGATCACCGTGAGGCCCGCCTCCACGCCCGCCCGATGATTCCGCGAAGGACCTTGGCGTCCCTCCAGCTGTTCGGCAGCTGGGCCAGGTTGTAGCCCCCGCGGACGGGACCCATCTCCGGGCAGGCGAAGAACTCCCGGCCCCCCTGGTCGACCGAGAGCCATGTCTCGATGACCTTGTGAAGGACGGGCAGCCATTGCCTGAACTCGACGGACAGCCGGCCGGCCCCGTTTGTCACGGGGACCTGGCAGTGATGGCCGTTGAACGGGCGGAAATGGAACTGCCGGGCGTGCCGGATGAGCTCCGGCCTCACAATGAGGCGCTTCCAGTAGGGCGGGGCCAGGTGCTTCACGACCGATATGTGGGACAGGTCCCAGGTCATGGGGAGAAGCCGGCCGGTCGCCCTCCTGAATCCCGCGGCTATCGCATAGGTCTTCTCGGGCGTCTCGGTGCACGTGTCGCGGTGGACCTCGATGTCGCAGGGCACGCCGAGGCTCTCCCCGTCCTCCACGATCCTGACGGCCATGCGCACGGCCTTGTCGACGGGCGTGTCGTGGTTCCCGAGCTGGACGTTGATCCGCAGCGCCCCGCCGTCCATGTTCTTCCGGATCAGCCTGCGGAACTCGGCGGGGTCGTCCGACGAGATGTACCCTACGGTGCACAGGCCGTGCTTCACGGCGAGCCGCCCGTGCTCCCTGTCGAGCGCTGACGAGAATCCGTCAAAGCCCGCGTCCTTGACGGCGGCGACCTTCCTCTCGAGCGACCACTCCCTACTGGCGCTCGGGTAGTCCCACAGCGACCAAAGGTTGGCTATGAGGCGGAGGCGGGGCGGGGCGGACGTCGGGGGCATGGTCGTCATTGGGCGGCGGGGAAGGTCATGCGGCGGAGGATCGCGTCCCTGCAGCCCATCGGGACGAGGGCGACCTGCTCGGCCTTCATGGTGTCCAGGTTCAGCAGGGCGCCGCCGAGGACCGAGGGCGGCGAATCCCACGGGAACTTGGCGTCGGCCCCGCGGTTGGGCGCGGGCCGGAAGTCGAGGCCGGACGGGCTGCCCGCAAGCCCCGGCAGCGCGAAGCGCGCCTGGCCCCACGTGACCGGGAAGAACAGGTAGTCGTGGAATCCGGCCAGCGGGTAGTCCTTCACGGGCTTCTTTATCGCGGGGATTCCCATGGCGTAGAACAGGGGGCCGCGCCGGATGTAGAACTCGCCGTTGTTCGCGGGGACCGGCTGCACCGCCGCCCCGAACGAAAGGCTCAGCGTGTCCCCCGCCTGCCACCTCTTGGACACGAGGAGCCAGTCGCCGGCGCGGCGCGTCTCGGCGCCCGGGCATCCCGCGTCGACGCCGGTGGCCCAGGCGGGCACGCGGACATGCAGGACGAAGTCCACGGGCGAGTCCGGATCCACGCGGACCGTGACATGCTCGGAGAACGGGTAGTCCGTCTCCTCCGCCAGCCGGACGCCCACGTTCCCGACGTTCGTCCGGACGCCGCAGGGCCCGAACAGGACCATGGCGAGGCCGTCCGGCGCGCGCATCCACATGTTGCGGACAAAGATAGGCCCGATCTGGGTGAGGTTGGGCGCGCAGCAGTTGGCCACGTCCTCGTGGGCGGGCGAGAAGATGCACCGGTTCATGAGGGCCCCTTCGATCCTGTAGATGTTGTCCTTCGTCACGTAGTCGACGGCCGTGCCGTCCGACAGGCGCGAACCCTGCACGGAGTTGTAGAACGTGGTCTCCGCCCGGTCGGCCAGCCCCGCCCGGCCGGTTTTCTGCGCGGCGCTCAGGAGCGAGGTCATCCACTCCTTCTCCCCGCAGCCCTCGTAGCCGACCCTGTCGGGATCGGTCGGCTTGTTCTCGATGAATTCGTCGGAGACCGGGCCGCCGGTGGGGGAGACATGGGGCCAGGACTTGGCGAGCGCCTGCTCGCCGGCCGCGAGGAGCACCGGGTCGCCCGTGGCGTATCCCGCCCAGATCGGCACGCGCAGGTGCTCGTATGTCGTCGCCCCGTGCCCTATCAGGGGCCGGTCGCTCCTGAGCAGGTTGGGCAGCGAGATGTCGGTCGTCGTGTCCCTGGAATAGTCCCGGTAGAGGTAGACGCCGAAGTCCCTGTAGGCCGTG
The DNA here is from genome assembly GCA_964496645.1 of uncultured Opitutaceae bacterium. Taxonomy (GTDB): domain Bacteria; phylum Verrucomicrobiota; class Verrucomicrobiia; order Opitutales; family Opitutaceae; genus Palsa-1447. The sequence continues at coordinate 23,778 of CAZCAJ010000046.1, forward strand.
TCGCCCGTGAGGTCGTAGAGCCGCTCCACGACATCCACGAACATCAGGTTGTGGTTCTGGGTGCCCGCGCCGAACGGATCGTTCGCGCCGTCCCTGTAGTGGCTCATCGTGAGGCGCACCGCGCGCTCGACGGCCCTCAGCACGTCCTCGCGCCCGGTGGCCTCGTAGTACGCGATGAGGCCCCGGAAGATGGTGGTCTGGGTCCACAGCTCCCCGTTGTCGACCGCCCCGGAGGACCACCGCAGCGTCGGACCGTAGATGCCCATGTACCCGTCGGGATCCTGGGTCTTCAGGAGATGCGCCACGCGCTCGTCGGCCAGCGCCCTGAGCTCCGGCACGCCGCTCAGGAGGGAAAGCATCGTGTTGCCGCTCCGCCAGTTGCCCTCCGTCTCGCCCTTCCACCACGCCCCCTCGGCGCCGCCCCAGCTGCCGCCGCCGGCGTTCTGGATGCGGTCGGGCAGGTTGCGGCCGGACCCGAAGATGTCGGCCCCGCACGTCATGGGCGCGACCTCCGGCATATGCCCGGCAAATCCGTCCCTGAGGTCGCGCACGAACTGCTCGTGGATCCAGCCGGTCGGCACGACCTCGCCGAAGCGAAGCAGCCTGAACTGCGGCTCGACGGCATACACCGCGTCCCCGGCATGCGCCCGGGGCGCCTGGAGGGCTGCGCATGCGAGGAGGCACAGCGCGGTGACCGGACGCGAGAGGCCGAGGGCTTTGGACGTCTTCATGGGGGCGACTGTGGGGGAACGGCCTAGTGGGAAAGCGCGCGGAGGACGAGGCTCAACGGAGGGCCGGCCGTCCAGGGGAGGGAGTTCACGGCCGCGGGGGTTCGCGTCCATGGGGGCCGCTGCTACCACCAGGACGCGCCGACATACGCCGGCCTGGGCAGCGTCCAGGCGGGCGCGGCGGGAGCCAGCCTGGCCAGGTGGTCCTCGAGGCGGTCCATGGACGCCGGCGGATCGCCCAGGTCGGGAACGGCGAGGAGCTCGCCGTCGCGCTTCGCGGATTCGTGGGCGATGATGCCCGGGATGTTGTAGCGGGCGGCCGCCCAGGCGTGGTTGGGGGGGAGCGCGCCCGAGGTGCACGCGCGGACAAAGTCGTCGACCAGGAACAGGTGCGAGCCGAAGTGCCCCGTGGGAAGGTTCACCAGCTCGGCCGGCAGCCGCCACCTCGGGTGCACCGGCGCCATCCCCGAGTGGAAGTCGTGCTGCGTGCCGTCCTCCAGCTCGGCCACGGCGCCGCCGCCTTCCGGCTCCCCCGGACTGCAGCGCAGCAGGTCGCCCAGGGGCGTCACCTCGCGCGCATGGTTGACCCAGACCTCGCCGTCGGGCTGCTCCTCGAAGCAGCCTTCGGTGCCGAAGATGCTCAGGCGCACCGAGCGCCCGCCCCAGTGCCCCACGCGCCGCAGCTCGTTGATGCGCGCGCTGCCACCGTCGCTCGTGCGAAAGAGGGCGGTCTCGTTGCTGAAGGCGTTGTCCCAGAGGTTGAGCCCCTTGCCGAAGATGCCGTCGCCGCTCTGGTCGACCTGGCCGAGGCAGGAGACCCGGGTCATTCGGGCGCCGGTCACGCTGACGATCATGCTCATCGTGTGCGTCGGGTAGAGCATGGGGGGGACCCCCGCCGTCCGCTTCCAGTCCGGTCCGCCGCTGTACTTGTATGCCTGGTAAAAGCCGTGCGACATGTCGTGCATGTACTCGCCCTCGCCGTAGACGAAGCGGCCGAACCTGCCCTGCCGCCACATCTCGCGGCAGAAGATGGCCGAGGGGTAGTAGTAGCTGGTCTCGCCCAGCATGTAGGTGAGGCCGGTGCGCCTGACGGTCTCCACGAGCTCGCCCAGCTCCTCCACGGTGATTCCCGCGGGGACGCAGGAGTACACATGCTTGCCTGCCCGCAGCGCCGCGATCGCCTGCGGCGCGTGCATCCAGCGCTGCGTGAAGATGCCCACGGCGTCGCAGTCGCTTGCCAGGAGCTCCTCCAGCGAGCCGTAGGCCTCCGCGATCCCGGCCCTCGCGGCCTCCTCCCTGCGGCGCTCCGGGATCCGCTCCGCGATGCTCACGCCCCGGACAAGCGGATGCGCCTTGAAGAGCGGCACGAATGCGCGCGCAAAGCTGCCAGCGCCGAGGATGCCGACTTTGATTGGTTTCATGACTGGGGTTGGAAGCCCGGAAGCATGCCGCGGATCCCCAAGTATAGCTCGGAGCCTGTCCGATCGCCTCCTTTGCCCTAGGCAACCCCTCCCGAAAAATAAGGCCCGCCCCTGCATGCGGGGGTCCCGGGCCGTGGCGCGGGCCGCCCCGGGCTACCTGGCGGCGCCGGCGCCCGCCGCCGGCAGGAAATCAAAGCTTATGAAGTCCTCCAGCGGCATCGGGGCGTCGAGGACCCTCAGGTCGACCAGCGTCTGGACCATGGCCCTCGCGCGCTCGGGCGTCAGCAGCCCCATGCGCTCGCCCTTACCCGGGTCCCCCTCCACGAGCCTGTAGCGCCTGAGGGAGGCGACGGTGTAGTCCATGAGCTGGGGGAACTGCGACGGGTTCTCGGACTGGATCCGGGCCCTGGCCTCGGCGCACGGGCCGTCCAGGTACTCCTGGTAGCCGCGGACCGTCGCGGCGACGAAGGCCCGGACGGCGTCGGGGTGGCCCTGGGCGAAGGCGCGGTTCGTGAGGACCGCCCGATACGGGTCGTAGCCTCCGCTCGCGATGAGAAGGACCCTCGTCTTGACCCCGTGCTGCTCGGCGAAGAACGGCTCGCTCGAGATGTAGCACTGCTGGATGAAATCCCTGTCCGCCATGAACCGCCCCAGGCCGTAGTCCATGGGGATGAGGTTGAATTTCACGCCGTAGCGCATCTGCACGTACGCGACCCAGTTGGACCCGGGGTTGCTCATGACCGAGCGCCCGTCCAGGTCCTTGAAGGTCTTCACCGGCCCGTCCTCGTGCATCATGATCGCCTGGGGGTCGTGCTGCATCTGCGCGCAGACCACCAGGAGGGGCAGGCCCTGCTTCACCGCGAGGATGACGTCGTCGAAGCGCCCGATGCCGAAGTCCGCCCTCCGCGTGGCGACGAACGGGAGCGGGAACGCCCCGGGCCCTCCGGGGAGTATCGTCACGTCGAGGCCCGCATCCCTGTAGTAGCCCTTGACGAGCGCCTGGAAGAAACCCCCGTGCTCGGCGGTCGGGTACCAGTCGAGCTTGAGGCTGACCTTGAGCAGCCCGAGGCCCCCCTGGGCCGCCGCGCCGGGGGCGGTGGCCGCGGTCTGCGCCGGCTTTCCGCATCCGGCAAGCGACGCGGCGGCCGCGAGGAGCGCGCAGATCAGCGCGGACGCGTGGTGTCTTGGGGCCATGGAAGAGGAGGTGCCGCGGCGCCCGGGGGCGGGCGGCCGTGACTCGAATTGGATTCCGGCGGGGGTTGCAACATAATCCACGCCGCCCGGTTGCGCCCGGCCCGGTCCTAGGAACTAGCTTGCGCCGCGCCGCGCCATCGCGAGGGTCTACCCGGAGCCAAGCCCGGGAGACCCCGGGGCACGTCCCTCCATGCACCTCTTCCGCCGCGCGCGAATCCCGACCGCCTGCCTGCCCGCCCCGCTCAACCAGCCCGCCTCCGCCGGGGAGGCCCTCGTCGAGCCCTGGCGCGAATGCGACGTTCTGGTGGACGGGGATCGGATTGCGCAGGTGCGCGACTCCGCGCGGCCGGCGGCCGACCCGGCGGGCACCCGCGTGACGGACCTCGGCGGGCTCCTCGTCTTCCCGGGGCTGATCGAGGTTCACACCCATCTCGACAAGTGCCACACCTGGGACCGCGCCCCCGGCATCCACGGAGACTTCTGGGAATCGAACGGCGTCCTGCGCGCCGACAGCGTGCACTGGGACGAGGAGGACGTCTACCGCCGCGCCGACTTCGGCCTGCGAAGCGCCTGGGCCCACGGGACTTGCGCCCTGCGCACCCACCTGGACACGAACCTCCGCGTGGGCGCGGGGGCGCACGCCGCGCTGGCGCGCCTGCGCAGGGAGTGGGCTGGGCGGATCAGCATCCAGACCGTGAGCCTCTTCTCCTTCGCCGAGTTCTTCGGCGGCGCGGCCGACCACATCCTGAGGCTCACCAGGGAGCACGGGGCCACGGCGATCGGCGGGTTTCCGCAGCCCGACCCCGACCTGCCCCGCCAGCTCGACAGCATCATGGCGGCCGCCACGGAGATCGGCGTCGGGCTGGACCTGCACGTCGACGAGAGCGGCCTCGTCGGGGCCGAGTGCCTGAGGGCCACCGCGCAGGCCGTGCTCCGAAACGAGTTCCCCCATCCCGTCGCCTGCGGCCACAACTGCTCGCTCTCGGTGCAGCCGCCCGAGCGCGCGCGGGAGACCATCGCCCTCGTGAAGGAGGCGGGGATACGGATAATCGCGCTGCCCCTCACAAACATCCACCTGCAGGGGCGCTCCCGGGCCCCGGCGCCCCCGGGGGCCTTCGGGACCCCCCTCACGCCGCAGTGGCGCGGCCTCACCCTCATCCATGAGTTCATCGACGCCGGCGTCACCGTCGCCTGCGGCGGCGACAACGTCCGGGACGCCTTCATCGGCTGGGGGGACTTCGACCCCATCGAGGTCTACGTCGAGAGCGTCCGCCTGGCCCACCTCGACTCGCGCCTCGCCTTCTCCCCCTCGGTCGTCACGACCGGCCCCGCCGAGATCATGGGGCTGCCGGCCCATGGGAGGGTCGCGCCGGGCTCCCCCGCCGACTTGGTCGTCTTCTCCGCGCGCAAGCTCTACTCGCTCCTCGCACGCCCGTCGACTCCCCGCCGCCTGATCCACGGGGAGGAGTTCCGCGAGGCGCGGCTTCCGGACTTCGACGAGCAGGCCGGCTGGCCGCGGCCCTAGGACTCCATCCTCCGGCGGAACCCCTGCGGGGTGTCGCGCATCAGCTTCACGAACGCCGCGTAGAAGGAGCTCTGCGAGCTGAAGCCGCTCGCGAGCGCCACGTCGATGATCTTGTCGTTCGTCGTGAGGAGAAGCCTCTGGGCGTGGGTGATCCGGTACTGCAGCAGGTAGTCGCGGATCGTCACGCCGCAGTGCTTGCGGAAGAGCGGCATGGCGTAGTTGGGGTGCACGTTGGCGGCCTTTGCTATGTCGGCCACCGTCAGGCTCTCCTGGAAGCGCTCGGCCATGCACTGCGCCATCTTCCCGACGTGCTGGAGCCCGACCGTGGACTCCCCCTCGGCCCAGCGGGACGCCTTGTCGGGCAGGTTCGCCTGGTCCGCGAGCCACAGGAAGCTCGCCTCGAGCTCGAGGAGCAGGCGCCGCTGCTGCACGCGCGTCGGGTTGTAGAGCTCGTCGACCCAGGCCCGCACCTGGAAGCGGCTTCCGAAGCTGGGCGGGCCGAACCACCAGTTGCCCTCCATGAGCTCCCGCATGAAGCGCTGGGGAAGCCCCCAGGCCCAGACCCACGCCAGCGGCACCGTGATCCATGCCATCTCGGTCCCCGGGTCCACGGCGACCAGGCTGTGGGGCGTCGAGCCCCAGAAGAGGGCGAGGCGCCTGGAGTCCAGCCGGCGCATGGTGCCCCGATGCAGGTACGTGATGCCCCCGCGGAAGACGAAATTCATCTCCACCTCATGGTGGTAGTGAATGAGCCGCATCGGCTTCGGGGCCTTCAGCAGCCGGGCGTTCAGGCCGAACGTCTGGAAGTGAACATCGGTCATACCCTTATTAATCCGGAACCATGCCTCCGGGGCCCCCCGAATCAAATCGTAAAATCGGGGCGTCGGGCCCGCCGGCCGGGCGGGCGCGCCAGGGAACCCGCCCCGGCCCCCGGGCGCCGGCGGCCGCCCGACATTATTTTTCAGGAATGCTTTTCCGCGAGGCAGGAGGCATTCGGGACGCAACCGCCCTATACTGCCACGGTGAAACTCCGCGCTCCCGCGGCGTGCAAGAGCCATGAAATCCGCCCAAGCCGGCACCCCTGGTGCAGCTTCGATAGCGCGGGTGGAGCATTCCCTTTTGGAACCCCGTCACCGTGTCCCCGGGCACGACGCCCCTCGAAGCCGATCCAACCACACCACCAAGTATGACCATCACCAAGTTCGCACGGGTTAGTTCCGCGATGGGCTGCGCCCTCGGATGCCTCGCCCTGGGTCTCCGCGCGCAGACCACGCCCACGCCGACGCCCACGCCGGCGCCGTCCACGGCATCCGCAGCCGCCTCCTCGCCGGTGACCAAGCTCGAGAAGTACACGGTCAGCGACGTGCCCCTGAACGAGCAGATCCTCCCGACCGTGCGCCCGGTGGGCGACGTCATGGGCGACGACCGCAACATCCTCGACATCCCGCGCTCGATGACGGCGGTCGACTCGGCGCTCATGAACGACCGCCTTGTCCGCAACGCCATGGACTTCGAGCAGTTTTCCTCGGGCGTCTACTCCGCGGCGCAGTACGGAATCCCCGCGGTGCCCTACATCCGCGGCGACCTTTCGCAGATCTACATGGGAGGCCAGCAGATCCCGTTCTCGCGCAATTCGACGCCGCCCAGCTTCAACGGCGTGGACGGGTTTGACATCGTGAAGGGCCCGGGCTCCGCCGTCTACGGCCCGCAGCTCGAGGGCTCGGGCGGCTATGTGGACTTCATCATGAAGCAGCCCTTCTTCGACGCCAACCATTCCGAGCTGACCACGACGATCGGGTCGCTCACGAGCGGCCACGATTACTCGAGCGAGGAGGTGTCGGTCGACGTCGGCGGGCCCATCAACGACACGCTCGCCTACCGCATCAGCTACCTGAGCCGCTACGGCGACGGCTACTACATCAACGACCACGACGAGACCCAGGACGTCTATGAGGCCCTGACCTGGCTCCCCAACTCGAAGGTCAAGGTCGAGGAGTGGCTCCAGGTCTACGAGGACCGGACGAACGAGATCGCGGGCGTGAGCCGCGTCACCGAGGACTTCATCAAGAACGGCAACTACATCGCGGGCCCCGCAAGCCCGGCGACCTCCGGGCCCTACGCCTACTTCGGCTACGACATCATCACGTTCCCGAACCCGCCGCCCTACACGTATGGCAGCCAGACGGACGGCTCCTACTCGATCGTCAACGCGGCGACGGCGCACACGGTCAAGCTTCCGGCCTACGACGCGCTCATCGCCCCGTCCGACGTGGCGCGGGCCTTCGTCGCCCAGGGGCAGGTCAGGGAGACGGTGGACCTGACGCCCGACTCGTCCCTTGTGAACCGCACCTTCTTCAGCTCCGGCCACTCCAACAAGTCCGAGGAGGTCGGCTACAGCGAGTACGTGCCGCAGGACGTCTACATCCAGGACCGCCTGGAGTACCACGACAAGTTCGACGTCAAGGGCGTCGACAACAGCCTCATCACCGGCATCGACTTCAAGTTCCTGGAAATGACGGCCTACCAGGACTACGCGACGGAGCCGGTCGGGTATTTCGACCTGTCCCAGCCCCTGAACCAGATCGTCTACCCGGGGTACGTCTACGAGAACAACACCTGGGGCGGCGGCCTGCGGGTCCCCGGCACCACGGGCTACAGCGCCGATCCGTCCGACATCGCCAACGTGGAGGAGACCATGTACGACACGGCACTCTTCTTCCAGGACGACGTGAGCCTGACGAAGCGGCTCACGCTCACCGCCGGCTACCGGATCGACAACATCGCCGTCCACGGCGAAAGCCCGGCATACGAGGAATACGGGTACGTCAACAGCGCCTTCCAGTACGTGCCCCTGGCGGCCCCGGTCTACATCCCGGAGGGCGGGTCGACCCCGACCGTCGCCGGCTACAACGACAGCCGGACCGTCAACGACCAGTCGTTCTTCACCAGCCTCTCGTTCAAGCCCACCGAGAACTCGACCATCTACCTCACCTACGACCATGTAGACGGCATCCTGGGCTCGTCGAACTTTGGCGGCGTGGATGCGGTGTACCTCGACCAGGTCCTCAGCACAAAGAGCACGCTCTACGAGACGGGCTTCAAGGAAAGCATGCTCAAGAACACGCTCTATTTCTCGGCCGCCCTGTTCCAGCAGCTCAAGTACGGCACCCAGATAACCGGCGGCAAGTACCCGATCAAGGACAACGGCCTCGAGCTCGAGGCCGTGTACC
>CAZCAJ010000047.1:0-29537 GCA_964496645.1 uncultured Opitutaceae bacterium
GTACGTCCGGTGGTGTGAGAGCTGGGGGAGGGTAACCTCCCCTGGCTACTCGATCGCCGTGCGGGGCACCGGGACGGGAGGGACGGGCCACCGGGACAGGCGGGAAAAGCGCGCGCGGGTCGGCGCGGTGAACGGGCGGGAGACCATGGCGATCAAGGGCCCCGGGCGGGCGGAGCCGAGCCAATTCACGCAGCCGATTGAGCGCCTTGACGGACCCTGCACGCGGAGGTTCACTTCGGAATGACCCGGGAACAGGTATTTCGAGCGGGGCCCGCCTTTCCCTGGACCGGCGCCGCGGCGCTGGCCGCCGCGCTCCTGTTCTGCGCCGCGCGGGCGGATGCGGCCGCGCCGGGCGACGAGCTGCAGCTGGCGATCATACTCACCCGGCACAGCGTCCGCTCGCCCCTCGCGACAAACGAGGCCATGGCCAAGTACGCGGGCCAGCCCTGGCCCAAGTGGGAGGTCGCGCCGGGAATCCAGACGCCCCATGGCGACTCGCTGGCCGCCCTGATGGGCGACTATTACCGCGCGCGCCTCGCCGCTGCCGGGGCCCTGTCCGGCGACCCCGCCGTCGACGGGCCGCGCGTCTATGTCCGCGCGGACAACGACCAGCGGACCATCGAGACGGGCCGCATTCTGGGCAAGGCGCTCGTCCGGGTCGGCGAGCCGGATGTCCACGCGCTCGCGGAGGGGATGGCCGACCCCCTCTTCCGCCCGCTCAAGGCCCGGGTCGGACATCCCGACTCCGCCCTGGCCGTCGCGGCCGTGCTGGGTCGCATGGGCGGGGATCCCGGCAGGGTGGATCGCGCCTACGCAGCGCAGCTAGCCGAGCTGAAGGGGATCCTTTTCGGCCAGGCGGTCCCGCCTCCGGGAGCCTCGCCTTTTGACGCCCCGGCCGCCGTCGTGCCCGGCGGATGGGACCATCTGGTGACCCTCAATGGCCCCATCTACGCCGCCTCGCAGTGCACCGAGAGCCTGCTCCTCGAGTACACGGACGGGAAGCCGGCCTCCGACGTGGGCTGGGGCAGGGTAGACGGCCGCTCTTTGACCGACGTCCTCGCCCTCCACGAGCTCTACTTCGACCTCACCCAACGGACGTTCTACATCGCGCAGGCAGGCGGATCCAACCTGGTGAGCCACATCGTGGATACCCTGGAGCAGGCGGCCCTGGGACAGATCGTTCCCGGCGCCATTGGCCCGCCGGGGGAGCGCGTCTTGATCCTTGCGGGCCACGACACGAACATCGCCAATGTCGGCGGCATGTTCGGCATGGACTGGTGGATTCCCGGGACCCCGGCGAACGCCACCCTGCCCTGCGGCGCCCTTGTATTCGAGCTGCGCAGGCGCGCGGGCCAGCAGAACTCGTTCTACGTCAGGGTCAGCTACGTCGCGCAGACGCTGGAGCAGCTGCGCGAGGCGAGCCCGCTGTCGCTGGAGAACCCGCCGGCCCTGTCCGCCATCTTCGTCCCGGGCTGCGGGGGCAGCGGGCCGGAGTTTGACGCGCCGCTGGCCTCGTTTGTCCGAGCCGCGCGGCGCGTGATCGCGCCGGCGTTTGTCGCGGAGGAGCCGTGAGGCGGTTGCAAATGCGCCGGGCCCGCCGATAATGCCTGGATGGTAAGGATAACCGGTGAGTACCAGGGCGACCTCCACTGCTCGGCGGTCCACGAGCCGTCGGGCAGCGTGCTGGGCACGGACGCCCCAAGGGACAACCAGGGCCTCGGTGCGGCGTTCTCCCCGACCGACCTCGTCGCGACGGCGTTCGCGACCTGCGTCGCGACCACCATGGCCATAGCCGCCCGCAGGCACGGCGTGGACATCGGCGGCCTCAAGTACGAGGTGACGAAGGAGATGGCGGCGGACGCGCCCAGGAGGATCTCGAGGCTTGCGGCCCGCTTCCGGATGCCGGCGTCCGCGCGCCGGGTGCCGCCTGGGGTGCTCGAGACGGCGGCCGACACCTGCCCCGTCCATCAGAGCCTGGCGCCCTCCGTGGAGAAGGTCATCGAATTCACCTGGGAGTGACGGCGGGCTCCGGGTCCGCGGCGCCCTGGAGGTCGTAGGTGGTGTCGAAAGTCAGGTGGATCCGCCTCGTCACGTAGACCCGAACCTGGATCCTTCCGCTTGAGGGCCCGGTCGGGATCGCGCGCCCCTCTATCCTCCTCTCGTCGCCTGACTCGTTCACCCCGCGGCCCGTGAACTCGACGGCGTCGCCCCGGGCCACCCGGCGCAGCTTCTCGCGGGGCACGTCGATCCATATCCGGCCGCTTTCGCTCCAGAAGAAATAGGGGAACACCCGAGCCGAGTACGTGGACGAGAAGACGGCGTCATGCCGCAAGAACGGCTGCAACGTCATCGTGACCGTCGCGATGTAAAGGGAGGTGGTCGTCGGCCGGATGTCGACCTTGTCGAACCGCGCGAGCCCGTCGTCGTCACCGGGCGCCGGTGCTGCGGCTGCAAGGGCGATGGCGGCGATGGCTGCGGTCCTGAGCACGCGTCGAATCTGGACACGGGACGCCGGCGGGCAAACCGGAAAATAGGCGCGAATCTTTCGCGTTGCGCCGGCGCGCCGCGGGGCGTCATCTGGTTGCCCCCCTCCTCCATGGCCAAGCAAAAACAACCCACCTGGGGAGGCCGATTCGAGACTGGACCGGCCGACCTGATGCTCAAGTTCAGCGAGTCCGAATCGTTCGACAGGCGCCTGGCCCCCTTTGACATCGCCGGGAGCAAGGCGCACTGCGCGATGCTCGCCCACGTCGGCCTGATCACAGCGAGGGAGCGGGACGCGATCATTGCCGGCCTTGACGGGATCCTCGCGGAGGTTCGCAGCGGCCGCTTCGCCTGGGACAGGAGGCTTGAGGACGTGCACATGAACATCGAGCACGCGCTCACGAGGCGGGTCCCCGCGGCGGCGAAGCTCCACACGGCCCGCAGCCGCAACGACCAGGTGGCCACCGACATGAGGCTCTTCTTCAAGTACGCGTGCGCGGTGCTGGGCGTCAAGGTGCTCGGCGCCCAGCGGGCGATCCTGGCCGTCGCCGGGGCGAACCGGGGCGTCGTCATTCCGGGGTACACCCACCTCCAGAGGGCGCAGCCCGTCTACGCCTCGCACCACCTGTTCGGCTGGATGGAGATGCTCGAGCGCGACCGGGCGCGGCTCTCGTCGGTTGCCGACAAGGCGAACGAGAGCCCCCTGGGGTCCGGCGCGATCGCGGGCACCACGCTTCCCATCGACCGGGAATTCGCCGCGAGGATGCTCGGGTTCGTGGACCGCAGGGGCCGCCCGCGGGTCACCCAGAATTCGATGGATGCGGTGGCGGACCGGGACCTCCACGTCGAGTTCGCCTCGGCGTGCGCGCTATTCGGGGTGCACATGTCGCGCATCGCGGAGGACCTCGTCATCTGGAGCAGCTCCGAATTCGGCTTTGTGGAGCTGCCCGACGAGTTCTGCACGGGCAGCTCTCTTATGCCGCAGAAGAGGAACCCCGACGCGTGCGAGCTGCTGCGCGGCAAGGCGGCCCGTCTGCAGGGCAACCTCCACACCCTTCTGACCCTGGTCAAGGGGCTCCCGATGACCTACAACCGCGACCTTCAGGAGGACAAGCCGCCCGTCTTCGACAGCTTCGACCAGTCGGCGGTCTGCGCCGATGTCCTGGAGGGGGCGGTGCGGGGGATGTCGTTCGACCGGGCGAGGTGCGCGGCGGCCGCCTCGGATCCCGCCCTCCTGGCGACCGACCTGGCCGATTACCTCGTGTCGCGGGGGGTACCCTTCCGGGAGGCGCACCACGCGGTCGGCGCGGTGGTGGCCCTTGCCAAGAGGAAGGGGTGCGCGATACCGGACCTGTCGACCATCGAGGTGAACCGGCTGCATCCGCGCTTCGGCAAGGGCTGGGCGTCGGTCTTCGACCTCGACCGCGCTATGGCGCTGAGGAAGGGGACCGGCATGCCGGGCCCCTCCCAGATCGACCGGCAGTTCGCCCGCTGGAGCAGGATCCTCGGGTAGCCGCGTCCCCGCGGATCGGAATGGCAAAGGTCATCATCCTGCCGGAACGGGTGGCCAACCAGATCGCCGCCGGCGAGGTGATCGAGAGGCCGGCGGCCGTGGTGAAGGAGCTGGTCGAGAATGCCCTTGACGCTGGCGCAACGCGCATCGTCGTCGAGTTCGCGCACGCGGGCCAGGCCCTTATCCGTGTTGAGGACAACGGCCATGGGATGTCGCCCGAGGACGCCCGCACCGCCCTGGAGCGCCACGCGACGAGCAAGATCGCCGACGCCGCGGACCTCGACCGGCTCGCCACCTTCGGGTTCCGGGGCGAGGCGCTGCCGTCGATTGCCAGCGTCTCCCGCTTCACGCTCCAGACCCGGGAGGCCGGGCAGGACTCGGGCACCGAGATAGCCGTGAACGCCGGAAGGGTGCTGCATGCGAGGGCCTGCGGCCGGCCCGTGGGGACCCGCGTTGACGTCGAGCACCTCTTCGAGGCCGTCCCGGCCCGCCGCAAGTTCCTCAAGTCCGACCGGACCGAGTCGGCGCACATCGTCAACTGCGTGCGCCTGTACGCCCTCGCATGCCCGGCGGCCTCCTTCGCGCTCTTCGAGGACGGCAGGGAGCTGTTCCGGTCGCCGGAGTGCTCCAGCCTGGCCGACCGGGTCGCGGAGATCTACGGGCGCCACGAGGCCGAGGGGCTGCTCACGATCGATTCCGCCGAGCCGGGGATGCGGCTCTTCGGCCTGATCGGCCGCCCCGGGGTCGGCCGGGCGACGAGGCACGACCTGGTCGCGTTCGTCAATTCGAGGCCGGTCGACAGCCGGACCCTGAACGGGGCGCTGATCGAGAGCTACCGCGACTCGATCCCGCCGGGGCGGTACCCGGTGGCGTTTGTCTTCTTCGAGTGCGGGCCCGCCGAGATCGACGTCAACGTCCATCCGGCGAAACGCGAGGTGCGCTTCCGGAGGGAGGCCCTGGTCCGGGGATTCGTGCTTCGCTCGGTCCTTGGCCGCCTTCGCGAATCGGCGGCGCCGGCGGGCGCCGTGGGGATGGCGGCCGCCGAGCTTGCGCCGCTCGGGTCCCCGGGGCCGCTGCCGGGGCCGTTTCAGGCCTGGCCCGGAGGGCCCCCGCGGCCGGAGGCGCCCGCGGCCGAGGAGCCCCCCGGGGGGCAGGCGCCCGCCGGACCCGGGCGCGGCCCTGCGCCCCAGTGGAGGTTCCTCGGGACGGCGCACGGAGACTACACCCTGTTCGAGACGCCCCAGGGGCTCGTCCTGCTCGACCGCCGCGCGGCCCATGAGCGGGTCTGGTACGAGCGCCTAAAGGATCAATTCAGGTCGGGAGGCGTTCCGGTGCAGCCGCTGCTTATTCCCGTGCCGATCGAGCTCAATCCCGTGAGTTCGGCGATCCTGACCGACAATCTGGGGTTCCTGCTCGCCCACGGCCTGGAAATCACCGGGTTCGGCCGGGACTTCTTCCGCGTCGGCGCGCTTCCCGCGTGGATGGAGCCCGGGGACGCCGAGGCCTTCGTGCGCGACCTTGTCGGGGCGCTGCGCGAGGGCCGGATGCCGGGATCGGACGCGGAGCTGGCGCGCGACGAGCTCGCGCGGCTCGCGGCGGCGAAGGCCGTGCGGCTCCCGGCCCAGACGGGCGAGGCCGAGGCCATGGCGCTGCTGCGGGAGCTGTTCGCGACATCCTCCCCGGTCTCGAGCCCCGCCGGGCGCCCGACCTACGTGGAGCTCAACCACGGCGAGCTGGCCAGGCGTTTCCAGAAATAGCCCCGCGGCTCAAGTTTTTGCGTGACCGCCCCACCTGGCGGCGTGAGTCTTGCATTGGACGAAGGATCATTCGCATGCCGACACCATCAAAGGACACCAGGAACGGCGACTCGCCGGCAGAGGTAATGCGGTCGCTGATCCAGCGCCACCTGACCTCGACCCTCGCGCGCCACGGGCCTTCGGCCACGCCGCGCGACTGGTGGGTGGCCGCGTCCCTGGCCGTGCGCGACACGATCCACGAGAGGATGATCGACACTCAGCGCGTCCACAACGACCTGAACATCCGGCGGGTGTACTACCTATCCATGGAGTACATGCTGGGCCGGCTGTTCGAGAGCAACCTGCTTGCGACGGGGACCACCGAGGCCGTTAAATCGGCCCTGCAGTCGCTTGGCGTGGACTACGAGGAGGTGCGCGAGTCCGAGGTCGACATGGGGCTCGGCAACGGGGGGCTCGGCCGCCTGGCGGCCTGTTTCATGGACTCGCTGGCGACGATGGACTATCCGGCCCTGGGATACGGCATCCACTATGAGTTCGGCCTGTTCAAGCAGCAGTTCGTGAACGGCTGCCAGGTGGAGCACCCCGACAGGTGGATGCTTTTCGGCAACCCGTGGGAGGTGATCAGGGCCGACTACACCCAGGAGGTCAGGCTCTACGGCCGCGTCGCGAACGCCTTCAACGACCGCGGGGACTCGACGCCGAAATGGGTGGAGTTCCGCACGGTGCTCGGCGTCCCGCACGACATCCCCGTGGCCGGGTTCGGCACGAACACGGTGAACATCCTGCGCCTCTGGGCCTCGCGCGCGTCCGAGGACTTCGACCTGGCGGTGTTCAACTCGGGCGGATACGTCGACGCCGTCCGGGAGAAGGCCGTCGGCGAGACCGTCTCCAAGGTCCTTTATCCGAACGACAAGACCGAGAACGGGAAGGAGCTGAGGCTCGTGCAGCAGTACTTCTTCGTGGCGTGCTCGATCCGCGACATCATCCGGCGACACTTCCGGTCGCCCGGGAATTCATGGAAGAACTTTGCCGATAAGGTCGCCATACAGCTCAACGACACCCATCCGGCCATCGCGGTCGCGGAGCTCATGCGGATCCTGATCGACGAGCAGGACATGGCATGGGACGCGGCCTGGGACATAACAACCCGCACGATGGGCTACACGAACCACACGCTGCTCCCCGAGGCGCTCGAGAAATGGGGGCTCCCGCTCTTTGAGCGCGTCCTGCCGCGCCACCTCCAGATCATCTACGACCTGAACGTGCGCGTGATGGCGCTGTGCGAGGCGAAATGGCCGGGCGACAACGACAAGAAGAGGGCGTGCTCGCTGATCGAGGAGAACGGCGAGAAGAGGGTGCGGATGGCGCACATCGCGGTCATGGGCTCGCACGCCGTGAACGGGGTCGCGGCCCTGCACACGGAGCTGCTCCGCAAGCACCTCTTCCCCGAGTTCGACGCCCTCTTTCCCGGGAGGTTCCAGAACAAGACGAACGGGATCACGCCGAGGCGCTGGCTGCTGCAGTGCAACCACCGGCTGGCGGCGCTCGTGACCCGGGCGCTCGGGGGCTCCGGCTGGGTGCGCGACCTCGACCGGCTGCGCGGGCTCGAGAAGTTCGCCGACGACGGCAACTTCAGGCGCGAGTTTGCCGAGGTGAAGCACGCGAACAAGGTGGACCTGGCGCGCGTGATCCGCGCCGAGTGCGGCGTGGAGGTGTCGCCCGACGCGATCTTCGACGCCCAGATAAAACGGCTCCACGAGTACAAGCGCCAGCACCTGAACCTGCTGCACATCATGGCGCTTTACCGCCGGCTCCTGCACGACCCGTCGCTCGACATCGTGCCGCGGGTCTTCATCTTCGCGGCGAAGGCGGCGCCCGGCTACGACGTGGCGAAGAACATCATCCGGGCGATAAACGTCATCGGAGCCCGGATAAACTCCGACAGCCGCATCCTGGGAAAGATCAAGGTCGCCTTCCTGCCGAACTACCGGGTCTCCCTGGCGGAGAAGATCATCCCCGCCGCCGACGTCTCCGAGCAGATCTCGACGGCCGGCAAGGAGGCCTCGGGGACGGGGAACATGAAGCTCGCCCTGAACGGCTCCCTCACCGTAGGGACCCTCGACGGGGCGAACATAGAGATCCGCGAGGAGGTCGGCCGCGAGAACATCTTCATATTCGGCATGACGGTCGAGGAGGTCGAGGCGCTGCGCGCGCGCGGCTACAATCCGTGGGACCTCTACAAGGGCGACGAGGAGATCCGGGCCGTCATGGACTGGCTCGGGAGCGACTACTGGACTCCCGGCGAGCAGGGCGCGTTCGGCGCGGTCCACGGCACGCTCCTGTCCGGGGGCGACCCGTACATGGTGCTCGCCGACTTCCGGGCATACTGCGACTGCCAGAGGGCGGTTGATGCCGCCTACCGCGACAGGGACGGCTGGACCCGGAAGGCGATGCTGAACGTCGCGCGGGTCGGCAGGTTCTCGAGCGACCGCACGATCCGCGAGTATGCGGAGCAGATATGGAGCCTCGCCGCCGTGCCCGTCCCGTGAGGGCGCCCCAGGCCCGCCGGGTCGCGCCCGCGCCGGCGGGCGGGACCCGTTTCCCGGGATGAGGGGCCACGCAAGCGCGCGAAAGGGGGCGGCCGCTGCCCCGTCGGCCCGCGGCAGGCTGCGGCTGCACCTCGGCCGCACGCCGGACACCTCCAGGGCGATCTTCATCGCTGCCGGCGCGACGGTCGTCGGGGACGTGGTCCTGGGGCCCAGAACGAGCGTGTTCTACGGCTCCGTGCTTCGGGGCGACATAAACGCCATCCGGGTGGGCGAGGGGACCAACATCCAGGACAACGTCGTCGTGCACCTGGCCGATGAGCTCGGCGTGCGCATCGGGGCCTGGTGCACAATAGGCCACGGCGCGATTGTGCACGCCTGCACGATAGGCGACGAATGCCTGGTCGGGATGGGCTCGACCATCCTGGACGGGGCGGTCATCGGGGCCCGCTCCATCATCGGCGCCAACTCGCTCGTCCCCCGGCTGTTCAGGTGCCCCCCGGGCTCGCTTGTCTACGGCTCGCCCGCCCGCGTGATCGGGCCCCTGACCGCCGCGGAGCGGGCCGGGATCCGGCGGTGGGCGCTGAAGTACGTCGAGGTCGCGAGGGCGCACGCCGCCCGCGCGCCGGGCGCTAGCGCTCGAGGGTGAAGAACGTGTAGCGGAAGTTCGCGTCCGAGCTCTCGCGCCTGTCCAGCTCGCGCCAGCGGAGGTGGCGCCATTCCGGGAAGCGCCGGTCGCCGTCGACCTCCGCGTGGACGAGGGTCAGGTGCAGCCTCATCGGCCGGGGCAGGGCAAGGACCTCCTCGAAAATGCGCTCGCCGCCGTTCACGTAGATCTCGCCCGGCATGGCCTCGGCGATCTCGAGCGCCTCCGCCACGGAGCGCGCGACGCGCACGCCGTCCCGCTCAAGGGAGGCGTCGCTGGTGACGACGATCAGCCTGCGGCCGTCCTCCCTCGCGCGGGGCCACGTCTGGTAGCAGATCCGCCCGAGGATGATCGTCTTGCCGGCGGTCTGCTCGTGGAAGAACCGCATGTCCTCCGGGATCCTCCACGGGAGGCGGTTCTTGCGCCCCATCACGCGGTTCTCCGCGCAGGCCACCATGAGGTTGATCATCTTGGGCATCGACCCAGTGCATGAGGCAAGACGGGCCCGATTCCAAGCCCGTGGCCGCCTCTTGATTCTTGTCACGCCGTCGGCCGGCCGCATGATCTGCGCATGACAATCGGGGTCCCGAAGGAGATCAAAATCGGAGAAACGCGCGTCTCGATGACGCCGAGCCTGTGCCGGCGCTGCGTCTCGCTGGGCGCCAAGGTGCTCGTCGAGAAATCCGCCGGCCTGAGCGCCGGTTTCACCGACGAGGAGTACCGGGTCGCCGGGGGCGTCCTCGTGGCCGACCCGGCAAAGGTGTGGCGGTCGGCGGAGCTCATCCTGAAGGTCAAGGAGCCTCTTCCCGCCGAGTACGAGCTCATGCAGGACGGCCAGGCGCTCTTCACGTACCTTCACCTCGCGGCCGGACCGGCCCTCGCCAAGATCCTCCTGAAGAAGAACATCCTCGGGATCGCGTACGAGACGGTCGAGAGCGCCGACGGGGCGTTCCCGCTCCTTAGGCCGATGTCGCAGATCGCGGGCAGGCTGGCGATCCAGGTCGGGGCCTACTTCCTCCAGACGCAGCACGGGGGCGCGGGCGTCCTCCTCGGGGGGATTCCCGGCACGCTGCCGGGCCATGTCGTCGTGGTCGGCGCGGGGAACTCCGGGGCGCACGCGGTCCAGATGGCGGCGGGAATGGGGGCCAGGGTCACCGTACTCGACCTGGACACGCGCAAGCTCGAGGCGCTCGACTCGGAGTACCGCGGGCGGGTCGTCACGCTGATGTCCAACCTCTCAAACCTGGAGGGCTGCGTGGCCGATGCCGACCTGCTCGTGGGCGCGGTCCTCATACCCGCCGCGAAGGCGCCCACCGTAGTCACCAATTCGATGAAGTCGAAGATGCGCCCGGGAAGCGTCATCGTGGACATTGCGATCGACCAGGGCGGCTGCATCGAGGGCATCCACCCAACCTCCCACAAGGAGCCGGTCTACAGGGAGCACGGCGTCATCCATTACGCGGTGCCGAACATGCCGGCGCTCGTCGGCCGGACCTCGACGCAGGGGCTCACCCAGGCGACGGAGCCGTATGTCGCGCTGATCGTCCAGGAGGGCCTCGATGCCGCGCTCGCCGAGCACAGGGGGCTGGCGAAGGGTGTCAACACCCGCGCGGGGCGCATCACCTGCGAGGCCGTCGCCGGGGCGCTCGGCGCCTGACTAGGCCGGCGCCTGCACAATCCTGACGCTCTCCAGGCCGACCCTCTCGACCGGGGTGCTCTTCTCGCTGCCCCCTGTGGGGACGTTGGCGATCAGCTCGAGCACGTCGTCCCCGGCGACCAGCGCGCCGAAGGCCGTGTACTTGCGGTCCAGGAAGCGCGCGTCCCCGTGGCAGATGAAGAACTGGCTGCCCGCCGAGTCCGGATCGGCCGAGCGCGCCATCGAGACCACCCCGCGGACGTGGGGCCTGGCGTTGAACTCGGCCTTGATCTGGTAGCCGGGCCCGCCGGTCCCTGGAGTGCCGCGCCCGCCCGGCTTCGTGTTCGGGCATCCCCCCTGGATCATGAAGCCCTTGATTATCCGGTGAAACGCGGTCCCGTCGTAGAAGCCGCTGCTGGCGAGCTTCTTGAAGTTCTCCACCGTCTTCGGGGCCACGTCGGGCCAGAAGGCGACCGTCATCTCACCGTAGGACGTCCTGATGACGGCCTGTTCGCTGGCAGGTTGGTTTTGGCTCATGGGAAGGATGCGTCGATCAGCTCGCAGAAATAGTGGATGAGGAAGAGGTGGGACTCCTGCGCCGATGCCCCCTTCGCCCCGGGGATGATGAGCTCGCACGTCGCGAGCCCCTTGGCCGCGCCGCCGCCCCGGCCGAGAAGCGCGACGGACCTGAGCCCCAGCCGCTTCGCCTCGTGCAGCGCCGAGATGATGTTCGGAGACTTGCCGCTCGAGGTGAGCACGACGACAAGGTCCCCCGGCCTCGAGAGCCCGGCGATCTGGCGCGCGAACACATGCTCGAAGCCGTAGTCGTTTCCGATGCAGGTCACCAGGGAGCCGTCGCCGGAGAGCGCCAACGCGGGCAGCGACCGCCGGTTCCGGTCGAACCGGCCCACGACCTCGGTCGCAAAATGCGCAGCCTCCGCCGCGCTGCCTCCGTTGCCGCAGACCAGCAGCTTGCCGCCGCCGCGAAGGGTCCCCACGATCAGCTCGGCGGCCGCGTCGACGGCCTGCCGGATACCCGCCAGCGATTCGAGCGTGCGGACGGACTCGGCAAGTGACTCGTCGAATGTCATCGCCTGAGCAAAGAGGCCCGCGAAGCCGCCCGCGACAGAATTTTTCGCCGATCTGGGCCGGGTCCGGGACCCGCAGGAAGGCGCCGGGCCGGCGCGCGTTCTCGGTTGCCGTGGCCTGGGCCCCGGCCGAGGATTGCGCGATGGGGGCGTCCGATTGAACTTTGACCCGCTGCAGTGGTGCCTTGCGGCGCTTGGGGCGCTCCTCGTGGGCGTGGCGAAGACCGGCATCACCGGGCTCAGCCTGATCTTCGTGTCGATCTTCGCGGGGATCATGCCCGCGCGCCGCTCGACCGGCCTCGTCCTGCCGCTCCTCCTCGTCGGCGACGTGGTCGCAGTCCTGTCGTACCGCAAGCACGCCCAGTGGCGCCACCTCTGGCGCCTCTTCCCGTGGGCCGGCGCGGGGGTCGTCATCGGGTGGTTTGCGCTGGGGCGCATGGACGAGCGCCAGGCGCGGTTCTCGATCGGCGCTATCATCCTCGGCCTGGCGGTGCTCTACCTCGTCCGACGCTTCCGGCGCGACGGCGACGGCGGGGAGCACGCGGCGTGGTTTGCGCCGGTGATCGGCGTACTTGCCGGGTTCACGACGCTTGTGGCCAACGCGGCCGGCCCGCTGACCGTGATCTACATGCTGGCGATGCGCCTGCCCAAGATGGAATACATGGGGACGACGGCCGTCTTCTTCCTCGTGCTCAACCTGTTCAAGATGCCCTTCATGGTCGGGCTCGGCCTCATCACCCGCGACAGCCTTGCGGCAAGCCTCGTGCTTGCCCCGGCGGTGCTTGCGGGCACGTGGATCGGCCGGTGGCTCCTTGGGTGGATCAACCAGCGGGCCTTCGAGACGATCGTTCTTGTGCTCGCCCTCGTGGCGGGGGCGGGCGACGTCTGCCGCGCGACGCTGTCATGGCTAGGCTGAGCTCGAGGAAGATGTGGACCGCCAAGCTGCGGGGGGAGCCGATTCCCCGCCGGAGCGCCGCGGGCCCCGCCGAGGAGCCCCGCCTGAGGAGGCCCTTCAGCGGCCTGGTCCTCGGCATCGACCCGTCGCTCAGGGGGACCGGCCTCGCGCTCGTGGAATTCGACGCCGCCAAGGCGCCCGTCCTCGTGCGGAGCAGGACGGTTCGCGTCCCGGCCAGCCGGACGATGGCGGCCGCCCTGGCGGAGATCCACCGAGCCGTCGCCGATTTCGTGGCCGGCCCGGCCGGAGTCCGCCATGTCGCCCTCGAGCAGACGATATACGTGCAGAATTTCCAGACGGCGCAGGTCCTCGGGGCGGCGCGCGGAGCCGCAATCGCCGCCGCCGCCCTCCATGGGCTTCCGGTCTTCGAGTATCCGCCGCTGCGGGTGAAGCAGGCGGTCGCGGGCAGCGGCAGGGCGAGCAAGGAGCAGCTTGCGCGCGCCGTCATGGCGTTCCTCGGGCACGGGCGGACACTCGCCTTCGACGAGGCGGACGCCGCGGGCGTCGCCCTGTGCCACGCCTTCACGTGGCGGGACTGAGGGCCTCGGCCCTTCAGCCCAGGACCGCCTTGAGCACCTTGCCCAGGTCGGAGACCCGGTAGGGCTTCGTGAGGTAGCCGCAGAACCCCATGTCGAGGTAGTGCCGGGCCATGTCCTCGTCGTCGTAGCCGGTCGACACGATCGCCCGCACCTCTGGGTCGAGCTCGCGCAGGACCCGGAAGGTCTCCTCGCCGCCGAGGCCGCCCACGACGGTCAGGTCCATGATGACTGCGTCGTAGGGCCTGCCGATGTTCAGGTAGCGCTTGTAGAACGTGATCGCGTCGTCGCCGTTCTTGGCGATGTCGAACTTGTAGTCGAGGCTCTGCAGCATGGCCGCGGTCAGCGCGCAGATGTGGTCGTCGTCGTCCATGAAGAGCACCCTCCCCGTGCAGAAGCGCTGGGAAGGGGCGGGGCGGGCCTGCACGTCCACGGGCTGGTCGGCTATGGGAAGGAAGACGCTGAAGACCGTTCCCACCCCGACGGTCGACTGGAGGCCGATCTCGCCGCCGAACCTGCGCACGATCGCCATCGCGGTCGACAGGCCGAGGCCGGTGCCGTGCTTCTTGGTCGTGAAGAACGGGTCCCAGATCTTCTCGAGGTTCTCGGGGCTGATCCCGCTCCCGTTGTCGCGCACCTCGAACTCGACGTACTCGCCCGCGGGAAGGGACGCGATCTGGCCCTCGACTATGTGGACGTCCGCCGCCCTCAGCTGCAGCCGCGGGCTGTGGGGCTGGGGGGGCATCGCCTGCAGTGAATTGAGTATCAGGTTCTGGAATACCTGCAGGACCTGGGCGCGGTCCACCTTGACGGCCCCGGTGCCCGCGGGCGCCTGCACCGTGATCTCCGCCGTCGAGCCCGCCGACGCGATCTTGACCGCGTCCTCGAGGATCTCCTTCGAGTCGCATACCGTCAGGGTGCCCGTCCCCCCCTTCGCGAAGGTGAGGAGCTGCTTGGTGAGGTTCTTGGCGGCCAGGCAGGCCTCCTCCGCCTCCGCGAGGCCCGACGGGTCCCGGCTGTCCTTCGCGAGCGAGAGGCCGCCGAGGATCGTCGTCAGCAGGTTGTTGAAGTCGTTCGCGATCCCGCCGGCAAGCAGCCCCAGCGACTCATACCGGTTGGCCTTGACCAGCTCCTCCGGCGTCAGGGCCATCTCGTCGGGGTTGCGGAAGACGATGACGACGCCGAGCAGGCTCGAGTCGGGCGCGTACGAGGCGCGCGCCGTCCAGTACACGGGCACGGGTTCGCCGCCGACCACTGTGACCGCCTGGTCGATGATCAGGGGCAGGGGGCCGCTGGCCGTGAGGGCCCGCTCCGCCGCGTTGTCGCCCGGCTTGCCGCTCTGGCGGTCGACGAGCGAGAAGACCTGGTCGAGCGGCCTGCCCGCGAAGCCGTCCACGGGGATCCGAAGCAGGCGCGAGGCCGTAGGGTTCCCGAATAGCACGATGCCCTTCGCGTCCGTGGCGATGACGCCCTCCGCGAGGTTTGCGAGCACGTCCTCGAGGATGGCGTGCGGGTGCCTGCCCCCGACCTGCTCGGAGGCCGCCCGCGGCTCCTGCCCGGCCGGGGCCTCGGCCGGCCTCTCCTCGGGCACCGGGCAGGCGAACCCGACGACGCGCGCGAGGGTTCGCTTCCGGGTGAGGGTGCGGTTGATGCCGAGGAGGGCGGGGAACGCCCGGCCTCCCTTGGTGCGCAGGCGCACGGCCCTGGTGAACGAGGTCTGGCCCGGCGCCTGGTCCAGGAGCCAGGTCTCGATCCCGGCCGGGCACTCCTCGGGAGCGAAGGCCTCGGCAAGCGCGCCCGGCCCGTTCTCGGGGGCGGGCACGGTGCCGAGCAGCCGCAGCCACGCGTCGGAGAACCAGGACGTCCTGTCCGCGAAGTTCAGCTCGAACGCGGCCAGCGCCCCGTCGTCGGCCAGCGCGTGAAGGCGGGCGTCGCTCGCCACGGCGGCCTCCTCGACCTCCTTGCGCTCCGTGGCGTCGATGTGGATGCCGATGACGCGCTCCAGGTCGCCCCACTGGCTCACGATCTGGAGCCCGGCGCACTGGATCCACGCCCAGTGCCCGAGCTTGTGCTTCATCCGGAATTCCACGCCGAAGGGCCGCGCGCCCACCTTGAACTTGCGCCCGGCCTTGTCCGGCGCGGCCGCCGAGTCATCGGGGTGCAGGAGGTTGAGCCACGCCTCGTAGGTGTCGGCGAGCTCAGTGTCGGTGTAGCCGAGCATCCGTTTCCAGGCCGGCGAGTAGACGACGCGCCGGGCCTTCAGGTTAAGGTCGAAGAATCCGACGTCGCCGCGCTCCGCGAACAGTTGCAGGGCCTCGGCCTGGTCGTCCGGGAAGACGGCCGACTGCGCGCCGAGCTCGAGAAGGGGCTCGATCACTGCGATGTACCCTCCCGAGTCTCCGATCGCCTTCTCCGCCCGCACGACCATCGGCTGGGGAGCCCCCTCCCTCGGCTGGACCGAGAGGACCGCTCCCTTGTCGAGCGTCGCCGCGAGCAGGACGTCCCACTGCGCCTCGAGCATCCTCGGCTCGTCGGAGACGATGTCCAACGCGAACAGTCCCGGGAAGAACTCGCCCACAAGCTCCCCGGCACCCGTCTGCCAGAGCGCCTTCGCCGCCTGGTTCGCGGCCGTGACCTTCCCGGAGCCATCCAGCACCAGCACGGCGATCTGGGCCTCGTTAATCCCGGTTTTTACGGTACTCACTGAGTTATGTGTCAACGGCTGCCTCACGGCGTGCTTCCATTAAGCCATTCTTGCACACGGTTTGCGAGAAAATCGATATAGGCGGGGTGGTCGTTCGGGCAGATTATCTTCTCAAATTGTTCTCCTCCAGCTTCTAGAAACGTCTCACGGCCGACTATGGAAATTTCTTCAAGCGTTTCAAGGCAATCGGCGACAAAACTAGGGCACATGACAAGGAGCCGCTTGACGCCCGACTTTGCCAGCCGGACGAACTCCACGTCGGTGAACGGCTCGAGCCACGGCTCCCCCGCGAGGCGCGACTGGAATGACATCGAATGGCGGGCGGGATCGAGGCCGGCCCGGCGGGCGAGGGCCGCCGTCGTCGCGACGCACTGCGCCCTGTAGCACGTGGCGCGGGCGGGCGCGCAGGTCGTGCAGCACTCGGCCACGACTGTGCAGTGGGCCCGCGACGAATCGGCCTTGCGCAGGTGGCGCACGGGAAGGCCGTGGTAGCTGAACAGCAGGTGGTCGTGCGGCGCCGCGAGCAGCGGCGAGGCCACGGCGTGGAGGACCTCGATGTAGTCCGGATCCGCGTAGAAGGGCTGGACGCAGCTGACGCGCATGCGGGGCGCCAGGCGCGCGGCCTCCTCGTAGACCCGGACGACCACGGTCTCCCAGGACGACATCGCGTAGTGGGGGTACTGCGGGATGAGGAGCACCTCGTCGCAGCCCTGCGCGGCCGCCGCTGCCACCGCGGACGCGATGGAGGGGCTGCCGTACCTCATCGCCGAGTGCACCGGCACGCCCCCTCCGAGCGCCGCCGCGAGGGCCCGGCGCACGCGCTCCGTCGTCGCGACAAGCGGCGAACCCTCTTGGGTCCAGATCTTCGCGTAGGCGGCGGCGGTCCGCCTGGGGCGCCTGGGCAGGATGATCCCCTCGAGGAGGAGCCACCGCAGCGGGGCGGGCAGGTCGAGCACGCGCTCGTCGCCGAGGAACTCGCGCAGGAACCGCCGCACGTCGGCGACCGACGTGGAATCCGGGGAACCCAGGTTCGCGATGAGGACGGCGCGGTTGGGCATCCCCGGATTCCACTCGCCGGCCCGCACCCTCGTCAAGCCGCGCCTCGGCAGAATCGGATCAGGCGGATCAGGCTGTGCACGTTCTCCGGGGCGATGCGGTCGGTCACGACGGTCCTCGGGTAGTTGTGCTCGAGGTCCAGGCGCACGCCCGCCTCGGCGCCGGGCCGCACGAAGTCCTCGACGAAGTCCATGCCCCCGCGCGGCCGCATCCAGCGCAGGTAGGTGTCCGGGTCCTCCGACTCGATCAGGACGGCGTCCTTGAGGAACACGTGGCAGTAGAGGGTCAGGTCGCGGAATGAGGGAAACCAAGTGGGCGGGTTCACCAGCTGGTCGCGGATGATGAGCGTCATCTTGGCCCGTTTTTTTCGCCGCTGAAGTCGACAGGCGCCCCGCAGTCGGTATCGTCACGTTCCTCCATGAACGCTCCGCGCAAGCCCGTGCTCCTCGTCATACGCGACGGCTGGGGGAAGAACCCCCATCCCGAGCAGGACCGCTACAACGCCACCGTCCTGGCGAAGAAGCCCTGTGACGACATGCTTCACGCCCGCTACCCGTCCACGCTCGTCAGGGCGAGCGGTCTCGACGTGGGGCTTCCCGATGGCGTGATGGGCAACAGCGAGGTGGGTCACGAGAACATTGGCGCGGGGCGCATAGTCAACCAGGAGCTCGTCCGAATCAATTCGCTCTTTTCCGAGAACCTCCTCGCCTCGAACCCCGTCTGGCGCTCCGTGGTGAAGCGGGCGACGAGCGGGAGCTCGCGGCTCCACCTGATGGGGATCGTCTCCGACGCCGGAGTCCACGGCATGCTCGAGCACCTCTACGGCTTCCTCGCGCGGGCAAAGGCTGACGGGATCGCTCCCGAGCGCGTCTTCATCCATGCGTTCACGGACGGGCGCGACACGCCCCCGACCAGCGGGCTGGGCTACGTCCGCCAGGTCGACGCAAAGTGCCGCGAGCTCGGCATCGGGCGGATCGCGACCGTGAGCGGCCGGTTCTGGGCCATGGACCGCGACAACCGGTGGGAGCGGGTCTCGAAGGCCTACGCGGCCCTGACTGGAAGAAAGGTGGAGGTGACCGCGGTGGACGCGGAGGCGGCGGTCCAGGCATACTACGGCGCCCCCCTGAGCGCCACCCAGGCGGGCGACGAGTTCGTGATCCCCACGGTTGTCGTGGGCGGGGACGGCGGGCCGATAGGCGCGGTCGCCGACGGCGATGCCGTGGTCTTCTACAACTACCGCGGCGACCGGCCCAGGGAGCTCACCAAGGCCTTCGTGGCAGACGGCTTCAGCGGATTCGACCGGGGCCCCAAGCTCGACCTGTACTTCGCCACGATGACCGAGTACGAGGCCGGCCTTCCGGTCCACGTCATCCTCCCGAAGCCTCCCAAGCTGAAGAACATCTTGGGAGAGGTCGTCGCAAGCGCGGGCCTCGCGCAGTTCCGCTGCGCCGAGACGGAGAAGAACCCGCACGTCACCTTCTTCTTCAACAACTACCGCAAGGACCCGTTCCCCGGCGAAGTGCGCGCGTGCCCGCCGAGCCCGAAGGTGGCTACCTACGACCTCCAGCCGGAGATGTCGTCGGTGGAGGTCACTCGCCTCGCCAAGGAGGCCATCCTTTCCGGCAAGTACGCCCTGATCGTCGTCAACTACGCCAATCCCGACATGGTGGGGCACACCGGGTCGCTTCCGGCCGCGATCAAGGCGGTCGAGGCGGCGGACACGGGCGTCGGGGAGCTCCTCGGGGCCCTGGCGCAGGTGGGCGGGAGCGCCGTCGTTGGCGCCGACCACGGCAACTGCGAGCAGATGTGGGATCCCGTCCACAACGCGCCGCACACCTCCCACACCACCAATCTGGTCGAGTTCTTCGTCGTTGGGGACGGCTTCGCCGCCGGCACGACCCGCATGCGCGAGGGCGGGAGGCTGGCGGACGTGGCGCCGACGCTTCTTAGCCTCATGGGGATGCCCAAGCCCCCCGAGATGACCGGCCAGAGCCTCGTCCTCGGGTGAGCGGGCCGCCGGCCCAAGAATCGGGTTGCCCCTGACCGCTCCGGGCGGCTTGCTCTCACGTTTGCACGATAAAGCGCGACCATGAAGCACTCCCACCACTGCGCACAGCTGACAAAGGCCGACATCGGGGCCTCAGTCTCCCTCTCGGGGTGGGTCGACTCCGTCCGCGACCACGGCGGGATCCTTTTCGTCGACCTGCGCGACCGCAGGGGGGTGACCCAGGTCACCTTCGACCCCAGCACCAACGCCGAGCTCGGCGCCCGCGCGGCCCGCCTCCGGCCCGAGACCGTGGCAAGCGTCTCGGGCAGGGTCGTCGCCCGGCCCGAGGGCACCGTTAACCCCGCGATGCCCACGGGCGAGGTC
Organism: uncultured Opitutaceae bacterium; assembly: GCA_964496645.1. Lineage (GTDB taxonomy): Bacteria > Verrucomicrobiota > Verrucomicrobiia > Opitutales > Opitutaceae > Palsa-1447. The sequence continues at coordinate 19,293 of CAZCAJ010000047.1, forward strand.
GAGGTGGACGCCACGGAGCTCGAGATCCTGAACATGTCGGAGACGCCGCCCTTTCCCCTCGACGACGAGGGGGGCGACCGCGTCAACGAGGACCTCCGGCTGACGTACCGCTACCTCGACCTGCGCCGGCCGAAGATGCGCAGGAACCTGGCGGTCCGGCACCGGGCGACGAAGTCGATCCGCGACTACTTCGACTCGAGGGACTTCATCGAGGTTGAGACGCCGATCCTGTTCAAGAGCACGCCCGAGGGCGCCCGGGAGTACCTCGTGCCCTCCCGCATCCACCCGGGCCAGTTCTACGCCCTCGCGCAGTCGCCCCAGCAGTTCAAGCAGATCCTCATGGTCGCCGGGGTCGAGCGGTACTTCCAGATTGCACGCTGCTTCCGCGACGAGGACCTGCGCGCCGACCGGCAGATGGAGTTCACCCAGGTCGACGTCGAGGCGTCGTTCGTCGACCGCGAGGACATCTACGCGCTGTTCGAGGGGATGCTGAAGAAGCTATGGAAGGACGTCCTCGGGACGGACATTGCGACGCCGTTCCCCAGGATGCCCTACGCCGAGGCGATGAACCGCTTCGGGGTGGACAAGCCGGACCTGCGCTACGGGTTGGAACTGAAGGATTTCTCCGAGACGTTCAGAGCGTCGAAGTTCAGGGTGTTCCAGACGGCGGTCGCGTCGGGCGGCTGCGTGAAGGCGATAAACGCGAAGGGGCTGGCCGACATCACCCAGGGGGAGATGGCGGCCCTGGAGGAGGTTGCGAAGAGCGTCGGCGCCAAGGGACTCGCGTTCATCAAGGTGGAGGCGCAGGGGTGGAAGGCCCCCATTGCGAAGTTCTTCTCCGACGAGGAGAGGGCCGCCCTGACGGCCTCGCTCGGCGTCGCCGAGGGGGACATGATCCTCTTCGCGGCGGCCCCCTGGGAGAGGGCGTGCGCCATCCTCGGCCGGATACGCCTGGAGGTCGCCGCGCTCCTGCAGAAGCGCGGCAAGCTCGACGTGAGGGCCGACGACTGGAGGTTCCTCTGGGTCGTCGACTTCCCCCTGATGAGCTTCGACGAGGTGGAGAAGCGCTACGTCGCGACCCACCACCCGTTCACGGCGCCCGTCGCCGAGGACGTGGGCCTGCTCGATTCGAACCCGACGGCCGTGCGCGGCCAGCACTACGACGTCGTCCTGAACGGAATGGAGCTAGGTGGGGGCTCGATCCGCATCCACAGGCCCGATGTCCAGAAGAAGGTGTTTGAGGAGGTCCTGAAGATCCCGGCGGACGTCGTGGAGAGCCGCTTCGGCTACATGCTGCGCGCGTTCACGTATGGGGCGCCCCCGCACGGGGGCATCGCCTTCGGGCTCGACCGGCTGGTGGCCCTGCTCTGCGGCACGACCAGCATCCGCGACGTGATCGCCTTCCCCAAGACGCAGAAGGGCCAGGACCTGATGACAGGCAGCCCGACCCCGGTGACGGCGAGGCAGCTCAAGGACCTGCACATCGCGACCACGGGCTCCGGAGACCCATTGGCATAACGCCTGCTAGGAGGCACGTGCATGCACTTGATACCCGTGGCGCTTGCGATCCTTTTCGCGTCAGGAACCAGTGCTTGCGCGGCCCGCCTCGCCGTCCTACCTTGACGGCTTGGACTCGGTAATCGCAAATCCCCATCCGAATGAAACTCATCATCGCCATCATCAAACCCTTCAAGCTTGAAGAGGTGAAGGAGGCCCTCGCCGAGGCCGGCATAGAGGGCATGACCGTCACGGAGGTCAAGGGCTTTGGCCGGCAGAAGGGACACACCGAGATCTACCGCGGCAGCGAGTACACGGTCGACTTTCTCCCCAAGGTGAAGGTCGAGATCGCCGTCGCCGACGACATGGCCGGCAAGGCGATCGACGCGATCGTGAAGTCCGCGAAGACGGGCAAGATCGGTGACGGCAAGGTGTTCCTGGTCCCCCTTGAGGAGGTCATCCGCATCCGCACCGACGAGCGCGGCGAGGCGGCGGTCTGAGGGGCGAGTGCGCGGCTCCCGCTAGGGCGCCTTCTTCTTGTCCGGGAGCGTCCGCAGGCGGATCTCCTCCTGCACCCTCGATAGGAACGCCTCGAACGGCAGGGTCCCCTCGTCGCCGCGCGCGCGGCTGCGGACGCTGACTGTGCCGGCCTCGGCCTCCTTGGCCCCGAGGACGAGGCAGTAGGGAACCTTGTCGACCTCGGCCCGGCGGATCTTGGCCCCGAGCTTGTCGTTGTGCTCGTCGAGCGCGGCCCTGACGCCCCCGGACCTGAGCCGGGCCACCAGCGAGCGGCCGTAGTCGAGCGTCTTCTCGCTCACGGGCACCAAGCGAGCCTGCTCCGGGGAGAGCCAGACCGGGAAGTCCCCGCCGAAGTGCTCGATCAGGACCCCGCAGAAGCGCTCCATCGACCCGAAGGGCGCGCGGTGGATCATGACGGGGCGGTGCGGCTGGTTGTCCGCGCCGCTGTAGCTGAGGTCGAAGCGGACCGGAAGGTTGTAGTCCACTTGGACCGTCCCGAGCTGCCACTCGCGCCCGATGACGTCCCTGACAACGAAGTCTATCTTCGGCCCGTAGAACGCGGCCTGGCCGGGCTCCTCGGTGAACGCGACGCCGAGGGTCTTCGCGGCCTCGCGGCACGCGCTCTCCGCCTTGTCCCAGTTCTCCCTCTGGCCGATGTACTTGCTGGAATCCGGGTCGCGCAGACCTACGCGCACCCGGTAGTCGCTCATTCCTAGGGTGGTGAGGATGACCTTGACGAGGGCGAGGCACCCAAGGACCTCCTGCGCCACCTGCTCCTCGGTGCAAAACAGGTGGGCGTCATCCTGCGTGAACCCGCGCACGCGGGTCATGCCGTTCAGCTCGCCCGACTGCTCCCACCGGTACACCGTCCCGAATTCGGCGAGGCGCACCGGCAGGTCGCGGTAGGAGTGGGGCTGCGATGCGAAAATCTTGATGTGGTGGGGACAGTTCATCGGCTTCAGCAGGAAGCCGTCTAGGAGCTGGTCGTCCGGCCTCACCCGGCCTGGGGGGATGGTCTCCAGGCCCGTGCGCCGGTTTATCTCGGAGGCAAGGTGCGACGAGATGGCGTCGAGGCGCGCGAACATCTCGGCGCACGAGCAGCCCTCGTTGAGGATCTTGCCGAGCGACTCGCTCTCGATGACGGGCGTGAACTGCGAGTCCTTGTAGAAGGGGAAATGCCCGGACGTCTTGTAGAGCTCCAGCTTCCCGATGTGGGGCGTGAACACCTGCGAGTATCCCTGCTTTCGCAGCTCCTCGCCGATGAAGGTCTGCAGCTCCTGCCTGATGACGGAGCCGTTGGGCGTCCACAGGATGAGGCCCTGGCCGACGTCGTCGTCTATGACGAACAGCCTGAGGTCCCGGCCCAGCTTGCGGTGGTCGCGCTGCTTGGCCTGTTCGAGCTGCTCGAGGTAGCGGCCGAGCTCCTCCTTGGTCGGGAAAGCCGTGCCGTAGATGCGCTGGAGCTGCTTGTTCTTCTCGTCGCCCCGGTGGTAGGCGCCCGCGACCGAGAGGAGCTTGAAGGCCTTCAGCTTCGACGTGTAGCGCACATGCGTGCCCGCGCACAGGTCGACGAACTCGCCGTTCTGGTAGAACGAGATCTTCTCGCCCTCCGGGATGTCGGCGAGCCGGCCGAGCTTGTAGCGCTCCTGGCCCCGGGACCTGATTATCTCGGCCGCCTCCCCGCGGGTGGCCTCGGTGCGGACAAACGGCTGGTTCTCGTCGACGATCTTCCTCATCTCGGCCTCGATCCTCGTCAGGTCCTCGGCGGTGAGCTTGTGGTCCAGGTCTACGTCGTAGTAGAACCCGGTGTCGGTCGGGGGGCCTATGTCGAGCTTGGCATCGGGAAAGATGCGGAGGATCGCCGTCGCCATGACGTGCGACGCCGAGTGCCGGAGTTCTTCGAGTGGAGTCATCGGTGGGATCGCAAGGGTGAGCCGCGGGTCCGGAGCCGGGTCAGGGCCTGGCTACGGGTTCGAGCGAGAAGTCGGACTTGCCATCCTTCATCGACCAACCGGCGGCGGCGAGCTCCTTCCGGAGCTCGTCGGCGGTGGCGAAATCCTTCGCCATCTTCGCCTCCCACCGCCTCACCGCGATGGCGTGGATGTCCGGGGGCACGGCGCGGGCGCCGGCGGCGGGCCCGAGGCCCAGGGCGTACTTGACCTTGTCGAAGGCGGCGGCGTCCCCCCCCGTCGCCCTCCGCGCGCTGAAGGAGTTGATCGCCGTGAACAGGGCCCCGAAGGCGGCGGGCGTGTTCATGTCGGAGCGCAACGACGCCAGGACCTCGTCGAAGAGCGCCGAGGGCGCCGCCTTCGCTTGCGGACCGGGGCCGAGGGCGCCCCTGAGCGCCGTCTCAAAGCCGTTGATGGTACGAACCGCGCTCTCGGCCGCGTGCAGGGAGTCGAGCGTGAAGTTGAGCTGCTTGCGGGGATGACCGGCCAGGAGGGCGTAGCGGACGGCCGCCGGCGAGTATCCCTTGTCGACCAGGTCGCCCAGCGTGTAGTAGTTGCCCTTGCTCTTGCTCATCGTCGTGCCGTCGACCAGAAGGTGCTCGCTGTGGTACCAGTGGAGGGCGAACGTTGCGCCGTTGCAGCACGTGCTCTGGGCAATCTCGTTCTCGTGATGCGGAAACAGGAGGTCGACGCCCCCGGTGTGCAGGTCGATCGTCTCGCCGAGGTGCTTCCTGATCATCGCGCTGCACTCGATGTGCCAGCCCGGGCGGCCCTCGGCGGCGCCGCCCGGGCCGCGCCACCTCACGCTCCCGTCCTCCTCGGGCTTGAACGCCTTCCAGAGCGCGAAGTCGCCGACGTCGTCCTTGTGGTCGGCGTCGACGGCGCTGTTGGTCACCTTTAGCTCCCGCTCCCTTATCCGAGAGAGGGCGCCGTATTCGGGAAACGAGCTTATCCTGAAGTAGACCGAGCCGTTGGCCGCGCGGTACGCGTTGCCCTTCCTCATGAGGACCTCGATCATGTCGACCTGCTCGGGGATGTGGCCGGTCGCCGTCGGCTCCACGTGGGGCGCCAGGCAGTTGAGCGCGGCGCAGTCGGCGTGGAACAGCTCGGTCCACTTGCGGGTGATCTCGCCCAGCGGGCGCTTCTCCTCGCGGGCCTGCGCGATCGTGCGGTCGTCCACGTCCGTCAGGTTGCGCACGTGCCTCACGTGGCCCGGGAACTCGAGCTCGAGAAGGCGGCGCAGGACGTCGTTTATGACGAAGGTCCGGAAGTTTCCAATGTGGGAGGGCGCGTAGACCGTCGGGCCGCAGTTGTAGAACCTGAAGACGCCGTCGGGCTGCGCGGTCCGCAGTTCGCGCGTCTCCCGCGTCAGCGAGTCGAAGAGCTTGATGGCCATGGGTTGGAAAGTTGAGTGAAAGGTCTATATGGCGCCAACACAACCGCTACGGAAGGCTGATTTCCCGCCCGGCGCCGCGGCGGGGTCGCGCCGGCCATGCAAAATCTAGTGGCGACCATGCAGATGGCGTGCTCCAATGTGGGAGCCAACGGACACATGCCCAACCCATTCAAGCTCAATCTTGTTCACCGCCCGAGGCGCCTTCGGCGCACGGCGGCCCTGCGGGAGCTCGTGCAGGACACCGTGCTGCGGCCGAGCGACCTGGTCGCCCCGCTGTTCGTTGTCGACGGGAAGGGCCGCCCCGAGGCCGTCGCCTCGATGCCTGGGGTGTTCCGCCTGTCCATACCTGACCTCGTCAGGGAGTGCCGGGCCCTCCGGAGGCTCGGAATCCTGGCGGTGGCCCTCTTCCCGAAGCTCGACTCCCGGCTGAAAGACGAGGACGGCGGCGCGGCGCTAAGGGACGATGCGCTGATCCTGCGCGCGGTTCGAGCGGTGAAAAGCGCGCTGCCTGAGCTGTTGGTCATCACCGACATTGCGCTCGATCCGTACACGACCCATGGCCACGACGGCGTCCTGACCCCGGACGGGCGCGACGTGGACAACGACCGCACGGTCGGGATTCTCGCGGAAATGGCCGTCCTTCATGCCGGCGCCGGAGTCGACCTGGTCGCGCCGAGCGACATGATGGACGGCAGGGTGGGGGCGATCCGGAGGGCCCTCGACGCCGCGGGCCGCGAGGACACGGCGATCCTGGCCTACTCGGCCAAGTACGCCTCGGCGTACTACGGTCCCTTCCGCGACGCGGTTGGCAGCGCGAGCGCCGCCGGCACGCGGAGCCTCGACAAGCGCACCTACCAGCTCAATCCCGCGAACCGGCGCGAGGCCATCGTCGAGATGAGGCTCGATGAGGCCGAGGGGGCGGACATCCTGATGGTCAAGCCGGCCGGTCCCTATCTCGACATAATCCGCGGCCTGCGCATTGCGACGAGGAAGCCCATTGCCGCCTACCAGGTGTCCGGCGAGTACGCGCAGATCCATGCGGCCGCCAAGCTGGGCTGGCTTGACTTCGCCCTCTGCCGGCGCGAGTCGCTCACGTGCATCAAGAGGGCGGGAGCCGACATCATCCTGACGTATTTCGCGAAGGAGATGGCCGCGGAGCTCCGCGGGTAGCCGCCCTAGAACGCGGACCGGGAGACCTGGACGGAATCGCCGGGCTCGAGCCTCGGGTCCTGGGAGGGATTCCTCTGGGCGAGCTTGATGTCGAGCTCGTAGAGGACCTGGTTGCGCACGACGCCAACCTTCTCCTCCTTGGCGTAAAGAGTGAACCCCCCAGCGGCCTGGATGGCCTTGGAGGCCGTGAGGTCGGGCGTCCACACGATCCGCCCCGGCTTCTGCACCTCGCCGCCGACGTAGACATAGCGTTCCGTGACGCTGACCGAGATGTCGACCGAAGTGTATATCTTCTGGGCGACGTAGGCCTGCCGGATCCGCTGGGTGAGGCCCGCAGCGGTCTCGTCCGACGCCTTCACGGTTCCTATGAACGGCAGGCTGATGAAGCCCTGGTCGTCGATCTGGACGTTGTTCGTCGTCGGGTCGGGGACGCCGATGATGGCGACGGTCAGGCTGTCTCCCGGGCGAAGCTGCGAGGCCGACGCCACCGAAGGTATCGCGGGATTGCGGCCGGCCGGAGCAACCGTCTCGCAGCCCGCGCTGATCCCCAGGAGGGCGATCATCGCTGCGCGCGGCAGATGCATGGCGCGGGCCCGCCCGATTCAGCGCTTGCCGCGCGACTTGCGGCGCGGCTTCACGGCGTCGCCCTCCTCCTCGACCTTCTCGTCCTCTCCCTTCGCCTCCCCGTCGTCCTTGTCATCGTCCTTCTCCTCGTCGGCGTCCTCGTCCCATTTCAGGGACTCGTCGTTCTTCAGCTTCTCCTCCTCCTCGGCGTCGATAGCGGGAAGGTCATCGTCCTCCTCCTCGGCGGCCTTGGACGGGAGCTCCTCGTCCGAGTCCAGCCCCTCGGGCATGAAGTCGAGAATGGCGCAAAGCTCGGTAAACGTGTGCACGGCCTTTCCCTCTATGAAATGGGTGTTCTGCTCCTCGCGGATTTCGTCCTCCACCTCGTCCACAGTGAGCTTGTTCTCGAAATTGAAGAGGTCGTTCAGCATCTTCACCCTGCAGCGGGTGAGGTGGTCGAGCAGGTCGGCATACGGCCCGTTCTCCTCGTCGAGGATGTCCGGCAGGATGAACAGCTTCTCCTCCGACTCGAAGATGGACTCCTTCACCCTCTTGAGCCGGACCTTCCCTCCGCCCAGGTCCTTCTCGATCCGGAAGGGGATGAACGCGGCCTCGAACAGGTCCTGATGGAAGCCGTAGTCGCGAAGCGCGTCCACGAGCTCGATCAGGTGCGCGACCTGCCGCGGGTCGACGATGCTCAGGCCGTCCACGTCCCAGCGCACGGGGTCGCTCGTCTCGAAGACCCACCAGTTGTGGTCTTCGCCGAGTCGTATTACGCACCATTCTAGGGCAGAGGTGGTCTTAGCCATTGGTATCGCAGGAAATTTTAGCCGCAGCGTGGAAGGGGAGGGGCAAATAACAAGCACAAAAGCGCGGTGTACGTCATTGTACTGCGGGAGCGTGGAACGCATTGGCCGGCCGGATGTTTTGCCAGCAGTTCTTGCGTTTTTCCCTCCCGATTTTCACTGTGGCCAGAAATGGGCGCCTTTTACGAAAGAATACTGCGGCCCATGCTGTTTCGACTCGATCCTGAGCGCGCCCACGAGCTGGCGGTGCACTCGATGGCGCTTCTCGGGCATTTCGGGCCTGTCTGCAGAATGATGGAGTCCCTAGAGCGCTTGTCGCCGGCAAGCTTCCGCCCTGTCAAGGCGTTCGGAGTCCGGTTCCCGAACGCGGTCGGCCTTGCGGCCGGATTTGACAAGAACGCGTTCGCGTGGCCGGCGGCAGCGGCGCTCGGATTCGGGCACGTCGAGCTTGGGACGGTGACCGCGGTCGCTCAGCCCGGCAACCCGAGGCCGAGGATGTTCCGGTACCCAGCCCAGGAGGCGCTGATCAACAGGCTGGGCTTCAACAACGAGGGATCGGAGGCGGTCGCGGCCCGCCTATCAAGGCATCCGCCCCCGGGCAAGCGCCGGATTCCCCTTGCGGTCAACCTAGGTAAGTCAAGGGCCGCCGAGATTGACCGGGCGGCCGAGGACTACTTGGCGAGCTTCTCGCGGCTCGCGGACCACGCCGACTATGTAGTGCTCAACGTGTCCAGTCCCAACACGCCCGGTCTACGCCAGCTTCAGGAGGAAGCCCGCCTCAGGGAGCTCCTCGCCGCAATCGTCGGCGCCAACGCCGGACGCGCCTCGCTACCGGGCAAGTCGCGCGTCCCCATCCTCCTGAAGATTGCGCCCGACCTCGGATTCGCGCAAGTCGACGCGGTGCTCGCCGTGGTTGCCGACCACGGGATCGACGGACTCGTGGCGACGAACACGACACTGGCGAGGCCCGGGGTGTTCGCCGGAGTCTCCGAGGAGGGAGGGCTCAGTGGGGCGCCGCTTCGCAGGCGTTCCACCGAGATTGTCAGGTACCTCGCGCGCGCCACGGACGGGAGGCTTCCGATCATCGGCGCGGGAGGGATCACCGACGTGGACAGCGCCGCCGAGAAGATGGACGCAGGCGCGACCCTTATCCAGGTATACACCGGGATGGTCTACCGGGGGCCCTTCTTCGCTGCCGAGCTCGCCCGGGGCATTGCGGACCGCCAGCGGCGCTAGGGGCGGCAGCCCGCCCGCGGCCGGTTCAGATAACCCAGTCCTCGACGTAGCCCACGAGCGCCTCCTTCTTCTGGCGAGGACGGATGACGAGGTCGTCGCTCTTGAAGTAGGCGATGCTGTTCGCGGGGACCGAATCGAGGAGCCAGACGTTTCCGCCGATGACCGAGTTCGCCCCGATGCTGGTGTCGCCGCCGAGAATCGTCGCCTGAGCATAGATCGTCACGTTGTCCCCGATGTCCGGATGGCGCTTAACGCCCTTGACCGGGTTGCCCTGGTTGTCGGTCTCGAACGACTTCGCCCCGAGGGTCACGCCCTGGTACAGCTTCACGTGCGAGCCGATGGTCGCGGTCTCGCCGATGACGACGCCGGTGCCGTGGTCGACGAAGAAATGCGTGCCGATCTGCGCTCCGGGATGAATGTCCATACCCGTGCGCTCGTGGGCGAATTCCGTGATCATCCTCGGCAGCAGGGGGACCCCTAGTCCGTAGAGCACATGCGCGAACCTCTGCAGCGAAATCCCGAGGACGCAAGGGTACGCTAGGATGATCTCCTCGTAGCTTCGGGCCGCCGGGTCGCCCAGGTAGGCCGCCTCGACATCGGTGCGTATCGCCTTGCGCAGCTCGGGAAGCCTCCCGAGGGCGTCCATGGCCACCGTGCGGGCCCGCGCGGCGGGGTGCGGGTCGCGCGAGAAGCGGAGGCATTTCTCAATCTCGACCTCGAGCTGGCTCCCGAAACGGGCCAGCAGCGAATCGACGAGCTTGGGCACGTTCTTCTTCGTGAGGCGGCTCTCCTCGAAATAGCCCGGAAAGAGCAGATGCATGCACTCGCGCGCGATCTCGTTGACGGATTCCTGGGATGGCAGGTTGACCCCGTCCAAGTGGTTGATCCCCCCGTCGGCTTCATAGGAGGAGAGGAGCGCCGCCTTGATCGCGCTGAGTTTCATATGGGTAAGGGCGCCCGAAAGGTTCCCCATGGAGGACGGTGCGTCAAAGCCCAATTTCAGGGCTCGACAACCAGCGGCGGTTGCCACTGATTACCGGTTCTACGCTCAATATGCTCAGGTGGTGGAATTGGTAGACACACACGTTTGAGGGGCGTGTGCCGTAAG
>CAZCAJ010000048.1:0-29315 GCA_964496645.1 uncultured Opitutaceae bacterium
GCTCACCTGCTGGGTGTAGTAGCGGCCGTTGGCGCCGGGCCGGTTGGCCGCCCAGAGGTTGTAGGCCCCCTGCCACGGGAGGAAGCCGGTCACGCCGCTCACCCTCCACTGCCAGGCCGACTGCGCGCCGAAGAGGAGCACGCCGGCGGACGCCGCGGCGATGACGCTCGCGCGCCGCCGCCCGGACCCGAAGGCCGCGAGCGCGGGGACCAGCGCCCAGGCAAGGAGGTAGTTGGGCCTCACCAGGGCGGCCGCCGCCCATGCGAGCCCGGCCCCCGCCCACGACCGCGCCCGGTCCGGGTCGCAAAGCGCCGCGGCCAGGCGGTCCAGGCCGGCGAGGAAGAGCGCCAGGGCGAGCGCGGCGTCGAGGGCCTGGGTCGCATAGTGGACCATGACGGGGTCGAGCGCGAACAGGAGGCCCGCGGCGAGCGCCGCCCGGTTCCCGAACCAGCGGCCGGCGATGCGGGCGACCAGCGCCGCGCTGAGGGCATGGAGGGCCGCCCCTAGAAGCAGGGCCGCGGGGAAGAGGCCGCCCGCGGACACGCCGGCGGCGCGCAGGCCGGCGAGCGCGAGCGCGTAGCCGGGCGCCCGGTAGAACGGCGCCCAGGGGAGGGTCCCCCCGGCGATGGCCTCCGCCAGGTCGATGTTCTCGCGCTCGTCGAGCACGGGGACGCGGCCCAGCGGCGTGCCAAGGTACCAGTTCAGGTGCCCCAGGGCGTAGGCGAGCGCCACGGCCGCCGGCAGGGCGACCGCGGCGGCCCGCCGGGCCGGGCCGGGTCTCTGGGGGATGTCCTTGTTCGGGGCGATGCTCGACACCGCGGGCCATGACAACGCACGGCGCCGCCCCTTGCGAGCCGATACAAGTCCCGGGCCGCGCGCGAGTTCTTGACGGTGGAACGATGGGGCGGGCAGGCTGTCCCCATGCCGACCGAGGAGCCCCTTAAGAAAAGGAAACTTCCGCTGTTCACGCTGTGCATCCTGGCGTTCGCGGCGGTGGCCGGCCTGCTGCTCCTGCTCCGCGGCGTGAACGTGCGCGGGCTTGCGGCCCAGGGGATGAACATGATCCGGGACGCCGGGCCGTGGGTGTACTTCGCCGCGACCGCGTTCCTGCCCGCCGTCGGGGCCCCGCTCTCCGCCTTCACGATTGTCGCCGGCGAGGCCTTCGCGGGGCAGATGACCCTCGCGGGCGTGATCGCCGCCACCCTGGCGGCGATCGCCGCGAACCTGGCGCTCACCTACTGGCTCGCCCGCCGCGCGCTGCGCCCGATCCTGTCGAGGCTCACGGAGCACTACGGCTACAGGATCCCGCGCGTGACCCGGGAGAACGCGCTCAATGTCGCCCTGTTCATCCGCCTGACGCCGGGGCCCCCGTTCTTCATGCAGTCCTACATGCTGGGCCTGGCCGAGGTGCCGTTCCGCCTCTACATGATCGTCTCCTGGCTCTGCATCCTGCCCTGGGCGGTCGCGTTCGTCGTCCTGGGCAAGGGGGTCTTCAACGGCAACTTCAAGCTGGTGATGACCGGCGTGGGCGTCCTCGTGGCGGCGACGGCCCTGGTCCACTGGATACGCAAGCGCTATGCCGCCCGCGTCGATTGAGCTGGGGGGCGCGGGCCCGGAGGCCCGGCCGCTGACGGTCACCGAGTTCACCCGCCGGGTGAAGGCGGTCCTCGAGGGCGCGATAGGCCCCTGCTGGGTCCGGGGCGAGGTGTCCAACCTGCGCGTGCAGCCGAGCGGCCACGTGTACTTCTCGCTCAAGGACGCCGGGGCCCAGCTCTCGGCCGTGATGTTCAGGGCGCAGGCGGCGCGCCAGGCGGTGAGGCTCAGGGACGGGCTGCAGGTCGTGGCGCACGGCGACGTCGGCGTCTACGAGCCCCAGGGAAAGTACCAGCTCATCGTCAAGACGCTCGTGGCCGACGGGGTGGGCGAGCTCCAGCGCGAGTACGAGGCGCTCAAGCGCCGCCTCTCGGACGAGGGCCTCTTCGACCCGGCCAGGAAGAAGCCGATCCCGAGGATGCCCGGGACCGTGGGTTTCCTCACCTCGCCGGCGGGAGCGGCCGTCCAGGACTTCATGAGGATCCTGATCCGGCGCGGCTGGCGGGGCCGGGTCGTCGTCCTCCCGGCAAGGGTCCAGGGGGAGGGCGCCGCGGCCGAGATGGTCGGGATGCTGGGCCTGGCGCAGGAGCTCGCCATCTTCGACCTGATCGTGATCGGGCGCGGAGGCGGGAGCATCGAGGACCTTTGGGCCTTCAACGAGGAGCCGCTCGTCCGGGCGGTGGCGGCCTGCACGGTGCCGACGATCTCCGCCGTTGGCCACGAGATCGACTTCACCCTGTGCGACTTCGCGGCCGACCTGCGGGCCGAGACGCCGAGCGCCGCGGCGGAGCTGATCTCGAGCGAATTCGTGCGGTTCGCGCAGAGGACCGAGACGGCGAGGCAGGCGACGCTCGGGGCCGTCTCCGAGGCCATGAGCCGCGCCCGGGAGCGCGTGGCCCACGGCCGGTCGCGCCTGCGGCTGCTCTCGCCGGCGGCGCTCGTCGAGCGGGGCTACCTGCGGCTTGACGACATGTCGAACCGGCTCGCGTCGGCGCTGCGCTCCTCGGTCCAGCTGCGCGTCCATGCGCTCTCGGGCGCGGCCTCCCGCCTCGAGCGGGCCTCACCGGCGACCCGCGTCCTCCTCCTCGGCCAGCGCCTGCTCTCGCTGAGGAAGCGGATCCAGGGCGCGAGCCCGTCCTCGGTGCTCAACCGCGGGTTCGCGATCGTGCGGGACGAACGCGGCGCCCCGGTCATCCGGAGCGCCGCCATCAGGCCGGGCCAGCGCCTCGAGGCGGAGTTCGCCGACGGCAGGTCCAGGCTCCGCGCGGAACGGGGTTGAATTTTCAGGGAAGCGGGGAGACGTTTGGCCCCTTATGTCCCCGCGCGCCCGTCCACCCGGAACAGAAGCGGCAGCGCCGCGCGCCGCCGCGCACGCCGGCGGGGCGCACTGAGCCGATGCCCAGCGCCATAAGGCTCGTCCGGGACCTGCTCGTCTCCCTCAGGCTGACGGTGGTGCTGCTCGCCCTGTCGATCGTCCTCGTCTTCTGGGCGACGCTGGACCAGGTGCACCTCGGCGTCTGGGCGGTGCAGCAGAAGTTCTTCCACTCGGTCTTCGTCTTCGAGCGGCTGGGCGAGATGCAGGTCCCGGTCTACCCCGGGGGGTACCTGATCGGCGGTCTCCTCCTCGCCAACCTCGTGTGCGCCCACGCCTACCGGTTCAGGCGCGGGTGGGCGAAGGCCGGCATCTGGATCGCGCACGCGGGGCTCATCCTGCTCCTGGTCGGCGAGCTCGTCTCCGGGCTCGTGCAGCGGGATTTCCAGATGCGTCTGGACGAGGGGGGGACCAGGAACTTCTCGGAGAGCACCGTGTACAACGAGCTCGCGATCATCAACGCGACCGACCCAAAGTTCGACGAGGTTGTGGCGATCCCCGAGTCCATGATCGCCGACGGGACCGCGGTCCAGGACCCCAGGCTTCCCTTCAAGGTGGTGCCCAGGGGCTACTACCCGAATTCGGCGCTCCAGCTCCGCTCCCAGGCGACGGGGGCGCCTCAGTCGCCGGCGACCCAGGGCATGGGGCCCCAGATCGTCGCGACGCCCCTCGAGGTGACCTACCGGCAGGACGAGCGCAACACGCCGACCGCGTACGTGGAGCTTGTCGGGCCGGAGGGCTCCCTCGGGGTCTGGACCGTCTCGACCCTCCTCGGGAACCCCCAGGGTTTCGACTACGCGGGCCGCTCCTGGAAGATGGTCATGAGGCCGCAGCGCCACTACGAGCCCTACTCGCTGACGCTCGAGAAGTTCTCCCACGACATCTACCCCGGCACCAACATCCCCAAGAACTTCTCGAGCAGGGTTAGGATCAACCCGCCGGGGGGCGGCGAGGGGCGCGAGGTCCTGATATACATGAACAACCCGCTGCGGTACGGGGGCCTCACGTATTACCAGGCGAGCTTCGACAACAACGACACGACGTCGATCCTGCAGGTCGTGCGCAACCCGAGCTGGCTCGCCCCCTACGTCGCATGCTCGGCGATCGCGCTCGGCCTGGCGATCCAGTTCCTGATCCACCTGGCGGCGTTCGCGCGCTCGAGGATGCGCCCATGAGGCACCGGATTCCCGCCTACGTCGTCGCGGTCGCGGCGGTCTGCGTCCTCCTTGGCCCCTTGGCGCACGCGCCGGGCGAGCCGGAGTCGGTGCGGGCCTTTGGCAGGCTTCCGGTGCTGGCCGAGGGACGCATAAAGCCTCTCGACTCGGTCGCGCGCAGCACGCTTCTCGTCATCCAGGGCCGGCAGAGGGTGATGACGCCGGAGGACGCCGAGCTGACGCCTGACGAGTGGCTCCTCGACGTCCTGTTCGTCCCCCAGAGGGCGGACACGTACCGCGTCTTCGTGGTCGACGATCCGGACCTGCTCTCGCTCATCGGCAAGAACGACGAGAACCTGGCGATCCGCTACCAGGGGGCGGTGAAGCAGGCGATGGCGCTCGTCGGGTTCCTGCCGAGCCGGCAGCGCAGGATGTCGTTCAACGAGATCGCGCCCTACATTGCTCAGGTCGAGGCCCAGGAGAAGCTCGCGGAGCCGGTCGAGGCCCAGGCGAGGACCCGGTTCCAGTCGGCGGTCGTCCAGCTCTACGGGAGCCTCGCCCGCTACGTGCGGCTCAGGCGCTGCCTCGAGCCGGAGGGAACAAGGGACTTCCTCGGGGAGCTGCTCCGGCTCCAGGAGACGCTCGCCGACGGGGTCGAAGCGGTTCGCGCCAAGGAGGCGGGCAGGCCCCACGACGAGGCCAAGGCCGCCGCCGTCATCGCGGAGGGCCAGAGGTTCATCGGCATGTCCGAGTCGACCGACATCCTCGCGATCCCGCCCGAGAACGCAGGCGCCGACCCCAACGCCTGGAACAACGCGGGCCAGGCGCTCCTCGAGACGTTCGCGCAGGGCTACGTCAACCCGTCCGTCCTCGCCTACGCGGGCATGGGCTACGCCTGGCGCAGCAACGAGCCCGAGAAGTTCGCGCAGATCGTCAAGATATACGGGGCGACGCTCGAGAGGCGCTTCGGGGGCCAGCTGCGCAAGGCCCGCGTCGAGACGCTCTTCAACGCCGCCCAGCCCTTCTATGCGGGCATGTGGATCTACGTCGGCGCCTTCCTCTGCGCCGTCCTCTCCTGGCTCAGGTGGCCCGAGCCGGCGCGGGTCGCGGCGTGGGGCCTCACCGCCCTCGGCTGGGCTATCACGACGGCGGGCATCGCGACCCGGATGTGGCTCGAGGGCCGCCCGCCGGTCACGAACCTCTACTCCTCGGCGCTCTTCATCGGCTGGGGCTCGGTGGCGCTCTGCCTCGTCCTCGAGGCCGCGTACAAGAACGCGATCGGGACCGCAGCCGCGGGGCTGATCGGCTTCGCGACGCTCCTCATTGCGCACCATCTCGCGCTCGCCGGGGACACGCTCGAGATGATGCGCGCCGTCCTCGACTCGAATTTCTGGCTCGGGACCCATGTCGTCGTCGTGACCACGGGCTACGCGTCCACGTTCCTCGCGGGGATCCTCGCCGCGATATACGTCTTCCGCGGGGTCTTCACGCGGACCCTGGACAAGGCCACGGCCGACGCGCTCGCCCGGATGGTCTACGGGATCGTCTGCTTCGCGACGCTCTTCAGCTTCGTCGGGACGACCCTCGGGGGGATCTGGGCCGACCAGTCATGGGGGCGGTTCTGGGGCTGGGACCCGAAGGAGAACGGCGCCCTGATCATCGTCATCTGGAACGCCCTTATCCTGCACGCGCGCTGGGGCGGCCTCGTGAGGCAGCGCGGGCTCATGTGCCTCGCCGTCTTCGGGAACATCGTGACCAGCTGGAGCTGGTTCGGGACCAACATGCTGGGGATCGGGCTGCACAGCTACGGCTTCACGGAGGCCGCCTTCTGGTGGCTGAGCGCGTTCATCGCGAGCCAGCTCGCGCTCATCGGGGTAGCCAACCTCCCGCTCGCCAGGTGGCGCAGCTTCAGGGCCTGACCGGCTTTCCCCCGCGGCGCCTGGCGCGCGGGCGGGGCAATCCTCCCGTTCGGGTACCGCTTGGGGTCGACTCTGACCCTGATGCCCGCGGAGCGCGGCTGGGCCGCCATCGAGCCGAGGTCCGGCATGCGGAAGTTGATCATCCAGGCCTTCGCCGCGTCGCCAAAATGCCCGGTCTCCGCCGGGAACGGCCCAAGCACGGCTGTCCCCGCCTTCTGCCGCCGGCATGGCGAGCCGCAGTCGCCGCGCCTCCGCCCCGACGCCGAGGTGGCGGACGCACTACGCCTTCGGCGCCTCCGGGCGCTTGGCCCGGAAGAGGAAGCCGCATATGCCCACGGCCCTCTCCGCGGCCGGACTCAGGCGAGCGGCGGGCGCGGCGTGTCCGGCTCCTCGTCCCTGATCTGGACGTCCTTTGCGTGCTGGAGGAGCGTGCCCTCGTCCTCCATTTTCTGGAGGGTCTCGATCGCCGGGCTGCGAAAGGAGGCCTTCGAGCGCAGGCGCTTGTACGCGTCAATCGCGAAGACCCAGCCCGAGTAGGTGTCGTCCTCCGCCCGGTCGTTCTTGATCTGCGAGCGGATGTTGCCCGCGACGAAGGCCGCCAGGAGCAGGGACTGGTTGGACTGCTCGCGCGCCCGGTCGAGCCCCCACCTCTCGCCGATCCACGGGAGCTGGTCCTGGCCTATGTCGACCATCACGTCGTCGCTCTGCTGCGCGTAGATGACGACGGTCTTGGCCGCGTCGGCAGCCTCGGGGGCCGTGATGTTCTTTTCGAGAACCGAGATAGCCAGGAGCACGTCCTGCTTGGACGGGGGCGCGGCGACGCACGCGCTTGCGGCGGCGGCGAGGGCGGCGGCGGTGATGAGCAGCCTCGGGATCGGCATGGAGATTGTCAGTCTGTCGTCTATTCTCGCCCAAAATGGATTTCCGCGCAACAAAGATTGGTCCGGCGCCGGCCCCCGGCGCCCAGGACCCAGAGCACGATGACCCAAGACCCCAGCGCGCAGTTTGACCAGGCCGTCCTGGAGCTGATCGAGCACAGCCCGACGGGCGCCGTGCCGGTCACCCCCACCTACCAGGACGCGTTGGGCAGGCTCTATGCCACGCACCAGGTCTACGCGCACGCGGACCACAGGGACGGCCATGTCACGGCGCGCTCCCTGGCGGCGCGGCCGAGCTTTCACGCGGAGAACCTGTGGGACCCCGGCACCGGCCGCCCGGGCGCGCCGGCCCTGGAGTCCAACGCCGGCGTCTTCGACCGTTACGTGAGGTCCCTGCCCGCCGAGCTCCGCGCGAGGGCGGAGGGGCACCGGGCCCGGGTGCTGGGCCGGCCCGTCCTCCACAGAGCGAGGCACACAGGGGCCGAGCGCCAGCCGCTCGCCCACGATCCCGTGCACGCCCTGTTCCTCGTGCCCGGCGCGGGGCCGCACCCGGGATTGCCGGGCAATTACCTGCACGGGGTCCTGCTGCAGGTGGGCGCCGACGCCGTCTCCGGCGCGTGGGCCATCCAGATCCACGACCGGGACGACGGGGTCTCGGTGTTCGACGCGCCGTCGGCGCAGGCGGCGATGGCAAAGCTGCGCGAGGTGCTTGATTGCGCGCCCTTCAACATGAGCGAGCTCGAGGCGCTGGGGTTCCGGTCGGCCTAGGCGCGCCGGCCGGGCCCGCCCGTCCGTGGGATGGACAACCGCCGGCGGACGCATCAACCTCTGCCGCTCTGAAAGGCCGGGCGCCGGGGGCGACAGTCACCCTGGCGGCCGCCCGACGGCAAGAATGCAACACAAGTCAACCCTTGGCGCATAATCCCGAGGAAAAACGGACCGCCAATGCCGCGGCTGCGCCCCGCCCGCGCCGCTACGGGCCGCCTGCGTCCCTGGCATGGCTGCTCGCGGGGCTCTGGGCCTTGCCGGGCCTGACCGGCTGCAGGCCGCACTCCTCGCTAGTCAGGCCGATCGTAGCGGAGCGGGCGCCACCCTACGGCTTCATCAACCTTCTGAACCAGCTGGACTGCGTCACGTTCGCTGCCGACGGGACCCACGGCTGGGCCGTGGGCCCGAGCGGCACCATCCTGCGGAGCGTCGACGGCGGCGAGAGCTGGCAACGGGTTCCGGGCGCGCCTAGGAGCGCCGAGATGGGGGCCGTCGCCTTCGCTGCCGACGGGCTGCGCGGCTGGGCTGTGGGCGGCTACGGCACCGTCCTGCGCACCGTCGACGGCGGTCAGACCTGGCAGGCGAGCGCCGGCGTGCCCACGGGCGTGTTCCTGCGCGGGCTGGCGTTCGCCGCCGACGGGCTGCACGGCCTGGCCGCCGGGGCGAGCGGCACGATCCTGCGGAGTGCCGATGGCGGCGTGAGCTGGCAGGGCGTCGCCGGCGTCCCCGCGGGCGACAACATCCAGAACCTCGCCCTCGCCCAGGACGGGCGCCACGCCTGGGCGGCCTGCGACGACGGCGCCATCCTTCGGAGCGCCGACGGGGGGCAGAGCTGGCAAAGGTCGGCCGGCGTCCAGAGGAACGAGGCCCTCCAGTCGGTCGCGTTCGCGCCCGACGGTCTGCGCGGCTGGGCGGTGGGAGACTACGGCGCAATCTACCGGAGCACGGACGGCGGCGCGACGTGGAGCAAGGTCGGCGGCATCACCACGGAGGCTTACCTCCAGTCGGTAGCGTTTGCGCCCGACGGTCTGCACGGATGGGCGGTGGGCGACTACGGGACCATCCTTCGGAGCGCCGACGGGGGCCAGAGCTGGTGGGAGGTCCGCGGCGTCCCCACCGAGATGTACCTGAATTCCGTCTCGTTCCTGCCCGACGGCCTGCACGGGTGGGCGGCGGGGGACAACGGGACCATCCTGCGCTCGACCGACGGGGGGCAGAGCTGGCGAAAGGTGGCGGGCGCCCCCGTCGAGTGGATCCTGCGTGGGGTCGCGTTCGCGCCGAAGGCGATGCGCGAGCTGGCCGTGGGCAGCTTCGGCACGGTCCTGCGGATCGCCGACGACGGCAAGAGCTGGCAGAAGGCCGCCGGCGTCCCCGCAGACCTGGACCTGAGCTCGGTCGCGGTTTCGGCCGACGGGTCGCTGGCCTGGGCGGCCGCCGCCAACGGGGCCATCCTGCGAAGCGTCGACGGCGGCCAGAGCTGGCAGAGGACCGAGGGCGTCCCCAAGGGTGAAAGCCTGGCCTGCATCTCCTTCGCGGCCGACGGCCTGCACGGCTGGGCGGTCGGGTTGGACGGAGGCGTCCTGCGCAGCACGGACGGCGGCAAGAGCTGGAGGGTTGTCGGCGGCATCCCCGGCGGGACGGGCCTGCGGTCGGTCACCTTTGCGGACGGCGGCAGGCTTGGCTGGGCGGTGGGCGACATGGGCACCGTCCTTAGAAGCGCCGACGGCGGCAAGGTGTGGAAGAAGGTGCCCGGAGTCCCCACGGCGGAATACCTCTACTCGGTCGCATTCTCGGCCGACGGAGAGCGGGGCCTGGCGGCGGGGACCAACAGCACCGTCCTGCGCACCGTCGACGGAGGGGAGACCTGGGAGAGGATCTACCTCGGCGGGGCGACCCTGCTGACCTCGGTCGCCCTCTCCGGCGACGGCCGTGACGCATGGGTGGTGGGCGAGAACGGCTCCATGTGGCGAAGCGTCGACGGCGGCAGGTACTGGTGGTTCGTCGCCTACGACGCCACCCAGGGCACGCTGCAGTCGATAGCCATGTCCCCGGACGGCCGGCGCGGCTGGGCGGTGGGAGGGAACGGCACGATCCTGCGCTCGTCGACCACGGATTCGGACATCGTGCCCTTTGACGCGGTGGTTTCCCACGAGCTGGAGGAGCACGGCGGGACGATCCAGCCCGTCCTGAAGATCACGGGCTCCCCCCCGGGCTTCCGGCTGAGCGTGCACCTTGCGCTGTCCGGCCCGAACGCGACCGGGGACCTGGCCATGGGGCTGGCCCGGGATTTCACCTACGGCGAACTTGTCCCGGGATGGAAGGAGAGCGAGCTCGGCCCCGGCGTGTACACGTGCCAGGTCGAGGTGTTCGACGGCTGGAACGTCGCGACCGGGGAATTCCAGTTCGGAAACGGCCCATGGGCCAGGTTCTCGGGGTTCATGGGATGGGCCGCCCCCCCCTCCGAGTTCCTCAAGTTCGCGAAGGACTACGGGCCCCAGAACGTCGCCCTGCTGGTGTTGCTCTACTGCGGCGGGGTCGTGGGGCTCTTCGTGTTCAGGCCGTCGTGGTTCGTCCTCTGGCACGAGAGGGCCGCCCCGCTCGTCGCGGCGCTGCCCATACCGACCAAGGCCGCCGAGAGGTTCGCCGCGCTGGCCGGCCTCTTCCTCCTCACGCGGGCGCGCTGCCTCGACGCCGTCGTCGCGGCCTGCGCCCCGGAGGCGCTTGCCGAGCTCGAGAAGCTGCCCGAGGTCCGCTCGCGCCCCAAGTGGGTCGCCGCGCCGCTCCAGATTGACGACGAGCTCTTCGGCACGCCCGTGCGCCCGTTTGCCGAGCCCGCCGACAGGGGGCCCGGCGACCTGTACGTCCGGGGCCTCACTGAGCTCGAGCGCCACCTTGTCAGGCGCCGGTGGTGGCTCTCGATCGAGGGCCCGGGCGGGGTGGGCAAGTCGGCCCTGGCCTTCCAGGTGGCCCGCTGGTTCGCGGCCCCGGAGGCGCAGAGCCGCCTGCGCCTGCCTCAGGCCATTCCCGTCTACGTGCGCACGCTGAAGGACGGCCTGGACAAGGAGGTCGCCGACGAGCTGAAGCGCATCCTCGACATGCCGGCAATGTCCACCCGGCTGTCCGACGCGCTGCTCAAGCAGCGGAGGGTCCTGGCCCTGATCGACGGGGTGTCTGAGAAGGTGCCCGACCTGGACGCCCTCGCGGCCGACCAGCTGAACCCCGCGAAGGGGGCGGTGCTGACCCATTTCGTCGTCCTGACGAGCCGGCGCCGGATGATGCTCCCGGAGGTCGTCAAGGTGCTGCCCCGGCCGGTGGACCTTGGCAGCATCGACGCGGTGCTCAACCGGTACCTGGACGACATCGTGGGGGCTGGAAGGTTCGACTCCGCGCAGCGCGAGAGCATCCGGGACGCGCTCAAGGGGATCATGAACGAGCTGTCGGGGGGCGTGGGCCGGGCGCCGCAGATACCGATGGTCTTCGTGAAGCTTCTCATCCAGCGCGCCAACGAGGTCTTCGCCAGGGACGGGGCGCCGGCCGCCTCCGAGGCGTCCCTCCCGAGGGACCTCGCGGGGCTGGTCGACGCCTACCTCGCGAGCCTTTTCGAATCGCGCCCCGACAGCGTGGAGGAGGCCAACCGGTCGCGGCGCGCGGCGCTCGCCTGCGTCGGCCCGGACGGGGTTCCCCAGTGGAGGCCCCTTGCCGCCTACGAGTCGAGGTCGGTGACCCGCGAACAGGTCGAGGGGCTCGTCAACTCGGGCCTCATGATCAGGGACGCCTCCGACATCGGGGATCCGCGCTACAAGTTCGCCCTGGACCCGATCGCCGAGTACCTCGCCGCGAAGGAGCTGGTCATCGCGGTCCGCGACGGGAGGATGACGCTGGCCGAATTAAAGGCGGGCGGCTCGGGCTTCAGCGCCGAGTCGGAGGTCGCCAAGCAGATCGTCCGGATCGGGCGCACCCTGGGGGTCAGGCTGGACTGAGGGGCGCCGCGCTCACCTCGGGGCGCCCGCCGCCGCCGCGGAAAGGGGAACCGGGATCCCGCGCTCGAGGGCGTCGCCCGGCCAGGATCCGAGCTCGGCCCCGTTCGCGACCACCCGGTAGCGCCGCTTGGGGTCGCACCGGTGGAACGCGAAGACCGGGGGCCGCCTCCAGGCGAAGGAGCTCGTGAACGAGAGCCGGACCTCGCCGTCCCCGACGGTGCACTGAGTCACGTCGATCCCGTTGACGCCGACGGAAAGGCCCGCGGCGACGTCCACCACCGCGTCGCGCAGGTAGTCCTCGTCGATCTCTATCCCCGCCATCCCGCTGCCCGTGCCCCAGTGGAAGCTGCTGATCCCGGACTTCGTCCCATAGCCCTCGTGGGCCCAGTTCTCGGAGGGGGAGATCGGGAACTGCGCCCTGAGCGCGGCCACCCCGCGCTCGAGATACTCGGCCCTTCCTGTCGCGCGGTAATAGTCCAACAGGACGTTCCCGAACTGGCTCTGCCTGGCGTCGGACCACTCGGCGTCGGACTTCTGGGTCGTGAAGCCGCCGAGGAGCATCGCGGGGCCCGTCAGGTCCCTGAGCAGCGGGTTTGTCCAGCACTGCTGGTAAAGGAGCAGGTAGTCGAGCAGGCGCTCGCCGCGGTCGAGGCAGGCGCGGTCGCCCGTGGCCCTGAACATCGAGAGGTATGCGGCCACGGCCTGGCCGAGCGCCAGGTCGTTCGCCGGCCACTGCCCGCTCCGCCGGTCGAGCTCCGGCCCGCGCGGGCTGCAGCTCCAGAACGTCTCGTAGTCGTACCACTGGCGCCCCGGGATCACGCTCCCCTCGAGGAACGCGAGGCCCCGCCCTGCCGCCCGGAGCCAGCGGGGATCGGCGTCCTGGGAATAGAGCTCGAGGAGGAACAGGGCGACCGGTCCCGTCTCGGCCTTCACGGTTCGCGACACGTCCGCGACGACCGAGCCGTCCTCGGCGAACCGGGTCGGCAGCATGCCGTCCGCCGACTGCCGCCCGACGAGGAACTCGGCCAGCGCGCGGCACCGCGCCAGGATGGGCCCGCTTTCAGGCAGGCCGGCCGCGCGCCAGCGCAGCAGCCAGTACGCGGTCCAGCTCATGTCGTACCCGAGGTAGCCCTCCTTGGTGCTGTCCCCGCTCCCGTCGCCCGCGGCCCACACCTCCGGCCAGCCGCCGCCGGCCGGAACCGCTATGCACTTGAACGCACCGTCCCGTCCCGGCGCCCTCAGGGCCACCTCCACCGTCCGCCGCGCCATCCCGAGCAGGTCCTCCTTGCCCTCGCGCCGCGCGTAAAGGGCCATGCCGAACGAGGTCCGTAGCGTGTTGAACCAGGATGAGAGGTAGACCGAAGGCCCCGGGCCCCAGCGCAGGGTCCGCACGCCGCCGCCGACCGCGCCCCCGGGGAGCGGCACCGCGAGCCACTCGTGCCTCGACTGGGCCTCCCACACCTCGCCCCGCCAGTCGTCCCACAGGGCGAGCCCCTTGATGCGCCGGTCCTCGGCGATCTGCAGGTCGACGGGGCCCGTCTTCTGCATCCAGCGGTACGCGCCGGGGTCCGTGCCCGTGCCCACCTGCTGCGCGGCGGCCGACCGCTGGGCGGGCCGGCCGAAGCGGCTCCAGTGCAAGCGCACGGCCTCGCGGTAGGCCCCGCCGGGATCGGCGGTCGCCGTCACCAGCAGGAAGTAGGAGTTCTCCACGGGGGTGTCGGCCTGCCAGGAGCGGCCGGGGTCCTCCGCGTAGACGGAGTGGTACTTGAACCGCGCCGGCACGAAGCCGACGGCGAGCGACGGGCCGCCGGGCACGTCGAGGTCCAGCGCGTGGTTGCATCGGCGCAGCGACCCCGCGTCCAGGGCTGCGAGGTCGGGGACGATTCCGAAGGCCGTCCGGTCCGACTGGACAAGGATGAGCGGGGCCTTGTACTGGGCGTCCGGGACGAACCCCCCGACCGAGGGGGCGAAACTCCAGTCGGGCTGGCGCGCGAACCTGAAACGGTCCGCGAACGCGTGGACGGGCCCCGGCGCCGGCTGCAGCCGCGTCGTCACCCTCAGCCACGGGCCCTCCGGGCACAGGCTCACCGTTCGGAGCGCGCGGCGGCCGCCGGCCGCCCATTCCTCGACAAGGGCGCCGTTCTCCAGCGCGAGCCTGATCCCGGTCCCGGCCACGACGCTCCCGTCCGCGGCGTCCAAGGCGCTCGCCCCGGCCGTCCCGCCGTCCGCGTCCGCGGCCACGGGGACCCACTGGCCATTGCGGCGGGCGAGATAGCTCTCGTGCAGCCGCGCGCCCGCAATCCACGCCTCCACGCGGACAAGCTCGTTGCCCAGGACGACGGGGACCGCCGGTTCGTCGCGCGGACTCGGGGCGGCCACGGCGATGGCAGCGCAGAGCAGCGAGGCCGCGTGGGCGGCGGCGTGGGGCGGGCGTGTGGAGGGCACTTGGGGCGGGGGGGCGCGAGCGGCGCCGGGGCGGCGCGAGGCTGCCAGATTTGATGGCCCCGTGCATCCCCATTCAAATCCATTTGCCCGCCGGCCGGGCGCAGTCCGCCGCCGGTGCGGGATTTTGTCCCGGACCGGGGATGCGGATCGATCCGACCGGTCGGGATGCCAATCGCCCATGGGTCAGCCGCCTGGTAGGGCTTCTTGTTCAATTTAATCAACTAATAAACAGATAGTTGTATCGTTTTGTTGACAAAGGAAAATGATATGACTGACTGGTCAGTCACTTTATATGGATCCCGACAAGAAACAGCGGATCATGCAGGCGGCCGAGCGGCTTTTCAGGATGCGCCGCGTCCACGAGATCACCCTGGACGAGATAGCCCGGGAGGCCGACGTGGGAAAAGGGACCCTTTATCTCTACTTCACCGACAAGGACGACCTGATCTTCCAGGCCGCCGTGGCGGGCTTCGACCGGATGTGCCTCACGGTGCGCGAGAACGCGGCGCCGGGTGTGGCGTTCCGCCAGACCCTGCTTCGGACCTGCGAGACCATCAGCGGCTTCTTCCAGCAGCGGCGCCCGCTCTTCCGCATCATCCTCTCGGAGGGCGACCGCGACATGGAGGGCGGCGGGGTCGGCCTGCGCCAGCGGTGGAGGGAGCGGCGCAGGCCCATGACCGAGGCCGTCGCGGCGATCCTCTCGCAGGGCATGGCGTCGGGGGACGTCCGCAAGGACGTGCCCGCAGAGGTCCTCGCGGAATACCTCCTCGGGATCCTGCGCACCCGGTCGTGGGAGCTGCAGGACCGGCCGGAGGCAGAGCGCAGCCTCGCCGGGGTGGCGGACATCTTCATGAACGGCGCCGGCCCCGGGGCCCGCGCCACCCCGGCCGCCGGGAAACCCGCACTCGCATGAGCACGACCGAGACATTGGGCACCGAGCCCGGGACCGAGGGGCCTGGGGCCCCCGACCCCGCCGACATGGCGCCCCCGCCCGACGGGGATCCTCGCCGCAGGCGCATCATGATCGGGATCTACGCCGCGGCGTCCGTCGCCGCGTGCGTGCTCGCCTACTGGTTCTTCTTCATGCGGGGGATCGTCTACACGGACGACGCCCGCTTCGGGGGCCACATGGTGGACGTGGCCCCGGAGATAAACGGCCGGGTGATCGACGTCACGGTCCACGAGGGGCTATTCGCCCGCAGGGGAGATGTCGTCTTCCGGCTGGACCCAGTGATCCCCCGGGCGAGGCTCGACCAGGCGGAGGCGCTTCTCGTTTCCGCCAGGGCCAACCTGGCCTCGAGCGAGGCGATCTACGAGAGGGCGCTCAACGGCAGCAGGCCGGAGGAGATCAAGGCGGCCGAGGCGACCGTCAGGCGCCTGGAGGACGAGGAGGCCATGGCGCGCCTGGATTTCGACCGGGCGCAGGCGCTCTTCAAGGGGAACGCCGTCTCCCAGGACGAGCTCGACCGGGCCCGCACCGCCTACGAGTCCGCCGCGCAGAGCCGGGAAAACGCCTCGCAGAACCTGATCCTGCTGCAGAAGGGGCCCCGCAAGGAGGACATCGCCGCGGCGAAGGCGGCCGCGGAGCTGGCCCGGAGCAGGGTGAAGGAGGCGCAGGCCGCCGCCGACAACTCCCGGAGCGACCTCGAGCGGTGCACCGTCAGGGCGCCCTTCGACGGCTGGGTCGTGCGCCGCTGGCTCGACCCGGGCGCCATGCCGCTCGCCGCCCAGCCGGTGATCAGCATGTTCGACCCCGCGTCCCTGCGCGTCGACGCGAACATCGAGGAGAAGGACCTCCACGACGTCGCGGTCGGCGACAGGGCCGACATCTCCGTCGACGCCTTCCCGGCGCTGCGCCTGCACGGCCGGGTCACCGAGATCCTGCGCGCGGTCAACTCGGAGTTCAGCCTCATCCCCGCCGAGGGCGTCTCGGGCACTTTCATCAAGGTCACCCAGCGCGTGCCCCTGCGCATAGCGGTGACGGCGCCGCCGGAGCTGGCGATCGGGCCGGGCCTCTCCGTGGAGGTGCGGATCCATTCGGGCACCGCCGCGGCGGGCGCCGCGGGGCATGAGTAGCGACAGCGACCTGCGGGCGAACCGGTGGGGCGTCCTGGGCATCATCATGCTCGGCACGTTCATGGCGGTCCTCGACTCGAGCATCGTCAACGTGGCCCTGCCGCACATGATGGGGACCTTCGGAGTCGACCGGGAGCAGATCGAGTGGGTCGCGACGGGCTTCATGCTCACGTCGGCCGTCGTCATGCCGCTCGTCGGCTGGCTGACCAACCGGATCGACTACAAGGCGCTCTACCTGGGAAGCCTCCTGGTCTTCACGCTGGCGAGCGCCGCCTGCGCCATGGCGTGGAGCTACGAGTCGCTGATCGCGGCGCGCATCCTGCAGGCCATCGGCGGCGGCGCCATCCAGCCGATCGGCATGGCGATCGTGGCCGAGCTGTTCGAGCCGCACGAGAGGGGGAGGGCGCTGGGAATCTGGGGCATGGGAATCATGGCGGGGCCGGCCATCGGGCCGACCCTGGGCGGCTACCTGACCGACGCCTTCAGCTGGCGCACCATCTTCTCCGTGAACCTTCCGGTGGGGGCCCTGACGCTCCTGGCCGGCATGGTGGTCATGCGCCCGCTGCGCGCCCGCGGCCCCCGCAGGGCGTTCGACCTCTACGGCTACATCTTCCTCTCCATGGCGCTCATCGCCGGGCTCACCGCACTCTCCAACGGCCAGGTCAAGGGCTGGGAGTCCGACTACATCCGCGCGTGCGAGGCCGTCGCCGCCTTCGGAGCGGTGATGTTCGTCGCGGTCGAGCTCGCCGTTGAGCAGCCGCTCCTCGACCTGCGCCTCTTCCTCATCAGGAACTACCTGCTGAGCATCCTGCTGGCCGTCTTCCGTGCGATAGGGCTGTTCGGCAGCATCTTCCTGCTTCCGATCTTCCTGCAGAACCTGATGGGATACACGCCCGTGCAGGCCGGCATCTGGATGCTTCCGAACGCGGTGGCGGTGGGCCTCACCATGCCGCTGGCGGGGCGGCTGGCGGACCGCTATCCGCCGGCCCTGCTGACGGCCGTGGGATGCGTGCTCGTGGGCAGCTCGCTGCTCGTGTTCGGCCTCCTTGATCCGATGTCGGACTGGACCATGCTCGTGCTGCCGCAGGTGGGGCGGGGCGCCGGCCTCGCCCTCATGATGGCCCCGCTCATGGCGGCGGCGCTCAACTCGGTGCCGCGGCGCGAGCTGCCGATGGCCAGCAGCTTCCTCAACGTCTTCCAGAACGTGGGCGGCTCGCTCGGCATCGCGCTCCTGAACACCTTTGTGACCGACTCCATCCACTGGCACGCGGTGCGCCTGGGCGAGGCGTTCCCGGTCGAGTCCCAGCGCTTCGTGGTGCGCTTCGGATACCGGGTGGCCGGGATGGTCGTGCGCCACGAGCCCGGCATCGTCGCCAATCCCCGGAACAAGGTCGCCTTCGCCGCCGCCCAGGCCATCGGGAGGCGCGCCCAGGTGCTCGGCTTCGACAACGGGTTCGTCCTGGGCGGGCTGATCGTGATCGCCGCGATCCCGCTCTGCCTTCTGCTCAAGCCCTCGGCCCACCACCTGGAGGAGGAGGAGAAGGCGGGCGGCGCCGTGACGGCCGAGTACGTCGCGGAGTAGGGGGCCGCGGCCGGGGCGCCGGCTAGGTCACCCGCTTCGCGGCGGCCTGCGCCTTGAGGCAGACCTCGGCGGCCTTGAAGGCGTGCGCCTGGGTCATGGCGTTCTCCGTGCGGTTGATGCAGTCCAGTATGAACGCGCCGAAGAAGGGGTAGCCGACCTTCCCCGCGACGCTCAGGTGGCGCTCGCCCTTTGAGTCGACGATGTACACGTGGTCGCCCGAGGCGTCGCGCGCGACGTCGACGTACTTGCGCAGCTCGATCGTGCCGCCGGTGCCGACGATGAACGTGCGGCCGTCGCCCCAGGAGGTCAGCCCGTCGGGCGTGAACCAGTCGACGCGGGTGTAGCTGAGGGCGCCGGAATCCCCCTGGACGCAGGCCTCCCCGAAGTCCTCCAGCTCCGGGTGGTCCGGGTTCGCGAAGTTCCCGACGGCGGCGTGGGTGACGACGGCGTCGGACGAGCCGCTGTAGGCGAGGAACTGCTCGAACTGGTGGCTGCCGAGGTCGCAGAGGATGCCGCCGTATTTCTCCCTCTGGAAGAACCAGCCGGGGCGCGAGGCCTTGTTCAGCCGGTGCGGCGCCAGGCACGTGACGTGGATCACCCGGCCGATCGCGCCCCTGCGCAGGAGGTCCGTCGCGAACATGGCCGACTCGTTGTGGAGCCGCTCGCTGTAGTAGACCATGTACTTCCGTCCCGTGCGCGCGGCGACGGCCCGCGCCTCGTCGAGCTGCTGGATCGTCGTGAACGGGGCCTTGTCGCTGAAGTAGTCCTTTCCCGCCTCCATGACCCGGCAGCCGATGGGGCCCCTCTCCGACGTCACGGCCGCGCAGGCGACCAGGCGCACCTGCGGATCGGCGAGGACCTCGTCCATGGAGCGCGCGACCCGCGCCTGGGGATACTTAGCCGTGAAGGCGACGGTCCTCGACGGATCCGGGTCGTAGACCCACCTGAGCGTGGCGCCCGCCTCGAGGAGGCCGTTGCACATGCCCTGGATGTGGCCGTGGTCGAGGCGGACGGCGGCGAAGCTGAACTCGCCCGGCCCGACGACGGGGCTCGGCTTGGCCTCCGGGGCGTAGTTCATCCCGTCGGACTTCTGGGGCGCCGTGTCGGAGAGCGCCCGGGGGACCAGCGTGCCCGCGGCCATGGTGGCGGCCGTGGCGGAGAGGAATTGTCGGCGGTTCATGGGAAAGGAGCGTTCGGGGGAGGGGCGAGGCGCGCGCCGGCGGGCGTCAGGCCGGGGCCGGGAGCCGGGGGCCCCCGACCCGGTGCCCCTTCCAGCCGTAGAAGGCGACGTAGGCATAGGCCACGAGGGGGACGATATACGAGACCTGCAGGCCGGCAATGTCGGCGATGTGGCCCTGCAGCGGCGGCAGTATCGCGCCGCCGAGGATCGCCATGACGAGCAGCGACGAGACCTGGCTCTTGTAGACGCCCATGCCGTCGAGCGCCAGGGAGAAGATGTTCGGCCAGCCGATGGAGGTGAACAGGCCCACGGCGACGACGCACCACATCGCGAGCCTGCCGCCGAACGCCATCGCGGCCAGGAGCAGGAGCGTGATCGTGGCCGAGAAGATGAGTAGCGTCCGCCCCGCCAGGCCCCTGCTGAACTGGAACAGGACCCAGCAGAGCACGATGAACGGAAGGTAGTTCCTCGCTATGTCCCATCCGCGCAGGAACCAGAGGATGGCGAACGCGGCGGCGGGGATGCCCGCGAGCAGGGCCCGCTTCAGGGCCGCCCGGATCTCGCTCAGCTCGACCGCGCCCATGAAGCGGCCGATCAGCATGCCGCCCCAGAAGAGCGCGACATACTTGCTCGCCTCCACCGGGCTCAGGCCGGCGACGGTCCTCTGCCCGAGGAAGTTGATGATGGAGCTGCCGATGGACACCTCGCCCCCGACGTACATGAAGATCGCCAGGACGCCCAGGATCACGTGGGGGTACCTGAGCGCCCCGGCACCCGGCTCGATCTTGCCCTCGCCGACGTGGGGAAGGTGGGTGAAGAAGAAGAGGGCGGCGAGCAGCAGGAAGACGACGCAGAACGCGATGTAGGGGACCTTGACGGAGTCCGCCCCGTGCGCGCCGGTCTTTGCGAAGTACTGGAATATCAGGTAGCCCCCGATCAGCGGGCCGGTCGTGGTCCCCACCGAGTTGAACGCCTGCGCCAGGTTGAGCCGGCTCGAGGCGGTCCGCTCCGGCCCGAGGATGGTCACGTAGGGGTTGGCGGCGATCTGCAGCATGGCGAAGCCGAGCCCGACGACGAACAGGCCGACGAGGAAGAGCGGGTATGAGACGATCGCCGCCGCCGGCCAGAACAGGGCGCTGCCGGCCGCGGAGATGAGGAGCCCCAGGACGACCCCGTTCTTGTAGCCAATGCGCGCGATGGGGTCGCCCGCCGTGGCCGAGACGAGGAAATAGACCAGCGAGCCGATGAAGTAGGCCCCGAAGAAGGCGAACTGCACGAGCATCGCCTCGAAGTAGTTGAGCGTGAACGCCTCCTTGAACCTCGGGATAAGGATGTCGTTGAAGACGGTCATGAACCCCCACATGAAGAACAGGATCGTCATCATGGTGAAGGGACCCCGATAGGTCCGGGCGGGCGCGGGGGGAGCCTGTCCGATTGGTCCGCTGGTGCCTTGCATGGTGTTTGCCATTGGAGGGGTGTCCGTCGCCGGGGAGGCCGTGCGGGAGGGCCCAAAATCGAATCACACAACGTAACCCTCTCAAAGCAGAAACGTCACCCTGCTCGGAAGCCGGCGCGAGCCGGCATGCCGCAACAAAAGGACGACACCCATGATCGCGTTCATCCCAGTCATAATCCCGCTGCTCCCGGTCCTGCTGATATTCGGCGCAGGCGCGGCCACCGTCGCCGCCTGCAAGTCGGGCGGCAAGAAAAAGGCCAAGATCGCGGAGCTAAAGGCGAGGATCGAGGCCCTCGAGAGGAAGCCGTGAGCCTCCGCGGTCCCCTCGGGGACCGCGGACGTCCGTCCCGGCGGCTAGGTCGGCGCCGTTCCGCTCGCAACAGCGGCGCGCGCTGCTCTAATGGCGCACAGCACCATGGGAGCCCTTTCCGCCACGCTTCTCCGGCTCGGCGCCGCCACCGCGCTCATGGGAGCCGGCTGCGCCTCCTCGGACCTGACCGGCGACTCCAAGGTCGCAGGCGAGGTCGCCGAGTGCCTGCCCACCGACGCGCCGGCCCCGTCAATGGTGGTGAGGGCAATCTGGTTCCCGAACGCGAGCGGATTCGGGTCGACCGACGCCCTTGCGATGGGGCATGTCACGGGCGTCCTCGCCCTTTCCGGCGGCGACCTCTTCTTCATGGCCTGGAACGGCCCGGAGCACCATTTCGACATGGTGCACGTCGTCTCCTTCCTGACGGCCGCGAAGGTCGGCGTCGCGCGCCTCGGGCCGTCCGCCATGCTTGTCGTCCAGTCGCGCAACCTCTCCTACGACTCGTTCCAGCTCATGAACGAGGCCGGGCTCGGGTCGGACCCCGGCAAGACGCAGGAGCTCTGCGAAAGGCTCCTGGACCTTCGCTCGAGGAGCCCCGAGCCGGGCCCCTAGGCGCAGTCCCGAAGCCGGTCAGTTGCTCGGCGTCTGAGTGGTCGTCTGGCTGAAGGAGGCGTCCCGCGTCACCACCTGCCCGTTGGGCAGGGTGGTCGTGACCGTCCGCGTGCCCTTGCCGTCGGCAACCGTGGTGTCGACGCTGCGGTCGATGGTCTTGCCGCTGGCCGTCGTGATCACCTGCTGCTTGTCCCAGGTCCCGGGGGCGACCTTCGTGTCCGTGGAAGTGAACGTGTCCTGCTTGCCGTTGGCTGTCGTGATCGTGCCGCTGGCCGAGACGGAACCCGGGCCGTTGCGGACGGCGGTCCCCTGCCACGTGCTCGTCTTGCCGTTTGGCCGGGTTTCCGACCCGCTGATGGTCGCCGTTCCCGTGGCCTTGTTCCAGTTGCGCTGCGACTGCACGGTCCCTGTCCCGCCGGCCGCGTTCGTCCAGGTGCCCTTCCTCTGCACGGTGCCGTTGGAGCGCGTCGTGACGGACGAGGTCGTGCCCGAGCCGCCCTTGCTCGTGGTGTAGGTGCCGGTGCGGGTCGTCGTCGTGGTCTTGTCGTTGTCATCCGCGGCGCGAACGGGATTCGCGAGGGCGATGGCGGAACCCGCCAGGGCGGCTGAGGCCAGGAGACTGAGGAGGGAGGAGCGTTTCATAAGGGTGGAGTGCTGCCGGACCTAATGCCTGATTGCAAATGAGACGCTAAAGCCCCTCCCGCCGGTTACAAACCTGTCGGATCGCTGTGCGTATATGTACGGATAATTTACCTAAAATATTGTCAATGTATGGGTTGGGCATCCGATGTCTCCCCGGGCAGCCGCCGTGTGGACCGCCTGGCAGGACGGGGCTGGCGGCGAGCTCGGTGTCGTCAGGCCGCGCCGGACTCGAACAGCGCCACGCTCGCCCCTACCCAGTCGCGCCCCTTGTTGAAGTCGACGCCGTGCATGGCGCCCTTCGTTAGGCGGACCAGGTTGTTGAGGAGCGTCGGCATCGCCCGCCCATCGCCGGCCAGGATGAGGCGCACCTCGGCCTTCGCCGGCCCGTCGGGCGTCGCCAGCACAGGCGCATAGGCCACCTTGCGCTGGAGCAGCCACTCGGCGGGGCGCTCGATGGCCGCGATCCGCTCCGGCGTCGGCGCGATGTCGACGCCGAGGCCGGCGAAGGAGTAGAGCGGCTTGAGCACGTAGTCGGCGAGGTCCGCCGGCAGCTGGCGCAGCTCGCTCACGAGATGGCACGGCGGCACGTGCTCGCCCTTGAGAAAGGGCAGCGTGTGCTTGCTGATCCTGAAGTACCAGTCGGGGTGGCCGGCCCATTCCACGTCGAGGTCGTCCTGGAAGCTGAACTGCATCGTCGGCTTCCGGCGCACGAGCTCGTCGAAGATCACGCGGTTGTAGATCCTCCGGATGGGGACCTCGCGGCCGCCCTCCTCGCGGTAGAGGCGCCTCCCGCGCTTGCGCACCTCGGTGACGCAGACCGGCCGGACGCCGAGGAGCTCCTCCGTGGCCGCGAAGTCGATCCGCGTCTTCTGCTCGGCGGGCGCTATCTCGAGGAGGACGGTCTCCGCGGGGTCGCACGCGCCGACGACCGAGGTCCGCAGCGCCGCGAGGTAGCCCTCCTCGTCGAGGCCTCCGAAGTAGCTCGTGAAGCCCCTGGGGATGGCGGGGAAATGCCTCGCGTAGGCCCGCGCGAGCAGGGTCTGGAAGCACGCGACGGTCGGGAAGCCCTGGAGCTCGATCAGGCGCGGGACCACCCGGCCGCCGTCCCCGCTGGCGAGGGCGAAGTCGATGCAGATGAAGTGCGGGTACGGCGTCGGGCGGGGGGTCGCGAGGCCGTCCGGGACGGCGCCCGCGGCGTGCGCGCGGAAGCCGGGCGTGTCGAGCTGCGCGGCGATGCCGGCGGCGGCGGCCGCGATCTCCGCGGCGTGGTCGGCGCCGAGGAACAGCGGCGTCTCGGCGACGCGGAAATCGGGCCCCCACCGGTGCGAGGTCGCGAGGTCGCCGAGGAGGGCCGCGTAGCGCTCTTGGGTGAAGGCGCCGTTGTAGCTTTGGCGCAGGGCGGGGATCATTGGGCAGGTTCCGCCCGGGCGGTTCCGGGGCGCCGGCCTAGACCAGGAAGCTTCCCCTGCGCATGACCTGCTCGTCGTCGAGCCAGATGTCGCAGTCGCGCCCGACGCAGTCGATGTGGGTCGCGCTCGTCCACGTCTGCCCCGTGTACTCGCCGTAGGGATGCCCGAAGGCGATGTGGATGCCGGGCAGCTTCTCGTCCTGGAGGATGTTGCCGATGACGCGCCGGCAGGCGGTGTTGGTGCCGATGGCGAACTCGCCGACGCGGTTGCTGTTCTCGTCTGTGGACGTGTAGGCCCTGAAGTCGGCGAGCAGCCCGGCGTTGGCGCACGCCAGGCCGGCGATGCGGTTGTCCCGGACGTCGATCGTGAGGGGCGTGGCGGCGAGGTCGCCGTATTTCCCGCAGAGGTAGTCGCCGACGACGCCGTCTACCACGTAGCGCCCCGACGAGCTGAGAGGCGAGGTGAAGATCTCGCCGCCGGGGAGGTTGCCCCACACCTCGGGCGTGATCAGGCCCGCGGTCTTCACCCACCGCAGGCCCGGCGAGAGCTCCGCGGCAAAGTCCGTGCCAGCCGGCGTCCGGCAGGTGACCCGGCGCGCGCGCCGCGCCCGCTCGATGAGCCGCTCGCTCAGGCGGTCGACCTCGAGGAAGTCCGCGCGCATGCCCTCGAGCATGACCTGCTTGCTGATGTTTACCATGTGGGCGTGGCGGATTCGGTGCCGGCTGACGACCCCGGTCATCTGCATGCGGGTGCGCAGTTCCCCCGGCTGGGTCACGGCGGCGTAGATGCTCACCTGCGAGCGGGCGAGGTCCGCGAGGATCTCGGGCGGCATGTCGCGGTGCGGGCGGGGGCCGTGGTCCTCGAGCACGAACGCCGAGCAGTCGGCTCCGGTGCGCTCGATCTCGCTCCTCAGGGCCGCAGCGATCTCCGCGCACGCCCGGTCGGCGATGAGCGTCAGGCGCTCGTGCGCCTGGAGGCGCAGGCAGACCCGGATGGCGTTGCGCGCCCCCGGCGTCAGCGCGGGATCGAAGGTCTGGGCGGGCGGAAGGTCTGTCGCGGGCATGAAGGGGCGGCAAGGCTTGCCGGGGCGGGCGGGCGGCGACAATTCATTTCTTCAGGCCGGCGGTCGTCTCGGCCACGATGTAGTCGACCACGGAGCGGATGTCGCGGGTGCGCGCCCAGACTTCGAGCTGCCGGTCGGCGCCGGTGCCGTTCTTAAGGATCTCGCGGACGTGGTCCACCTCGCGCCTGCTCCCGAACTCGTCGAGCTCGCGGTCGACGAACTCGAGCAGCTCCAGGATTAGCCTGGGGGTGTCTACTTCCACCTGCTTCCCGAAGTCGATCAGCTTCCCCGAGATGCCGTATCGCGAGGCGCGCCAGCGGTTCTCGTCGATCAGGCGGCGCCGGTAGAGGCGCCAGGTCATGTTCTGCTTGAGGAGCTTGTGAAGCTTGCAGACGAGGGCCTGCATGAGTCCCGCGAGCGCGATCGTCTCGTCGACGCGCATGGGGATGTCGCAGACCCGGAACTCGAGCGTGTCGAAGAACGGGTGCAGCCGGATGTCCCACCAGATCTTCTTGGCGTTGTCGATGCACCCGGTCTTCACGAGGAGCGCGAGGTAGTCGTTGTACTCGGCGAGCGACTCGAAGGTGTCGGGGATGCCGGTGCGCGGGAAGCGCTCGAACACCTTGACGCGGTAGCTCTTGAACCCGGTGTTTCGGCCGTTCCAGAAAGGGGAGTTCGTCGAGAGCGCGAAAAGGTGCGGCAGGAAGTAGCGCGCCATGTTCATGACCTGGATGGCGGTTTCGCGGTCGGGGATCCCGACGTGCACGTGCAGCCCGAAGATCAGGTTGGCGCGCGCGATCTGCTGCATGTCCTCGACCAGGCCCTTGTAGCGCTCCCCCTTGGTTATCTTCTGGTCGATCCAGTGCGAGA
The DNA here is from genome assembly GCA_964496645.1 of uncultured Opitutaceae bacterium. Lineage (GTDB taxonomy): Bacteria > Verrucomicrobiota > Verrucomicrobiia > Opitutales > Opitutaceae > Palsa-1447. The sequence continues at coordinate 25,310 of CAZCAJ010000048.1, forward strand.
ACGGGTGGGTGCCGGACGCCGCGATCGTCAGGCCGCGTTTCTGGGCCAGCCTCCAGAGCCCCGAACGCAGCTCGGTGACGGCGGCGCGGGCGTCGGCGACGCTTCGGCAGATCTCGGTGCCCACCTCGACGGTGGACTGGTGCATCTCGGCCTTGACGCGCTCGCGCAGGATCATCCGGCCGTCCTCCATGATCTGCTCGATGTGCGAGCGCAGCTCTCTCGTCTCGGGATCGACGATCTGGAACTCCTCCTCGATGCCGAGGGTGAACAGGCGGTCCTGCCTCCTCGCGGGGCCGCCCGCGGGCCTGGCGGAGGCCGCGCTCACGGCGGCGGCCTTCCGGCGGCGGCGGACCGGACGAACGAGCCCCAGCTGAGGGCGCCGGCCCCGGCCGGGCGTTCCCGGGCCCTGCGGATGGCGAGGCGGGCTGCGGCGGCGACCACCCATTCGAAATTGCGGTCTCCGACCGAGCCCCGGTCGGCGTCGGGCGCGGGGTTGCAGAAGTCGATCGCGACAGGCACCCCGGCGCGCACCGCGAACTCGACGGTGTTGAAGTCGTAGCCGAGGGCCCGGTTGAGGGCCAGCGCGTCGCGCTCGATCCGCTCGAGGAGGGCCGCGGGGGCGGGCGGGCCGCTGACGCTGTAGCGCAAGTGGTGCGGGTTGCGCGGCTCGTAGGGCATGACGAGCACATCCTCCTGGCCGATGCAGTAGCAGCGGTAGTAGGCCTCGAACTTCACCTCCTCCTGAAGGAGCATCACGAGCTGGCCCGTCTGCGCGTAGGCCGCGAAGAACTCCTCGGGGTTGCGCACCTTGTAGACATTCTTCCAGCCGCCGCCCGCGTGCGGCTTGAAGTACGCGGGCCAGCCGACGTAGGCGAAGATCCCCTCCCAGTCGAGGGGGAAGGCGAGGTTCGAGAACGACTCCGCCGAGCAGTCCGCCGGGTGCTCCTTCGAGGGCAGGATCACCGTGCGAGGCACGGCCACGCCGAGCTTCGTCGCGAGGCAGTTGTTGAAGAATTTCTCGTCGGCGCTCCACCAGAAGGGATTGTTGATGACCGCGGTCCCGTTGAGCGCGGCGTTCTTGAGGTACGCGCGGTAGAAGGGCACGTCCTGCGAGATGCGGTCGACGATGACGGCGTACTCGGTGGGCTCTCCCTGGGCGACCCTGTCGACGCGGACGCGCTCGGCGACTATCCCGGGCTCGCGCATGGAGTTCACGCGCTCGACGAAGGCGAGCGGGAAGGTGCGTTCCCGGCCGTGGAGTATCCCGATTTTCGGCATCGCGGGGTGGGAAGATAGACAGTATCGCGGGCCGCGGGCAAGCCGGAGCGTCGTGCCGGGCCCGCCGGGGCTCAGCCCTGGATCATCCCCAGGTACTGGGGGAACATGTCGCGCCAGTAGTTCCAGTCGTGGCCGCACCACCTGCGGTCGTCGAGGAAGTGAGGTATCGCCTTTGAGGCGAGGAGCGCCGACATCTCGAGGTTGCGCTGCCGGCAGTTGTCCCACTCGCCCGTCCCGAGCACGATGCCGATCGAGCGGATCTGGCCGAGCAGGCGCTCGTCGCTTAGCCCGGGAAGGAACGCGACCGGGCTGTTGAAGTAGCAGTTGTCGTCGAAGTAGCCGTCGAGGAATGGCTTGATGTCGAAGGAGCCGCTCATGCTGATGCAGTAGCCCGTCAGGTCGGGGTGGCGCAGCGCGAAGTTCATGGCGTGGTAGCCCCCGAAGCTGGCGCCGGCCACGCCCACCCTGGAGCGGCCGCACTCCCGCATCGCGGCCGGAACGACGTCGTGGAGGATCACGTTCTCGTAGCCGATGTGGGTGCGCACGCGGTCGGCCGGGTGGATCGAGGTGTTGTACCAGCTTTGCGCGTCGATGCCGTCGGGGCAGTAGATACGGACCCGGCCGGAGTCGATGAGCGGGCCGGCCGAGGAGATAAGCCCGAAGTCCTTGTTCTGGTAGTAGCGGCCCATGGACGTGGGGAAGGCGATCACCGGATAGCCCGCGTGGCCGAAGACGAGCATCTCGAACTCGCGGCTCAGGTGGGGCGTGTACCAGCGCAGGTAGGCTTCCTTCATGGGGGCCGGGCGCCGACTAGAGCAGAGGGCGCGGCGCCGCGCAATGGCGGCGCGCCCCCAGAAACCGCTTGGCAGGCGCGGCCGGGGCGCCCTTGCTTTCGGGCTCCCGCCTCCATGCCGACATCTCGACCCGCTCCGCACGCCGGCGCCCTTCGCCTGCACCGGGGCTTCCTCTCGGCGATCCTCGGCAACCGGCGCGACCTCGCCGTCTGGCTCCCCCCGGGCTGCGACGGGCGCCGCCGGCGCCACCCGGTCGTCTATTTCCAGGACGGCCAGAACCTCTTCGACCCGCGCACCGCGTACCTCGGCCGGTCCTGGGACGCCGGGCGCACCGCCGCGGAGCTCGTGGCGCGCGGCGAGATCGAGCCGCCGATCCTGGTTGGGATCTACAACGCGGGGGCCGGCCGCGTCGACGAGTATGCGCCCACGCGCGCCGCGTACCGCTGGGGCGAGGGCGAGGAGCGCCGGAGCCGGGGCAGGGCGCGCGCCTATGCGCGCTTCGTCGCAAGCGAGGTGAAGCCGTTCATCGACGAAAGGTACCCGACGCTTGCCGGGCGCGGGCACACGGCGATCGCGGGCTCGTCCCTCGGCGCGGTCGCGGCCCTCTACGCCGCCCTCCTGCACCCGAGGGTGTTCTGCGCGGCGGGCGTCCTGTCGCCGTCGACATGGTGGGACGACCTCGCCCCGGTGCGCTTCGTGGGGGCGCTGCGCCGGAAGCCGGCGGTGCGCCTCTGGCTCGACATCGGCACGGCCGAGCCGGGCTGGGAGAAGACGCGCCTCCTGCGCGACGCGCTCGTCTCGCGGGGCTGGCGCGAGGGCGGGGACCTGCGCTACCTCGAGGCCGAGGACGGGGGGCACGGGGAGGCCGCGTGGGCCGAGCGGCTGGGGCCCCTCCTGCGGTGGCTGCTCCCCCCGGGCCAGGGACCGGGCCTCAGTCCGCGACGGGCGCCGAGATGTCGTCCAGCTGGCGCATGACCGCCGGCGCCAGCCGGTCCAGCAGGTCGAGGGCGCCCAGGTTCTCCTTGAGCTGCTCGACGCGGGAGGCGCCGAGGATCACGGTGCTCACCGCCGGGTTCTTGAGGCACCAGGCGATCGCGAGGCGGGGAAGGCTGGTCCCGAGCTCCTTGGCCACGGCGGCGAGCCGGGGCACGGCCTCCATCCTCCTCTCCATCCCGGGCTTGTTCAGCAGCTCCTCGCGCAGCCACTCGAGGCCTGCGACGTTCAGCCGGGAGCCCTTGGGGACTCCCTTCGAATACTTGCCGGTCAGCAGGCCCGATGCCAGGGGGGACCAGATCGTCGTGCCGAGGCCCGGCGTCCTGTAGAGCTGGGCGTACTCGCTCTCCACGCGGGAGCGGTGGAAGAGGTTGTACTGGGGCTGCTCCATCTGCGGGTGGTGCAGGCCGAGGCGGTCGCAGACCGCGTGTGCCGCCTCGATCTGCGAGGCGCTCCATTCACTCGTGCCCCAGTAGAGCACCTTGCCCTGGGCGATCAGGTCATGCATGGCCCGGCACGACTCCTCGATCGGGACGCTGGGGTCCGGGCGGTGGCAGAAATAGAAGTCGAGGTAGTCGACCTGGAGGCGCCGCATGGCGTCGTGGCACGCCTCCACGATGTGCTTCCTCGAGAGCCCCTCCTCGTTGGGCCGGTCGCCCACCGTCCCGAAGAAAACCTTGCTCGAGACGAGGTAGCTGCTGCGCCGCCACCCGGATTTCTTCAGGATCGAGCCCATCACGATCTCGGCCTGTCCGTCCGCGTACGCCTCGGCGTTGTCGAAGAAGTTGACCCCCGCGTCGTACGCCGTGTGCAGGAGCGTCCTGGCGACCGGGTCGCCGACCTGTTTTCCGAAGGTGATCCAGGTGCCGAAGGACAGCGCGCTCACCTTGATGCCTGACTTGCCTAGCTGGCGATACAGCATGCTCATGGTTGAAAGGATC
>CAZCAJ010000049.1:0-28814 GCA_964496645.1 uncultured Opitutaceae bacterium
CTCACCAGAACCAGAACAGGTCTCGAAAAGCGCAGCCATAGTTGCCCCTAAATTCTCGAAGTGCTCAAGCAGGGCGATCGAATCACGGTATCGCTCGACAACTAGGCATTCCGCATAGTCGCTGCTGAAATACCAATCGTATTGCAACGTCCCCGTGTCCTTGGTGCGAACTGATTCCATGCAATTGGTTTGGAGACGTTTGAATTCTGCCAATTTGCCAGGGTGAATTTTGAGACGGGCAATACCCAGCAGTTCCTTTGTTGCTTCCATTTCTCACTTAGTCCTACTGCTGCGCACACCGCAAATAAAAGAGCAACGCCTAATGTTTTGCCGAACGTCCTAATGATCCGCGGCGACACTTGGCGAGCCTCCTGGTCCAGCGGGAGGCGTGACAGATGGAGACGTCGGATCCGGTAGTTGGTTAGGGATGCACGTCCTCTTCGTCTCGAATCTCGAACGGGTTCCGATTGCGCTCATAGATCGAGCACGTAGCGAAGCGCCGCCTTAACTTCCGAATACTGCGTCGTAGTGAGTTTGCCGAGCCTGCGAAGCAACTTCTCATTTCCCACAGCCATGGCGCCTTGCACGTTTGCCCACGATGCCTCGCGTAGAAATGAGCACCTGTCTATGCCTACCTCGTACTGCGAGCTCCGATTTTTTGTTGTAAACGGCACGCAAAGGCTAAGAGCGCGGGGTGCCCAAGGATCATGACGCGATACCACGACCATGGGCCGCTCTTTGGCGACCATCCCTAGATCCATGAGATAGACATCGCCTGGGATCGGGCTCATTCGTCGTTTCGACGCACAATCGCGCCGTAATGCTCATCAGATGGAAGCAGGTCCGAGTTTTCCCGTTCAGATACCATGAACGGAAGACCTCGGCGTAGCTCAATTTGAGCATAAAGCATGTTGATCGCCTGTGCAGGGGTCACACCGAGCTTGCGTAGGACCGATTCGGCACGACGTTTGCGGTTAGCGTCGACCCTAGCGCGGAGGATAGTAGATGGCGGCATGACACAAAAAGAGCACGTTTGTGTCCAAATGCAACAATTTCCGCTCGGCCCGCGGCATCCCTAACTAATAAAGATGAGCCGCGACGACAGATGGCTCGCTTGCAGCCCAGCTGCAAGCGTGACAGCTGGAGGCGTCGGCTCCGTTTATAGTTAGGTCGCACCTGCCTTTGAGCCCGAATTCGACATCAGAACTTTGCCAAACCGCCTCCTGATTGTGATGCATCCGAGTTACCATCGCCGCTGCCCGCGGCGGTTGATCGGCTCCGCCTGCGCGGTGAGCCGTCAACCTCAGGGCAGCGGAGAGCGTTGACGCTTCGCACACTGTTGGCGTATTTCTAAAGCGAATACGAATCATGCGAGTCAGGTGTCGACCTTACTATGATTATACCGAACCAGATTTACATTATAAAACCGTTAACTTTCGCTGGGGGCTTCGCCTATGGAAAATCCCGCACTCCACACAATCGGAATTGCTCCAGGATTTACTACATCCATCCTCTGCTCGTTGTATTCAATCACGCGTGGTATTGACCATCATTTGTTTCCAGAAAATGAGACTCCCAAGCAGACTCATTTCCGGATGAACCCAACTCAGTCAAATTAATCTGCGTTATCAACGCTGTCATCTTGCCAAACCGGCGCCTTCCCCCGCGGGCGGCATCCGTTTGGCGCCGCCTGTAACTGCCAATGATTGTCCCGGGCCTACTCGTCCGCCTCACTTGCGCGCGACCTCGAAGCTTCCGCCCTCGCGCCCGCCCGTGAAGAGTGCGTACGACCATCTCCCCCTCCAGCGGCCCTTCAAGGTCGGTGTCGCGTAGGCGATGATGTTCGAATCAGAGAACCCGGGCATGAAATCAAAGGTGGACGAGGAGACCCCCCCCTTTGGCGCGCCGACCGTCCATTCGACGCGCCCAGACTCCTTGCCGTTGAACAGCTGGTAGAAGACCTCGGTCTCCTTGCCTGCGGACTGCACGTGCCTCATCTCGAGCCTGTACCGACCGCGGACAAGTCCCGCCGCCGGCACCGGACCAGAAAGAGCGATCGTTCCGCTCGCCAACTCGTAGCCGCCGCCATTGCGGAATGAGACGGCGTAGACTTCCTCGTACTGCTTGCAGCCCCAGGCCATCGCCAGGGTCACCGCTAGGGCAAAAGCAGGAATCGCTCTCATGTACCGGCCCGACTTTGAAAGGATCCGCGGGCCAGGGCAATCCCGGCGATTTCACACGCCGCCCACTGCGCTGTGCCGGAGCGACCAGATTTGCCGCGCCTGGGCGATCGTCTCCGCGAGCACCTCCGGGGTGAGCGCCTGCTTGGGATCGTCACCAATCCCCTGGCTGGGATTCACGTGCGCCTCGATGCAGAGCCCGTCTGCACCGTACGCCACGGCGGCAAGGGCGCACGCCGGCACATACGAGGACTTCCCCACCGAATGCGACGGATCGACCACGACGGGCGCCCACGTCTTCTCCTTGAGAAGCGGCGTGATGCTCTCGTCGGGGTGGTTGCGGTACCCGTCGAGAGCGGGCGAGGTGCCCCTAGGGCAAAGGACGATGTTGGGGTTTCCGAAGGACGCGATGTACTCCGCCGCCGAGATGAACTCGTTCAGCGACCCCATGTGGAGGCTGCGCTTTAGCAGGACCACTGTGTCGCGTTTCGCAACGGCGCGGCCGATCGTGCGCAGCAGCGAGTAGTTGAGCGCGTTCCTGGCGCCGACCTGCAGCATCTGCACCCCGGCGTCGAGCGCGACACGGACCTGGTGCTCATCCATCACCTCGGTGTCGACCGGCAGGCCGGTCTGGCGCGAGGCCTCCATTAGTACGTCGATCGACTTGGCGTCCCCCTGGAACGCGTAGGGGTTGGTCCGCGGCTTCCAGACGCCCCCGCGCAGGATGTGGGCGCCCGCCTCCTTCACCGCGGCGGCCGTCTCCATAAAGTAGCCGGGATTCTTGGGGTCGATAGTGCACTGCCCGGCGATGACGGCGAGTTCCTCGCCAAGCGTCACGCCACCTATCCTAATCCGGTGGCTCGCAAGGTCCGACCTGCGGTCCATGAGCTTGAAAGGCGACTGGATCCGGTCGATTCTCTCGACGTACGGAAGCCCCTCCAACCGGTTGATCATCAATTCGTCCCGTTCGTCCCCAACGATCGCGTAGATGGTCCTGACCGCACCGATTATGGGCTGAATCTGGCATCCGAAGCCCCCGACGATCGCGGTGACTTCGGCAACCTGTTCGGGCGTGAGGTGGTTGGATTTTGGCAGGATCATGGCGTGCGCTCCGCGGCTCGCGGGGCGACGATCCTGCTAAAATCGCCCCCGGGCGTCCATTCCGAACTCAGCCGATGCACCCGAACGCGGCAGGCAGGGGCGCCTCGGCCGAAAACTCATGCGGCGCTCCGCCGAGCGAATACTCGAGGCTGACCTCGAGCGAGTGGAGGAACATCCTCCTGGGGCCGCCGGCCCTTGCGAAGGCGCGGTTCGCGGCGAAGTCGCCATAGGTTCGGTCGCCCACGATCGGAAGCCCCCTTCTCGCGCACTGCACGCGGAGCTGGTGGCTTCGACCCGTGCGCGGCTCGAGGCGGACCATCGAAATCGTGCGCGTCCCGTCGGATCCGGACCGCACCAGCGTCATCACGCTCTCCGAGGGCAGGCTGCCCCGGCCCCCGACGGTCCGCACGCGACCGCCCTCCCTCTTCACGTCGAGGAAGTCCCTCCACGTCTCGGAGGGCCTTACCGGCCTTCCGAACACGAGGGCCTGGTAGACCTTGCGGACCCCCCTTCGTCTGAACTGCGCCCGGACCTCGCGCGCAAGCTCCTCCTGCGCCGCGGCCAGGATGAGCCCCGAGGTCGCCGAGTCCAAGCGGTTGATGAGCCAGAGCCTGCGCTTTCCCCCGCTGGGGCCCGGCCACTCGAAGAACTCCTCTTCCCGGTCGTACCGGGCCCGCACCAGCGACCTGCCCTCGTCGCGCGGCCCGTTCGGGTGCGAGAGCACACCCTCCGGCTTGTCCAGGCCCGCCAGGCCGTTCGCATCGCACTTGACCCGCTTGACGCCGGGGCCGAACGGGACGTCGGCCCAGAAGTCTTGGGCCGGGCCGCTCACTGGTAGAAGAACATGAACGTGAGCTCCTGCGAATTGCCGAGGACGGCGATCATGTCGTCCGACCAGTCCCCGTAGGGAGCCGTATTCGTAATCGCGCTCACGCAGCTGGCGCTGCCCTGCTCGGTCGACGTCGACTCGACGTCGAGGATCTCGGTGATCTTCCCCTTCGAATCCAGAGTGAACTTGACCGTGACCGTGCTGCCCGGCGGGGGCGACGTCTGGCTCTCGATCAGGATCCTCTCCCACTGGATCTGTATCGCCTCCATCATCTTGTGGAGATAGGCGCCGTAGCTGCTCCACTTGGCGTTGTAGGCGATCGGGCCGATGTTGCTGGTCCCAAACTGGTTGTCCTCGAATATGGCCGGCCTGGTGTGAACCTGCTGCAGCACCGGCCGCGCCCTGGGATGCTTGGGGTCTATCGCCGGCTCGGTGTTCTGCGCGCTCTGGATCAGCGGGGCGTCGTTCGCGCCCTCGACCTTCTCCGGAACGGGCTTCGCGTTGTCCGCCACCTTGCCCAGGTTGCTTCCAAACCCCTCGTCTCCCGGGACGAGCTTCTCATAGCCGGAGAGCGGGTTCTGCGCCTGCTTGGGGGCCGCCTCCGTCTTCACCGGCTGCTTCGCCGAATCCAGCGAGATGGGCACCGTGTCCTGGGGCTTCGTCAGCTGCCCGCTCACGACCTGGTTTGACTGGAAATCCTTCCTGCCCTCAGTCTTTGGCTTGTCGTTGTGCTGGTCCGGCTGCGGCTTCTCCTGGGCGAGCTGCTGGTTCTGGGAGCTGAAGTTGTTCGTCTTGTCCGGCACATTGTCGGGGGCGTTGGGGTTTGCCTCGACGTAGCGGCTGGGCGGCGGCGGTTTCGGCACCGGCTTGACGAACGCGTCGGGCGCGATCTCGATGTTGAACTGCTGCAGGGACTGCTGCGCCCGCGGCCGGAAATGGATGGGCTCGGAGCGGAGCAGGTACGGGGCGGTCGCGAACAGCAGGAGGTGCACGAGCAGCACGGCCAGTATGCCGATCAGGACGGAGCGCGAGTCCGGGTCCGAGAGGGCGCGCGCCGCCATCCGCCTCATCGAGGCGGCGGGCGAAACTGCGGCAAGCGAGTGGCTCATCGGGCGGCGGGCTGGTCGGGAGACCCGAAGATTAGCCCACTAGGACTCCTCCCGTCAAAATTTGTTTCGTCGCCTCCATCGGGAGCCCCATGATGTTTGTGAAAGATCCGCTGTATCTTGCTATGATCATTCCCGTCTGCTCCTGAATCGAGTAGGCCCCCGCCTTGTCTAGAGTGTTGACGAGGCGCAGGTAGTCCTCGATCACGGCGTCCCCGAACGGCTTGAACTCGACCACGCTCGAGACCCCCTGGTCGATCCTCAGCCCGGCCGCGCACCGCCTGACCGCGATGCCGGTATAGACCGTGTGCTCGCGCCCCGACAGCCTTCGCAGCATCGAGCGCGCCTCCTCAAGGTCGCGCGGCTTGTTGATCGCCGCGCCGTCCAGGAAGACGGTCGTGTCCGCCCCGAGAACGACCGCGTCCGGATGGCGCTCCGCGACCCAGTCGGCCTTCAGCGCGGCGTTGTGCGCGACCATCACGCGGGGGTCCGTCGCCGGGTCCTCGTGCTCAGAAACATCCGCGACAACGACTTCGAACGGAATGCCGAGCTGCGCGAGCAGCTCCCGGCGGCGGGGCGATGCCGATGCGAGTATGAGGCGGCGGGTCGAGGGCAAAGAGAGCAGCCATTAGGTCGCCGAATATGTTGAAAGCAAACCCATTGGCGTCCATGGTGATCCCTTAAACCTTCCCGCATGCGCCTCGGCCTTGCACAGATCAACACCACCGTGGGGGACCTCGCCGGAAACCGCCGGCTCATACTCGACGCATACGCCCGCCTCGTGGAGCGGGGGGCCCAGCTGGTCGTGTTCCCCGAGCTCGCGACGTGCGGCTATCCCCCGCGCGACCTGCTGTTCAAGCGCCACTTTGTTCCCGACGTCGAGGACTCGCTCAGGTCACTGGCCGCGGCCGTTGGCGAGGTTCCCGCGCTCGTGGGCACCGTCGAGGCCAACAAGGGCGGGACGGGGCGCCCGTTCTACAATGCGGCCGCGTTCTGCCACAGGGGGAAGGTCGCCCTGGCGGCGCACAAGTGCCTTCTTCCGACCTACGACGTATTCGACGAGGACCGGTACTTTGAACCGGCGGCCCAGCCCACGGTCATAACCCACGCGGGAATCCGCATAGGCGTGACGATCTGCGAGGACATCTGGACCCACCCCATGATCAGCACGCGCCGCCTGTACAGCGGGCTCGACCCCGTGAAGCAGCTGGCGGCCCAGAAGTGCGACGTCATGGTCAACCTGTCCGCCAGCCCGTGGAACTACGGCAAGGGCGTCGTCAGGCAGACCCTTGTGACGGACGCTGCGCGCGCGCTCGGCTGTCCGGTCGCCTACGTGAACGCCGTCGGCGGCAACGATGAGCTCATCTTCGACGGCCGGTCGCTCGTCAGCGATCCCGTGGGCCGCGTGCGGACCGGGATGGCCGCCTTCTCCGAGGAACTGACCGTGGCGGAAACCGCCCCAGGCCAGGCTGCGGGACCCATGGCCGCCCTTTCCCCGACGTTCGAGCAGCCCGAGATGGCGGACATAATGGCCGCCTTGACGCTCGGGCTCAGGGACTACGCGTACAAGTGCGGGTTCAGCACGGGTCTCATCGCCATCTCGGGCGGAATAGATTCAGCTGTTGTCGGGGCGATCGCAGCCGCGGCCTTCGGCCCGCAGAACGTGATAGGCGTCTCCCTGCCGTCTTCGATCTCGTCCCAGCACTCGCGCGACGACGCCCGCGCGCTCGCGCACAACCTCGGGATCCGCTTCGAGACGATAGGGATCGCGGACATCGTCGCCTGCTGCGAGGCGTCGCTTGCGCCGGTCTTCGCGGGAAGGCCGCGCGACGTGACCGAGGAGAACATCCAGGCGAGGATCCGCGGCGTCGTCATGATGGCGCTGTCGAACAAGTTCGGCTCCCTGCTCCTGACGACCGGCAACAAGAGCGAGATGGCGGTCGGCTACTGCACGCTCTACGGCGACATGTGCGGCGGGCTGGCCGTGATCTCCGACGTCTTCAAGACCCAGGTCTACGCGCTCGCGAATTGGATCAACGCGGACGCAAGGCGCGCGGGCCGCGAGCCCCCGATCCCTCAGTCGAGCATCGACAAGCTCCCGAGCGCCGAGCTGCGGCCGAACCAGACCGACCAGGACAGCCTTCCCCCGTACGACGTGCTCGACGCCGTGCTCAAGGGGTACGTCGAGGAGGGACTTTCCCGCCGCGACCTCGTGGCCCAGGGATTTCCCGAGGCAACCGTCGCCGACGTCATCCGCAAGGTCGACCTGAACGAGTACAAGCGCAAGCAGGCCGCGCCGGGCCTGAAGATCACGCCCCTGGCGTTCGGTGTCGGGCGCAGGATCCCCATCGTGCAGAAATACGTCAGCTCATGAGCGCCTCCGAGGAGCTGTTCGCCCGGGCCCTAAAGCGGATCCCCGGGGGGGTGAATTCCCCGGTTCGCGCCTTTCGGGCCGTCGGGGGCGCCCCGTTCTTCGTCAAGGCGGCGCGGGGCGCGACGCTCGTCACCGCCGACGGCCGCGAGCTGGTCGATTTCGTCTGCACCTGGGGGCCCGCGATCCACGGCCACAATCACCCGCGCATCAGGGAGGCGATCGCCGGGGCGCTGGAGGACGGCACGAGCTTCGGGGCGCCAAACCGGTACGAGGTGCGGATGGCCGAGCTCATCCACGACTTCGTGCCCTCGATTGGGAAGGTCCGGATGTGCAACAGCGGGACCGAGGCGACGATGTCGGCCATCCGGCTCGCCCGCGGGTTCACCGGGCGCGACAAGATAATCAAGTTCTCCGGCTGCTACCACGGGCACTCGGACTCGGTCCTCGTCAAGGCGGGTTCGGGCGCGATGACGCACGGCCACCCCGACAGCGCCGGGATCCCGGAGGCCTTCGCGCGGGAGACCGTGGTCCTTCCCTTCAACGACGCGGCGGCCGTGGACCGGGCGTTCTTGGCCTATCCCGGCCAAATCGCCGCCGTCATCGTTGAGCCCTACCCGGCGAACGTCGGGCTCATCCTGCCGGAGCCCGGCTTCCTCGCCCACCTGAGGGCGTCGTGCACGGGCGCGGGGGCCCTGCTGATATTCGACGAGGTTATGACGGGCTTCCGGCTGGCGAGGGGCGGCGTCCAGGAAATAGAGCGGATCGCCCCCGACCTCACCGCCCTGGGGAAGATCATTGGAGGCGGGCTCCCGGTGGGAGCCTTCGGCGGACGGGAGGATATCATGGACAAGCTCGCGCCGCTCGGGCCGGTCTACCAGGCGGGCACCCTTAGCGGTAACCCGCTCGCGATGGCCGCGGGGATAGCGTCCCTGGAGCTCCTCGGCGAGACCCTCCCCTATCCGCGGCTCGATGCCCTTGGGCGCCAGTTGCGCGACGCGGTCGCGGGCGCGTGCCGCAGGAAGGGGCTGGATGCCCAGGTGCCCCAGACCGGATCGATGTTCTGCGTCTTCTTCACCCCGAGGCCGGTGCGCGACTACGCGAGCGCGCTGGCGGGAGACGCGAAACTTTTCGCGCGGTTCTTCCACGGCTGCCTTGACGCGGGAGTCTACCTCCCCCCAAGCGCCTACGAGACCGCCTTCATAAGCACGGCTCACGAGGGCGCCGCGATCGACCGGGCGTGCGAAGTGATGGATGCGGTGATCAGGCGCCTATGAAATCTCGCAAAGGCGAGGCGAAGCCCGCAGCTTCTGAAACTTCATGACGGGCCGCACGCTCCTGACAATCTGCCTCCTGGCATCCGCCGACCGCCGGCTGGCCGCCCAGCCCGCGCAGGCGGACTCCCTGGCGCTTGACGACGTCAAGGCCGGGCAGCACGGGGAGGTCTGGACCGTGTTCCAGGGCACGAAGCCCGAGCCCTTCGCCGTCGAGGTGACCGGAATAATCCAGAACGCCCTTGGGCCCGGCAAGTCGATGATCCTCTGCAGGCTCACGGACCCCCGGGTCCAGAACATGGGCGCCGTCGCCGGGATGAGCGGAAGCCCGCTCTACATAGACGGGAAGTTCGCCGGGGCGATGAGCTACCAGATCCAGCGCTTCGAGACGATCCGCTACGCTGGGTTCACGCCCGCGGCGGACATGGCCGAGGTCGCGGACCGCGTCGGCACCCCGGCCCCCGAAGCGCCCGGGGAGGCGGTGCCCTCCGACCTGCCGCCGCCGGCCGACTCCGCGCGGGACGGCGACCCTGCGTTCAGGCCGATGAACCCCGTGTTCGCGCTCGGCGGCGTGTCTCCGCAGGTTGCGGCAATCATGGCGCCCCAGTTCTCGGCTCTCGGGATCGGCGTGGTCGCGCTAGGGGGCAGCAGCCAGGGGCGCCAGGGCGCCCAAGCGCCGGGCCAGCCTTCGGCACCCGTGGCCCCGCTCCGCCCCGGCGACGCCGTTTCCGTGGCCCTCGCGACCGGCGACATCTCGCTGGCCGGCACGGGCACCGTCTCCCGCGTCGACGGCAACCGGGTCGTCGCGTTCGGCCACCCCATGCTCGGCCTCGGGGACGTCCAGCTGCCCATGTGCTCCGCCGACGTGGTCGCGATCCTGCCGTCGAACCTCGAGTCGGTTAAGGTGGCTAACGTCGGGCCGGTGATCGGGTGCATCACCGAGGACAGGTTGTCCGCAGTCTCGGGCCTCCTCGGCGCCGGGCCCGAGATGACCGACGTCGAGGTCGTCGCGGGGCGCGGTTCGGCCCAGAGGACCGTCCGGTTCCAGGTCGCCCGCGACAAGCGGATCGCGCCGCTGATCATGCTGACCGGGATCGTCGAGGCCATCTTCGGGTCGAACGACAACGACGCGGCCGAGGGCTTCCGCATCGTGAGCACCCTGACCTTCTCGCCGACGCAGCGGATCTCGAGGGAGTCGGTGTACGCCGGCCAGCAGGGCTTCGCCGCGGGCATGTTTGAATTCCTGGGCATGCTCACCGCCGAGCTGCAGAACCCGTTCGAGAAGGCGCTCCCGGGAAGGGTGGAGTTCCGCGTGGAGCGCCTTGCCGAGAACCCGCTGGTCACGGTCGAGCAGTTCCAGCTGTCGCGCTCGGTCGTGAGGGCCGGGGAGACCCTCCAGGCAATCCTCGGATGGCGCAACTTCCAGGGCTCCGAGGAGAGCTGCACGGTGGACATTCCCGTCGACGCCTCGTGGACGGGCAAGACGCTGGAGGTGATCGTCGTCCCGGGCCGGGTGCTGGACGAGCTCACCGGGCACGGGCACATGTTCCGCCCCGGCCAGCTCCGCAGCTTCGGGGCCTACCTGGACGCGATGCGCGAACACAGGAGGGAGGACGGCCTCTTCGTCGCCGTCGTGGAGAGGTCGGCGCTGTTCTTCGACCAGGCGGCCGCGACGCCCGACCTGCCGGCCTCGATCGGGCGGATAGCCGCAGCAGCCGACTCGACCCGCTACCAGCGGCGCGACGCGATCCTGCCCCTTTGGGAGACCCACGTGCTTCCCGGCCGGGTCACCCTGACCGACTTCCACCGGACCGTGCGCGTCGTCGAATGACCTAGCCCTGCAAGCCCAATGATGCCCATCCCCAAGTGCCCCCGCCTTCTTCCCGTCGCGATCGCCGGCTTCCTCGGGGCGGCCTGCGGGCTGGGGGCGGACCCGCTCTCGAAGAAGACAGACGTTGATTTTTACCGCGACGTCCTGAGCCGCGACATGCACGGGCTCGCGACCCGCTCCGACGGCCGCCTGGTCGCCGGGCCGGTACTCACCGACCTGAAGGGGCGCGCCCCCAGCCAGCTGCTCTGGTGCCTGGAACCCGCCCCCGGCGGCAAGTGGCTCGTCGGCGGCGGCCCCGGGGGCCAGATCTTCGAGGTGGCGGCCGACCCGGCCGCAGGGACATTCTCGGCGAGCGAGCTCGTGAAGATCGGCGATCCCCAGATCTTTGCGCTCAGGCCCCTCGCGGACGGATCCGTCCTCGCCGGGACCTCCCCCAACGGCGGGCTGTACCTGCTGCGCGGCGGCAAGGTCGCCGCCCGCACCGGCCTTCCCGTGGACTCGATTTTTGACATCGTCATCCTCGGTGACGGGCGCACGGCGCTAGCGGCGACGGGCAACCCGGGGCGCATCTACAGGATAGACATCGCCAAGTTCGCCGCGGCCGGGGTGTCGGCGGACCGCACGGCAGACGCCGGGGCGCTCGCCGGCCGCGGCGTCGCGCTGTTTGGCGAGGCCGGGGACCGGAACCTGCGCCGGATCGTGCGCCTGGCCGACGGCCGGATCGCCGCGGGCTCGGCGCCCAAGGGAAACATCTACATCTTCGGGCCCGACGGGGGGCCCCCTTTCATCGCCGAGGAGAACCACGACGCCGAGGTGACCGACCTGCTTCCCGACCCAAAGGGCGGGTATTTCGCGGCGATCGTCTTCTCCGGCGGCGAGATCCACCCCGTGGCGGCGAACATCCAGATCACCGGCCCGGCCGACGCCGTAATCGGCGTCACGACCGGGGCCCCCATGCCCAATCCCAGCCCCGGGCCGACCCCGGCGCCCGGCGCCCCGGCCGCAAAGCCCAGGGAGGGATCGATCGAGATCCCCAGCCCGCAGGCCCAGGTCGAGCGCTTCGCCGGTCGAAGCTCCCTCCAGTGGTTCTCCCCGGACGGGTTTCCCGAGACCCTCACCGCGCGCCCCGGCGTCGCGTTCTACCGCGTGTGCAGGCTGGGCGACATGCTCGTGATTGCGGGCGGCGAACAGGGCGAGATGTCCGGATACGACCTCGTGAACCGGCTCTCCCTGACCTTCGCGGGTAGCGCCTCCTCCCAGGTTAACGCGCTCGAGCCCGTTCCGGGCTCCCCCGGCCGGTTCTTCGCGGTACGCAACAACGCCCCGGGCTTCGCGCTGCTGGATTTCAACGCCTCCTCGCCGCGGACGGCCGAGACGAAGCGCGTCGACCTCGGCTCCCAGGCGCGCATCGGGGCCGTTAGGTTCAACCGGGTGCGCGATCTCGACCCGGCCCAGCTCTCGATCTCGATCCGCACGACCAACGCCTCCAGCGAGACCGACGGCTGGAGCCCGTGGGTCCCGATGGCGAGCGCCGACGGCTGGAGGGCCGCGGTTCCGAACGGGCGCTACGCCGAGCTCAAGCTCTCGCTGCCGGCCGAGTCGAAGCCGACGCTCGAGCTCGACAGGGCCGCGATCTACTATCTCCCGCAGAACCACCGCCCGCAGCTCCAGGAATTCCGGATGCTGTCGCCCAACTTCGCCATCGTGGTGCCCCCGGAGCAGCCTCCCCCGGTCGTCACGACGGTCGGCCAGCTCATCCAGTCGACCGAGCACGAGGGCGAGCGCCGGAAGACCAGCTTCCTCGGGAGCCAGATAGTCGCGTCGCCCGGCACGCGCGTCGCCTTCTGGACCGTGACCGACCCCGACGGCGACAATCTGGTATACACGTTTTCAATACGCCGCGACGGAGACCCCTCGTGGACGGACATAGCCGTCGACAGCAAGGATTCGTACGTGCAGTTCGACACGCTCCACCTCCGGGAGGGCACGTGGTTCACGCGGCTCGTCTCGAAGGAGACCGCGCCGCGGCCCGAGAAGGACCGCCTCTCGGTAGCCTTTGAGACGGACGATCTTGTCGTGGACCACACCCCCCCGGAGATCGAGGAGGCGTCGGTGCGGCGCGAGGCCGCCAGGGTGGTGGTGACCGTGCGGGGGCGCGACGCCCTCTCGATCCTAGACAGCGCCGAATTCGACTTCAACAACGGCGTGAGGGAGACCGTGGAGCAGCCGGCCGACGGGATCCTCGACGGCCGGGAGGAGACCTTCGTGCTCGAGCTGCCGCTCGACCGCCTTGCGGGGGCGACCTCCGTCGAGGTGACCCTCTACGACTCCGCCGGTAACGGGGCGACCCGCAGGCTCAGCCTCTGACGGGCGGCCTGGCCTTCAGGCCCTCGGGTGGGCCCGGTCGTAGACCTCCTTCAGGCGCGCGATGCTGACGTGCGTGTAGACCTGGGTCGTCGCGAGCTGCGCATGGCCCAAGAGCTCCTGGACGACCCGCAGGTCCGCCCCGGCGTTGAGCAGGTGGGTCGCAAAGGAGTGCCGCAGCTTGTGGGGCGTCAGGTCGAGCGGCAGGCCGGAGAGCGCCAGGTGGCGCTTCATCATGAGCTGAACGGCCCGCACCGTCATCCGGCCGCCCCCGGCGTTGCAGACCACGGGGTCCGAGGGCCCGGCCCCCGGCGTGAATTCATCCCTGAACCTCTCGAGGACGGCGCACGCCACCCTCCCGAGCGGGCAGACCCGCTGCTTGCGGCCCTTCCCGGTGACGCGCGCGATCCCCTCGCGGACCTCGACCGCCCCGTGGCTGAGCCCGACCAGCTCGCTCACGCGAAGCCCCGCCCCGTACAGCAGCTCCATCGCGAGCCTGTCCCTCAAGGCCGTGAAGGCGTCGCAGCCCCCGCGCTCGAGCAGGCGCTGCGGGCTCGACAGGAGAGCCCTCGCCTGGTCCTCGGTCAGGAACTGCGGCAGCCGCCTCTCAAGCTTGGGGAGCGGGGCTCCCGAGAAGGGGTTCCGCTTCAGGCGGCCCCTCGTCATCCAGAACCGGCACAGCGCCCTCAGCCCCGAGACGTGGTTGTGGAGCGTGCGGCGCCCGTAGCGGCGCTGGGCCTCGATCACGAAGTCCCGGACCTCGCGGGTCCCCAGGGCGTCGATCCCCTTGCCCCAGAGACCGGCGGACACGAGCCACCGGTAGAGGTCCTCGAACGCCGTGCGGTAGTTGCGCACGGTGTACGGGGAGCACCTGCGCTCGTGCGCTAGGTGGTCGCCGAACGGCGTCCACCACGAGGCGACCACGCCCTCAGGCGGTGGCAGCGGCCTCTTGGACTCGTCGCTCGACATGGCGAATCAGCCCGTCGGCATGGCGCCGCAGGGAGCCCTCCGGATCGAGGTCGCGGGACTGCGCGGCGGCAGCGATCTCGAAGAGCATCCTGCCGAGCGTCTCAGGGTCGAGCTCGGCCGCGAGCCGCGCCACCCTCCCCGAGTCGACTCCCGACTGGCCTGCGAGGCCCTTCTTGCCCAGCTGCCTCCAGACCGCCTCGGCGTACATGAGCGCGGGAAGCCGCGGCGGGAGCTCCTTGAAGACGGGCGGCGCGCCAGGCGCGCGCTCCTTTTTTTCGACGGCCTTGATCTGCTCCCATTGTGCGAGGACCTGCTCGGACGTCTCGAGCCTGCCGCTGCCGAACACGTGCGGGTGGCGCCGAATCAGCTTCTCGTTCACCTCGCGGGCGACCTCCTCGAGGTCGAAATGCCCCTCCTCCTGCGCAAGCTGGGCGTGGAAGATCACCTGGATGAGGACGTCGCCGAGCTCCTCGCGCATGTGCGGCAGGTCGAGGCGGTCGATCGTGTCGAGCAGCTCGCTGCACTCGTCGACGAGGCAGCGGGCGAGGCTCTGGTGGGTCTGCTCCCGGTCCCAGGGGCATCCGCCCTCGCCCCGGAGGCGGGCGATGGTGTGACGCAGTTCATCGATTGCGCTCATGGGACGCAGGATGGGCCCCTTTGGCGGGGCCTGACAAGGATTCTGGTCTGGTTTTCGCGCGCAGGGTATGCTTCGTGGTGGGCGTGCCGGACAAGCTGAACGAGATCCTGGAGTGGAAGCGGCGGGAGATCGCCCCGCTGATCAGGGCCGTGTCCCTGCGGGAGCTCTCCAGGCTGGACGAAGGCTCCCCCAGGCCGCCGCCCTTCATCCCCGCGCTGCGCAGGGCCGGCGGCGCGCTCGCCGTGATCGGGGAGATCAAGCGCCGCTCCCCTTCCGCCGGCGAGATCGCGAGGGACGCCTCGGCGGTCGAGAGGGCCCTCGCCTACCGGGCGGCCGGGGCCGACGCGCTCTCGGTCCTCACCGACGGAAAGTACTTCGGCGGCTCGCTCGGGGACCTGCGGGCGGTTGCGGAGCGCATGAGCGGGCTCTCGCCCGCCCTTCCCTGCCTGCGCAAGGATTTCATGCTCCACCCGGTCCAGGTGCTCGAGGCGCGGGCCGCCGGGGCGAGCGCGATCCTGATAATCGTCAGGGCCCTGGACGACGGCGAGATCCGCGCCCTGCACGAGGCGGCCCGCGCCGCCGGAATGGCGGCGCTGTTCGAGGTGCACTCCGAGGCCGAGATCGAGCGCGCCGCGGCCCACGGCGCCCTTGCGATCGGCGTCAACAACCGGGACCTGTCCAGCTTCAAGACCGACCTTGCGCTCAGCGAGCGCCTGATCCCGAGGCTTCCGGCGGGCGTCGTGGCCGTGAGCGAGAGCGGGATAAACACGCAGGCGGACGCCGCCCGGGCGAGGAGGGCCGGGGCGCACGCCGTGCTCGTGGGCGAGTCGCTGATGCGGGCGGCCGACCCCGCCGCCTATGTCGCGTCGATTCGCGCCGCCTGAGCGATGGCCCTGACTCCCACCGAAACCCGCGACCTGCTCGCGCGCCTCGGGCACGTGCCCAAGCGGTTTCTCGGTCAAAACTTCCTCGTCGACGGCAACATCGTGCGCAAGTCGCTCGAGCTCGCCCGGGTCGCGCCAGGCGACGCCGTGGTGGAAATCGGCCCGGGCCTCGGCACGCTGACGGCCGCCCTCCTCGAGGCGGGGGCCGAGGTCTGGGCGGTCGAAAGGGACCGGACGCTCAGCGCCCACCTGTCGGCGAGCCTCGCGCCGCGGTTTCCGGGGACATTTCACCTGACCGAGGCGGATGCCGTCGATCTTCCGCTCGCCGGCCTTCCGGAGGAGCGGGCCCCAGGCTGCAAGGTCGTGGCCAACCTTCCCTACGCCATCTCGTCGCCCTGGATGGACGCCGTGCTGTCCGGTCCGCTGCCGTCGCGGATGGTGCTCATGCTCCAGCGCGAGGCCGCGGACCGGTATACCGCGCTCCCGGGCACCCGCGGCTTTGGCGCGATCTCCATATTCGTGCAGGGGGCCTATGACGCGGCCCCCGGACATCGCGTGAGCTCCTCCTGCTTCCACCCGAGGCCGGACGTGGGCTCGACCCTCCTTAACCTGGTGAGAAAAGCGGCGCCGCACGTGTTCTGCCGGGAGCACAAGATGTTGATCCGCGGCTGCTTTCAGCAGCGCCGCAAGCAGATGGGCGCCGTGATCCGCGCCCGCCAGCCCGGCCGCGAGGCGGAATGGCTGGGGGTCCTCGAGTCCGCGGGTCTCTCGCCCAGGGTCAGGG
The DNA here is from genome assembly GCA_964496645.1 of uncultured Opitutaceae bacterium. Taxonomy (GTDB): domain Bacteria; phylum Verrucomicrobiota; class Verrucomicrobiia; order Opitutales; family Opitutaceae; genus Palsa-1447. The sequence continues at coordinate 16,331 of CAZCAJ010000049.1, forward strand.
CCGAGGCCATCCCGGTAGCCGTCTGGATCCGGCTCGTGTCCGGGTCCCCCCGCCCGGCTTGAAAGGACCGGCGCAGCCGGTCAATCTGGTCGGCCCCAACAAGACGATGACTCGAGCCCTATCCGTTGCCCTCATGGCCGCGCTTGCGGTGCCGCTCAGATCGCAGGAGCCAAAACCCGCCCTCGCAGGCTCCATAGACGGCGGCGTCTATGCCTCGCCCACGAACGCATTCAAGATACCGGTGCCCGTTCTGCCCGCGCTGGGCGGGAAGGTCCACGACACCGACCACGTGGTCGTCTTCAAGGATGACTTCGACACCCATATCACCATCGGCGCCTTCAAGCAGGATGCCACGCAGCGCTGGGAGATGGAGACGCGCGACACCAAGGCGTACCTGATCTACTACTTCGGCACCTTTGTCATGACGGATTTCAAGCGCTCCTGCCCGGATGCCAGGATCGAGTCCGCCGGGTACGCGGCCAACTTCCTGGACGGGGCCCTGTTCTGCTACATCCTCTTGCCGGGGGGCTCGATGTTCGCCGACCAACTCGCGTTCGAGCCGGCCGGCAAGCCCCCGGTTGCGAAGAGGGGGAACGTGGTGTTCGTGAGGAACGGGTTCGTCTACTTCGTCAGCATCGAGCTCGCCGAGAAGGTCACCGAGGGGGCGCGCTACAACAAGACGCCCGAGGAGGAGGACTCGATCCTGCGAAAGCGCCTAGTGGACATCGTCTCGAAGATGCAGTTCACTGCGCCCGCCCCGACTAAGTGAACCGCGCCGCCCCCGCCCACTCAATTCCATGACAATCGGAAGCTTTATCATGTTCCTCGTGATCGGCGGACTCGCCGGATGGTGCGCCGGACTGATTTCCAAGGGGAGCGGATTCGGCCTCGCAGGCAATGTGATCGTGGGGATCGTCGGCGCGTTCCTGGGCAGCCTCTGCTTCGGGGCGCTTGGAATCGTGGCCTACGGCGCCATAGGCCGGTTCGTATTCTCGATCGTCGGCGCGCTTCTGTTCGTCTGGCTGCTCAGATTCGTCCGCAAGTGAGCCCGCCGCGAGGGGGCCGGCCCATTGCGCGGCCCCTCACATGTGGGAGATGATGGCGTCGCCGAATGCGGAGCACTTGATCTCCGTCGCTCCCTCCATCTGGCGGGCGAAGTCGTAGGTGACCCTCTTCGCGGCGATCGCGCCGCCAAGCCCCTTGACGACCAGGTCGGCCGCCTCGGTCCATCCCATGTAGCGAAGCATCATCTCGCCCGACAGCACAACCGAGCCGGGGTTGACGACGTCCTTGTTCGCGTACTTGGGCGCCGTGCCGTGGGTCGCCTCGAATATGGCATGGCCCGAGATGTAGTTGATGTTTCCCCCCGGGGCGATTCCTATGCCGCCGACCTGCGCGGCAAGCGCGTCGGACAGGTAGTCGCCGTTCAGGTTGAGCGTCGCGATGACGTCGAAGTCGCCGGGCCGCGTCAGGATCTGCTGGAGCGTGATGTCGGCAATCGAGTCCTTTATCACGATGCCTGCGCCAGGCTTGCCTTCGGGAATCTTGCACCAGGGGCCCCCGTCTATCTCGACCGCGCCGTAGAACTCCTTTGCGACCCTGTAGCCCCAGTCGCGGAACGCGCCCTCGGTGAACTTCATGATGTTGCCCTTGTGGACGATCGTGACGCTCTTGCGCTTGTTCCTTATGGCATACCCGATCGCTGTGTGGACCAGCCTGACGCTTCCGGAGAAGCTGACCGGCTTGATCCCAATGCCTACCTGGACATCGGAGGGGAAATCCTTCGCGCCGACCTCCTTCCAGAACGCCTCCGCCTTGGCCTTCGTCCCGAATCGTATCTTCTCAAACGCCTTGGGAAACTCCTTGGCGATGAAGTCCAGGACCTTCTGGGCCTCCGGGGTGCCGGCCGCAAATTCGATGCCGGCGTAGATGTCCTCCGTGTTCTCGCGGAAGATCACGATGTTCACCCGCTCCGGGTGCTTCACGGGCGACGGGACGCCGGCGAACCACTGCACGGGCCGGAGGCAGACATAAAGGTCCAGCATCTGGCGCAGCGCGACGTTGAGAGACCGGATCCCGCCGCCGACCGGCGTCGTAAGAGGGCCCTTTATCCCGACGAGGTATTCCCTGAATGCCGCCACCGTGTCGTCGGGAAGCCAGTTGTTGAACCGCTTGAAGCTCTCCTCGCCGGCAAACACCTCGAACCACGAAATCCTGCGCCTGCCCGCGTATGCCTTGTCCACCGACGCGTCGAGGACGCGCACCGCCGAGGCCCAGATATCGGGCCCCGTGCCGTCGCCCCTGATGAACGGGATGATCGGGTTGTCCGGAACATTGAGCCTTCCCGCCGAGATGGAGATTTTTCCGCCCGCGGGCGGAGTGACGTCTTTGTAGGCCATAGGGGTGCGTTTCTTTTGGGTTGGAATATGGCCTCAGCGCCTGAGGCCGTTGCAGAAATTCGCGAGCCTCGCGAGGCCCTTCTCGATCGTCTCGTCGCTCGTCGCATAGCTCATCCGGAGGTGGCCCTCGGCCCCGAATGCGGATCCCGGCACCGCGGCGACCTTCTCCTTCTCGAGCAGCGCCTCGCAGAACTGCATCGAGCTCATCCCGAAGCTCGAGACGTTTGGAAACAGGTAGAACGCCCCCTGCGCGAGGAGGCACCTTATTCCCGGGATTCTCGAAAGCCCCGCATGGAGCAGGAGCCTGCGCCGGTTGAAGGCGGCGAGCATCCTGTCCAGCGAGTCCTTGGTCTTCGCCTTCTCCCTGAGCGCGGCCAGCGCGCCGTATTGCGCAAACGTGGTTGCATTCGACGACATCTGGCTCTGGAGCTCCGCGACGGCCTTTGCGATGGGCGCGGGCCCGACGAGGGTCCCCAGCCTCCATCCCGTCATTGAATACGTCTTCGAGAAGCCGGACACCACGATTGTCCTCGCCTCCGCCTCGGGGCCCAGCGTCGCGACGCACGTGGCCTTGATCCCGTCGTAGACGAGGTTCTCGTAGATCTCGTCGGACAGGACGTAGAGGTTGTGCCGGACCGCGACCGCCATCAGCGCCTCGAGCTCCGGCCGCGTGTACACCGCGCCGGTCGGGTTGGACGGGGAGTTGAGGATGAGCAGCCTCGATCGGGGCGTGATCTCGGCCTCGAGCTGCTCGGCCCTTAGCTTGAACCCCGACGCGTCCGTCGAGTGGACCGGCCTGGGGACGGCTCCCGCAAGCTTGGCCATCTCCGGATAGCTCACCCAGTAGGGAGCAGGGATCAGCACCTCGTCGCCGGGCGAGCACGTCGCGAGTACGGCCAGGAAGCACGAGAACTTCCCGCCGGGACTCACGACCACCTGACCGGGGGCCACCTTCAGGCCGTAGGCGCCCGCGTAGGACTCGGCGACCGCCTTGCGCAGCTCCTCGATCCCCGGTGTCGCGACATACTTCGTCTTTCCCGACTGGAGCGCCGCGGCGCAGGCATCCTTTATGTGCTGCGGGGTGTCAAAATCCGGCTCGCCCGCGGCGAAGCTGCAGACGTCCTGCCCGGACGCCTGCAGGGCCTTCGCCTTCGAATCCACAGCGAGCGTCGGCGATGGCGCTATATTGCGGGCCCAGGTTGAGAGAGGTGGCAGGGGAGCTGATCGCATAGGGGGCAGGGAGGTCCACTAGAAAGGCGCCGGGGCCACGAACGCAAGCGGGGAGGTCCCAGAATCTCCCCGTCCCCCAGCCAATCGGGCCGTCAGCGGGCCTTGGATTTCCTCGCGGGAAGGGCGTCGAGCGCGAATCTCAGGAGCTCGCCCACGCTCGCGTTCTTCTTCTTTGCGTAGCGCTTGAGCATCGCGCGCTGGTTCGTGCCGAGGCGCACCGACACCTGGCGGTGCGGGTCGCGGGCCGGCCTGCAGCCCTCAAAGTCGAATTCGTCGATCGCCAGCCGGACCACCTCGCTCGCCGTCTTGAGCTTGTACCTCTTGCGGTGGCCCTCGATCTTGGCGATGAGCGATATCGGCAAATCAAACGTGAGAGGAGCCGAGGCGGAACGTGTGGCCATGACGTTGGAAGAGTGGAAGCTGAACGGGCCATGAGCAGGCACCCGAGACGGCCCCGCCGCAACGAAATTCTTCAATTTGGGTCACTGCGCGATCCGCGTGAGGCTCGCATCCGCGGGCGGGGCGGCCGCCATGCCCAGGCGGGTCGGGTCGAAGGCCGACGGATTGATGGCGATTGCGACCGCGACTGCCGTGACAGAGAGGCGCGTCTTGTTCCGCGTAGCCTCGTTGCGGACGTCCAGGTCTCTGGGTATCCACCGCTCGCCTACCTTTCTTAGCTCCAATAGGGACAGGGTCTTAGCAACACGCCCGTCGGCTCCGGCCACCTCCGCCTGCATGAAGGCGCCGTACTGGGTGTCCAAGTACGCCCTGACGGACTTCACCCCGGGGGCCGCGGCCGCGAACTCGGCGGGGGGCGCGAATACGTAGGCGTCGGCCGGGCGCCCGCGGATACGCGCCGTGCCGGCGAAATCCACGTCGAGCCAGTAGAGGTACGGCATCTGGAGGTCGAAGGGCGTCATCTCGGTGCCCGGAACAAGGGGTTCCAGGAGAGCAGCCTCGTTGCGGGATCCTCCCCCCCGTGCGTCCGACACCCATACCGCGGGATCGGGCCCGCCCTGGACCAGGAGGGCGCGGGCGGGGGCCCCCTTTCCGCCGCCGATCTCCAGTCGGGCGATTGGCCCGCGCTCGTTGCGGGTGCCCCAGAGCCGGCCATGGAACAGGTGCTCATCCCCGCGCCGCGGCATCTCCCTCAGGTCAAATTCAATGTAGACCGGCTCCGCGTAGACCGATCGCCTGAAGTGCTCGAGGAGAACCGCGGCGGCGGCGCTGTCCTGAGCCCCGGCCCATGCGCGGGTTCCCGCGGCCGCCAGGGCGCCGACAAGGCACGAAAGGCCCGCCGCGCGAAAGGCGCGCGCCAGCCCGGAAGGCAGCAACGGCTCGGCCGCTCCCCCGCAGGGCCGGTCAGGGTTTTGCAGCCTTGGCCGGAGTCGGGGTAGGTACGTTGGTGGCCGGGACCTGGACACGGGAAGGCGCCTTGGAATCCGCCGGGGTCAGCGGGGCGGCGATCGTGGGCAACGAACCGCCCGACGAGGCCGCATGCTTGCCCTCGTAGATGCGCCCGAGGTAGAGCGCGAAGCTCAGGACGAAGAACACGATTGCCGCGTTGATCGTCGCCTTGCTGAGCACGTTGCCCGTATCCGCCCCGAAAGTCGCCTCGGCCATCCCGCCCCCCATGGCGGCGCCCATGCCGCCATCGGACCTCGCCTTCTGGGCCAGCACCAACAGGATAAGGAAAAGCGATGTCAGGATAAGGATGAACGTCGAGATGCCTAAGAGGATGCTCATGATGCGGAAGGGTGAACGAAACAGCTTGGACCGGATCTTGTCAACGCCGCGCCGGGGCTGCTACCGTCCGGCAGTTTCGCGCCCGAAGCCAGCTGCAGGCGCGGCTGGAGCCGCCGATGCGCCGCACCCACGATCAATATGTTGAAGCCGGTAATAGCCCTAATGTTCGCAGCCGCCCTACTTTCCGGCTGCGGCGCGCACCAGCGATTTGATTCGCGCGCTGATTCGCGCGTCGACTCGCTGAACGGACGGTATCAAATCGTCACGGTGCATTGGTACGAGAACGGAAGGGAGGCCCCGCAGGAGAGCGACCACCGCACCGGGACGATGAAAATAGACACGTGGACGGGCGACACCTGGTACCTCTACACCCAGTCGGGCGCCCTTCCCAGGTGGGTGCCGATTTCGCTGCCCGAGGCCAAGGAAGAGTAGGACGCCGAGGCGCCGGACCAGGGCGCCCCCACGGGGCGGTCAGGCAAGGTCGGCCCGCTCGACCCCGAGCTTCTCGAGCAGCCGCTGCAGGTCGTCGTTCCCGCGGTACTCGATCACGATCCTGCCCTTCTTCGGCGTGTGGATCACGGCGACGCGCGCTCCCAGGTGCGACGAAAGCCGCCTCTGGATGCTTTCGACCGCGGCGGCCTCGCGCGCGCCCAGGGCCCGGCCACGGGACGGCGACCTTGTCGAACCGGGCGCCCTCCCGGCCTGCGCCAGCCGCTCGGCCTGGCGGACGCTCAGCCCCTGCTCGATCACCCGGCGCGCGAGCACGGTTCGCCCGGCAGCCTCCTCAACCCCGAGGAGCGCCTTGGCGTGGCCGACGCTGAGGAGGTTCTTGGCGATGTAGCCCTGGATCTCGGAGTCCAGCGTCAGAAGCCGCAGGGAGTTGGCCACGGCTGCGCGGCTCTTTCCCACCCGCTCGGCGGCCGTCTCCTGCGTCAGGTCGAAATCCCTGACGAGGCTGGCAAACCCGAGCGCCTCCTCGATCGGGTTCAGGCCCTCGCGCTGGAGGTTCTCTATTAGCCCGATCGACGCGGCTGAGGCGTCGCTCGCCTCCACGACCCGGGCGGGCATCGATCCTATCTTCAGGATCTGGAAGGCGCGCCAGCGCCGCTCGCCGGCGATAAGCTGGTACCGGTCGCCGTGCCTTCGCACCACGACCGGCTGAAGCAGCCCCTCGCTGCGGATGCTCTCGGCGAGCTCCTCGAGCTGCTCCTGAGCGATCTCGCGCCTGGCCTGGAAGGGGTTTGGCTCGATGAGGTGGACCGGGATGTCCAGGTACCCGTGCGCCGGGGGGGTGTGCGCCACCGGCGCGGCAGGGGCGGCCGAGGGCGGCCTCGCAGCCGATATGAGGTCGCCGAGCCCGCGGCCCAGACGCGATTTCTTTGGGGGTGCCATGTGTGAAAGGGACGGGGCGGCGCCGCGCTACTTGCCTCCCGGGATCAGGAGCACCTGGCCGGCCTGGATCCTCGACGGATCCGCCAGCCTGTTGGCGTCGATGATGTCCTGCGCCCTCGTGCCCGTCTTCTTCGCGATGAGGCCGATGGTGTCGCCCTTCTGAACGGTGTAGCTCACGCCCTCCCTCGGGCGGGCGTCGCCGGCGGGTGCGCCGGCCTCGGCGGCCGGCCGCGCCTGTGCGGCCGCGCCCGCCCTGGCGATCGAGTCCAGCGCGGTGTTGGTCTGCTTCGCCAGCTTCTCCATCTGGTCGGCCACGATCTGAAGGATCTCCGAACGCGAGGACGACACGGATGACTTGATCGACGCGTTAAGGTCCGCCACCGCCGCGTTGAGCTGGGCGGGGCTCACGGCGTCGCCGCCCCTGTCCAGCGCCGCGATCTTCGCCCTCAACTGCGCATTCTCGTGCTCGAGCTGCTCCACGCGAAGCGAGAGTTCACCCACGCGCTGGGCGAGGCCGCGGACGTCCTCCCGTAGGTCGGCGATCTCGGCCTGCGCGGACGCGCGCGGCGCCGCGATCGACGACGCGACGGCGGCGCAGACTAGCGCCAGGCGGCATGCGGCGGGCCTGCAGGGCATTGGGCCGGTATTCTGCCCAAAGGCCCCGTGAAAACAAGCGGCATGTGTCGCCCGCGCTCAGCGCCTGGGCGGAGAGTCCGAGACGAGCGCGGGCATCGGCCGCGACGGAAGCACCGTGCCCGCGCCAATCGGGAATCCGCGCAGGAATTCGGGCGCGTCGAGCATCCGTCCGCCGGGGCGCTGGAGCCGGCGCATCCTCAGAACCCCCGACCCCGTCGACACGAGGAGGCCCTGCTCGTCCGAGCCGACGACGGCTCCCGGGACGGCCCCGGAGGCGCCCGCGACGGAGTCGGCGAGGCCGACCTTGACGGGCGTGTCGCGAACGAGGACTGAAACTGAGGGCCACGGGCTGAGAGCGTTGATGCGCGCCGAAAGCACGTGCGCCGGCGCCGAGAAGTCCAGGACCCCGTCGGACTTTTCCAGGCGGCGGCAGTAGCTCGCCAGCGCGCCGTCCTGGGCGCGGAATTCAAGCTCGCCCCGGCCGAGGGAGGGAAGCGATCTCGCCACGAGGGGGACCGCGGCAGCCGCGAGCCTTGCCTCGACCTCCCGGGCCGTGTCGAGCGGCGAGACCGCGATACGCTCGGCGCCGCCGAGCGGGCCCGCGTCGAGCTCGCGGACGATCCGCATCAGGGTCATGCCGGTTTCCCCGTCGCCCGACGATATCGCCGCCTGGATCGGGGACGCCCCCCGGTACCTGGGCAGCAGCGAGGCGTGCAGGTTGAGCGTGCCGAGGCGCGCGACCGCTATGAACTCGTCGCGCAGGATATGGCCGAAGGCCGCGACGAGGGCGACGTCCGGCCGCAGCGCGGTGAGCTCGGAGAGGACCGCGGAGTCGAGGCGCTCCGGCTGGAGGACCGCTAGGGGGCGGCCGGCGGCCCAGGCCTTCACGCTGTTGGGCCGGACGGCCTGGCCCCGGCCGGAGGGCCGGTCCGGGCCGGTCACCACGGCGACAAGGCGAGCGACCGACCCGCCGTCGCCCGCCAGCCAGTCAAGCACCGGGATCGCGATGGCGTCGGATCCCATGAATACGAGGCGAAGAGGCTCGGGCATGGCTGGCGTCCCCCGGCGGGTCAGCGGGCCTCGGAGCCCCGTGTTTTGCCCACGAGCTCGAACTCGACCGGGCATCCGTTGATCCCGAACTCCTTCACGAGCCCGGCCTCGAGGTAGCGGCGGTAGCTCTCTGTGAGGCTCTCCTCACGGTTGCAGAAGATCCTGATCCGGAACGGCCGGTTGCCCGTCTGGGTCGCATAGTATATCCGGAACCTGCGGGCGCCGATGGCCGGAGGGGGTGTCTGGTTCGCGAGCCGCTCCAGGGCCTCGTTCAGCCGCGCCGTGGGAAGCCTCTTGTCCATCGTGCGGTACAGCTTGACCGCCGCGTTCATCATCCGGTCCACCTCGTAGCCGCTCGCCGCTGACGCGAAGATGAGGGGGGCCCCCGGGGTGAAGAAGAGCCGCTCGAAGACCGCCTTTTCGTATTTTTCGCGGTAGTCGCGCTCGCTCTTGGCCCCCGGGATCCCGCCGTCCCTCCTGAACGCCTCGTGCACGAGGTCCCACTTGTTGACGACGATCGCGATCGGCTTGCGGTCCTTGATGGCCTCGCCTGCGATCGCCTTGTCCTGCTGGGTCACGCCGTCCAGCGCGTCGAGAACGAGGAACACGACATCCGACCTCTGCATTGCGTCGAGCGACCGCAGGCGCGAGAAGTACTCCACCGACGAGGCGAGCTTCGTGGCGGCCTTGATGCCGGCGGTGTCGATAAGCCGGAACCCGTGGAGCTTCCCGTCGCGGCCCCTAAATTCGAAAGGGACCTCGACCGCGTCGCGGGTGGTTCCCGCAACCTCGTTCACGATGAGGCGGTTGCTACCGAGGAGCCGGTTCGCGAGCGACGACTTGCCCACGTTCGGGCGGCCGATGAAGCTGATGCAGATCGGCCCGCGCCGGCCGTCGGCCGGCGGCGCGGGCGCCTCCTGCTGGCGCCCGATCCTGCCGAGGATGGCCTCGCGCAGCTCCGACTCGCCGCGTCCGTGCTCGGCGGACACGCAGATCGGCTCGCCCAGGCCCAGGCGCGCGACCCCGTCGAGGTCCGCCTTCTCGTCCCCGAAGTCGGCCTTGTTGACGACGACGATCACGGGCTTGCCCCCGCGCCGAAGCCGCGCGGCGATCCGGTCGTCGAGGGCCGTCACGTTGTCCAGGCCGTCTATGACGAAGAGGATGAGCGACGCGGTGTCGATGGCGAAGCCGACCTGTCTTTCGGTCGCATCGATGACGGCCGCGGTGGAGGACTTGCCCTCCTTGAGGCCGAGGCCGCCCGTGTCCATGAGCGTGTATCCGTCACCGACCTCGGCCGAGACGACGTCGCGCGTGACGCCCGGCTGGTCGTGGACGATGGAGATCCTCTTGCGGGCGAGCCGGTTGAAGAGCCGGCTCTTGCCGACATTGGGACGGCCTACGATGGCGACGGAGCGGAACATGGCGCCGGGGTGTTCACGAACCGCTCGATCCGGTCGCAGGCCTCCACAAGCTGGTCGTATCCCGTGGCGAAGCTTGCGCGGACGAATCCCCGTCCGTTCTCGCCAAAGGCCGCGCCGGGGACGACCGCCACCCCCTGCGACTCGAGGAGGCCGTAGGCAAAATCATGGTCGCTCAGCCCCGTCGAGGCCACGCTCGGGAAGACGTAGAAGGCGCCCCCCGGGGCGCGGCAGTCCAGGCCCGCCGCCCTGAGGCGCCTGACGACCAGGTCGCGCCGGCGCTGGTACTGCTCGCGCATGGACTTCACGCCGTCCTCCCCGCGGGCCAGGGCCTCGACGGCCGCCTCCTGCGACAGGATCGGGGCGCACAGCATCGAGTACTGGTGGACCTTCATCATCGCCTCGATGAGCTGGGCCGGCCCGCACGCGTAGCCTATCCGGAAGCCTGTCATCGCAAACGCCTTTGAGAACCCGTGCAGGAAGATCGTCCGCTCCTTCATCCCGGGAAGGACGGCGATGCTCGTGTGGGGGCGTTCGTAGACCAGCTCGGAGTAGATCTCGTCGCTCAAGACGATCAGGTCCTTTTCGACGGCGAAACGGGCGATCTTCTCCAGTTGGGCCCGGTCGCACGTGCCGCCCGTCGGGTTGCAGGGAAGGTTCATCATGAGCACCTTGCAGCCGGGCTGCCAGGCCCTCTCGAGGTCCGCCACATTGAGGGCGAACCCGTCGTCCGCGCGCGTCGGCACAGCGACGGCCACGCCGTGCGCCAGGGCGACCCCGGGATGGTAGGAGACGTAGCAGGGCTGGTGGTACAGCACCTTGTCGCCCGGGTTGAGCAGCGCGCGCAGCGCCAGGTCCAGAGCCTCCGAGACGCCCACCGTCACGAGGACCTCGTCGTCGGGCACGTAGCTCACGGCGTAATTGCGCTCCACATACGCCGAGATCGCGCGGCGCAGCTCCATGAGCCCGAGGTTCGAGGTGTAGTGGGTCCTGCCCTTCTCGAGCGCGTAGATCGCCGCCTCGCGGATGTGCCAGGGCGTATCGAAGTCCGGCTCGCCGATGCCGAGCGAGATGACGTTCTTCTTCTTGGCCACGATCTCGAAGAAGTCGCGGATCCCCGACTTGGGAAGCCCCGCCACGTGCCGGGCGATGAATCGCTTCACGGCGACACCTTCAGCCTCTCGTTCTCCTGGGACGGCGCCTCCATGAGGAAGGTCCCCTCCTTGTAGGAGCGCAGCATGAAGTGGGTGCTCGTCGAGAGCACGCCCTCCAGCGTCGAGAGCTTCTCGGAGACGAACCCGGCGACCCTCTGGAGGCTTGGCCCCGTGACGAAGATGAGCAGGTCGTAGGCGCCCGACATCAGGTAGCAGGACTCGACCTCGTCGAACCGGCTCAGTCGCTCGGCCAGGCGGTTGAAGCCCCCGCCCCTCTCGGGGGTTATCTTCACCTCGATCACAGCGCGGACTGCGCCGGCGGCCTCCCGGGACAGGTCGAGCACCGGGCGCCAGCCGAGGAAGACCCCGTCCTTCTTGAGCTGCTCCAGGTGCCGGTCGACTTCGGCCTCGGACAGGCCCGAAACCTGCGCCATCTGCGCCGTCGTCAGGCGGCCGCCTTCGATGAGGAGCTTGAGGACAGGGTTCATCGCTTTTGCCTCGGAAGGTTGCATTTGTGGTATAAATTGGCCATAGTTTTGGAGCGTGAAAGACTGGCCATACGTCTACTTGATGGGTGACGGGAGGTGGTGTGTGGACATGGGCACAAAGCTTGGACGCAAATTCAGGCGGCGATCTTTCTTTGACTCGGAGCAAAAGGCAAGGGCGCAGGCCCACGACTGGAACGAGGAGTACAACCAAGGAGGCAAGCGGTCCTACATCATGCCGGAATTGCGGTTGGATGCCATGAACGCCAGGAAGGCCCTGGATGCTCACGGCATCAAGGACACCCTGCTGGAGGCGGTCGACTTTTACATCAAGCGAAAATACCCGGCAGCCGGAGACCCGTTTCTGCCCGATCTGGTGAAGCTGTTCATCGACGACAAGAGACGGGAGCAGAAGCTCTGGAATAAGTTGCGGGACGTGTACTTTTTCTCGTTCAACCGATTCAAGGGTCTGGCCGATCATTTCAAGGACCGAAGGGTAAGCACCCTGACCGAAAAGGATATCATCGACTGGCTTTACTCCCAGACCGCACTGGCACCCATCAGCAAGCACCATCACTTCAAGTACTATCGCATGCTTTTTGAATGGGGCGTGAAGAACGGACAGGTGGGAGAGAACCCTCTGGGCAAAATCAAGATTCCGGAGCCGCTGGTGCTGCCAAAGATTTTCACCATCGCGGAGGTGGAGTCTCTCCTGTTCCATAGCTGGAACCATCCGGACGGTCGTTTTTTCCCCTACCTTGTGCTGGGCTTCTTCTGCGGAATCCGGCCCCACGAGCTCTCCAAGCTGCAGTGGTTGGACATCGTGGACGACGGGACCTTGGTGCACATACCCACGCAAAAGTCCAAGACCTCAGACCTGCGCGAGATCCCCATCCCCTTTTGTGCCCGGCTGATGCTGTACCGATACCAGACCTGGCACCCGCAGAAGCCCGCGAACCGGATCGTTCCCTATT